>NZ_JARUVL010000017.1 GCF_030137545.1 Virgibacillus sp. LDC-1 | reverse complement strand
ACCCGTCCGCCGCTCGTTCCACAAGCGTCACCCCGAAGGGATCTGCTTGCTTCCCGCGCTCGACTTGCATGTATTAGGCACGCCGCCAGCGTTCGTCCTGAGCCAAGATCAAACTCTCCAAAAAAAGTTTGTAAGATTGACACCAATCAATCTCAATTTCTTAGCTTGTTCAGAAGTCTTTGCTTCTGATTTCATTTTGAAAAACGAGGTCCGTTTTTCTTGACATACTGGTCGTTTTGTTCAGTTTTCAAAGAGCAAAAAGTTGTTTTTTAGCAACTCTTATATGTTACTACTTCATCTTGAGTAAGTCAACATCTTTTTAAAAAATATTTACAAAGATTATTGTCTTAATAAAGAAAATTATAGCATTTTCATAATGTCTTTGTCAATATAAGACACATTTCCAAAAGATGGTTTAAAGTAGTTTTTTTATCGGCTACATTTTTGCAACAAAATTTATATTACTCCCCTATTAGATAAAAGTCAACAACGTATACTTAGCAATTTATTCCATCAAAACTCCCTTTGTTCCTTCTTTCACCGAATAGTATTTCAAAATTAGTACAGAATACATTTTATAAGAAGGGGGAGGTAGTTTATGCATAGAAGATTAACAATCGTCATTTTCTTTTCTATCCTTATACTTTCATGGGTTTTTATTCATTCTGCAGCAATTTCTAACGCACAAAAAAGAGAAAAGAACAACATGCAGATTTTACAAACGTATCAGGAAGATGTGACAGGAAACGGATTAAAAGAAAGAATTCAATTAAAAGGAAGTTTATTTTCTCCTGAAAGTAAATATTATCAAACTATAAACACAACTATTCAGACTAAAGACAATAATCATTGGACAATTACTTACGATGGTGGCTATGACCCAACCTTAACGTTTATAGATCTTAATCATGATCGAATTGCGGATATTTTTTTTCAAAGTGCCACCGGTGGAAGTGGTGGTATATACCAATCAAAGCTGCATACATTGGCCGCAAATACTTTAACCGAAATCCCTTTACCAAAGCTCGCATATGTATCAGGCGAATTTCAAGATAATTTTTCATTGAAGTTATCTTTATTTCCTCAAAAAGAGCCATTCTTAATTAACGCTAAAAATCGCGCGGATGAATACATTCGCCTTGGCCTATATAATAAGAAAGGAAAGCTATTAAAAAAACAAAATTTAATGTTTGATCCAATTGCCTTTTACGAGCCGATTTTCATTAATAAAGAAAAAGGATATGGACTAAAAAGCTATCAACAAGTAAGTGGTGCTTACCATGCAGATCAATTAGGTACCATCGAAACAATTTGGTACTATGACAATAATAAATGGATAAACCTCAAAACAGAGTGGCTTCCCTCCAAATAGTTTACATCACTATTACGATACAATATAAAAACGAGCCCCCAAACTAGAGGCTCGTTCTCAATTAATTCGCTACAATATTAACAAGTTTTCCAGGCACAACAATCACTTTACGAATTGTCTTGCCATCTAACCACTCTTGAATTGTTTCATCTTCGAGCGCTTTCTTCTCTAATGCTTCCTTTGAAATATCTTTCGCAACGTGCATCTTCGAGCGTACCTTTCCCATAACCTGAATGACTACTTCTACTTCATCCTCAACTAACTTTGAAGAATCATATGTTGGCCATTGTTCATAGGTTATCGAACTAGTATGACCTAAACGGCTCCATAGCTCCTCCGCAATATGTGGTGCTATTGGCGACAATAGCTTTACAAATCCTTCAACAAAATACTTTGGTAGCTTACTCGACTTATAACCTTCATTAATGAAGACCATTAACTGCGATATACCTGTATTGAAGTGTAGATTTTGATAATCTTCCGTTACCTTTTTTACTGTTTCGTGATAAACCTTTTCCATCGTGCTATCTTGCGCATCAACTATTTTTTCAGAAAGAGATCCATCTTCATTAGCGAAAAGACGCCAAATACGATCTAAAAATCGTCTTGCTCCATCTAAGCCGTTTGTTGACCAAGCAACTGATGCGTCAAGTGGTCCCATAAACATTTCATATAAGCGTAGTGTATCTGCGCCATGTGATTCAATGATATCATCTGGATTAACAACGTTGCCCTTTGATTTACTCATTTTTTCGTTGCCTTCTCCTAAAATCATCCCTTGATTAAACAATTTCATGAATGGTTCCTTCGTAGGAACAACACCGATATCATATAAAAACTTATGCCAAAAGCGTGCATATAGAAGGTGAAGAACCGCATGCTCTGCTCCGCCAATATATATATCAATTGGCAACCATTCTTTTAAAGCTTCTGGATCAGCTAATTGTTCCTTGTTATCTGGATCAATAAAACGCAAAAAGTACCAGCAGCTTCCTGCCCATTGTGGCATCGTGTTTGTTTCTCTTCGACCCTTCATTCCAGTCTTAGGATCGACAACATTTACCCAATCGCTATTTGCAAGTGGCGATTCTCCCGTACCAGATGGCTTGATTTCTGTCATCACAGGCAGTTCTAATGGTAACTGTTCTTCTGGAACCGTGGTCATGGAGCCATCCTCCCAATGAATAACTGGAATCGGCTCACCCCAATAGCGCTGCCTAGAAAACAACCAATCACGTAGACGGTAGCTAACCTTTTTCGTTCCTATGCCTTTATCTTCAAGCCAATCAATCATTTTAGTAATAGCTTCTGTCTGAGGTAGACCATTTAAAAAGTCTGAATTAACATGTTCACCATCACCAGTATACGCTTCCTTCAGAACATCACCACCAGCTACAACTTCAACAATTGGCAGCTCAAATTTCACTGCAAACTCGTAATCTCGTTCATCATGTGCTGGCACAGCCATAATTGCCCCTGATCCGTATGACATAAGGACATAATCCGCAACCCAAATCGGCATCTTTTCTAAGCTAGCCGGATTAATTGCATACGCACCAGTGAACACCCCGGTTTTTTCCTTGGAAAGCTCTGTTCGTTCTAAATCAGATTTCGATTGAATGTCTTGTATATACTGCTCAACCGCTTCTTGTTGTTCGTTTGACACGATTTTTTTCACTAACGGATGCTCAGGAGCTAAAACTGCATAGGTTGCTCCGAATAATGTGTCAGGTCTGGTTGTGAAAACAGTAAATGCTTCATTTATTCCATCAACCTGAAATGTTACATCTGCTCCTTCTGAACGACCAATCCAATTCCTTTGCATATCCTTTAAATTTTCTGGCCAGTCAAGCTCATCAAGATCCTCTAATAACCGATCTGCATATTCTGTAATTTTAAGAATCCACTGCTTCATCGGCTTACGAATTACAGGGTGACCGCCCCGTTCACTTTTTCCATCAATTACTTCTTCGTTTGCAAGTACTGTACCAAGTGCTGGGCACCAATTAACAGGAACTTCGTCAATATAGGCAAGCCCTTTTTCATAAAGCTTCGTGAAGATCCATTGTGTCCACTTATAATACTGTGGATCCATTGTACTTAATTCGCGATCCCAGTCATACGAAAATCCAATTTCCTTTAATTGTCGTTTAAAGGTTGCGATGTTACTGAGCGTAAATTCTGCAGGGCTATTACCGGTATCAATCGCATATTGCTCTGCTGGTAAACCAAAGGAATCCCATCCCATCGGGTGTAGCACTTCATAGCCTTGCATTCGCTTCATACGAGAAAGAATATCCGTAGCTGTATAGCTTACCGGATGTCCCACGTGTAATCCTGCACCAGAAGGGTACGGAAACATATCAAGCGCATAAAACTTATCCTTCGTTGAATACGTATCTGTTTTAAACGTTTTATTTTCATCCCAGTATTGTTGCCACTTTTTTTCAATTTGCTTATGATCAAAGCTCATTACTGCATCCTCCTATTAGTTAAAATATAAAAAGCCCTCATCCCATAGAAGGGACGAGAGCTGTAATTCCCGCGGTACCACCCAAATTAACGCAAAAGCGTTCGCTTGTATATCCTTAACGCGGACAAACGGCTAAAGCTACTCTAGTTCACTATAGCAACTTGAAGGCGAGTTCATAAACGATATGGGACAGTTTTCACCAGCCACTGCCTCTCTTAACCTATATCCATTTACTACTATTCCTTCGCTTCGTTTTTAATTATTATATTGAATTGTAATGAAAGCATACTGTTTTGTCAAGGTTGAATCAGTGGAAGAAGGGAAAGAAAGCGTGTAATACATTAAATTATGCTACACTTATCTCATTAATATGTAAGGAGCCTACAAATGCTAAAGACAATATTAGATTTTTCGCATCAATTAATCAAAGAAAGCGTAAAAAAAGAAGAGCTCGTAGTCGATGCTACTTGTGGCAATGGTAATGATACACTCTTTTTAAGTAATACCGTAGGAGAAAATGGAAAGGTGTTAGCGTTTGATATTCAGGAACAAGCAATACAAGCAACTAGAAAATTAATAGAAGAAAACAGAAAAAACAATGTAATGCTTATTCATGATAGCCATGAGAATATTGGTTTACATCTATCTTCACATGACGTAATAGGCGGTGCTATCTTTAACCTCGGATATTTACCTAAAAGTGATAAAACGATTATAACGAACGCTACCTCAACCATTTCCGCTGTTAATGCCATCTTACAGCATCTGAAAATAAATGGTTTAATTGTTTTAGTCGTCTACCATGGGCACGTAGGCGGAAAAGAAGAAAAGGATGCATTATTAAAATATGTAACACAATTAAGTCAAAAGTCGTTCCATGTTTTGCAATATGGATATATTAATCAAAGCAATAATCCACCTTTTATTATTGCAATTGAAAAAAGACCTTAATTATAGGATGAAATACATACGATGTAATAAATATAGAAAAGAAGTACAAAACAAAAAAATGTAACATATCCTAATAAAGGATTGAATTTTTATGAGAAATAGCCGATATATAATATAGACACCTCAAAACTTATAACACGATTGCAATCTTAGCCACTGATTTACTATGTGTATGTGTTGCTAGGGTTGATAATAACAATTGGTTAGCATCACAGTAATTAAGGAGAAGGGAAATAATGAATTTTATTTTACTTAGTATTTGTATTATACTCGCCATTCTATTCTTTTATATCAGTTCCAAACCAAAAGTAGCATGGGTTAGAAATTCTTTTGTAATATACGGATCGATATTTTTATTGACTGCACTTGCTATTCCGTCCCTTTTTCTCGTTGAACATAAAGCTGCCATCAAACAGATTATTGAAGAATCGATTGCCGTTACTAAAAATAATCAATATACTCCAGAAGAAATGAAAATATCAAAACATACGATTCAAAATGGGATAAAAATAGACGCTCCAAAGGATCAACAGCTTCCTGAATTACCTAGAGGTTGCGAAGTTACAAGCTTATCTATGCTATTAAAGCATCATAACATTCAGGTAGACAAACTCGAATTAGCTGAAAAAGTAACGAAAGATCCGACACCATATACGACCAAGAATGGAGAAATTTATTTCGGTAATCCTTATAATGGGTTTGTAGGAGATATGTATTCATTTAGCAAACCAGGGATGGGTGTTTATCATAAACCGATTGCCGATTTAGCTAAACAATATGTAGGAAACCGTGTACTAGACTTTACCGGGAAGGATTTTAACGAAGTAATTGATCAATTAAATTACCAACGACCTGTATGGGTAATTATTAATGCAACCTACGATAAACTTCCTAAAAGCCAGTTTACTACTTGGAATACGAAGGATGGAAAAATTAATATTACAATGAAGCAACATTCCGTCCTAATTACTGGCTATGATGAAAAATACATTTATTTTAATGATCCATTAAATTATGTTGACAAAGCTCCAATAGAAGAATTTAAAGCAGCTTGGGTTCAAATGGGAAAACAGGCGATCACAATTACCGATTAACTGTGGTCGCCTGTTTTTTTGTGCTTACTATATAATTCAACTGCTTAACTATATATTAAATCTGATTCCTTTTCAGTTACCTTTGACACATCAAACTTCTTTTCGACAAAATTCTGGTGCCATAGCATAAACATGAGAACGGTCCAGATTTTTCTGCTGTAATCTCCCTTTCCTTGACAGTGGGATTCTAACAGGTTTAATACATAGCTCTTATCCAATACATAATCGGTTTCACTTTCATGAATTAATTGTTTTGCCCAACCATTCAATTCATTTTTAAGCCAATGACGAATTGGCACAGGGAAACCGAGCTTTTTACGATCGAGTACATGGTCTGGTATTATACCACGGGATGCTTCGCGTAAAATATGCTTTGTTGTACCGTTGGCAATTTTCATATCAACTGGAATTTCGCTTGCGATTCGAAATACTTCTTTATCCAAGAAAGGCACTCTTAATTCCAACGAATTTGCCATTGTAACTCGGTCCGCCTTTAGTAAGATATCGCCACGCATCCACGTATGAATATCAACATATTGCATTTGATTAACATACGGATAGTCTTGCACATGTTCAAATAATGGGCGTGTAATTTGCTGATACGATAATTGGTGATTATAGGATTTGAGTAGCTTCTGCTTTTCCGCCTCTTCAAACATCTTTGCATTACCAATATAGCGCTCGCTTAACGGTGTTGTACCACGTTCTAAAAAGCTTTTCCCTTTTACTCCTTCAGGTATAACTGCCGCTACTTTAGCTAACATGCCTTTCACTGATGAAGGGACTTTTTCGAACACCTTTAAGGATTCTGACTCACGATAAATATTATAGCCCCCAAATAATTCATCAGAGCCTTCTCCAGATAACACTACAGTCACATGCTTTCTTGCTTCTCGAGAAACAAAATAAAGCGGTACACAAGATGGATCTGCTAATGGATCATCCATATGCCACATAATTTTTGGTAAATTTTCAATATATTCTTCAGGCGAAATTAAGTAGGAAATATTTTCTACCCCGAGTTTCTCCGCTGTCTGTTTGGCCACATCTATTTCAGAAAATCCATCCTGCTCAAAGCCAACCGAAAAAGTTTTAATAGACGGATTAAATTGTTTAGCAATCGAAACGATTAATGTAGAATCAATACCTCCAGATAAAAAGGAACCTACTGGAACATCACTGCGCATATGCACATTAACTGAATCATACATCACATCTTGTATTTTTTTAATCCAATCTTGTTTTTCACGTATCACCGGTTGGAAAGTAGCGTGCCAATAACGTGTGAATTGAATAGGTTGTCCAGGTTTTTTTATAAAATAATGCCCTGGTTCTACTTTTTTGATACCAGTAGTCATGGTCATTGGTTCTGGTACATATTGAAAGCTTAAATAATGATGTAATGCATCTTTATCTACTTCTTCATTCTCCATCATTAAGGTAATGCTTTTCTTCTCAGATGCAAAAGCTGTTCCAAAAGAATTTTCATAATAGAACAATGGTTTAATACCAAATGAATCACGTGCTCCATATAATTGCTCTGTCTCTTTGTCCCAAATAAGTATTGAGAACATACCTCTTAAATATTGAAAAGCCTCTTCTTTATGTTTAGCAAAAAGCGCTGCAATAACTTCTGTATCTGAATCAGTTTGAAATGCATAGCCTTCTTCCATCAATTCTTCTCTAAGTTCTAGATAATTATAAATTTCACCATTAAAAACGAGCTGAATCTGTCCATCATTATAGCTTAAAGGTTGTGAGCCACTTTCTATATCAATAATACTCAACCGACGAAATCCGAACGAAATATATGGATCAAAGTAATATCCCTCATCATCTGGTCCTCTATGAGTGATTAAATTATTTTGCTTTTTAAATAGTTCCATTTCTGATTCTGTTCTTTCGATTGGGTTATTAAATATCATACCAATGAAACCACACATCGTTGTCTACCTTCTCTCATAAATAAAGTATCATAAGTTTTATACTGCTAAAAACTCTATATTATCATACCATACTAGAAGCTTGTACAAAACTTCAAAATAACTTTTTAATTTTATTACTTTATATCCTAATTGAAACCATTAAACACCTCTTTATTTGCGAGTAGGCATTCCACCATCTTTTCAAAGTTACAATTAGGTTTATTACAAACATCTGACTTAGTCGAATATTTATCCAATCCATTTATAGTATGCTTTTGTATTCCAATGGAAAAATCTCGCCCTTCGTCCTGCTTTCTTAATTAATAATTTGCGCATTTTAGGTGACCCTTCAATAGCTTCCACCTTGGGGTCACTTAAATAAAGACCAACTAAACCATCGATTATCATCGAGTGAAAGGTGTTATCTGGTAGCTGTTGGATATGTTTTTTAGCCTGTCCAACAAAATAGACTAGTCTCTCATGCAAATGATCTATATCATCATAAAAGCTACAAAAATTCAAATCAGCCTCTTCTTCATCCTCATGTTGATCAATGTAATAATCAAGCAAGATATGCAAGCCTTGCACAAAAGGAAAATAGCTCCTATAAATTTGATTAGCTAATGTCGGTGTTAGTTGCATTCCTAATGAATAAGCTACAAGACAAAATATACCCAGCGTAGAACCAGTTGCAGCTGCAAACTCATACCAGCTTAATGAGTCATTAATTTTATTTTGTTGTTTTTTATACCACATAACGAGAAGCGGTATCCGCTCTTCTATATTTACATGCTTATAAACTTGAAGATCAGCATATAATGCTTGCAGCTGGATAAGCTCATCTCGACAGAATAAATAATGTGCTTTATTTTCTAATACTTGTTGACAAGTTTGTACAAGGGAGGCTAGATATCCGCCATCATCTTGATCTTTTCTATATGCATAATAATTTCGCACTGAATTCTCCGGCATTAATGCGTCTTTTGACGCTTCATGTAACAAACGAAAATCGCGTGGATCTAATGAAGTACTTCGATCACATAAATTATCAAGGTAATCACTTATTGTTTGGTATGCTACAATAAACTGGATTGCTTGCCGCCAATTTTCACCTGCTAATAATGCGTACACTGCTCCCCCCTGACAATGAAATCGTTTCGTATTCAAGCTTGCTAATGCTTGCAAACGAAGTTCTTTATTTGGGATTTGTTGTGCGCGCTTACGCCAAATTGCTAGTTCATGATTTACGACTGGGAAAAGCGTTCTATAAACTTGATTCATCATTTTTAAAGCCTTTGTCGGTGTTTTTACTACCAATGTAGCTTCCTCCGTTCATTCACCCATCATTTTTGCTATACTACATAATACCATAGTTATTATTACCGTTACCAAATCAAAAAATCCTAATCAGCTTTTAGATAAGAAGGAGGAATAGATGATGATTCATCCATACAAAAATAAACAACCAAGGATTCATCAATCCGTGTTCGTTGCTCATAATGCAACAATAATTGGTGATGTAACCATAGACGAGGAAACAAGTATATGGTTTAATACGGTAATTCGAGGCGATGTATCCCCTACTCAGATTGGAAAAAGAGTAAGCATTCAAGATCTATCCATGGTACACCAAAGTCCAAACCTCCCTGTTATCGTTGAAGATGATGTTACAATTGGACATCAAGTAACACTTCATTCCGCAATTATTCGTAAAAACGCGTTAATTGGGATGGGTTCAATTATATTAGATGGAGCAGAGATTGGAGAAAATGCCTTTATCGGAGCTGGAAGTCTTGTCCCACCAGGTAAAAAAATCCCACCGCATACGATGGCCTTTGGAAGACCTGCGAAGGTTATTCGTCCGTTAACAGAAGATGATTATAAAGAGATGGAGCGAGTCAAGCAATCTTACGTTGAAAAAGGCAATTACTATCTATATCACACTGATTTAGCACAGCAAGTTGAAGATTAGAAACTTCTACGGAAGTCTGTATGAAAGCACACAAAGAGAAGCTAGAACAGTTATCACTCTTATGCACGTGATAAAAGTAGTCACCAGTAATGAAAGTCAACAAAAGAGCAAGCCAAAACAGCATGATCTTATCTCAATAAAAAAGTCAGACAGTCCATCGAAAGATGAACAATCTGACTTTTCCTATATAATAGGATTGCTCTAGCCATTGAGATTAAACCAATGCTTTTAATGCTTCAACTTTATCTGTTTTCTCCCATGGGAACAAAACATCCGTCCTACCAAAATGCCCATAAGCTGCTGTTTGTTGAAAAATAGGCTTTTGTAAATCAAGCATCCGGATAATGCCAGCTGGACGTAAGTCGAACACATTACGAACCGCATTAACCAGCTTTTCTTCGTCTACAAGCCCAGCATCAAACGTATTAATTGCAATCGATACTGGTTCTGCAACACCGATTGCATAAGCAAGCTGAACCTCACAGGACTTAGCTAATCCTGCTGCAACAATGTTTTTTGCTACATAACGAGCAGCATATGCTGCAGAACGATCGACCTTTGTTGCATCTTTTCCACTAAATGCACCACCACCATGACGTGCATAGCCACCATACGTATCAACGATAATCTTTCTACCTGTTAAACCTGCATCACCTTGTGGTCCTCCAATAACGAAACGACCAGTTGGATTAATAAAATATTTCGTATCTGCATCTAACAATTCTTCAGGCACTACTGGACGAATAACCTGTTCAATTATATCATGTTCAATTTTCTCTAATGATACATCCTGGTGATGCTGTGTGGAGATAACAATGGTATCTACACGAACAGGTTGATCATGTTCATCATACTCAATCGTAACCTGTGTTTTTCCATCAGGTCGCAGATAATCGACAATTTCTTCTTTCCTTACATCCGCTAAACGTTTCGCCAGTTTATGTGCAAGCGCAATTGGTAAAGGCATTAATTCCTCTGTTTCATCACATGCAAATCCAAACATGAGCCCTTGATCACCGGCACCTATCGCGTCAATGTCTTCTTCCGTCATTTTTCCTTGACGTGCTTCCAACGCGATATTTACTCCGCCAGCAATATCTGGAGATTGTTCATCAATTGCTGTCAATACAGCACAGGTCTCTGCATCAAAACCAAATTTAGCACGCGTATAGCCAATCTCTTTAATAGTTCGTCTAACGATTGCAGGAATATCTACATATGTATTTGTAGTTATCTCTCCCGCAACTAGCACTAGACCAGTAGTTACAGTTGTTTCACAAGCAACACGGGCATGTGGATCCTTTCTTACAATTTCATCTAAAATCGCATCGGAAATTTGATCACAAATCTTGTCTGGATGCCCTTCTGTTACCGATTCTGAAGTAAATAAACGACGATTTTTAGCCATATGGCTAAATCCTCCCTTTAATATATGGTACGGTACTCCAATTTTGTTTGATATCTATCCTGAAAAACAAAAAAAGCCTTTCCTTCTTAATTGAGGAAAGGGGTGTGGCCTTTCGCTCTTATTGTTCAAGGAAAAATCCTTGCATCAGGTTAGCACCTTTACACATACGTGTTGGTTGCCGGGCTTCATAGGGTCTGTCCCTCCACCGACTCTGAATAAGAGAGTATCCGCTCGAAATTTAGCTTAACGGAATTAGCTAAGCATGTCAACTTATTCAGCCTAAATGAACGTCTCAATCGATATGCATTTATTATTTCTAATATTTTTATTTTTTATTAGTATGGACTAATAGATTAAATGTGTTATACTAATAGCAGATTAGAAAAGATAAATAATATTACACAAAATCGATAAAGGCAGGTAAATAAAATTATGAACATAGTGGAACATTCTTTTGTGAACAAATTGCTTGCACACGATAATCTACAGGATAACTTATCCGTATCAACGCTTGTGGAAAAAATTCTAGGTCGTAAAGAAGGAATTTTAACAGAAACTGGTGCAGTTCGAGCAACAACTGGAAAATATACTGGAAGATCACCAAAAGATAAATTTATCGTACGCGACGATGTGAGTGAGAAACAAGTTGATTGGGGACTTGTTAATAAAGGAATCGATCAAAAAGTCTTTGATAAGCTTTTAGATAAAGTAGTTGCTTACCTTTCACAAAAAGAAGAAATATTTCGTTTTAACGGGTTTGCAGGTGCTGATATAAACTATCGTTTACCAATTCAAGTAATTAATGAATATGCCTGGCATAACCTTTTTGCAAAGCAATTATTTATACGTCCAACAGAAGAGGAACTGCGTACTCATAATCCACAATTCACTGTAATTTCTGCACCAACCTTTAAAGCAGATCCTAATATAGATGGCACAAATTCTGAGGCATTTGTCCTTGTTTCCTTTAAGGAACGAATTATTTTAATTGGTGGAACAGAATATGCTGGTGAAATTAAAAAATCAATTTTTTCTGTTATGAATTATTTATTACCACAGCGGGATATTTTATCCATGCACTGCTCGGCAAATGTCGGTCAAGAAGGTGATGTTGCCTTATTTTTTGGATTATCAGGAACTGGAAAAACAACTTTATCTGCTGATCCTTATCGTCGTTTAATTGGCGATGATGAGCATGCATGGAGTCCGAATGGAGTATTTAATATTGAAGGTGGTTGCTATGCGAAATGTATCAACCTTTCCGCTGAAAAGGAACCACAGATTTTCGAAGCAATCCGTTTTGGGTCCGTTTTGGAGAATGTTTTCATTGACGAGGAAACACGTTTTGCTGACTATGATAATACTTCTTTAACGGAAAATACGCGTGCAGCATATCCATTAGAAAACATCAGTAATATCATAACACCAAGTATAGCTGGGCATCCAAATACAATTATCTTTCTGACAGCTGATGCATCTGGAACATTACCTCCGATTAGTAAGCTTACGAAAGAACAAGCAATGTATCACTTTTTAAGTGGATATACGAGTAAGCTTGCTGGAACAGAACGTGGTGTAACTGATCCAGAAGCAACATTCTCTGCTTGCTTTGGATCACCATTCCTACCACTTGCACCATCCACCTATGCTGAAATGCTCGGTGAAAAAATTGATCAGCACAACTCAAATGTATTTTTAGTAAATACAGGGTGGACCGGAGGGTCGTATGGAGTTGGTAGTCGAATGAAGCTATCATACACACGCGCTATGGTACACGCTGCATTAGAAGGAGAACTAAATACGGTTGAAACAGTTCAAGATGGTATTTTTGGTTTAGAAATTCCGATGCATGTACCAGGTGTTCCAGATGAAGTGCTCATTCCAAGGCTAACCTGGAGTGATAAAAATGCTTACGATAAAGCAGCACAGGAATTAGCGCTCAAGTTCCATGAGAACTTTGAAAAATTCACCCATGCGAGTGATCAAATTAGAAATGCTGGACCGATTTTCAAGCCACAGTAACATACGTAATGGGAGCCAGCTGTGTGGTACAAATAGCTGACATGAATGCAGCTTAAAAAAGTTACCTCATCCCAAGAGGGTTTTATATACTATGAGGCATGAAGCCTAAAATGTTTAACGACATTATCTAACAGACTGGTAATCCAGTCCTAACCGATCTTCAGAATGAGATCGGTTTTTTCTTTGTCTTCACTCATAAAGCAGTCCGCCACTTTCTAGGCATTCACACATTTTTCCCAATAGCATAAACTGTTTTGAAACACATATTAAATGAATCGAAAGGACGGATAGGCATGAAACTATCAAGCTTTATTGCGTTAGTGTCCTGCACCTTTTTACTTATTCTTGCAGCATGCGGAAACGAAAATAATGAAACTACCGTGATAAAATTAGCTGAAGTTACACGCTCCTTATTTTATGCTCCTCAATATGTAGCATTAGAGAAGGATTATTTTGCTGATGAAGGATTAACCGTTGACCTGAAAACGACATGGGGTGGAGATAAAACAATGACAGCCCTCCTCTCAGATGGTGCAGACATTGCATTAGTTGGCTCTGAAACCTCGATGTATGTCTACGCACAAAATCCAAAAGACTACGCAGTAAACTTTGCCCAGCTAACACAAACAGATGGAACATTTCTTGTAGCTAAATCGCCAAAGCCAAATTTCCAATGGGAAAACGTAAAGGATAGTATCTTTCTCGGTCAACGAAAGGGTGGGATGCCACAAATGGTTGGTGAATACGTGCTAAAAAAGCATCAAATTGATCCACAAGTTGACTTAGAATTGTTACAAAATATCGAGTTTGCAAATATCCCAGGCGCTTTTGTATCAGGCGACGCAGAGTATGTACAATTATTTGAACCAACTGCAAGTGTATTTGAAAAAGAAGGCAAAGGACATGTAATTGCATCGTTTGGAGAAGAATCCGGAAAGGTTCCCTATACGGTTTATATGACAAAACAAAGTTTCTTAAAAAAAGATCCAGAAACGATTGAAAAATTCACTAGAGCCGTATATAAAGCGCAACAATGGGTCAATGAACACTCCGCTGAAGAAATTGCCCAGGTCATTCAACCTTATTTTGAAGATACAGCGCAGGATATTCTTGTCACATCCATTGATCGCTACAAAAATCAACAATCCTTTGCAACAGATCCAATTCTTGGAAAAGAAGAATGGAAAAACCTAGAGGATATTATGCAGGAAGCTGACGAACTACCTACCAATACACCATACGATAAATTGGTGGATACCGATATTGCCAAAAAAATTATTAACGAACAATAAGGAGGACAATATAGTGTCTTTTCTTACCTTAAGTAATGTTTCTCACCATTATTTTACGAAGACGGGATTTACAAAAGCACTTAGCAACATATCTTTCTCCATTGCAGAGGGCGAATTCATTTCTATACTTGGACCAAGCGGGTGCGGCAAATCAACCATTTTATCTATAATTGCAGGAATCATGAAGCAAACAAAAGGAGAAGTACTACTCCATAACAAGCCAATGGATAGGTCGAAAACACAAATCGGATACATGCTGCAGCAGGATTATTTATTCCCATGGAAAACCATCATAGAAAATGTACTTATTGGACCAAATATTCAAGCAACTGCAACGAAGGAGACAAAAGAAAAAGCGACTTCCTTATTACATGAAGTGGGATTGTCTAATATTGCTGATGCTTACCCCGCTTCCTTGTCAGGTGGTATGCGCCAACGAGTTGCCTTAGTTCGAACGTTAATTACAAATCCTAAAATACTTCTTTTAGATGAGCCATTCTCTGCCCTCGACTACCAAACAAAACTAAAGCTAGAGGATTTAGTTTTCCAGCTTTTACAAACCTACCATAAAACAGCACTACTCGTTACCCACGATATTGGAGAAGCAATCGCAATGAGTGATCGAATTCTTGTCATGGATGCGAATCCTGGAGTTATTGCAAAAGTGTTTGATGTTCCTGTTGAGCTTCGAAATGAAATGCCATTTATGGTTAGACGACATCCTAAATATCAGCTTATTTTTGACAAAGTATGGCAGGAATTAAATAAACATGAAGGAGCGATGTCTAAAAGTTAGTTTTATATTATCCCTAATACAAAGTGGATACATGGCTAAAGGAGGTTGAATAAAAATGCAGACGAAATTGGACCAACAATTATATAAAGCATATCTCGAAAAACTAAAGCGTGAAAAGCGATTCGTTCTTATCTGGCAATTAATCCTCTTAATCAGCTTCTTCGGCATATGGGAGGTTGCAAGTCGATTTTATTGGATTGATCCATTACTATTCAGTTCGCCATCCAGTATCACGACATTACTTATTAGCCGGTTTTCGGAAGGTACGATATTGACGCACATGCAAGCAACTTTACTGGAAACTATTCTTGGCTTTATAATCGGAACTGTACTTGGTATTATCTTTGCAAGTGTGCTCTGGGCATCTACTCGCTTCTCAAAAATAATGGACCCCTACATTGTCATCTTAAATGCAATGCCAAAGGTCGCGCTCGGCCCGATTTTAATCGTTGCACTTGGACCAGGTTATATTTCCATAATTGCCATGGGAGCAATAATTTCTGTAATTATAACAACGCTTGTTGTATATTCTGCTTTTAAAGAAGTGGATCCGAACTATGAAAAGGTATTAAAAAGCTTTGGGGCTACTCGTTGGCAATGCTTTAAGGAGGCTATTTTTCCTGCAACAATGCCAGTGATGATATCTACGTTAAAGGTAAATGTTGGCCTTTCTTGGGTAGGAGTGATTGTTGGGGAATTTCTCGTTTCTCAAAAAGGACTTGGCTATCTAATCGTATACGGCTTCCAGGTTTTTGATTTCACCTTAGTGATGGCTAGTTTAATTCTTATTGCGATTTTTGCTGCCATCATGTATAAAGTCGTAGAAAAACTAGAAGGCTGGCTTATGAAACATACCATTGACGGACAATAAAGAGAATGAGACAAAAAAAGGACATTTGTATCAAAATCTGAACAAAACAATTTTAGTTTGAAAATAGGTTCGCTTTCACCACAGCCACAAGCGCGACATCTGCTCAAAATGACTTTCGCAGTGTTTTCTTTGCCGCGGCACGGCCTCAACTAACACGGAAAAGAAAGCCTGCTTTTCCGTGTGGGTTCTTCAACGTACAGGACGTAGCGGTTTGTCTGCGTTCCCCTGTTGCTGCTCCCGCTGGACAAGGAATGCCTCGGCAATGACACATCGCACGCAAAAAAAGCACATTTCTTTTTCAAGGAATCTCCCCCTTTTCAACTACCAATAAATTCATTTAATTGATTTTAAATTATTGTATTTCGTTCAGATATTTTGGATGATATATTTTTTGACCCAGCCCTTTTCTACTTCATCCTTCTCTATTCATTATGTAATCCAGGCAATTGGAAAGCACATCATCCTTCATAATAAAGCTATATGCTTTATTAGATTTTATGTTATTTGGAAGCGAATCAAGCAATACTGGTCCCGCCGTTTCAAAATACGTCGGTTGTGCTACTAAATTGCTTATTTGGGCAAAATATACATTTTTGATAACATCTCCAGCTTTACCAGCAACAAAATACTGCCCAATATAAGCAATTTCCTTAACAACACCGCCCGTCTCTTCTTTTATTTCACGTATCGCAGCTTCAATAGCAGTTTCATCCTTCTCTACCTTTCCACCAGGAAACTCAAGCCCCCGTTCTTGATGCTTCGTTAGCAACCATTGATTGCGATATTGGCAAATACTCCATACGTGTCTTGGATCCTTTGAAAAAGGCTCATCGTCAAAAGAGAGCTTTACTTCATTCTGATAATAGTCCTTAAAAATATGCATGTTTCAACTTCCTCTATTTCGTTTATTTATCCGTCTATTCTAGCGTCACTTGTACGTAACATTACTTATTTTCCAAGTTTTTTCATCATACGTAAATTCCATTTCAATATGATAATTTCCGTCTAAATCGGACTGATTTTCTTGTATGACTTTAACGGAATGATTATTTAATTGTACCATACGATAGTTATTAGCTTTTTGAAACCATGGAGGTAATTCTGTCGGCACGATATAAAGTTCTCCATTCTCTTCTCGATAATAATAATCGACATAGATAGAAGCTACCTCCGCTGTTGCAATGCCTGCGAATTTGAGGATAACGTCTTCTTTCGTTTGTGCATCAAGCACCCGGTAATAGTCATCGCTTTCCTGCACAAGCGTATTCATAAACTGGTCCGATAATTGAAACAGCTCTTCTTCACTTAATTTTTTAACGGCTTGTCCATTCGATTTTGATTGCTGTTCTTGTTCAAGAGCCAATGTATTATCGGCTTCTGAGTGAACTGTCGCATTTGCATCGTGTTGCTGTATAACAAGTAAAAATAATAACATACCACCTAATCCAATGAAAAGCATTTTCCCTTTTTTATTGTTCATTTTCACCTTTCACCCCTTTTACCCTTCGTTAATTCTACTATTCCCTTAATAGCAATCGCCTTAAACTCAAAAAATGTAATCGACTCCTGTATAAGAAGAAAAAAGGAACAAGATATTCACTATCTTATTCCATCAATGATTTACATATGCTTATCCCCTAATATTCCCATACTTTCTACATGCTCTTTCGTTGTTTTATCTCCAAGTGCATAAAGCATCCGGTAAACCTCCGTTATCTCCTCATCAAAAACATCGTTCGCTTTGTCGTTATGGTAAGCCATAATCGGTACATGGGCACGAAAATAAGTGCCCATGTTCGCTTCTCCCATCGAATCCATTTTTCCTCGAAGCGCTTTAATTTCTTCATCTGTCGCATATATAACAAACACATGATTATTATGATACTTCGTTTGTGAAATTTCATAGCTCCCAACATTTACAAAGTACTTCTTTTTCTCCATACAGCACCTCCTATTATTAAGGTGGCTTAATTTCAAGGATGCATGTATCCTATTTAAAAAGGATTATCTAAAAAAGTATTTTTCATACGAAAAAACCAGTGGTTCAATAAACCACTGGTTATTTTGTGTGATTATGAATTGTTGGATCTTCTAGCAATTCCTTTAGTTTCCAACGTAACAACTTATTCGATGCATTGCGAGGTAATTCGTCTACGAAAAATATTTCTTTCGGGACTTTATAGCGGGCAAGTCGTGTATTAGCAAATGCATATATATTTTCCTTTGTAACTTCTTTTTTCTCCCGCACAATAAATGCAACAGGAACTTCTCCCCATTGCTCGTTCTCTTGTCCAATAACGCCAACCTCCTGAATATCAGCTAGCTCAGAAAGTATATTTTCAATCTCAGATGGATAAATGTTTTCACCACCTGAAATAATTAAATCCTTCCGTCGATCAGCAATGTAAAGATAACCATCTTTATCTAAGTATCCTAAATCTCCTGTTGCTAACCAGCCGTTTTTGATCGTCTTCTCTGTTGCAGTAGGTTTTTTATAATAACCGCTCGTCACCATTGGCCCTTTTACAAAGATATCGCCAATTTGTCCAGGTTTCTCTGGTACTACCTTAAGCTGTGCCGGAAATAGCGATTTTCCTGCTGAGCCAATTTTCGCTAATGCGTCTTTTGGGGCAAGTGTCACAATTTGGGAAGAGGTTTCAGTCATACCATAAGATTGAAAAACTGGAATATGATGCGCTTTTGCTTTTTCCAATAATGCCGTTGGCGCAGGTCCGCCACCAAGGAGCATACAGCGAAAAGTATCGGGGAAACGATATTCTCCAATATTAGCTACTATTTGCTGCAGCATAACTGTAACTACAGAAACAATGCTAACCTTTTTATGTATAATCGCTTCTAGTACTTCTTGCACATCAAATTTATCTAGTAAATATACCGGAATACCGTAAATCACACTGCGAATTAAAATAGATAGTCCGCCAACATGAAACATTGGAAGAACGGTAAGCCACTTGTCGTGTTTATCGACTCCTAGGTTTAATGCGGAGCCAATTGCACTCCACCAATGGTTTCCATATGTATGTAGGACTCCCTTCGGAAAACCAGTTGTACCCGACGTATACATGATTGTATAAACATCATCTAAATCTAGCTCTTCTTGAAGATGAACAACCTTTTCCGACAAACGTCCGATGTCACTATATGAAATCACACGTTTCACTTGAAGCTCCAATGCTTTCTCATAATAGGAATCGGCTGCAATCACAATGGCCACATCTCCGTCGTCTACTTGATACTGTAATTCGCTCCTAGTTAATCGTGTATTCAACAGTACAGCAACTGCTCCTAAATAACTTATTGCATGTAACGCGATCATCATCGTTTGGTGATTAGAGGATAATATTCCAACATGCGTACCTTTGTCTACACCAATTGAAGCTAGCTGTTGCGCAAAACGTTGACTGTTGATCTTTAACTCAGAAAAAGTTAAGGAATCCCCATCCTTCGTCTCAATTGCAACTTCGTCTGGCGAAAGATCTGCTTGTTTTGTTAGCCAATGCGGAATTTTTTCACCCACCGAGATCACTCCCTTCCTTCACAATCTCCGGAATTAGAAATCTTATGGTTAAAATAAGACAAAGGCTGATCTTACCATTTCATGGCACACCTCCCGAAGTCGACAATTTATCGATCGAGGGTATTTCATAAAGGAGATCAGCCTTTGATATATCTATTCTTGGATTACGAAAAATCAACGCAGACTATTTTCATACCAGCTAAAGCAATCCTTAGCCCACTTATTAACTATGTCATTTTACATAGACTTAGTCCGTTCCACACAGAAAATGGATCACGGGAACCGTGGGAATTGACCAAAGTCAGGCTTTCTTTTTTCCTTAAATGAATCACGGCCTTCCTTCGCTTCATCGGTTGTATAATAAAGCAAGGTTGCATCGCCACCCATTTGCTGTAAGCCTGCTAAACCATCTGTAGCAGCATTAAAGGAAGCCTTTAAGAATCGTAAAGCTGTTGGTGATTTTTCTAGAATTTCAGAACACCATTGCAATGTTTCTTCCTCAAGCTTGTCCAATGGGACTACTTTATTAACCATCCCCATTTCATATGCTTCTTCTGCATTATATTGACGGCATAAAAACCAAATTTCACGTGCTCTTTTTTGACCGACCATTTCAGCCAATAAGCCTGCACCATACCCTGCATCAAAGCTACCTACCTTAGGTCCTGTTTGCCCGAAAATCGCATTATCTGCAGCAATCGTTAAATCACATACAACATGCAGCACATGACCACCACCAATAGCATAGCCTGAAACCATTGCAATTACTGGCTTTGGAATAGTACGAATGAGGCGTTGTAAATCAAGCACGTTTAATCGTGGGATATGATCTGAACCGACATAGCCACCATGACCGCGAACAGATTGGTCGCCACCAGAACAAAATGCCTTATCTCCTGCACCTGCTAATATAATAACACCAATAGATGAATCATCACGCGCATCAGCAAACGCATCAATCATTTCATTTACGGTTAACGGTGTAAATGCATTGCGCTTTTCTGGACGGTTAATTGTTACTTTTGCAACGCCATTATATTTTTCATAAATAATTTCTTCATATTCTCTAGCTTTCTCCCATTGTACAGTCATCATTTTCCTCCTCATTATTCCTATGTAATGTACTTTTCAAAATAAAGTCTGTTACTAGTTTACCAAAAATATCAGGTTGTTCAAGATGAATCGCATGACCAGCATCAGGAACAATGGTTAACTTACTATTTGGAAACAACTTATGCATTTCCTGATTAATACCAATGAACTTTTCATCAAGTTCACCTACAAGCAGGAGGACATCGTTTGTAAAGCCTTTTAATTCCTCCCACCAGCTTGGCTGACAGCCAGTCCCCATAAAGCGCAAGGAGTTTGCTAAACCACGTTCTTCTTGAGCAAAACGTTCCTGATGCAGCTTCTCTTGAATCGGTTCTGGCAGTCTTCTTTGACTATGAAATAAAGGGATCTGCTCCCAATATCGAAGAAATTTCTCTAAGCCTTCCTTGAGTATTCGTGCTGCAAGATGATCATCATGTGCTTTTCGCTTGCTTCTTTCTTCTTCTGTATGCAGACCAGGTGAAGCACTTTCTAAAGTAAGCGTTTGGATCATCTCCGAATATAGCATTGCAAAGGACAATGCAGCTCGGCCTCCCATTGAATAGCCTACAAGGTGAATCTTGGAAAGCTTTAGATGACAAAATAGTTCATTGAGATCATGACAGCATGCCTCCATTGTTTTAGGTGTATTCGAAATTGTTTTCCCATGGCCTGGGAGATCAATCGTTATCACCATATATTGGGCTGCATACGTCGCTTTAAAAGATTCCCATGTTCCATTACTTCCCGTAAAACCATGCAGTAAAACAATGGGAACCCCTTTCCCTTTTACATCATACCAATAAATTGTATCGTTCACGGCAAATTGCATCTTATCACCCTAAAACGGCAAGAATTTCTTCCTCAATTTTTGACCACATTTGACGATGCCACTTCATATTTTGTGCTCGTTCGGTTTTCACCTCGACAACAGAAAATCCTTCTGTCTTTTGTGCTCGGTAAAGCGCAGAAGACAATTCATCTTCTTTTTCGACCGTCTGATGTGTTCCACCATACAAATGAACAGCATGGGTAAAATCAATTCCTAAAGGTGTTCCAAATAATAAATCAAAGTGCTTTTTATCCTTTGCTTGTGGCAAAAAGGAAAATATCCCTCCACCATTATTATTAATCAAGACGATTGTTAAGTTCAAGTCATATTGCTTTGCAGCAAGTAGCCCGTTTAGATCATGATAAAATGACAAATCACCTAACAATAACGTTACCTGCGTGCCAGTTGCAGCAGCTCCTACTGCACTGGACACCATGCCATCAATCCCGTTCGCGCCTCGGTTTGCTAAAACAGTTAACTTTTTATCGGTTGCTCGTAAGAATGTATCCACATCGCGGATTGCCATACTGTTTCCAACATAAAGCGTATCATTTTCATCGAGTGCATCAATCGTAACGCGAACTGCATCGCCTTCTGTGAGTTTTTCCTCTGTAGAAACAGATATATGCTTATTGGCGATGGCGTTCATTTTTTTCCACGTTGGCAGCCAATCCGCTTCCATTTCGATTGACATTTGAAGCATCGCCTTGCAAACTGCAATTGGATCTGCATATATATAATGTGCTGGATTTCCTACAGGCTCACGATAGCCAGAATGCCGTTCAATAATATACTGAGGAGCCTGTACATGTTCCTTCATATAAAATAAAAATGCTTTTGAAATGGGCATTGCCCCAATCCGGATAATAAAATCTGCTTGGACCATTGCTCTGATTTTCTCATTACGTAGAAAAGCATCATAACCTTCAATAAAATTGTTCTTGTCGTGGCTTCCTGTCCGCATTTGCGATAAAGGATCAACAAGCACAGGGATATTCCATGTTAACGAAAGCTCTGCCAATACATCCGCCAGTGCCGGATCATCATATGGTCCACAAACAATGACGCCACGCTTCTTGTACTGAAGCTGTTCCTTTAATTCTCCAATCTGAACATTTGTAAGCATTTTAGGTCCAGTCGAGTGAGAAGAAAAACATGCTTCTCTTTCTGCTCCCCATAAGTTATCCAACGTAAAATCTGGTACAAGTGGCTCTCGAAATGGAAAATTCAAATGTACTGGCCCACTATTTTCATCGCTGGCAACATAAACCGCGCGTGAAGCCTTACTTCTAGCGTATCGCAACATTTCTGGTGTTCCCTCAGGTAAAGCCATTTCATGGAACCACTTCACATAATCACCATAAAGCTTAATTTGCTCGATGGCTTGTGGAGCACCAACGTCACGAAGCTCGTGTGGACGATCTGCAGTAAGCACAACTAAAGGAACCCTACTATAAAATGCTTCTACGATTGCCGGGAAGTAATTGGCTGCTGCAGTGCCTGATGTACAAACAATTACAACAGGACGTTTCGTTTGTTTTGCTAGGCCTAAGGCAAAAAAGGCAGCAGAACGCTCATCAATGATAACCCACTCTGTTATTTTTGGATGTTCTGCTAACGTCATTGCTAATGGCGTTGATCTGGATCCCGGTGAAATAACCGCATGCTGTACACCACTTTTCGATAGCTCATCTACAAAGCTTGCTGTATATCGTGTAAGTGTTTCTGTATGGTTCATAATTGGCCCCCTAGCACAGACAGCATTGGCAGGAATTTCACGTTTGTTTCCTCATACTCTGCTTGTGGGTCAGAATCTTTTACGACACCACATCCTGCAAATAAAGAAGCTTTATCTCTACGGATTAATCCAGAACGAATCGCAACAGCAAATTCACCATGCTGGTTACTATCTAACCACCCCACTGGCGCACCATACCAACCACGATCTAACAACTCGTTCTCGCGAATAAATTCCATTGATTCTTTATTCGGAGAACCGCCAAGTGCTGGTGTTGGATGTAAATGTTCTAACACATTAAAAATACTAAATTGTTCTTTCAACCGCGCTGTAACAGGTGTGTATAAGTGCTGTAAATTTTTTAACGGGTAGACAACAGGCGCAGTAGGAATATCAATATCCGTGCAGTAAGCCTCCATT
Organism: Virgibacillus sp. LDC-1; assembly: GCF_030137545.1. Lineage (GTDB taxonomy): Bacteria > Bacillota > Bacilli > Bacillales > Amphibacillaceae > LDC-1. The sequence continues at coordinate 32,124 of NZ_JARUVL010000017.1, read as the reverse complement.
GCACCTCGGATCATTTGCACGACGAAATCATGCTCTTCCCTATTTTTAGAATCATGTAAAAGTTCATATGCAATTTTCTCATCCTCCGTACTTGTTGAACCTCGAGGTGCAGTTCCTGCTAAACAGGTGGAAAGAAGTTTTTCTTTTTCCAACCTTACAAGCCTTTCAGGAGTAGCCCCTACAAAACAATCTTCGCCATGCTCAAAAGCAAAAACGTAACTATTATTTTGCGTGCGAAGCAGTCGTTCTAAAATAATATGAATGGAAACGTCGGCAGTAAAGGTCAATTTTAGTTCCCGTGCTAAAACGATTTTTTTGGCCTTTCCTGCTTTAATTGCCTTTGTCGCATCAAGGACTAAGTTTTTCCATTGTTCTGGCTCTATCTCTTCTTTAGAAGCGATAAGCGGTGCTTCCTTGTTAGCTTCGTTATTTGTAAATAATTTCCTCTCTTGTCGTTCGAGTTCTTTGGCAAGCTGTACCGGATGATCGTTTTTATGCACACATATATTAAAAGTTAAATAATCAGCCTGCTTATCCTTCGTTAACAGAATTGCTGGAATCCGGAATTGACTCGCCTGAAAGCTGTTCCATAAATCTGTTTTGGGTTTGTCTGGATCAAAAGCCATTCCGCCTAATGCAACTGCACCTGTTCCAGGTACGTTCATATATGGATTGTGAATTATCGCTTCATTCAATAGCTGCTGCCACATTTGCTCTGTTTGTTTAAAACGCGCGGATTCCGCGACAATTTCTGCTGCATTCCCTATTCCAACAAGATAAAAATCTTCTGCAGTACTCGCCCAGAAAGCACGATCTTTTTCCATTAACGTTGCAGCTTCAAAAAACTGGGTTGGATTTGTCCGTTCTATTTTTTTTGTGATGCTAACCAAACGTGCGTCTTCATCCGACTCCAACGATTGGATTGCCTCCTGAAGCAAAGCTTCCATATGATTTGCTTTTATTTCGATCATCTACATTTTCCTCCATAAAATGAAACTTCAATCAGCGGGGCTATTTCATCCGCCAACTTATCCTCCTTGTCGTCGCCACATGGGCTAGAAGTGAGGATCATATTGCATCGAAAACGCATGTCAATGCAATTTCTTAAACGAGCTAGTTTGTATGTTCCTTCAACTTTTAAAAAGTACCATATCTATTTTATTCCCTTTTGCTTTGTTTCTCAAGGAATGGGACATTTTTCATATAGTTCTCGTTCAAAAGGGAATTATTTTAGCATTCCCGAAATGATGTGTAATTGACACGTTGTCCGAATTTCCATAAACTTAGTATGATATTTAGAATGTTATAAGGATAAAATCAGGGGGATACATCAATGAATTCGAGTAATGATACAGATATAAAAAAAGCATTAAATGAAAAGGAAGGATTTCAAGTATGGTGGCGATTGTTAAGACCTCATACATTAACAGCATCCTTTATTCCTGTTTTCGTAGGAACTATGGTAGCCTTATTAGATGGGCCTATCCATTTAGGTGCTTTTTTAGCAATGCTTGTAGCATCTATGCTCATCCAATCGGCTACAAATATGTTTAATGAGTATTATGATTATGTTCGTGGCCTTGACAATGAACAATCAGTAGGAATCGGTGGAACAATTGTCCGCGATGGAATTGCACCAAAAACTGTTCGTAACTTAGGGCTTGGTTTTTTTGCAATAGCGATTTTATTAGGTGTTTATATTTGCATGCAATCAAGCTGGTGGATTGCCGTTATTGGGTTAGCCGGAATGCTCATAGGCTATTTATACACCGGAGGACCACTCCCAATTGCATACACACCATTTGGCGAACTATTTTCTGGTTTTTTAATGGGTACAGTCATCATTGGAATTAGCTATTTTATTCAAACAGGAACAATAACACAAGATATTATTTCGATATCGATTCCAACTGCAATTTTTATTGGATCTCTCCTTCTTGCAAACAATATTCGAGATTTAGATAACGATAAAGAAAACGGTCGTAAAACACTTGCTATTTTACTCGGCAGAAAAAATGCTGTTCGTTTTCTAGGGGTTCTTTTTCTCATCGCATACGGACTTACAATTATGTATATTGTGACGGATATTCTTCCAATTTGGTCACTTATTACATTACTAACGATAAAAAAAGCAAGTGACGTGTTAAAGGGATTTCGTGGAAAAACAGCACCATTAGAAATGATGCCAGCCATGGTTGCTACTGGAAAAACGAATACATTATATGGCTTACTTTTAGGTATATCGATCTTAATTAGTCACTTTATTAGCTAACTAAGTCTTGTTTCTATGAATAAAGGGGGATAGGGAATGGACATTCATAATACAATGCTTGAAGCATTAGGAATTGAAGTTGTTTCCATGGATAAAAATCTTGTGGTCATGTCGATGCCAGTCGACCACAGAACCCATCAACCACTAGGCTATTTGCATGGAGGCGCAAGTGCCGCTCTGGCAGAAACCGCTGCTAGCTTAGGTGCGATATTGCATGTGGACCTACAGACAACGAATGTTTTTGGGATTGAAATCAATGCGAACCATATCAAAAGTAAAAGGGACGGGATTGTAACCGCCAAAGCAATTCCTTTACATGTAGGGAAAACAACGATGGTGTGGGATGTTAAAATTACAGATGAATATAATCAGCTTATTTGTATTTCCCGTTGTACGATTGGCATAGTTCCCAAAAAACGCCAATAATTATCTTAAAATAAAAACCTCGGCATTTATCGTCCGTCTACATTGACAGGATGCACCGAGGTTTTTTTATTATATTTTACTAAAGATGGCTTGCTTTTCCTCAATCCATCTGCGCATTTTAATAAACAGTGGAACAAATAGCATACCAACAATAATTCCTTTAATTAAATTAAATGGTAGAATTCCATATAAAACAGCAAGTCGTTTTACACTTTCAATCTTCATTTCTTCCATCCCCATAAACCACGCATATACAGGAAGGACAACCAAATAGTTCAACACACTCATTCCGACTGCCATAACAATGGTTCCTGTAATCAACCCAGATACAATGCTTTTAACACCTTTGTATTTATGATATACAAGTGACACAGGCAGAATAAACATGATCCCCGCTAAGAAGTTCGCGGCCACTCCTACAGGCTCTCCACCACCAATTGTCAAATATAACACGTTTTTTATTGCTTCAACCGCTATCCCTGCTAACGGCGAAAAAATAAGTGCTGCCAATAATGCCGGTACCTCACTAAAATCAATCTTTAAATAAGGTGGCAAAAACGGCAATGGGAAATTGAGAAAAAACAATAGAAGCGATATCGCTCCCAGCAATGCCAAAATAATAAGTCTTACCAATTTAGATGATTGCATCGTAGTTTGCATCATCGTTCTCCTCCTTCATCTCTTTATCGATTCACATCTGGTGATGAAGGATGAGCCTATCTTCCTGCTTGTCATTTGATGCATACAAAAAACCCTAAAGCCTAATCGGGGCCTTAGGGTAATCATTCCACAGGAAAAACATGGCGCAAAAAACACACCATTTTTCAGCTCGACATCTTCTCCCATCCAGACTATAACTGTCGGTTCTGGACTTACACCAGATCAACCGCGTGGAGCATACTCCTGCGGGTCACGGACTTGAAACATCAAGTGCTTCTTACCGTCGGTCGGGAATTGCACCCTGCCCCGAAGATGGAATCGATATTTTATTGTCACCTTCATTATACATATATATCTATTCCTTGAAAACCTTTTTGCTTAAAAATTATTTCTCACTTTTTCATACTTAAAATGGTGCAGCATCCCATTGGAATGCTGCACCATCGTCACTAATATACGATTTAGTCTAGATTAATAAATAGTTTTCCGTCTGCAACCTTACGGGTTTCATTTTTATAGCTATCCCGTACCTTTACTTCAATTCGTGCTCCGTCTGCATATGCATCTGCAGTAACCGTATAGTAGCCGACGTAATGCCCAGGAGACGTTTCCATCATCGGAAGCTCTGTCGCATTTGAAAGCTTTGCCCCTAGGTTTGTAAGTGGCATATGGATTACATATGTCGCTCTTAGTCCAGGCTCACTGTCAAATTCGATCTTTACACTCTCCCCCGTATTTAGATGAACGTCCTCCACTGGTGTTAGGTTTTCGATGACTGGTGCATTGAATTTAACATCCATTGTCACCTTTTTTACCTTCTTATTACCAGCAAGATCCTGTGCCACTACTTTAATTTCATTTTGACCGTTATCAAGCAAGATACGCTTCGAATACTTTCCATCAGTTACGGTCGCCTTTTGTCCATTTACTTTTACCCAATCGAGATTTGCATCAGAAACAGTTCCTTCAACCGTTACCGTTTCACGATTTGATTTTTCTCCATCTTTTGGATTATCAATGGTTAGGTCAGGCTTCTGCGTATCCAACGTTACAGACACTGGCTGTGATTCACCAGTAGGAGTTCCATCTAATAATGAAACAGCTTTTAATTCATTATTCCCTTCCGAAAGTTCAGTAGGAATACTGAATGTTCCATCATTGCTCACTTCCACTGTTCCTGCTTCAGCACCATTGTTCAACAATTGAATTGTTGTGCCATGTGATGCCGTACCTTCGACAGTAAGTGCCGGTTCATTTGTTACCAAGTCTGCTGCTGGAGACGTGATAACTGGTGTTTCGACTTCATAGCTAACACGCGCTCGAACCATATAATTTCCTTCATCAGCAGGGGAAGCAGACCATGCACCACCAACTCTTTGATAGCTTCTGCCAGCATTCGGTCCATTCTCATCTGTTGCTAATCCAGGAACATTCGGATTTGCTTTCGTCTGAACATATACCATATAGAAATCTCCATCTACGATGATATTATGTTCAGTCAGATCAACTACTGTCCATTCACCATTTCGCAATGCTTCCGCATCGATTGGACCAGCTAATTTGTTTCCAGGTGTTCCATCTGCTCCAGTAGCATCCCAGACCTCAACTGCAAACTCTGTTCCACCTGGAACTGGCCATTCTGTATCCCAGAAACGAAATACACCGTCTGTTACGACAGCAGTATCTTTTCCTTCAGGAAGCGACATTTTCACTCCCCATGCATTCCCTGCATCATAATAGGCACGAGCATTTTCCGCTGTTCCATCATCATACCCTATTTCTCCACCTGGAACGGTATAGAAAGGCTCTAAGGAAAGATCCAAATCAACATTTTGATCTAAAACAACTTCTACCTCTTGGCCATGATATCCTCGAGCCAACACTTTTAGCGTATACGTACCCTCATATGCAGTAATCGAATAGTTTCCATCAGCGTCTGTTTCTACAGGGGCTACGTTTGCATCCTCTTTTAATAATATAGTTGCACCTTCAATTGGTTCACCTGTAGCTGCGTCTGTAATTTTTCCGCTAGCTGTTGCCTGCGGCTTTTCTTCTAACGTGAAGTTAGCTGTAGCCGTACCGTCACGTTCAACATTCACAGTCTGCTGATCGGAAAAGAAACCATATGCTTCTGCCTGTACCGTATAGCTACCGGCTGAATGAATCAGTGAATAGGATCCATCTGCTGGATTTGTTTTGACAGAGCGACCGCTTTCAAGCACATTCACCGTTGCCCCAATTGGAAGCAATGATGGACTAATTGGATCCTTTGCTAAAGCAGGAGCTTCTTTTTCATGCTTTGGCTGAATCTTATCAGCATTAACAGCTGGCTTATCTACTGCCTTATCAATCGTCTTTACATTACTTGCATTCGAAAATCCGAGCATTTTATTACCTGGTAATGTAGCCTTTTGATTGATAGAAGTATCTGAAAGACCAACATCATCAATATACCAGCCATCTCTTGTTACACTAGTATCTGAAGTAGCGTTAAAGCCAATATATACCCGTTGACCAGCATAAGCGGATAAATCTACTTCTTCATTTAGCCAGCTCGTAGTTTCTCCTTGAACACGCAGTAATTGCGTCCATTCTACTTGATCCGTAGAAATAAATACGTGTCCAAAATCGTATGCACTTCCAGACGAATACATTTCTAGATTGTGCCAATGCTTGAATTGTAGATATGCATTGCCAGCCGGCAAATCAATTGGTGGCATAACAAGCGTTGCATTCATATTGCTGTCATAGTTACCAGCAAGATTTGTAGCAAATACTTTTTCTCCTGATGCTGCATTACCAGGTCCAGAGGTTGGAATCCCCCATTCCCAGCTATTGTTTTCACCAAATGATGACCAACCAATCGGTTCTGCTTCAAAGTCCGTAAAATAGCCTGTAGAAATTCCTGCTAGAACAGAAACGACATACGTTTCACTTGTCACTTCGTTATTACCGAAATCATTAATGACCCATTTATAGGATAATGAACCTTCAGCAATTTCATTTCCAGGAATCGTTGCACTATAATCACCAGACTTATAATCGCCACTCTTTCTTGTTGCTGCAATCGTCTTCCAGCTTCCGTCCTGTGCTTGATACGATAGCTCAACTGAAGCAACACTAATATTGTCAGAAACTTGAACTGTTAAAGGAAGATCCATGCCAGAAAATGATTCTGCAGGAGCAGTGTGTGAATATGTTGGAGCTTCGTTATCTACTCCTTCTTTTGTAACTGTTCCTTCAATTGTTCCAAGTCCGTCCATGATGGAGGATACAGCATTATAAGCATCTAAAATCCCGTAGCCATACCCATTGTTTGGTGACTCTGTATATTCCTCATCTGTCCTTGGTGTAGCAGTATTCATCAAAATTTGTTCCATCTCATCAACCGAAATTGATGCATTCACTTGTCTTAATAAAGCTGCTGCAGCTGTTACTGCTGGACCGGACATCGATGTGCCATTCCAGCCACCTTCATAGCCACCGCCAGGAACAGAAGAACGGATATTCACACCTGGTGCTGAAATGTCTGGCTTGACCTCATCGTATGGAGATGGACCACGTAAAGAAAATCCAGCAATCATATCATTAATATCGGTAGCACCCGTTGCAAATGATTCCGGATAATTCGCTGGTACGGCAACCGAGCCAGGACCACCTGGATTAAATATTGTCGTGTTCCCTGCTGAAAACTCTGGGAAAATCTCAGCTGCACGCCATGCACGTACTGCATCACGATACCATTCATCAAGACCTGGACCTCCACCCCATGAATTGTTCACAACATCTGGAGCTAAATCTACACGTCCACCTGGTGCTAGAATCCACTCTGCTCCATCTAGTAAAATCGCATCAGAGGTGCTTCCAGCGCTATCAAACACTTTTACTGCTATCCATTTCGCACCTGGAGCAACGCCAATTTGGTTTGAACCATCCGGTTCACTTCCTACCATTGTTCCAGTAACATGTGTACCATGCCCGTGGTCATCAAGTGGCACTTCAGAGCTTGGATTTGTCGCATTGTAAAAGCTAAATGGATGCTCTACATTTCCTGTTGCAGCATCATAGCCACGATACTTTTCTTTTAAAGCTGGATGGTCCCATTGAACACCACTATCGAGACTTGCTACAACGGTTCCACTTCCATCAATACCCATTTCCCAAGCCTGTGGAGCACCAACTCTTTCAACATTCCACTCTACATTAGCAAGCTCGGATGCTGGTGCTTTTTCGTCTTTTACAATTGTTTCATGTAACTGACGCTTTTCGTTCGGTAATATTTTTTCTACCTCTGCAAAGGAAGCGATTTTCTCAGCTATTTCTTTAGATGCTGTAACCGCCATTCCATTTACAATATGATAGGAATGATAATCCTTCACTGTTCCTTTCTTCTTCGCTTCTTCTAAAAAAGCTTTTACATTTTGCTGTGATTCAAGCGAAGTAGCTTTTAACTCAGATACAACAGCTGAGCGTTGGATATGCTTTGTTTTTTCTGCGGATAAATTTGCTTTAGCAGAACTATTTCGCGCTGCCTTTGCAACCTTTTCAACATCCGCCTTTTCCTTAAATTTTACTAGAAAAGTAGCTTCATTTTTTTCTTTAAAAACATCCATCAACCGTTTACTTACTTTTTCTTCCGCCTTATTTTTAGAAAACAAAGACTGATGGATTTTTCCATTTGTTGCAGCACCTTTATCGACGGATTGTGCACTGACTGTCGGTGTTAATAATGAAAATGTCATTAAAACCGATGCTGCAATACTAAAGGCTCTTCTCTGACGTTTCTTCTTTAATCGCACGCAAATTCCTCCCCTCATTTTTTAAAACCATGAAAAAATGCCCCCTATCCTCCTTTCCCTCATCTTGTTTATGCAAGGTCTAGGTGTAGATGCGGCATTTTGTTGGCTCTTGCTGTTAATGCAACTATAATCGATAAAAATTAAAAAAGGTGTCGAAACATGTCAATAAAAATCAGAATATTCTTAATTGATTTAAAAGTACCATTTTAATCGTTTGTTTACTTAGGAATATAGTCTAGTAATCCCTGTTTTTGCATTCACATGAATATGGTTTCAACCCTTCTATGAAAAGATTCTAGTATAACTATGGTTATGAAACTAGCAGGAAACTTTCTTGTAAAAGAAAGAAAAATGAATCCATTTTCCCACTCAACCATGAAATAACACGTATTTAGCCATCTGAACAATTCATCATGGGATGGTTCTACAAGGATAATTAGGTATGATAATCTAGTTTTCATGAAAACCGCTTGTAACAACACGGTACTTTTCTCCTACCATGGTTTCATTTACTAGAGAGATATTTTTACAAAAAAAACAAAATCAAAAAGAAGATTCCATTAAAATAAAGAAAAAGCGCTAAACCAAATAGGTTTTAACGCTTTTTCTCTCAAATTAAAGTTAGTCTTCTAACGGGTTTAAGCTTTCTTTCCCAGTAAGGTCAGCAATCATCGTAACAAGTAATTCTATTTCTTCTTCTATATCCTTAAAGCTAGCTGTTTCGACTGGAGAATGCATATATCGTAACGGTAATGAAACAAGTGAGACAGGAACGCCCCTTCCGGTTAATCGCATTTTATCAGCATCTGTCCCAGTCATTCGAGGTGTAAGCTCGTATTGCACATTTAATTGTAATTTTTGTGCCGCTTTTTCAAGTAAACGATTAATTTTAACATTAATCGGCGCACCCTTCGCTAACACTGGTCCTTTTTCTAACTTCACATCTCCATGCTTGTTTTTATTGACACCCGGGTAGTCTGTTGCAAAAGTAACATCACAGGCAATTGCCATGGTTGGTTCAATTCCAGCTGCCGCAAAATACGCACCGCCCATATTCGTTTCCTCATTCACCGTACTAGCAGCATAAACTCCAACACGGCAGCCCTTCTCTTTTAATCGACGTAATACTTCTGCCACAATAAAAGCCCCTGTTCGATTATCCAGTCCTCGTCCTGCGACATAACGATCTTGTAATATTTCAGGGTCCGTTTTATAAACTGCTAGATCACCAATTTGCACATATTCTTCCGCTTCTTCTTTGGAAGAATAACCACAATCGATAAATAAATCTTCTAAGTCAAAATCATTCTTTAAGCCACCATGATGCTGTGCATTCACGCCAATAACTCCGGTTACGTGCGCATTATATCCTAATACGGTAACCTTCATTCCAACCGCTGCCTTCGGATTGATACCACCGATTTTATCAAAATGCAAAAATCCGTTTTCATCAATTCGATTTACGACAAGTCCGATTTCATCGCAATGACCAGCCAAAAGGACCTTAAAAGAAGCTTGCGGATTTAATACCCCTATCGCATTTCCTGCATTATCAGTAATAATTTCATCGGCAAACGCATCTACATAATGCATCCATTTTTTCTGAATTTCCATCTCACAGCTTGATGGAGATGGTGTCTTTAACAATTCCAATAAAAAATCTTTGTTCAATTGATTCATTTATTTAAGCCCTCCTTTAAGTATGTAAAACGCTTTTCTATTTTCTTCAATAGTCTTATCATAGCAAAAAAAAGAAAAAAATAGAAAGCGCAAATCTACTCTACTCTATTCCCTAACATAATTGATTTACTTTCATTTATGAAAAAAGAATATATAATTAAACTAATTCGTAAATTTAAATACAAGGAGTGGGTAAAGTGGAATTAGAAGCATGGTTTGAAAAGGGGCTTTTTCCAGATGACTATATCGAAGCAATGGAAAAAAATAAAGAAAGCCTATTATATATTTACGATCACTTTCAAGCACACGATAGAAATTACGACCAACTAAAAAAGCGAAAACTACGCGTCATCGTTTTAACAGAAGATTGGTGTGGAGATGCAATGTTAAATATCCCCATCTTACTCCGAATTGCAGAACAAACAGCGATGGATGTGCGCTTTCTTTTTCGTGATGAAAACTTAGAACTGATGGATAACTATTTAACGAACGGAACAGCTCGTTCTATCCCTATCTTTATTTTCATTGATGAAGCCGGAAGAGAAGTTGCTAGATGGGGACCACGTGCAGAAAGCATACAAAATTTTGTTGATGAATCACTTTCCTCTCTCCCCCCAAAGGATACAGCTGATTATGAACAAAAAGCGAAGGAAATGTATATGTTCATGAACAAATCCTATCAGGAAAACACAGATTTTTGGGATGCAGTTCATCAGAGTATCATTGATCGACTCGATAATTGTTTATAAATCTAAGCTGACTGTCCAGTTTAAAAGTTGGACAGTTTTTTTATGCATAAAATAACAAACGAATTGCTCATACTATTTATTGATGTGTAAAAGAAATTAGGTGGAAAAATGCACGCTGAAAGGATTAAACAAGCTTATTACCAATTACCAATTCTTATTCGCCTCTTATTAACAACGATTATAGTTATGGTATTATTTGGAATTACGATTCATCTAGTAGAACCAAATGAATTTCCAAGTTTTTTTGATGGAATTTGGTGGGCATTTGTCACAGCAGCAACAGTCGGCTATGGTGATTACGCTCCTTTAAGCACAGCTGGTCGCATGATTGGTATTTTATTAATGCTAACCGGTGCTGGCCTGTTAACCTTTTATATATCTCAATTTGCAAGTTCTACAGTAAAATATGAACAAAACCGTTCAAAAGGAAAGCTTGCCTTTAAGGGGAAAGATCACCTTATTTTTATAGGGTGGAACGAGCGTACCAAACAAATGATCGATATGGCACTCCATGTCGATCCGCATTTCCGCATCGTTCTAATCGACCGTACATTAAACCATCTCGCCTACCAAGCTTATCCAGTTCATTTTATTCATGGCGATGCCGCTGAAGACCATACATTAATGAAAGCGAATGTAGCTGAAGCAAGTAAAGTAATCATTACTGCTAATGTAGCAGCCGGTGAACGTCAGGCAGACAATTATACCATTTTAACAACCGTAGCCATTCGGGGAAATAACGCCCACATTCCAATAATCGCGGAGATATTAACAAAGAAACAATTTTCTAATGCTGTACGTGCAGGAACAACTACAATAATTCGCCCCAATGATTTTCTAGGGACACTGTTATTTCATGCCTTATTTCGCGACCACGCTGGAAAACCTTTTGATACACTACTACAACTTTTATTGACGCAAAACATTTGTATTGTTCGTCTTCCCAAACAGCTTGTACACAAATCGGTGTTGGATGCTCAACAACTTTTAATGAAGGATAATAAAATAGTAGTTGGGATTAGGAGAGAGAAAGAAATGAAATTAAATCCCCCTGCCGATTTACTGTTAAAGCAAACGGACAACCTCATCCTATTAGAACCGTGGAAAAGAAATAAATGAAAGCATCTTTCTCAAATTCTTTTTTGCCGCCCAGAAAAAACTATGTTAAAATAATTAAATGTGCATAAATAATTGAAATGAATATAGGAGTTGTTCAGCATGACAAACAAGTTTGAGGTCGGTCAAATCATTGAAGGAAAAGTAGCAGGAATCCAACCATATGGTGCATTTGTAGCACTAGATGATGAGGTGCAAGGCTTAGTTCATATATCTGAAGTAACACATGGTTTTGTTAAGGATATCAATGAACACTTATCAATTGGAGATACTGTTAATGTAAAAGTTTTAAGTATAGATGAAGCAAGCAACAAAATTTCCCTTTCCATTCGAGCTACTGTTGAGGCACCAAAAACACGTGCAAAATCCGAACGTAAAAATCCAGTAATACAACAAACTAGTGATAATACAGAAGGTTTTAACACATTAAAGGATAAATTACAGGAATGGATTGATCAATCCGAAAGCCGCGAAAAAACATATAAAAACTAAGAAAAAAGCTTTCTCCTTTCTTGCTAAAAATAGCAGATTCAGAGAAAGCTCTTTTTTTATGGCAACAGATGATGCCTTTAGCTCCTACTTGCTTTTCAAACACTCCTTCGATAAAGTTAATGTGAATTATTTAATTACAGAGAGTATTTTTCCAAGGAGGATCATAATGACACATATTCAATTTTCCTACAGCAATGCAGCTCCTTTTTTAAATGATCAGGAACTGGACTATTTACAACCTTTTATCCAAGCTGCACATCAATCACTGCACCAGAAAACCGGTGCTGGTAATGATTTCTTAGGTTGGCTTCAGCTTCCTGAATCATATGACCGAGCAGAATTTATTCGAATACAGAAGTGTGCTGAAAAAATTCAAAAAGACTCAGATATATTACTTGTCATTGGAATTGGGGGTTCTTATCTAGGAGCGCGAGCAGCTTTAGAGATGCTTAATCATTCGTTTCACAATGCCCTTCCTTCAGAAAAAAGGAAAGCACCACAAATTATTTTTGTTGGGCACCACATGAGCACAGATTATATGAATGATTTATTTGATTTACTAGAGAACAAGGACGTCTCTATTAATGTTATTTCGAAAAGTGGCACAACAACAGAGCCAGCTATCGCTTTTCGTATTTTTAAAAAGTACTTAGAAGACAAATATGGCGTTGAGAAAGCAAAAGAACGCATCTATGCAACGACAGATAAAGCGAAAGGCGCATTAAAAACCGCTGCTGATCAAGCAGGCTATGAGACCTTTGTCATTCCAGATGATGTAGGCGGTCGCTTCTCTGTGTTAACAGCAGTTGGATTACTTCCAATCGCTACTAGCGGCATTTCTATCGATGATATAATGGCCGGTGCGAAGCAAGCAATGGAAGAACTATCTGATCCTTCAATCAAAACAAATCCAGCCTATCAATATGCTGCCATTCGTAACATGTTTTATAAAAAGGGAAAGACCATTGAAATGCTTGTTAATTATGAACCAAAGCTACAATACTTTGCAGAGTGGTGGAAGCAGCTATTTGGAGAAAGTGAAGGAAAAGACCAAAAAGGAATTTTTCCCACATCTGCTAATTTCTCAACAGATCTTCATTCGCTTGGTCAATATATTCAGGAGGGCAGAAGAGATTTATTCGAAACCGTACTTCACGTGCAACGCTCTAATACCGAGCTATTGTTAGAAGCAGAAGCAGCCGATGCAGACGGATTAAATTATTTAGCTGGAAAAAACATTCATGATATTAATGAAAAAGCATTCCAAGGAACCTTACTCGCTCATACAGATGGCAATGTTCCAAACTTAGTCATCGAAATTCCCGAACTTAATGCGTATACATTCGGCTATCTCGTCTACTTTTTTGAAAAAGCGTGTGCCATTAGCGGCTATTTACTTGGGGTTAATCCATTTGACCAGCCTGGTGTAGAGGCATATAAACGAAATATGTTTGCGCTGTTAGGAAAGCCTGGATTTGAAGAAGAAAGAGAAGCGCTAGAACAAAGACTCAAATAAAGATTGTAAAAATATTATATCTGTTGGAAGCGAAACTACAAACGACACCCTAGTTTTTAAGCTAGGGTGTCGTTTGTTTATAAGGTACACTATTATTATTGAGAAAGAATAGTACTTGCCTTAATTTTCCAGATCCCTTGATTATCCTTATCCATGATAATCTGCCCTAGTGTATTCATCTCCACTTTAAAAGTAAAAACAGTTCGATTTTCTTCTTTATTAACAAAATAAAATGGACTACTGTGTACCATGCGACTATAGACTTGTTGGTTTTGGATTTCATTTGCTACCTGTTTCGTATTGTCTTTTGCATAAAGAGATAATACGCTCTTTTCATCTTCTGCTTTATGGGCAAACAGGAATAAGTGTAGCACATCTTCCGGCTCTAAACCACGAAGTAATGCGCTGTCTCGCTTTAATTTATATTGTTCATAAAATGTTTGAAGCTTTTCTTCTTGCTCCTTGGAAATCTTCTCCTGCACATAATCAAACGTACCGTTCGGAAGCATATGATTTACGTAGGAAATTGCATCTAATTCAGCTAAGCTGACCATTTCTCCCTTGCTTATCCACCCATTCGTTTCATAATAGTGAAGCGCATTTTTTGCAAATCCGGCAAACATTGAATCGCTGTGGATACGGATAAAACCTTCAAGCTCGTTTCTTACCTGTTGATCCAATTCCTCTCCGACTTCTCTACCCCCTAACAAATAATCATTTAGATACGTCCAGACAACTGAAGGAACATCTTCTTGGTCATATTTGTCCAAATACGTTTCTATTTCCAATAATATCGTATCAAACTCATTCCAAGGAATATTATAGGCATTATTGACACCAGGTTGATTACGATCAATAATTGTTCCTAGTAATTCATAATAGGCTATTATTTTTTCGTTTTTATCCGTTATTTTCACATTATCCTTTATCCACACGAAATCGACTTGAAGTGATAATATATCTGATCCTACTTTGTTCAATCGGTAGCCTTGGTGACGAAGTATAATCAGAAAATCCTTTATGTCTGCTGGACCATCATACTTTTGAGGCACATATTGTAATTTAAAAATCTTATGCAATTCATTCGCGTCTATGTCATGCTTGCGAATAAGCTGTGACAAATATGTCTGTAACGGAACTTTCAAATTTTCCATAACTGTCACCAAATCGATTAATCCTTCACTGCTATCCTTTTCATTCAGTCTATTTACTTGCATAAGTGGAGTTTGAAGAAGCTGATTCACTTTTTCTCTAATGATTTCCGAATCGAACGATATCGTGTCATCGTATCGTTCCAGCCATTTTTTTGCTTCTACTACATTCGGAAGCTGATCCACATTTTCAATGCCAATTGAGTCCCGAAACTCTCTTTTTTTCTCAATAAAAAATTGCTCTAATTGTAGTTTTTCGGTATCACCTGAATGCATTTGCTGATTGGTAACCGCCCATGTGATAAGCACAAATAAGCAAATGGTTCCGAATGCCAGCATGCTCGAACGGATCCAATTCCTCTTTCTTCTCCTTGGTTGAAATACAGTTTCAATAACTTGTTCTGTTTCTATTGTGCTAGGTATATTTTTATAACTATCTTTCATTTCACGAAGTAGCGTATCAAAGTTCTTATCCATTGACCAACACCTCATCTCTATTCAAATGCTCAAAAGCGTTTTTCAATTTTTTCTTTCCACGATGAATACGAGATTTTACTGTTGTAAGATGAATATTTAATATAATAGCGATATCTTCATATGTCTTATCATGAAAGTAAAATAAAATAATAGGTATTCGATAGTTTAGTTCTAATTGTGAAAGACTCTCGTGAATGAGCATGTGTTCATGCTTTTCAAAATAATACCCGTTTGTTCGTTCCTCTTTATGCTTCCTTTGTACCTTGTCCAAAATTCGGCGTTGCCGTTTTTGTTTTCGGTAATAATCTCTCGTAATATTTAAGGTGATTTGATAAATCCATGTAGAAAGCTTACCTTCATGGAATAAGTCGATCTTTCTATAAATACGTAAAAATGTTTCTTGAACAATGTCAGAAATTTGATCGTCTTTAATTCCAAATTGAAACGCGAATCGTTCAATTATTGGCTTGTATATATGGACAAGTTTAGTAAACGCTTGTTCATCATTAGCTTTTATTCGAGCTATTAATTCGATTTCATCCACTTTTATCCCCCTTCCAACCTTCCTGTACATTTCCTGTATATGTAACGAAACCTTTCCATTAAAATGTTCCATCAGCAATTAATTTATTTTCAATGTTTAAATAATAGAAAGAAGGGAATAATGTGCTATGTAAGACTTTCTCGTATTCCCCCTGTTAGCAAGGCGTAAAGCGCTTTGCTTTTTTTGTTGCTTTCTATTTAAAAGAAATGAATATACGTTATAATAATACCAATAGTTAAAATTTTTTGGAGGTATATAGGATGTATTCATTTTTAGAAGTTCATAATCGTCGAAATACACGTTCCGTTAAGTGGGATGCGCTAAATGAAGTTTTTCAGGCTAAGGATGTATTGCCAATGTGGGTTGCGGATATGGATTTTAAAGCTCCAGAAGCCGTTAATGAAGCGCTCATTAATCGAGCCAAACACGGGATTTATGGTTACACCATCATTGATGATGATATTAAATCTGCAATCGTACAATGGTTACAGAAACGACATAACTGGAAGATCGAATCAGATTGGCTATCCTTTAGTCCGGGTGTAGTTACAAGCTTACATATGGCGATCCAAGCGTTTACAGACCCTGGTGACCGCGTTTTAATCCAAACCCCTGTTTATACGCCTTTTTATAAAGTGATTGAAAGCCATGGTAGAGAAATAGTGAAATGTCCTTTAATTCAAAAAGATAATACATATACCATCGACTTTGCTGCAATGGAAGAAAAGCTGCAACATGTGCGTGCGTTTATTCTCTGCTCTCCTCATAATCCTGTTGGAAGAGTTTGGACAAAGGAAGAGCTAGAAAAAATGGCAGCGCTTTGTTTAAAACATAAGGTAACGATTATTTCTGATGAAATACATTCCGATCTTGTTTTTTCTAACTTTCAGCATACCCCTATTGCTTCACTGTCAAAGGAGATTTCCGCTGCAACGATCACATGTATGGCACCATCAAAAACGTTTAACCTAGCTGGACTACAAGCATCTTACATCGTAACGGAAAACAAAGAAAAACAAACTAAACTAGAAGCATACTTTCAAAAGCAAGGCATTTCTGGGTTAAATACGATGGGAAACACAGCGATCGAAGCTGCCTATCGTCATGGTGAGGAATGGCTAAATGAATTACTTCGTGTGATCGAGAGTCATAAAAATTATGTAACCAAAAGGCTAGAAGAAGAAACCGAGGAATTAAAGGTTATATCTGCTGAAGGCACATATCTGCTTTGGATTGATTGTAGTCGCCTCGGACTTACTAGTGAAGAACTAAAAGCATTTATGATCAATGAGGCAAAGGTAGGATTGAATGCTGGTGTGGCATATGGAGAAGAAGCCGCACAATTTATGCGCATGAATATCGCCTGCCCAAGGGCTACCATTGAAGAAGGAGTAATTCGAATAATTGAAGCAGTAAAGAAACGCAAGAGCTAAGTTTGCATCTTTTTTGAGACATGATTAGAGACAATGCTTTCTTTAATTGTGTCTTCTTTTATCATTCATACCATCAGTAATGGTATCATTTTTATCGGCATCCTATTATTCTTCATTTAAAACTTCTAACATATGTTATAGAAAAAGACCACATGACATGAAGTGAAACTTTCACCTTCAAGGAAAAGATTCCGTTAAAATCGTCTATGTGGTTCTTTTTTATAAAACATATTATTCCTGTTTCTGCTTCTCGTTTAATTCAGTAGGATCTGTAGGTGTTTCTGTATTACTCCCTTTTTTATCGACTCGGATTTCTCCACAAATGAGTCGCTCCCCTGAATTTCCGCTTGGCTGACTTACTCCATCATCCTGTCCAGCGTCGACAATTAAGGATGTGCCATCTTCCTTTAGAATTGATTTTTTCCCATCGTGAAGCGTCGCTCCTTGCAGCATTAATTCTGCATCAACCGTTCCATCACTCTCCACCTCAATATTTGGTAAATCACCTAGGTGAGGTCCCTTCGGATGCATCAGACCATGCTCCTTTCCCTCAGGATTCAAGTGGTTTCCAGCTGTTTTAAAATCTGGACCTTCACATTTCGGGTATTCATGAACATGAATTCCGTGAAATCCAGGGGTAAGTCCCTCTAACTTCAGTTTTATTTTCACTCCATCAGGCTGCTCTGTTAATGTTGCCGTTCCAACCATATCACCAGAACCGTTATACATATTAATCGATTTTGTATTTGGAGAATCATCCTGACAGGCAGCGAGTAATAAGACAACTACAACGAGTAAAAAACGCATTTCGCTTTCTCCTTCTCTTATTTATTCACATGCTAGTATTTGTATTTAAGGAGAAACTAAACCATCTTTCAATAAAAAATCTTCGAATATGTATAAAATAAAAAGTAAGACTCTCCTTTTACGGAAAGTCTTACTTTTTATTTAGTGAAGGTGAATCGTCTTTTTCAATGATTTGCTTATATTGTTGGTTGATAAGCTTTTCTTCCTTCTTTGATTTTTTGTATAAAATATACATCATGACAGCTGCTCCAATCATAAAAATAATGAGCGTGATAACTGCTGGGATGTATTCAGATTTATCATCTGGAAAATAAAGAAATTCCATCATAATAATACACGTCCTTTCTTGTCCCAAGTATATCAAAGGAACGGGTAAATGAAAACGACTTAAATCTTAATTGTCGCTATTCTAGCTAATATTTGGCAAAATAGAATAAAGGAGGCTGAATGATATGAAAACATTTCTACCTGGAGATCTTGTGCGCGCCCACTATAGATCTGGAACATACATAGGAAAGATAGTCGAAGATCGTGGAGATCGCTTTCTCATTGAAGTACTCGCTGTGCACAAGCATCCGCTTCAAGGTGATATTCATCATCCAAACGAAACAAAGGGTGTATTCTTTCATGAGCGGAAAGCACTTGCCTTTAAAGAAAAAATGAATGTTAAAAAGCCTGCTGTCCATCGGTTCGAAGGAGAAGTGCCTAATTATGGAGATTCCTTGAAACAGGCAGTATCTGTTGCAAAAGATAAATTAAAAGCTAAAGACACGGCATTTAATCAGCTCGCATTACAAAAATTAACGAGCTTAGAGGAAAAGGAATACCAAGCTTATTTCAACTAAACAAAATGGGCAGTTCTCCAAATACGGGAACTGTCCTTTCATTTAAACATTAAGCTGTTGGTGGTGTAAGGTTTCTTTTTTTCTTTACGGGTTTGCCATATACTAAGTTCGTCAGCTTTGGAGCATAATTGAATAAAAGCATACCGATAAACGCAACGATTACTACATAAACACCCGCAAATACTTTTATAGATGCTGCGGCAATACTTGCAATGACAACGGAAAATTCTCCACGTGCCACAATCGAAAGCCCTGCTCGTAATGCGACTCGATTTGACAGCCCATACCACCGACCACCAATTACACCGACCAGCACCTTCGCAACAATCGACCAACTAATTAACACAACAAGAAGTGTTATCATTGGAATTCCTTCTTGTATATTGACTGTTGAGCCGAAGTAAATAAAAAATGTAGGTAGCAGTAAATCCTGAATTGGCGTAACTGCTGTTTGTATTCGCTCTACCTTTCCGATTTCTGCAAGCATAACACCAGCGAGAAACGCTCCAAGCACTTCAGATAAGCCAAGGTACAAGGCCACCCCACCGAACACCGTAGAAATTCCTACTAATAGTCCGATTTTAATATCTTCATCATCAATTTTTATAAGAAAATCTTCAAATTTCTTGAAGACAGTTTTCCCTAACAGAACAGCTGTAAATGCTAGCCCTAATATTTTCCCCATTAATATGATAAGGTCCATACTTGTAAAAGCTTCCCCACTATGAGTTGCAATAAGAACCGCAACAATGATCGGCGCTATTAAATCCTCAAAGATAAGGACACCTAAAATAAACTCTGTTTCTGTATTTGCCATTCGTCCTTTATCATTAAGTAGCTTGGCAGTAATAGAAGAGCTCGTCGCATACGTAATGCCACCAATTAAAAATGCGGTCAGCCAATCTAATCCGAATCCAACGGCAATAAGGATTGACACGACCATACTAAGAAAAATATCGAGTAAACCAGACGTCCATATTTTTCTTGCAATTCCACCTAAGCGCTTTACATTGAATTCCAATCCAAGTAAAAAGAATAATAAAACAATAGCTACTTCACTAGACAAGTGCAAAATCGAATTGTCCATTAAAAATCGAGATAGAACGATTCCGAAAAGAATATATAAAATAACATTCGGGAATTTTGTCTTCAACGAAAAATATCCTAATACAAAAATGCCTAGTAAGATAAGGCCTGTATCAAGTAAAATCGGAAATTCAGAAAACATGCTGCATCAATCCTCACCATTGCAGATTTTCGTGAGTGCTGCGATCTGCTCATCCTTACCAACAGACATTAGAATGTTGCCAGGCTTTAAAACGGTATCCGGCTCTGGAATAGCAATAACATCTTCTCCTTGCACAATTCCAATAATCGTCGCTCCAGTCTTGTTTCGAATATCGGATTCTTCGATCGTTTTGTCGACTAAGAATGACTTTGCTTTTAATTCAATGTAATCAACGATAATCTGCTTTTTGAACATCCTAATTTTTTCAATATCTGCTGGCTGGTAGGTTGCTCCTAGCAGCTGTGCAGCTAATTCTCTCGTTTCATCAGGAGTTAAATCCATTGCAAAATCTGCTTCATCACTGTCCGCATCATCGAAAAAGTATAGCTCCCTTTTTCCGGTATGATGGACAATAATAACAAGCATATTGTCTTCTGACGTTTTCATTGATATTTTTTGTCCTATTCCAGGAAGCTGTGATACAGAAATCTTCATCTTCTCACCTCATTTAAAAAATCTTTCTAGTTTTATTGAAAAAGAAAAGGCCAGAGACAATTGCTCCAGCCTTATCTATTTATTCTCCAAGATGCTCTTTAATAACTTCTTCAATTCCTTTAATTGCTTCTTCCTCATCACTACCGTCTGCAATTACGGAAATTTCTGCACCTGTTGGAATTCCAAGTGACATAACACCCATAATTGACTTTAGATTTACCTTTTTACCATTGTATGCAATTTCTACTTCTGATTCATATTGTCCTGCTTTGTTTACTAGCAATGTTGCTGGGCGAGCATGGACACCTGTTTCTGCAGTGATTTTGAATGATTGTTCCTTCATTGTTATCATCCCTTCAATATGTTATTTTTTACTATGTACTTTGTTGTAAATGGTGCAACAAAAAATTGCATTTTTAATTCATTGAACCAATTTATATTATATACTAAATCGTTATTTTAATAAAATATTATTACTATCTAACCGTAAATTTTCATTCTTTTTTTAATGAAATGAGATTTTAGGAAAAGAAAACGATTAGGATTCCATTTTTAAATGTGACAAGTTCCCGATAATTCTCCGCTCGTATGAGCTTATATTTGTTTTTAAAAGACGGATATGATAACGTTTTATTTGAATTGAATCTCTTTTTAGGAGGAATTAGATATGAGTGTTCATATAGGAGCAAAATCTGGTGAAATCGCTGATAAAATTTTATTACCTGGTGATCCTCTACGCGCAAAATTTATTGCTGAAACTTTTTTAGAGGATGTCCAACAATATAATGAAGTACGTGGAATGCTTGGATTCACTGGTACATATAAAGGAGAACGTGTCTCTGTTCAAGGGACAGGCATGGGTGTTCCATCCATCTCCATATACGTCAATGAGCTTATCCAAAGCTATGACGTGAAAAAACTAATCCGTGTAGGGACATGTGGTGCCATTCAGAAAGATGTTAAAGTACGTGACGTCATTTTGGCACAAGGATCTACAACAGATTCACAAATGAACAAGCTTATTTTTCAAGGGATTGATTATGCACCATTAGCAGACTTTACTCTTTTGAAAAATGCTTATGAAGCTGGTATTGCGAAGGGACTTCAAGTACAGGTTGGGAATGTATTTACAAGTGATACATTCTATCGTGATAATGCAAATGAAGTAAATGAACTATTAGCGAAATATAAAGTGCTTGCTGTGGAAATGGAAACGACTGCACTTTATACACTCGCAGCTAAGTATGGTCGCCAAGCACTATCCGTGCTAACTGTTTCCGATCATATCTTAACTGGTGAAGAAACCACTGCTGAAGAAAGACAAACGACCTTTAATGAAATGATGGAAATCGCATTAGAAGCAGCAATTAAATAAGAGGAATGAGCACGTGCGTAATATTATGCGCGTGCTTTTTTAATTTAAAAGAGAATACCTACATTTTAATTGTTAACCGATTTAAAAAATAGTTGACATTATATATTCTCCCCATTTATTATTTTAAAAGAGAGGAGAGAATTTTTAATGAAACATATACGACCAATTGATTTGACCTATGGAGCAGTCTTCGTCTGCTTAATGGCCATCGGTGCCAATATAACAGTTTGGTTTCCAATGCTTTCCATTCCTATCGGGGGCGCATCAGTTCCATTATCGCTGCAAACATTTTTTGCCATTCTTGCAGGTTTAATGCTAGGTAAAAGGCTTGGTGGATTTTCCATTATTGCTTATGTTCTCGTAGGAATAGCAGGTGTCCCTGTCTTTGCTAGCATGTCTGCTGGGCCAATGGCATTAATTTCTCCTACTGGTGGATTTATAATTTCATTTATTTTTGTAGCATTTTTTGTTGGATGGATTGCTGAATATACTAAAAAGCCTTCTGTTCCAGTATACACAGTTGCCGCATTAATCGGACTAATCGTCAATTACATTATTGGTGTTTCTTATATGTATTTGGCTATGAACACGTGGCTAGGTTTAGAAATATCCTATCTCACCACTTGGACTAGCATGATCCCATTTATGATTAAAGATGGTGCGCTCGCATGCCTTGCTGCCATATTCATGGTCAATTTAGCAAAACGGATAAAATTCTCATGGACAACAATGAATGGGTAACACATGTAAATCTTGGAATAATAGAGGAGTAACCAATCAACGATGCAGATTAAAACATACTATGGTACAATAACAGAAATATGGAAGCGTAGAAATTAATCTGTGAAAGGATGCTCCTTTATAAATGAGTATATTTACGAATTTTCCGCTTACGGTAGCACTGGCATCAATTCTGATTGCGCAAGTCATTAAAATCCCAATTCGTTTTATTGTAACTAGGGAATTTAAACCCAGCCTTGCATTTAGTACTGGCGGGATGCCAAGTAGTCATTCAGCCGCCGTTGCAGCTTTAACAACAGGAATTGGACTGACAGAAGGAATTAATTCAAGTATGTTTGCGATAGCCTTCGTCTTTAGTGTTATCACTATGTTTGACGCATCTGGAGTACGGAGACAGGCTGGAGAACATGCAATTTTATTAAACCAACTTGTAAAAGACTTTCAATACTTTGTCGAAGGTGCAAAGGATTGGAATAAAAAAGAAGAATACGAAAAACGCCGAGAATTAAAAGAACTACTCGGACACCAACCAATTGAAGTATTTTTTGGAGGATTAGCCGGAATTTGTATTGCCCTTTTCCTTTTTCCACTATATTAAAAAACTAAACGGACAGTAGAACTGTCCGTTTAGCTTTTGTTTAATTTCTCCCGGAACACCTGCAAGGCTTCATTTTCGTTCC
The DNA here is from genome assembly GCF_030137545.1 of Virgibacillus sp. LDC-1. Lineage (GTDB taxonomy): Bacteria > Bacillota > Bacilli > Bacillales > Amphibacillaceae > LDC-1. The sequence continues at coordinate 8,638 of NZ_JARUVL010000017.1, read as the reverse complement.
ATTGTATCAATTGTTCTTCCGTGAGCTTTCCATTTCCCATCTCGATAATAAATACTTCTACTTCTTTTTTTCCCCACTGTGCATATACATCCTCGACAGTGTTAAAAAACAAGTCAATTTTATTTCCTTTAATAGCGCCACCTTTATCGGCAACAACACCATATCCATAGTCTGGGATAAACATAACTGTTCCAATCGGATAAACCGATAAATCAGCTGCTATTGTAGAATATAAATCTCTTTTCACTTTAACTCCAGAATAGGTCACCCCATATTGAGGATGATCTGGAGTCTTTCCAGTGGATTCTACTCCAGCAGTATATCCCGTTGCAACTACTTTGGCGCTGGGATATTGTTGTGTATTAACTGCTTCTTCTAATGTTTTTGGTCCTTCAATTTGCTCACTTGAAATATATCGTTTGCGCTCTTTTGCAATGTTTAAAGACTTCTCTTGTAAAGCTATATTTCTATCTGTGTGTAATTCATACGAAGCTAGCTTTGAACCACTGGTACTTTCTTCTAACAATTCATGCATGTCGGCAAACGATATGTTTGAAATACTTATTAAGGTAGTCAAACAAGCTGCCACAAACAAAAGAAACATGCTTCCTCTTCTTAATAATTTTATCATTTTCAATAATAACACCTCTCTGGATGTCATCATTGCCAAAAATGCATCATTTTATGCATTTCTTTTTAAAATTAGATTGAGAAGCATGTATCTTTTTTATGTAAACTGCAATTAAAACATTTGATAGCCGTTTTTCCGAAGTATTTTAATAACAATGCCTGAAACTATTGTACCAATTAATCCTGCTGATAAAATTATAATGTCAACTGGCGTAATACGCATTAACGCTGAAAAAGCAGTCGAAAAAGCTTCTCCAGGCGCTTTAAAATAGGCTGTTGTCGACATATCATCCACAATGATAAGTACAATAATTGGATATAAAAATGTCATAAGCCACGTTCTTCGAAGCAGCATATTCAAAATAAAAGCGATTCCAAAAAAAATAACAAAGAATAGTATAGTCGAAACAAATATTTGTATTAACTGTGCCACGTCTCCATTCCCCTTCGTTTCTAATTCAACCACAGTCCATTGTATTACAAATAAATAAAAAAGCAAAGACATCTAACTGTCCTCGCTTTTTTTAATATATCTTAATAAAAGATTTTAAATTTACCTTTTTTAAACAATAATCGAAGTCCACCTAGCTTCAATAGATAGCGATTATCGATAATTTTTTTCATAACCGTAGCTTTCCAACCGAATATTTTGCGATTATTCATCACAACACCAATTGCATCATTGTGGCCAAGTGATGCTACTGTCCCTAAAATATTTGGTGTGAAATCTTCTAGCTCTGTATTTCCTTGTGCCATAGCTTTCACATTGTGTGCCACCACTTTTGATTCTTGAATTGCAATTTGTGCAGTTGGTGGATATGGACGACCTGTTTCTGGATTCATAATCAATGCACAATCACCAATTACGAATACATCATCATATTCAGGTGCACGCATATCTCCGCGTACTTCTATTTTTCCACGATTTGTAGTAAAACCAGAAGCTTCCACAATGGAATTAGCACGTACTCCTGCTGCCCAAACGGTTGTTAAGGTTGGAATCTCGACTTGCTTTCCGTCTTTTTCATACACAATTCCATCTGGCTTACATTCTTTTAACATTGCACCTGTAACAAATTCAATACCACGTGATTCCAAAGAATTCATCGCATATTCAACAAGATCTGGATCGAACCCCGGAAGCACAGATGGCGCTGCTTCAATGTTTATAATACGCACCTGATCTCTGTCAATATCATATTCTTCACAAAGCTGTGGAACGCGGTTAGCCAATTCACCAATAAACTCAATACCAGTGAAGCCTCCACCACCAACAACAATATTCAATCTCGCTGGATTCTTTTCCGTTTCGTTATGATACATTGCAAAGTTGTAATCCAAATGCTCACGAAGCATTCTTGCACTATTGATGCTTCCAATCATAAATGCATTTTCTTCAAGACCTGGAATACCAAAGGTAGCTGCTTCAAAGCCTAAACCAATAACAAGAATATCATATTCAAGTTCCCCATTTTCGAGTTGTACTTTTTTCTCATCTGGTTTTATCGCTACGACGGTATCCTGAACAAAATTAATTTTGCTCATATTGACAACATCTTTGATCGGAATGCGAGTTTGATCATGGTGAATGGTTCCAGCTGCTGTCTCATGGAGCCAGGTTGCCTGGTAATGATAATCATGTTTGTTAACAAGCGTAACTCTTGCTTCATTCACACCGAGTGACTTTTGTAAGTTAACTGTAGTCATGATTCCCCCATAACCTGCACCCAGTATTACAATATGTGGATTATTCATTTCCTGATCCCTTCCATCTCTGTAGTATTTTATCAATATGACATTTTTTACCTTGTGATATTTTTCACGTAAGAGTGTAACAAAACCCGATCTTTTGAGTTTTTACTCCAAAAAGATAAAACAAAATGATAACTGTAATAAAATTGTCATATAATCCTTCTTTATATTAGACCTTTTGCATCACTTTTTCAACTACTAAACTATTTTTTTAAATTTTTAAATTTTTACCTCGCATTTAAATGTATCATTCTTTCAATTTCACACTCTTTTCGTATTTATGTTACGATGTAAATGGCATGTAATGTGTATTAGGAAATGGAGGAAAATACATTGTCCGAAAAGCTATATGACGTAACAATTATTGGTGCTGGACCAGCAGGATTATTTACTGCCTTTTATGGTGGGATGCGCCAAGCAAGTGTAAAGATTATTGAAAGCTTACCACACACTGGAGGGCAGCTTACGGCGCTTTATCCAGAAAAATATATTTATGATATTGCAGGCTTTCCAAAAATTCGTGCGCAAGAGCTCGTCGATAATTTGGAAAAACAAGTAAGTATGTTTGATCCAACGATCATACTTGGGCAATCGATTGAAAAGATAGAAAGACTAGAGGATCAGTCATTTAAGCTCACCTCGCATACAGGTGAAATTCATTATACAAAAACAATTATCATTACAGCCGGAAACGGTGCATTTCAACCACGAAGGTTAAATATCCCTTCCTGTGATCAATTTGAAGATGTTAACCTACATTATTATGTAAAGGACATGAAGCATTTTGCTGGAAAGCGAGTTGCATTACTAGGTGGAGGAGATTCCGCTGTAGACTGGGCATTAATGCTAGAACCCATTGCAGAAAAGGTAACGCTCATTCATCGACGAGATAGCTTCCGCGCCCATGAGTCTACCGTAGAACAGTTGCAAAACAGCTCAGTTGAAATGTTAACCCCATATGTTGCAACCGATATCGTTGCTTCTGATAAAATAGACAAGCTAATATTAGAGGAAGTAAAGGGAGATAAAAAAATAGAGATGGATGTAGATGCGGTCATTTGTAACTATGGCTTCGTTTCTACGCTTGGCCCGATAAAAGATTGGGGCTTAGAAATCGAGAAGAACAGTATTGTCGTTAATTCAAAAATGGAAACAAATATTCCAGGCATCTATGCTGCTGGAGACATTTGTACGTATCCAGGCAAAGTGAAGCTGATTGCTACTGGATTTGGTGAAGGACCAACCGCTATAAATAATGCAAAGCAATATATTGATCCAAAAGCACGTGTACAACCAAAGCATTCAACAAGCATGTTTTAATAGGATAGATGTTTTAAAAAAAGATGCGTAAACAAATGATATGTTTACGCATCTTTCTATTTTAGCAATTCTCTGGTGTTCCTTCGCGATCTGCTGCACGGAATGATGATCCACACCCACAAGAAACAATGGCATTTGGATTATCAATGCTAAAGCCGCCACCCATCATGTTTTGCTTATAATCAATTGTTGTTCCTTCTATTATTGGAATATCCTGTTTAAAAATCACCACAGGAATATCGTTGATTTCATCAACCATGTCAAGTGCTTCATTTACTTCATATTCAAATCCAAGTGAATAGGATAATCCACTACAGCCTCCGCCCTTGATTCCAAAGCGAAGACGAACGTTCTCCTCTTCTTCTTTCATCATTTCCTTTATTTGACGGCTTGCATTATCTGTAATTGTTATAACCATCTTCAAGCCTCCTTTTATTCATTTATGTCCTACTCTAAGTATACAAAGCATACCCGATGCCTTCAACCGAAGTGTTTTATATTATTTTACAGAAAAGTGATATTTCCCTGTTGCGACAATCTCTGCTCCGCCTGTCATCCAAACATGGCCATGCTCGTCCCATTTTATATTCAAATCGCCACCCTCAAGATGAACATGGATTGTAGTGTTTCGATTCGCACGTTTGTTCAATATAGCGGCAACTACTGCAGCACATGCCCCCGTTCCACATGCCTGCGTTGCTCCAGAACCTCTTTCCCACACACGAAAATTCATTTCTGTTTCAGAAACAATTTCGATAAATTCCACATTTACGCCTTCAGGAAAGCGGGAATCTTTTTCAATCAATGGGCCCAGCTCATGAAGTGGCGCCTCTTCAATACGCTCAACAAAAAATACCGCATTCGGATTCCCCATAAATAATGGCGTTACAAAAAGCTCACGACCTGCTATTTGAAAGGGTTCAGCGATTACTGTCGGAATATCCTTGCCAAGCATTGGTATGCTCGCTCGATTCAGAACAGGCTTCCCCATATCTATTGTTATCAATGTAACACGCCCATCCTCCACCTGAACCGTTGCATGCACAATTCCTGCTTTCGTCTCAATGGTAAAAGAAGAAGCAGCTACGATTCCTGTCTCATACGCATATTTAGCTGTACAACGAAGTCCATTTCCACAGCTTTGCCCTTCTGAGCCATCCTTATTAAAGATACGCATACCAAGATCTGCGGCATCACTTGGATGGATTAAAATCAATCCATCTGAGCCAATTCCAGTATGAACATTCGATACATCCTGGGCTAGCTTAGAAAGCCATTTTTCTTCCAACTGGAACTGAAAGAAGTCAAGATAAATATAATTATTACCAAGCCCATGCATTTTTACAAAAGGGATTTCCATGCTAACACCTCAAATTTATACATTCTGTTGTTTTATTCTATACGTATCAAGAACACGATAAATATCCTTTAGACGTGGAATTCCTTCTGCCACAATTTCATCATTTATTAAAACTAACGGATAAAACAGTTCATCTGCTTCAATTTGATCAATAAACTGCTTTTGAATGTCTGTTGCCGGAGTTTCATCAATGTCGATATATTCATAGGTTATTCCTTCAGTCATATACTTCCTTCCAATTGCTGCTTGTAACCATTCAAACGTATCCTTTGAACCGGGTGCTCCAACACAGCTTGCACAAATTTGATCTGCTCCATATACAGATATGCGTACTTTTTCGCTTATCATCGTTTTTCCCCCTCTACCCTTTACATTTCTACTAAATGTCAAATCGCTAAGCGAGTTACTTTCATTTTACAAAATCCCGATTAAAAGATAAAATATAATTGATTAATAAACGATGTTTAATCATTTCCGATAGATTTTTTTCATAATCCATTTTATAATGACATTAGGAAAGGAGAAGATGGATAATGCGTGAACAAGTACAGGATGTTTTAAATAAATTACGTCCATTTCTACTAAGAGACGGTGGCGATGTAGAATTGGTTGATGTAGATGAAAATGGCATTGTACTTCTTCGTCTTATGGGTGCATGTGGTAACTGCCCAAGTTCAACTATAACCTTGAAGGCTGGTATTGAACGTGCGTTAATGGCAGAAGTACCAGGTGTAACAGAAATCGAACAAGTATTTTAATGTGTATTCACATGTGAATTTCATATGTCAATGCTCGAAATAAATCGTATGGAAGCCCCCCAAAGCTAGCTTTTGGGAGGCTTTTCTTCATTTACTGGGTATATTTTTCATACGGAACTAATCGGATAGCCAGTTGTAAAGTAAGCAGCAATATTATCTAAGCAAAGCTTGATCATCGCCTCACGTGTTTCTACTGTTGCTGAACCAATATGGGGAAGACAAACGGTGTTATCGAGTGCTACTAAAGGGTGGGAAGCATGTATCGGCTCATTCTGATATACATCCAACCCAGCTGCTTGAATCGTACCATTTTGTAATGCTTCATATAAAGCAGCTTCATCCACTACCCCTCCACGAGATATATTAATAAAGATGGCGCTGTTTTTCATCTTTGCGAAAGCAGCTTTATCAAACAAATCCTTCGTTTCTTCTGTTAGTGGTACTGCGGATAAAACATAATCTGCTTTCGCTAACAATCCATCAAATGTTACATAAGAAGCATTCACTTCTTCCTCTAACTCATATGCACGCGAACGATTATAGTACAATACATTCATATTAAACCCTGCGGCTCGCCTTGCAACGGCTGCCCCAATCCTTCCCATGCCAACAATTCCAAGTGTTTTTCCATGAACATCCACTCCTGCAAACTGGAAGGGTGACCATTTGCCCCATTGATTCTCCTGAATAGCTTTCGTTGCCATTACGATTTGCCTTGCAGTCGAAATTAAGAGCCCGAAAGCCAGATCAGCTGTTGTTTCTGTTAGCACATCTGGTGTATTGGTAACGATAATATTCCTTTCTTTTGCTTTTTCCACATCAATATTATCGTATCCTACTGCCATATTGGCGATTATTTTTAAGCGGTTAGCTTGCGTAAGCACTTCCTCTGTAATCTGCTCGGTAAGTAAGCAAACCACCCCATCGACTTGTTGTATTTCCTGTCGTAACCTCTCTGTCGAGATCGGTACTTCTTCCTCTGACCACATTCGAAAATGAAACGACTGCTCATAAGGCTTTAGCAATGCAGCTGGTATTTTTCTCGTTATATAAATAGTAGGTTTATTCATCTTTACCCCCCTGTCCATTTATAACCAGTTTAACACAGGGATACGCATTGCTTTAGCATCGATTCCAAGTGCTTCAAAAAATTGTGCAAGCCGTTTTTCATATTTAGACTGCTTATCAACTAAGTGAACAAAAAGTGGATAGCGCTCATCATAGTTCTTTCTCCTAAAGCCCTCTTCAAGAAAGTCATAGATGTGAATAGGGAAAATTAATCTCGCATATAATAACCGCCAGGAAAACATCGAGAGCGGTTGTATTGTTTGGTAATCCCGCAAAAATGCAACCGCATTTTCTGGTGCTTGCTCATGTTGAAAAAATGAAAAACGCAGATATTCTGCTATATCACGAGTAGGATGATCATATACAAGATCATTCATCCAAATCATCGGTGCTTGCAAATTGGCTCGAAAGCGGTTAAAAGAAATGGTGCCTTGATCTCCTTCGTGAAACCTCATCTCGGAATCACTTTCTTGCAAATATTGAATGGCATTTTCACTCACACCAATAATATAGGGTAGAACATCCATTGCCAGGCGATGATAGGCATTCTTTGTAGTGTTCGCCTCCTCTACCAGCTTTTGCTCAAATACTGTTACTTTTTGAATCCATAGCTCCTTCCAAAGTCCATAGCTCGATATAAGCTTAGGTTCATATTGATATGAAAAGCCTAGTTGATGAAATTGTGCAAGCCGTTTGCCAATGCTATCGATTGGACGATCCTGAACTTTTTCTAACCTAACAACCATGTATGGTTTTTCATCGTGAATGACAAACCATTTTCCTTCATTTGTCGTAATTGGATAAGTTGTTTGCGAGAATCCGTTTTCAACGAGAAAGTAAGCAAGTGCGGCCTGTTCCATATGTATAGCTTCCCTGTTATTGGAAGAAATGATAAAATAATAGTATTCTTCATCACGCCATCCTTCATAGCCATATAATTCAATCTTTTCTATAATGTTAATATGGTAATCATTTTCTAACACATATTTCATCACGATCCCTCCTGATTACTACTCTTATGATTATATGTATACATGACGTCTAATTTGACTCAACTAATAATAAAAAGCAGGTGAAAGTATGGATAAGAATACAAATCAAAGTGAATTAGAGATTAAAGCAAGAGAATGGTTAACAGAACGTGGTGTTACACTTCATGATATTGCAGAGCTTGTTTATTTTTTACAATCCAAATACCATGATGATTTAAAAATGGAAGATTGCTTGTACAATGTTGATCGTGTACTGACAAAACGAGAAGTACAGAATGCTATTTTAACTGGCATTCAGCTTGATAAGCTTGCAGAGAAAAAAATGCTCGAACAGCCTTTACAAAAGACCATTGATACAGATGAAAGCTTATACGGAATCGATGAGGTAATCGCCTTTTCTATCGTAAATGTCTATGGCTCCATTGGCTTTACAAACTATGGCTACATTGATAAAGAAAAACCTGGTATTCTTGAAAGACTGAATGATAAATCAACTGGAGAATGTCATACGTTTTTAGATGATATCGTTGGAGCAATTGCAGCTGCTGCTTCAAGTAGACTTGCACATGCTACAGGAGACAATGATCTTTTTTTAGATGATTAAGGATGCAAAAAAGAGGATGAGGCAAACAAGTGATGTGAACCCCTAGAGTTAGACCAAAAAATCTAACTCTAGGGGTGTTTTAGTATGGCAAAGTATGACTTGGCTTTTAAGCTAGCGGTGGTACAAGCTTATTTAGCAGGAGAAGGAGGTTATT
>NZ_JARUVL010000016.1 GCF_030137545.1 Virgibacillus sp. LDC-1 | reverse complement strand
TTCGCTTTGACTTGGTCAATAGAATAACCTCCCAATCGCTATATTTTTATCTTACAATAAAAAAACTGAACTGCGAAGCAAGAGCCGTACGCTCTCCTACTTACACAGTTCAGTTTACACTCCCTGGACGGCTAATTCTGTGTTAGCCGTCCATTTTAGTTTATGAAGTGCTTAATAAACTGCTTCTTAAGCAGAATAAGAAGCAAATTCTTTCTATTATCCTATATAAATTACTTTCCAACCTTCTATCCACTTATACAATATTCAATTCATTCTTACCCTAATAATCCATCTCACGTTTCTTAAAGGTAATTACCGCTAGTATTGCTATACCAACGGTCCAGGCAACCATAATCATTAGATGGAACCAAACATCCATAAACCCCAATCCCTCTTGTACCTTCGCTGCAAACTCCATTAATTGAATATTGGGCATGTATTCTGCGATAGCAAAAACAGGATTCTTCTCAATTAAAAACTCAATAAAGATACTAAATCCAAAAATAAAGAAAAAGGGCAGGATCACAACTGACGCTTCTACAACTGATTTGGTAAGTAGACCTAATAAAGTTCCTAGTCCAAGATAAAAAAGCGTAGAAATAATAATGGCGATCGCTATTAATACGAAATTTGCTGGCTCATAGCCTGTTAGTATTGCACTTAAAACAATCGTTATAATCGTCAAAATAAAGGACACTAAACTTTTTCCTGCTAGGATTTCAGGAATAGTCGCTGGTGACAGCATCAAGCCGCGGAGTGTATTTTTTTCCTTTTCCTCTGCTATTAATGCACATTGAATATATGCTGCAACCATGACAAATGCGATATTTATTGAAAGAAAGTGTATCTCAAGTGTTACAACTTCCATCCCCCCGTAAACAGCAGCAAAAATAACCGGCATAAGAACGGAAGTAGAAACAAACATGTTTTTTGATAAGTCCTTTATGTCTTTTTGAAATATAGCCATCAAGCGCTTCATCGAAGGCATCATATTAATTCCCTCCCCGTTACTTCAACAAAAATATCCCCTAATGTTGGTTCATTCGAATGAATCGAGATGACATTATTTGTGGACATATATTGATATACTTCCTTTGCCCCGTCAGCTCCACCAGGTAGCTTTACTACTCGCCCATCCTTTAGTTCAAGAACTAACGAACCATCTGAAAATTGGCGACGAAGGGCCATCGGTCCATCAAGTAAACGAATCATCCCTTTATGCAACAATGCAACCCGATCGCAAAGTTGCTCCGCCTCTAACATGTCATGTGTCGTTAAAAAAATGGTTGTGCCTTGTTCATTTAGTCTTCGAAGCCCTTCATGGATATGCTTTGAATTCACTGGATCGAGTGCTGACGTAGGCTCATCTAAAAACAAAAGCTCTGGCTCATGCAGTAATGCTCGTGCTAAAGTTACACGCTGCAGCATCCCCTTTGAAAGCTTTGATACGATTTTTTTCTGCTCCTGTCGCAAATTCACCATATCTAGCACTTCATCAATGCGCTTTGCTGCTACATTATATAAATCAGCATATAGCTTTAAATTATCGTAGATGGATAATCGAGCATATAGCCCACTATTATCGGTCAGAACGCCCATTTTCTGTCTGTATTTCCCTTTTTTTAAATGGGATGTTGCTTTTTCAAATACATATGCTTCTCCCGCTGTTGGGGCAAGCTGACCAGTTAAAATTTTAATTGTTGTCGTTTTACCTGACCCACTAGGACCAAGAAGTCCAAATGTTTCCCCTTTCTTTACTTGAAAATGAACATTTTCTAAAGCTGTTTGATTTCCAAACATTTTTGCTAATGATTTTACGTCAATAATGTTATGCACGCTTTTCCTCCTCTGTTATTTTCCTGTACAACTATACAATAAGGAAAAACGCGCATGAATACAGTATATTTTCTCTGAAAAGCGTATTTCAGAGGTTGAATGGTGCTTATTTCACTCCGAGCATATCCTTTAAATGTGTCATTTTCGTCTTAGAAAGCGGAATAGATGATTTAGGTTTATCATCTAAAATTAAGCTATAGCTATTCCTCGTCCATGTAATAACCTCTCTTACCTTTTGCAGATTTACGATGTAAGAGCGATGACATCGGTAAAACCCAAAATACATGAGCCGTTCTTCAAGCTCTGTTAATGTAAAGCTAGTTGGAAAAGCATCTCCATTGATATATAAATTTACTTGACCTTCTACACTTTCAATATAATCAATTTCAGGCGGATCGAACAGCACCATCTTATCATTAATTTTTGTAGGAATCTTATGAAATTGAAACGTTTTCTCTTCACTTGCTACTTCTTCCTCTAAAGATTTCGCATTGCTTGATTCGGTTTTTACCATGTGCAGCCCTTTTTCATCTAATCGATAAACATGATCTGTTACCGTAATCGCGCTTTCCATATTGCTCGTTAGTATAAGAACGCCTTTTCCTTCTTTTTTCAGCTTTTCTATTAGATGAATAAACACGCGCTTCGTCTCCACGTCTACGTTCAAATCAGGCTCTTCAAAAACATAAAGTGCAGGGTTTTGCAAAAGGATAGACCCGTAATGTACACGTCTTTGCTCAGACTCACTTAGCTTTCCAATCACCTGATGACGTTTTTCAGCTAATTGAACATCTTGTAAAACCTCCTGCAGTTGTCTATCCTTTCCATATAACCGATGAATGAACTTAAGTTGATCATCTACCTTTAATCGTGTATATATCCCTGCATTCAACTGAAGAAAGCCGACCTGTGATAAATAAGCTGCTTTTCCATCCACATATGCCTTATCGTTAATCGTAATCTTTCCGTTCGGACTACTTTCTGTACCCATTAAAACATCTAAAAGTACCGTGCGAACATTCAAGCTCGAGAAAATCGCCTTAACTTCACCTTGTTCTATTGTAAAATCAAAAGCTGGAAATAACAAAACATCCCCATGGTGCTTTTCCAAATTGCGTATATGTAATAATGCCATGACGTTCTCCTTTTACAGCTTCTTTTTTATATATACAACAAATTTTACATCTGTTTCTCAGAAATACCAACCTGTTTTTTTCTTTAAAGGAAAACGTTCAAAAAGCACCGTCTAAAAATGCAGAGAACAAAGCTGCTTAACTAGTTTGTCAGCACGCAAGCATATTGAGATTAAAAAGACGCTGTGTTTTATCACAGCGTCTTACATTCCTATCTTTGGTTTCGTTCCGCATATACTGCCATCGCGTTTTTCATAAATTCTGCTAACCCGTCTCCATATTTATCGATATTTTTTGTGAAACGTGGATCATCAACATACATTTGACCAAGTCCTTTAAATGCTTCGAGGGAATATGAACCAAGTTGATTCAAATAGAGAAACCATTCTTCAATATATGCTTGTGCCTTTTCTGAATCAGCGGGCTCATCGCGAACTGTTGCTAGCTTTTTATAAATCGCATCGAAGGCTTGTGCCATTTCTTGCTGCTCCTCCTCTCCCATACTTGCTATCTTTTTCTTAGACTGTTCGACTGCCGTGTCTCCCCACCGTTGTCGTGCTTCTTCCTCATAAGGATTATGTCGGAAATCAATTCCTGCAAACCGTTCTTTATCTGTCATCTCTATTTCTCCTTCCTCACATTGAATCGTTTGATTGATTGTGGTAATCATTTGATCAATCCGTTTTCGCTTATCGATAAGCATTTTGCGTTGCACACGAAGTGCTTCTTCATGATCATATAGCGGGCTCATCATAATTTCTTTGATTTGCCTTAATGGAAAATCAAGCTCCCTAAAGAATAATATTTGCTGTAGCTTTTCTAAATCTTTTGTTTCATATAAGCGATAGCCTGAGCCCGGCATCTTTTGGGGAGATAATAATCCAATATCATCATAATGGTGGAGTGTACGCACACTTATTCCCGTTAATTCTGCAACCTCTTTCACCTTCATGGGAGAACCTCCTTTCCACTACACTATAAAGCATCACGTAACGTGATAGTCAATCCTTCTTCGTATTTTTTAAAAAAATAGACATTCGTCCGCCCATTCTTGATAAAATCAATCCCTTTCTAGACGAATTCACCATATAGTAAAGTAAGGCATTATCAAAAAGGAGGCAATGAACGATGTATTATGATGACCCTTCATACATCGATTATGATGATAGACAATTTAACTTTCCTGGTATGATGAATCAAATGTTTCCAGGCATGTGGCCAGGTGGAGCAGGCTTTCCAGGACAACAACCTCCTGCTTACCCACCTTTTCCTGGTGGACCGGGCTTCCCTGGACAGCCTGGAGGAGTAAATCCCCCATTTCCAGGAGGTGGAGGTTTTCCCGGGCAACCTGGAGGTATGGATGGGGGACCACCTACAAGTCCACCACCAGCCTTTGAGCCCCAGCAGCCCTCTATGCAAACCTTTGCTGTAGATCCTGGAGCGATTCGCCGTTGCTTATATCGTTATACCTATATATGGCTGAGAAGAAGTTCGTTCTGGTTTTATCCAGTCTTCATCGGTAGAAACTCAATTGCAGGCTATAGGTGGCAACGAAACAGATGGGTTTACTTTGGAATTGACTTAGACCGCATTCAATCCTTCCAATGCTTTTAGTTTTTCACATCTTAGCTAATAAAAAGGTCAGGCAGATCATCGAATGATAATCTGCCTGACCGCTATCTTTTATAGATTGTACTGCTCGTGCCTTCTTTTTTACGAACACAGCTGATTTCCCCCATAGAAAGAAATGCTGTATTCCTATATTGTCATCACTTATTTAATATCTCTTCCACGGTTTCTTCGACTTCCTGGCGTGACATTTTTTCTTCTCCGCGCTTTAATGCCTTCAGGGTTTTCTTCGCAAGTGCTAACGGAATACTGCAAAACAACTGGATATTCCGCGTCTGTATATCCTTCATATATTCATCCGCTTTAGCAAGGTTGTCCTCTGCATACATAAACATATCAGCGCGCGTCCAATTGTCAGGAAAGAAACGAACACCTCGTTCTGCATCTTCATCTTTATTTCGTAACACATTTACTGCTTGGAGTCCTCTTCCGTAGGCAATAGCCAGTTCTCGATTTGTTTCGGTTCCATCGTACCATCTCCAAATATCTGAAAGCATGACACCGACAAGACCCGCAACATAATACGTATAATCGTCTAGATCTTCCTTCGTCTTAACCTGCCACTCACGTTCCACCCAATCTGCCATACCTGTTGCCATAATGCGAGTCGATTCGGTTACTTTATGTACAATTTCTTGTGGGCAAAAATCAATCCAATCTCCTAGACGGAGCGTTACTTCTGGCAATAATGACGCATGTGGCTCTATTAGCGCTTGGTATGCTTCTTTATCAAAAGGACCAGATAACAAGCGGCTCGTTTCTCGTAATAGATGCTGCTTTGTTGCTTTATCCATCTCAGGATGATCTTCCATTTCATCAATCGCACGCATGCATAAATATGCCGATGCTACTGTTTTTCGCAATGGTTGTTTTAATAATTTTATTGGTATATAAAAGGTTCTGCTTGTAAGCTTTAATACATGCATTGCTTCTTTTTCCAATAATACTTCTTCACTCACTGAAAGTGCCTCCTTTAAGGAACATGCGTTATTACTAGTATAACAAAAACGATGCGTTATTTCTTTTCCTATGCATAACCAATCATCATAGATTTCAATTATTCACAAGAACAACCGAAGGCAAACCGACTACAATTCATCGACTTGCACTTTTATTTTCCGTTCAATTCCCTTACTCCCGTCAGGCTCTTTTTTCACAAACTCTCCTAATAGCTTTTCTCCACCTTCACCATATTGTTCGCGAACATGCTGCCCATTTTTTCCTTCCTCTGGATCCATCGATAGAACAATTTCATACGTTTGTAAATTCTTAATACGGCGGTCTTTTCGTGGGTTTTCCATATAAAAAACAGCTGTACCATCTGGATTTGTATATGCTGTTCCTTGAAATCCAGCTGTTATATAACCTGGAATTGCGGCATTTGCTCTTAAAAACGTTCCTTCAATTATATTACTTTTCATTTGAATAACTAAATATGCTCCCTGCTCTTTTAAATCAACCTCAATCCATATATCTGGCATGGCATAATCCTCTGGAATATCCCATGCTGGTTCTTTTATCGGAAATGTTACTTCTTCATCCTCTAAAAAGACCGTATGCTGAAAAGTAGCTACGCTATACATTTCATGTAATTCACTAAATAAACGAACGAAGTTTCCAGACATTTTTTCCTCGTAATGCTGTGCAATCGATCGTGATTGGAAACGTGGATCAAATTCTATTTCTACATGAAGAATTCCGTTCACACCTTTTGGTAGATTACGATGAAATACAAAATCGCCATTTTCATTCACAATCGCTTGTGTATCTGTTTGAATGAGTATAGCATTTTCTCCTTTAACAACAAGCTGAATCTTAGAACCTGGAAGTAAGTTCGTCATTCCTTTCACATGAACAGCTTTAGAAGTAACACGAACTTCTCCTTCAAACCATACATCTAATGCCCCTTGGTCAATCGGAACCGTTGTAACTTGCTTTGTATGGGGATCATTCGTCTTGGCACTTATTGCCGCTATACCAAGTATCGGCAATGAGTCAATTAAGACCATTGCCACCCAACATCCAATTAAAATGGTGGGAACAATCGTTTTACAGCACTGCTTCATTTAACGATCTCCTTTATAAACACGTTAAAAATCCTATCGCAACCAACTGCTCGTTATCCTATAAAAAAACGGAAACGAGTTCCTCTTGTAATTTTCCTTTAAACAGGGTAGGATATACATATGATTAGGGTGAGGGTGGGTAAATATTGCCACCTATTGCCTCGGAGACAAGAGCCTCTCTTCGTTCCTGGCGAAGAAGGCTCTTTCTATTGTTTTACAGGTGGACAAAACATAATGATAAACAGCGAAAGAAGGAAATGCCTGTATGGATAAACGTGTCTACTTTTTAATGATTGTTTCTTTTATTGTTGGTATGGTCGAATTAATTATTGGCGGGATTCTTGACTTAATTGCGGACGACTTGCAAATCAGTCTCGGGAAAGCCGGTCTATTAATTACGATATTTTCATTAATTTTTGCCATTGCTGGACCGGTATTACTCATTGCTACCGCCGGAGTAGAAAGAAAACGACTAACTATTGTATCTCTTTTTGTATTTTTGCTAGGCAATATCGTTACCTTGTTTAGTTCTACGTATATGATTGTGTTCCTAGGGAGAATTATTTCAGCGATGAGTGGAGCACTTCTCATTATTTTATGCTTAGTTATGGCGCCTACGATCGTGGACCCTAAGTATCGGGGCAGAGCAATTGGCCTTGTATCGATGGGGGTCAGTGGTTCTTTAGTACTCGGTGTACCACTTGGACTAATGCTCGGAAATGCTTTTGGCTGGCGTGCACCCTTTGTGATGATTAGTTTATTAACCGTCTTATCTATTGTTGGTGTATTCTTTTTTATGGAACGAGTGGAACCAAAGCCTTCCATTCCAATCGGCAAACAACTTGCGACCTTAAAAAGCAGAAAAATATTATTTGCACAATCAACGACATTTCTTTTTTTAGCGGGACATACCGTGTTATATGCTTACTTAACTCCTTTTTTAAAAACTACAATGGGCATGGAAGGCACTGCCATTAGCGTGGCCTATCTCGTCTTCGGTGTTGCCGCTGTTAGTGGGGGAGGCTTTGGTGGAACCCTAGCAGATATCTTTGGTACAAAACGGACGATTCTCGTTGTTACGGTAATCTTTGGCTGTGCTATATTTGCGATTCCGTATACGACATTTGCGATGCCAGTCTTTCTTGTTGTGATGATTGTTTGGGGAATGATGAGCTGGGCAGTGTCTCCAGCAATGCAAAGCTATCTCATTGAATCATCACCAGAAACGTCTGACATTCAGCAAAGCTTAAATAACTCCGCGCTTCATTTAGGAATTGCGTTTGGTTCTGTTGTTGGTGGTGTTGTCATTGAGCATACCTCTGTGACGCATAATGCTACCGTTGGCGGATTATTAGTTGTGTTAGCATTAGGAACAGCACTATTATCCATGCACGAAAAAAAGCAACTACCGAAAAAGCAAGAGCAGCTTTAGGCTTTATATTCAAATCAAAAGAAGATGAGAAATAACATCTTTTTATCCAAAAAACACGAACGAAATATGAACGACAATCCTTTAAATTTAATTAAACGGATGTATAGAGCAGTTGAAATGGGTGAGACTCCCTCGGAAACAGCACGTGCCCGGGGAAGGCGAACCCATTTTCAAACTGCGAGGCTAATGTTACAATTACTTCTTTTCTCTACCCAGTTATTTTTTGAAAAAATTCACATATTTGTTTCATGATTGCTGATGTTTTTTTAGCATTTGCTCTAAATATTCTTCACTTTTTCCTTTTGGAATACTAAGACTTTCCCAATTATCCCCTTTTAATTGCTTAGCGATTAGCACCATTTGCCCAACATGATAGGCATAGTGCGCAAGCTGTCTTTCAATTGCCTCCAAGACCGTTTGCTGTTCCCCTCGGATCGTTATCTTTTTGAGAAGATCCTTTTCCTCTAATTGTCCTAACGCATAGAATAACGTATCCCAGCCTTCATTCCAAATCTGCATCAGTTCGCCAACAGCAAGTCCCGCTGCTTCAAATTCCTGTTCCCGCTTTCGAAATGGTTTTTCCCCATCCGTTGTTAAGAAATCCGTCCACCGTGAAAGCATATTCCCGCTCAAATGCTTTACGATGACAGCAATGCTGTTTGATGAGCTATGATATACCCAATGTAATTCATTTTCTTCGAGCTGCTGTAAGGTTTTTTCTCCAAGGTCTTTTAAGCTCGAAAACCGCTCATTGATAATTTGCAAATAAAAAGTGCCTAATTGCATTCTCCCACCTCTTCTCGAATTTTGTTAATACTTTTTCGCTATACCCCATTGCTCTGCAGTCCTTAACCTAAATCCCATTAAATTTTGACTTATTCAATAATTATAACAAACCCGGTGTGAAAGCTTCCTTCTAAAGAACTTTTTTTCAGTCGAAACGTCCTACAAGCTTCTCCCATTTTTGCTCGAGCTCTGTTTTCTCCAAATGCATTTGCTGCAACAGTTCGACGCGCTGTTCATTTTCCATTGCCGCTTCCAGCTTTTCCAACTGGGCTTCAATGCTGTTTATCTCTTGTTCGAGTTTATGTGCTTCGTTAACAGGAGTTTTCCAATCATTCCGCGCTTTTTTCTTTGCTTGCTCTTTTAGCTGAGGCTGTTCATTATTTCTTTCTATTTCAGCCATTTTCTTTTTCGCATAGCTATAGTTACCAGAAAATTTTCGAACTTTCTTATTAGCGATCCAATAAATATGATCAAATAACTTATCTAAGAAATAGCGATCATGGGAGATTGCGATAATCGTGCCTTCATACGTATCAAGTACATCCTCTAATATTTCTCGTGACTCAATATCTAAATGGTTTGTTGGTTCATCCAGCACTAACAAATTGGTATCTTCCTGCATGAGCTGCGCAAGCCGTAAACGCATCCGCTCTCCACCACTAAGCTGTGAAACAAGTTGAAAAACCATTGGTCCGTAAAATAAAAAACGTGCTAAGATCGATCGTGCTTCTCCTTCTGAAACGTTCGCTTTTTCACGAAACGCCTGTAACACCGTTTGCTCTGTTTCCCCAGTAAACACATGCTGTGCTAAATAACCGATTTTCACATTGCTTCCAAGCCGCACTTTTCCTTCATCCGGAACCTCCTGCTGTAACATCATGTGAACGAGGGTGGATTTCCCTGTGCCGTTTTCACCAATAATCGCTACTCGCTGCCGGTATGTCACATGAATGGTGCAATGTGCATAAAGTAATTGGTTTCCAAAACGCTTCGTTACATCCTCTAGTAAAATCACGTCCTTACCGCTGCGATCTGTGACTTCCATTTCGAATTGCATTTTCCTTCGCTCGATAACAGGACGATTCAGTTTTTCCATCCGTTCCAAAGCACGCTCCATGTTTCGCGCTCGTTTGTGTAGTCCTTCATTCGGGGGATTGGCTCGATTAGCCCAATCTCGTAACCGTTTTATCGCTTCCTTCATTTTCTTTATCTTCTTCTGCTGCTCTTGATAAGCTTGAAACTCTCGTAATAAACGTTCCTCCTTTTCTTTTACATATCCTGAAAAATTCGTTGTATATATCGTTAGTTCCCCATCCTCTAGATCGTAAATTTTTTCTGCGACATCGTCTAAAAAATACCGATCATGGGAAACGAGCATACATGTTGCTGAATAATTGTTTAAATAGCTTGATAACCATTCAATTGCCTGTAAATCTAAATGATTTGTTGGTTCATCTAAGATTAATAAATCTGGCGCTTGCAAAAGAATAAGGGCTAAGCCTATTTTTGTTTTTTCTCCACCGCTTAAAGAAGTAAATCGCTTTTCCATTAAAGCGGTAATACTTAATCCTTGAACAACCATTTGCAGCTTTGCTTCGATTTCATAGCCACCTTTTATCGTAAAGCTATCTTGTAATTGACCGTATGCCTGCAACAAGCGTTCCATTTCCTTTTCACTATGATTTTGGTTCATATTCGCTGCTAAGCTCTCCATCTCCTGCTTCATCAGGAGCAACTCTGAAAACGCTGTTAAGAGTACATCACGTGCTGTTTGATCAGGAGCAGCCTCTGGAATTTGCGCGAGATAACCAACTTTTATACCCTTACGCCAATGAATTTGTCCTGAATCGGGGGTATCTTCACCAGAAAGCAATCGAAATAGCGTTGTTTTTCCGCTACCATTCCTTCCAACTAATCCAATTCGGTCACCTTCCTTAATTTCAAAGCTTATTTCTTTAAAAATGGTGTTCCCACCATATGTTTTTTCTAATTGATTACAACTACATAATATCATTGCAGTTCCTCCTATTAACATAATAAAAAGCCATGAGAAATACAGCACTTCCCATGGCTACGAATCCTTTAAATAAAAAAAGAACGTCTAAAACGCCCTCTTTAACCGTTCATATTATAAGTAGGTAGAGTGTTTTCACTGTTTTAATTTGCTATTCACTTGTTAAAAAAGGGCATACGTATCCCGTTAATAACAGAAACAGCAAATTTTGCACGGCTAAAATATAAGAACTCTGTCCAATATCCGCGTGCAAATACAGCTTGATATAACATGCTACACCTACCTCCTTTTTATCGTTAATACTAGCTTAATATTTCTGACAACTTTTCGCAACCTTTTTATAGCTAAATAATGACAGCCATCCCTACTTTCATCTATACTATAGATACATAAAAAATCTAAAACCATTCTATTTTCTATATAAAGGAGATATCTATGAAATTAAATACAGAAAGCCGCTTTATGAAATTTTTAGGTGGCAGTGATTTAGTTTTTGGACTTGTCGTATTCATCCTAATCGGGATTGCTATCTATATTTACAACCAAATATCTTTTATCTTTCATCCAATCATTGTCATTATTTCAACAGTGGCAGCACCTATTATTCTGGCTTTTATTGCCTATTATTTAATGAATCCCATCGTTAGCTTTCTGGAACGTCTCCGTATTAAACGCCTCTGGGGGATTATCATTATTATTCTTGGAATTAGTGGATTGCTGACTGGTGTTGTTTTATTAACAGCACCTGCTATTGAAGCGCAAATCAAAGAATTAGCAACGAATTTCCCACGGTACTTACAGCAAATGAGCAATGGGATAAAATCTTGGGTTGATCATTCCTTCCTTGGACCATATTATGATGAGGGCTACCGCTGGGTAACCTCAAATCTTAGTGAACTACCTGGAAAAATAAGCGAATACCTTGGTGGAGCGGTAGAAGGAATACGCAATGTTGCTAGCACCTTGACCCATGTGATGGTGGCAATTTTCACCTTTCCATTTATCCTTTTCTTTTTATTGAAGGATGGTGCCAAATTTAAAAAATATTCATTACGATTGCTTCCACCGAAGTATCGCAATGATTTTCAACAAATCCTGAAAAATATGGATGTGCAAGTAGGTTCCTATATTCAAGGGCAAATCATAGTCGCTTCCTGTATTGGTATCCTATTATTCATTGGCTATTTAATTATTGGCATGCCATATGCGATTACGTTGGCAGTTGTTGCAGCAATTACAAGTGTCGTTCCTTATCTTGGTCCGATTATCGCTATTTCTCCTGCAATTATTATCGCCATCGTTAATTCACCATTTATGCTCTTAAAGCTAGCGATTGTTTGGGCAGCGGTGCAGTTTTTAGAGGGACATTTTATTTCTCCTAATATCATGGGAAGAACAATGCAAATTCATCCTCTAACAATCATTGTTGTACTACTTGTCGCTGGAAATTTATTTGGTATTGTCGGTGTTATTCTTGGAATACCAGGCTATGCCATTCTTAAAGTAATCGTCGTTTACGTATTTGGCAAATTTAAATTACGATATAACCGTTTCTTTGGCGAAACATATGGAGCATATGAAACAAAAGATAAATAAGATCACACCTAAAAGAGCTGGGATAAAAGTATTTTCTGCATAGTAAAATCCGAACTATTCACTCGAATAAGTTCGGATTATTTGTATTCAAAAACAGCATTTCTCATCGCTTCGTCAAAATACTCCGCTTTCCGCGGGCACGGCCTCAGCTAACTTGGTAAAGAAAAGCCCTTTACCAAGTGGATCTTCAGCTCGTGCTGTTCCCGCAGGAGTCTCTGTATTTTGACTGCACTTAGATTACCTTCAAATCTTATTATTCGTCTTTAAAGTAACCTGTTCTGGATTTGTCCCAGCCTCTTTTATAATTTATTCTTTATCCAGCAACTGCTTCACAACTGTTTCTAACTGTTCTGGCTTATGGAATTCAATTGGTGAGAAGCCTTTTTCAAAATGGATTGCTTCCGCTTCAATTAACAAAACATAGCGATCATTCGCTTTTGCTAAATGAACCGTATCACCAAAATCAGAAAGCATAGAACGTACCGAGTGATGATCAAGTTTCATCTTCAGTTCTACTTCTGGTGCTGATTCAACGATATGCGAGGTTGCCTCTATCACTTCCTCTGTCGTAAACCGCTCCTGCAGCTCTCGTTTTGGTGTAATGGCCCATTCCGCAATGGCTTCTTCAAACTTTGTTTTTTCTTCACTATCCTCAGGGTATGCTTCTTCGATATGTGCGTGAACAAGGTCAACCACTTGGCTGCGGACAATCTCCGGCATCGCCTTCTCATAGGCAACAAATTTCAAAAAATCCTCAAAGTATCGTGCATGGGATGCCTGATATACCTTTAATTCTGCACTATCCATCATGCCCTCTTCAGGCATATATGGATACTGAATCGACTTCATGTTTTTTGTTGTAATAGCCATTTCTACATTATGTATCAAAGTGGCTTCATCGGTGATCCGCGCTACTTTCTGCTCAAAATCACATTTCAAAATAAAAATAAACGGATCATCAAAAAACTTCGTCAGCTTCGCAGAAACAATGATTAATGCACCTTCTCGTATTGCGCTTGTTTCAATATACATTTGAGCAATCTCATCTGCTGCGATACGAAAATCATCTGTCGAGGCAGCAAAACGCACACGATGGAATTGATTATAATTGGGGTTTGATGTTAATTCATGTCCTGGCTCCACAATAAACCGGCCAATTTTTGTTGGAGCATCGACAGATTTCGCATGTCGTTCCACTCTTCGTTTGGCGATTTTTGTTAATTCTCCATCTAAAAAGTCTTTTAAAGGGCTTTCCTCATATAAAGAATGATCTAATGTTTGAAAATGCTTATACCGTTT
Organism: Virgibacillus sp. LDC-1; assembly: GCF_030137545.1. GTDB lineage: Bacteria > Bacillota > Bacilli > Bacillales > Amphibacillaceae > LDC-1. The sequence goes on along the minus strand of NZ_JARUVL010000016.1, from coordinate 48,553 downwards.
ATCGTCCTGATCCTTTAATTCGATAACATAGAATGATAAATAGTTAATCTCAAATTCCATAATAACAAAGCTCCCTCATGCTGTTCTCTGCATTAATATTTGGTAGGTTCACGCTCGAAAAATTCATTCATATACCTGAATTATTCATTATATCGTATTTTATCCAAATTGATAGACTATCTTTGAGGCAAGTCTAGCGATTTTTTCAGGCGAAGCATAATTAGGAGTGTCAGAAATTGTTGAAGATAGGGATTGCCAGTACATCACCGAGTATGATACCTTTTTCTTATTATGCGATTGATTAGGAGGCGAGCAAAATGAATAGAAAAGCATTAGTATTGGCGTTTATCACCATTGTTATCTGGTCGGCTGCTTTTCCAGGCGTGCGAGCAAGCTTACAAGGGGGATACACACCAGAGCATCTTGTGCTTGTCCGCTTCTTGATTGCTTCTTCTATTTTCGGATTGTATAGCCTTATGCCTCATGTCCATTTTAAGCTTCCAAATATACGAGATGCCGTGCGAATATTTCTCCTTGGATTCGTTGGTATTACGGTATACCACGTAGGCATTACCTTTGGCGTGCAAACCATTACTGCAGGGACTGCTGCCATGATTGTTGGTGCAGCTCCTATTTTCACAACAATTATTGCAGTAATTGTATTAAAAGAACGCATGGCAGCAAGCAGCTGGATCGGGTTAGCGATTGGATTTAGTGGCATCGTACTCATTACACTTGGTTCTGCAGGTCCCGCATTCACAATATCGAAAGGGACGATTTATGTACTGATTGCAACGATAGCAACATCTATTTTTTTCGTATTTCAAAAGCCGTTATTTAAACGCTACGATCCGATAGAGTTGACCGCTTACTTTACATGGGCAGGCACATTGCCAATGCTGATTTTTTTGCCTGGTTTACTTTCAAATATGATGATTGCGACAGCAGAAGCGCATATAGCCGCTATCTTCGTCGGTGTCTTTCCGGCAGGGATAGCTTATGCAACATGGGCAATTGCACTTTCCTTAGGAGATGCGAGCAAAATTACGCCAATGATGTATTTAGAGCCCGCATTAACAATTATTATTGCTTGGTTTTGGTTAAACGAGTGGCCAAATACGCTGTCATTAATAGGTGGAACCATTGCCATTGCAAGTGTACTAATTGTGAATACCTTAGGTAGAAGAAGAAGAAAAACACGTTTGGAGTAATTTTTTGCGGAATGGAATTGTGCTATTCACATATTCCATTCCGTTTATGTTTGTATCGGACTATTCGGTTATAAAGAAACGGAAGGTCTATCTGGCTTGCGAACAAAGCACATAATTCCGGCAATCAAATATAACAACGATTGGAAAGCAATACCGGTAAAAATAAGCCAGCTACTTACAACCGTTGCAGCAATAAAAAATGCACCTGCCACATTTGGTTTTTTGGATAAATTTAAAAGACCAATTATGCCTAACACAAAACTAATAACACAGCTAACAATGGGAATCCATATTAAATTAATAAATAAATAAAGAAATTGATTAAATCCTCCATATCCCAATTCATTTATCCCCTGCTCTAACAAACCAACACCACTGTTCATAATAATGAGTACAACTATCCCAAGCAACATAAATAATGCATCCATCCCAACACCAATTACACCTAACACCATTTCTCCTGTTCGTTTCATGTGCACTTCCTCCTTTTATCATATGTTCAGGCTCATTTACACCTATTGTTCAGTAATCGAAAGTCGCCTTACTAATATTTACAATTACAATATTAGTAATCAAAAGCTCAAGTTCTTTTTGAAAGCCTTCCTCCATTCAATCGAGGCAAAATGAATCTGCGTGTCATTTTATGTATACCCGTTTGTACGAAAAATAATGAATAAGGTTTCATTTCATTTTTTACCGCGATTTCTCGGCAAGACCCAACACATAATGGCTGGATTTTGTAAAAAAAGGCTTGGTATCGCAATAGGTGCGAACCAAGCCTTCAGCTTCCCAAAAATTCTATTCTCCATTATCAATCCAAAATCGCCTAACCACGTTTCCATCGCTCTCCACATAATGTTCCGCTTCTACTCCGCCATTTTTTTCAATTACTCTAGCGGAAGCCGTATTCGATAGATTACAGGTAACGAGCACGCGATCGATTTGAAGGGCTTTACATTTCTTGAGCGCTTCTGCAAGTACGATTGTTGCATAGCCTTTTCCACGCTTTGATGGACGTGTACTATAGCCAATATGGCCGCCAACGTTTAACAAATGCCGATTAAGCGCATGGCGAATGTCTACAAGCGCGACAACGACATCTTGATCATCTACTAGCATATAATTCGTACTTGGTAGCCATTTTCCTTCACCACGCTCGCGCTTATGAAGGGATGCTAAATAAGCTTCATAGCTTTTATAGCCGCCTAAATGAAAGCTACTCGGTGTCATCCGATCGGTTCCCCACTCTTCCACATACGACTCATGCTCCATTTGCCACTCTATTGATGGCCTTACTAGTCGCATCCCCATTCCCCCTTCATTTGAATGACTAAATTATAGCTGAACGCCCATTTTTTGCAAGGATTCCTTTCATGTTAGGGTCTACTGTTCATCCACATTCGATTCTAGCTGGACACGAGCTGGAACACGGATATAGATAACTCGATCGCCATAATAATCCGAATCCCAATCCAAATCGGCACTGTAAAATAAGTCGCCCTTCGATCCCTTCAGAAACTGCCTAAATGGAAATTCATTTTTAAATTGAGATAATTGAATATTTCCAGCATCCGGATGCTGAATCAATAATCGGTCATCCTCCAACGATACTTTGGGGGCGATTCGAATCTCACTTGCATCAAAGCTTTCACCAATAATAAGTGGGGTTTCATATAGTAGCACTTCAATCTCGTTCGTATTCTTTCTTGTTCCGTAATATACATCAATTACGTCCCCATTTCCCCAGTATTCTTCGATATTTAATTGATTTCCTTCAAATGGAAACGTCCATTTCTGGGTAATATACTTCTCGTCTACATTTGCTAGCTTCCCTTCATATGCCTCCATAGAAAGATTCGGAATTTGCGTTACATCTATTTTCTGTGTAGGATCTTCAGCCGCTACTGGCAACAAATAATATAATATCGTCGACAATACGAGCAGAAAGCCGTAGCCAACTAGTAAGTATAACGATTTATTTCCACGCGTTTTTTTCGATCTACCAACCTTAAGTCCAATAAATACAGCTATAATAACGAGAGCTACCACAATAATTATCGGCATAAATCCAAAGATAATATGCATTATTTGCTAACCTCCTGTCTGTTCAAAAGGTAAAAGGAAGCAATAAAGAAGGCAGTAGCCGTAAATCCAGTCTTTACGAACCACCATATAAACGAGTCTTCTTGATAATAGAATTCATGGAGCCATAATAATAGATACTGCTCTTGCATCCCGAAAAGGATAAGTAAAGCAATGAATACGACTGGCAAAATAAAGGCAAACATTTTATTCATCTGTACAATAGAGCCGAGCAAATATCCGACAGCACTAAAGAGAAAAACATACAGGATGGTTGCTATACCGCCCATTACATATTCTGAAGGATGCAGCGCTGCTTCTTTTACGAATGTAATATTATCCGAACTAAAATACGTGATCATCCATAACAAATTTCTTGATAAAATTGCTGTAATCGCTCCAATAACACTTATGGTAAATAAAAATGCGACATTTGCTAGCTGTGCAGTAAAACGATTCGTAATAAAAACAAAATCAGCTTCACGATATGCTTTTGACGTCAATAGGATTGCGACAATAAATGCCCAAAGCATGGTAAAGGCGAGCACAAAGTCTGCAGAGTAAATCGATTCACTTACATTAACACCTTCTCTTCCATGTGAAGATGAACCAATACCACCGAGAGAAAATATAATAGCTATCGCTTGCAATATAACGAGGTTTGTAAAAAAAGGACGATACCCTTTCCATTTAAATAAAAATTGCTTTTTCACGATATCGATTAGTTTAGGCGTCGCGAAAGACATCATCAATTCCTCCTTTTTTCAGTTGTGTCATATACAGGCAGAGTTCAGCTGGTGAAATTGACGTCGGCTTTATTCCTAGCCCTAATAACTGATCCATTTTTTCCTTTGATACATTGTTTCTTACTACTAAAAAAAGGCTGTTTTCCCCATCGTCCTTGGAAAACAAGATTTCCTGATCATTTGCCCATTGTGAAAGAACTGCTTGATTTCCAGTTACACCAATCGCATATTGTTGGAGTGCATCGATGGATAAGTGCAACTTAACCCTACCACGATCTATTAGTAAGACATCTTCAAGTAAATGCTCGATTTCATTTAAATGATGACTCGAAATAAGAATTGTTCTTGGTGCTACAATATAGTCGCGAAGCAAGGCACGGTAAAAATCATTTCTTACCGCTTCATCCATTCCAGTTGTAGGCTCATCAAAAATAGTAAGTGCGCACCGAGAAGCAAGACCAATGATCGTGTTAAAAGTGCTCTTTTTTCCCTTTGATAAATGATCATGAAACTGATTTGGATGAAAGGAAAAATAATCAAATAACCGCTTCGCAAGCTTGGCATCCCAATTTGGATAAAATCGTGCCGCTTCGGTCAGTATACTATGAAGTGGCATTGCATCTGGAAATGTCATTTGATCGTCGATATAAATCATATTGGCGGAAACCGTTAAGCTATTAAACGGATTTTCCGAAAACACGTGAATGTCCCCTTTTGAATGCTTCCAATATCCCGCGATTAATTTTAATAAGGTTGTTTTTCCTGCGCCATTTCGTCCAATGATACCAGTGATTGTATCTTGTTTAATGGAAAAAGTAACCTCATCCAAGGCAGCTACGTTTCCATAGGATTTTGATACCGCGTTACATTGTACAATATTCATGCTTCATCCCCCTCTATTTCCTTATGCGCCTTGGTGATCATTTCCATTAGCTCCTGCTCACTAACCTTCAGTCGTTTCGCCTCGCGCACACTATCTAAAATAAGCCCCTTTAATGTGCCGTTTTTACGCTTTTGTTGGATAATGTGCTTTGCATCCGCTGTTACAAACTTCCCTAATCCTCGCTTTGTATATAAAATCCCCTCATCTGACAGGAGATTAAGCCCTTTGGCAGCGGTTGCTGGATTAATATTGAACACTTCTGCTAGCTTATATTGAGAAAAAACCTTTTCCTCCGTCTTAAAATGACCAACTAATATTTCATTCTCAATCCATTCCGCTATTTGTATATAGATTGGCTTTGTACTATTTATATCCAGGTTCAATCCAGCATCCTCCCTTCATGCAGGTTAGTGCATTACTGTTGTAATGTAGTATATAGATTGAAGCGTAATTCGTCAAGAAGGAAAATTAAGATTAGTTGCGGTGTTTTAAGCCAGAGTTCGAAAACTCAAATTTTGCGCTATAATTAGATGCAGTAATACATGATTTATCTTGGTTAACTATCACTTGATTCGAACGATCAAACTCATCTTTAATAAGACATATAATTACCTTCCTAGTAGTTATTTTGGATTAGAAAAAGCACCCTATTTAGAGTGCTTTTTTTCAAAAACTATATTATTTTATTTAGTAAGTCTCTTTTTAATTGATTCTATTTGAGTAAGCTCATGCTGATATTTATTAAGCATTAAGCGGGTCACCAATATGTCAAAAAAATGTTGTGAGCTATTGAGGAGACCCTCCAATAGAAAACGTTCGTTAACCTTCAAAGAATTTTCGTCTATAGTTATTTCTGTTTGTTGACCAATATCCTGTTTTATAATTACTTCAATTGGTTGACTTGGATAATAAAAAGTAGCCTCTCCATTGTCAAGGTATTCTTCAATGGTATTCAAATAGTAGGAATATAAAGTAGTTAGATCATCAAAGATTGGTATGTTGCCAATTTCTTTATAATTCGATATAAACACTATACTTCCTTCTATCATCAATATACCATTTTCAACATGCTTCTCTCTATTTTTTTCGATTGTTTCAACCAAATACTCGTTATTATAACCGCCAATATAAGAATCTGCGTTTAAAGAAAGATCATCTAGATCATATACTTCTTTTTTTAGATAGAAATTCTTAATTTCCAATAAAGCACCTTCTTTTTATTCAGGAGATAGTTGTTTTATGCGCCCTTTAGTTATTCTAGCTTTCCTTTCATTGTACCAGCCACTGTAAGACGGGATATCTCCCACCTTCCACCAGTAGGTGTATGCTTGAAATCACTGACGTTGGCATCGTCCCCTAATCCGCTTGTTTACGCATTTTCCTTCTCATTAAAAACAACTCCGATTTCTTTGTTATTGCCACCTATCCTAATCTTAGCATGGTTTGGATAATTTTTCTTAGTTCTGTAGTCAATTTCTTGTTTTCCTCCATGCGTTCCCACATACTATAGCTACATCTTCCATTTCGACATAGAAGGAGGTTACCATGATTAATAATAAACAGCGCTTCACTCCTCTACCCGAGACATTCTATCAACAACCAACTCTCCCACTAGCGCAAGCATTGCTCGGACAAGTGCTTGTAAAAAATACAGATGAAGGAATGACGGCTGGGATTATTGTAGAAACAGAAGCATATCTTGGTGCAGTCGATCAAGCAGCACATAGCTTTAAAAACCGGCGCACAAAGCGGACCGCCATTATGTTTGAAAAAGCTGGCATGGTCTATACTTACTCCATGCATACACACTGTCTCGTTAATGTCGTAAGCGGAGAAATAGAAAACCCTGAAGCGATTCTAATTCGCGCATTGGAGCCTTGTTGCGGCATTGACTTAATGCAGCAACGCAGACCTGTAAAGGATATTAAAAGCCTTACCAATGGACCTGGGAAATTAACAAAAGCGATGGGAATCGACATGCATGATTATGGCAGATCCTTTCTAGAGCCTCCTTTATTTATCGCCAACGGAAAAACACCGATAGAGATTGAAGCTGGGCCGCGCATCGGAATCGAAAACTCCGGGAAGGCAAAGCATTACCCTTATCGGTTTTGGATAAAAGGAAATCCTTATATTTCAAAATAACCTACACACTGCATAAACAAGTTGGCAGAAAAGGATTTTTCATTCTTTTTAAGCATCATTTTAAATCGAAGTAATTTATCAAGCAGTTGAAATGGGTGAGACTCCTACGGGAACAGCGCGAGCCGAAAATCCACTCAGAAAAGCAAACTTTCTTTTCCGAGTTAGTTGAGGCCGTGCCCGAGGAAAGCGAACCCACTTTCAAACTGCGATGCTACTATTACGTAAAGCGTTATGAGATTCTGGGGAAGAATTATAAAAGACCATAAAAACACAAAATGTAGAAAGTCATGTTTAGGCGTGATCTTCTACATTTTTGTGTCGAATGTTAAATTTAGTAAATCACGAGAAATTATAAAAAAATAAAGGACTTTCCAAATCGCGCACAGAATAATATGTATTGTTACTTACAATAAAAAGACCAATTATCCAGCAGTATACAAAAGATTGTAAAGTTATTAGAGACGATGAGTTGGGAGAATGGATATGACAAAAGTTAAAAAAGTCAACATGATGGGCTGGGTGATTGCGTTAATTTTTGGTCTCTTGAAATTTTTCTACCCAGAAGGATCAAGTTTTATCACTACTGGACCTGGAGGCTTGTTAGGCATAATAGCGTGTCTTGTAATGATTACCTACGGGCACTCAAAAGGATTTGCAAAAGAGGAAGATTAAAAACTAAACACCTTCTAGTTCAACAAGGCCTGTAAGAGATTTTACTCTTATGGGTCTCGTTTTTGTTGGTGCAGTTTTTGCCTGTTTAAATAAGCCTCTATCCTCGGTAATGAATCTGTTAGGGACCTATTTTCAGACTTATTTCGATAGGAGGAGAGGGCAAGTGAGTAAAAGAATCAAACCAGAATATATGCAGCACCTGAAGAAAGCGCCTTAGCCTGGAAGTACAGACTAATTATTGGTAAATCCAATAAAAATGTCAAGCTTAAGTGGGGAGAGATTGCTGATCTATTAGGTCTTGGATGCAGTGGCGAATACTCATGAAAAGCAGCGTATGGAATTTTAGAATTCATCCATTGGCAAGAAGAAGAAGGGCTGCCGAAAATGGATTAGGGTGTTTTTTTGAGATAACCCCCCTCTGAAAAGCAGCTTCTCTTTTCCGAGGGGGTTGAGCCGTGCCAGGGATCGCGAACCCATTTTCAAACTGCGGTGTTAGTGTTCTTATTTTAATACAAATACGCTTGCTTTGTCTCATTTCCTTTATATTTTATACAAAGACACGCTTGATTCCTTTCACAATTTCATTAACAACGATAGGAATAATCGATAACCCGATCACGAATAGCCAATCTAATAGGGCTAGTGAACGAACATCGAATAACCCTTGGAAAAGCGGGATATTGACAATCGTAATTTGAATGACTAGTCCAAGAAGTATCGCTCCAATTAACCACCGATTTGTAAAGAGACCCACTTGAAAAATGGATTTCCGCTCATTCCGTAAATTTAAGGAATGAAATAGCTGCGAAACACTTAATGTAATAAATGCCATCGTTTGTGCATGGATTAATGCATCACCAGAAAGATGCTTTAAATCCATGGAAAACAACGATTCAGAGCCTGTATATACCTTTAACCCTTCCATAAAGGCAAAAAGCGTAAGCGCCCCGATTAGCGCCCCGTTCCACAAACTAAACGCAATGTTTTCGCTTGAGAAAATCTTTTCGCTTGCCTTCCTTGGCTTTTCTTTCATAATATCCGGATCATCTGGATCAACCCCTAGTGCAATAGCAGGCATCGTATCTGTAATAAGGTTCACCCACAAAATATGCACTGCCGTTAATGGCGCAGGCCACCCCATTAAAATTCCAATAAAAAGCGCGACAATTTCTCCGAGATTACAGGAAAGTAAAAACAAAATTGATTTTTTAATGTTTTTATAAATGTTACGTCCTTCTTCAACAGCAGCAGTTATTGTCGAAAAGTTATCATCGGTCAAGACAACATCTGCTGCCCCTTTCGCAACATCTGTTCCGGTGATTCCCATGGCGACGCCAACATCGGCTTCTTTCAAGGATGGCGCATCATTTACCCCGTCACCTGTCATCGAAACGATTTTCCCACGGTTACGAAGTGCTTGGACGATACGCACCTTGTGCTCTGGAGAAACACGAGCAAATACACGAATGGTGTCTACCTTTTCTTCCAGCTTTGCATCACTAATAGCATTTAGTTCTTTTCCTGTCATTGTTTCATCTTCATGGGCTGCAATATGCAGCTCTTTTGCAATAGCAAGTGCTGTCTTTTGATGATCTCCGGTAATCATGACAACACGAATCCCTGCATTACTACACTGTTCAATGGATGATTTTACTTCCTCTCTAGGTGGATCAATCATCCCTGTTAATCCAAGAAATACAAGCTCTTCCTCTAGTGCTTCGCCACTCTTCTCATCTGAAAGCTTCTTATAAGCAACCGTCAATACACGTAACGCTTGTTCGGACATATCATTTGCCTGCTGCATTATTTTCGCACGATCGGCATCTGTTATCGGCTGTACAACTCCATTGATTTCAATGGAAACAAGCTTTGGAAAAACACTTTCTAGTGCCCCTTTGACATATACAACCTGCTGTCCATCCTCTTGGTGAACGGTAGACATCATTTTCCGATCCGAGTCGAATGGAAGCTCATCAACCCGAGGATGCTCTAATTCCAGCGTTTGCTTGGATAATCCCAATGCCATCGCCGCTTCAACTAAGGCAATTTCTGTTGGATCACCCGTCTTTTTCTCATGATCAATCGTTGCATCGTTACATAATGTAATTGCTTTTATAAACCGTTCAACGGTCGGATCTGAAATCGCCACATCAGATAACTTGGTATAGTTATTATTTGTAAAAACATTTGTTACCGTCATCCGATTTTGCGTTAATGTCCCGGTTTTATCTGAACAAATAACACTAACCGCACCAAGTGTCTCTACCGCAGGCAGCTTACGAATAACGGCGTTTTGTTTTATCATTCGCTGGACACCTAACGCCAGTACAATTGTTACAATAGCAGGAAGCCCCTCAGGAATAGCTGCTACTGCTAAACTAACAGCAATAAGGAACATATCGAGGAGTTCGCGTCCCTGTAAAAATCCGATTAAAAAAATGGCTGCTGAAATGGCAATCGCACCTATTCCGAGTACTTTTCCGACTTCGTCTAGTTTTTTCTGAAGTGGGGTCATCTCTTTGTCCTGGTTTGCCAGCATCTTCGCGATTTTACCAATTTCTGTCGCCATTCCGGTTCGAACGACAATGCCTGTTCCTCTTCCATATGTTGCAAGCGTGGACATAAATGCCATGTTCTTCTGATCTCCTAAAGGAACATCCTCACTAGGTGCTTGCCAGTTCGCATCCTTGTCGACCGCTAACGATTCTCCTGTTAAAGAAGATTCTTCTACTTTTAAATTTGCTGTTTCAACAAGCTTGACATCTGCTGGTACATATCTACCCGCATCGAGTAATATAACATCACCAACAACTACCTCTTCAGAAGGGATCTCCTGTGTTGTTCCATCTCGACGAACAATAGCTTTTGGAGTAGACATCTTCTTTAATTCTTCCAAAGCTTTTTCAGCCTTTGATTCTTGAACAACCCCAATTACCGCATTTAAGGCAATGACGAGCAAAATAATGACTGCATCGCTCCACTCACCGACTATTGCTGAAATCGCTGCCGCAGCAATTAAAATATAAATAAGTAAGCTGTTTACTTGCCGCCAAACCAAGACTAGAAAAGATGCCTTTTTTGTTTCTTCAAAGCGATTCGGTCCAAACGTAGCTAACCGCTTTGCTGCCTCTTCTGCTGATAGCCCTTGTTCCACATTAGTTTTGTGTAGATTTTCTGCTTGTTGATCCTTTTCCGCTTCCATGTTACCCCTTCTTTCATCTAATAATAATAGAATCCAGTCTGTTATTAATCGAAAAAAGCTAACACTTGATTTATGATTATTGTAGCAATATTTACGCTGTCCAACAATTTCCAGCAAGGATGGACACTATTTTTTCTAACTTATTATATGAGATATTCGAAATATTATTTGAGGAGAATCAGAAATGAATATATATGTAGATGCAGATGCAAGTCCTGTAAAGGATATTGTGATAACAATCGGGCAACAAGAAGCTATTCCAGTAATTCTCGTGAAGAGCTTTAATCACTTTTCACATGAAGAGGATCCAGATGGGGTAAAAACAGTTTATGTCGATCACGGGGCAGATGCTGCTGACTATCGCATCATTCAACTCGTATCAAAAAACGATATTATAATTACACAGGATTACGGACTTGCCTCGCTTGGACTAGGAAAAGGATGCCATGTCCTTCACCATAAAGGATTTGCTTACACACAAAATAACATCGATCGACTGCTTCAAACACGGCACTTAAGTGCAAAATCGAGACGCGCAGGCCAACGTACAAAAGGTCCTAAGCCTTTTACAGAGGAGGATCGGGAAAAATTCACCGTCTTACTCCTGCAAACCGTCCAAAGGGCTAAAGCATAGGCACATCCCTTTGCAAGCGCACACAAAAGAGCAGGAAAAAACGGAACAAAGCGCTTGCTTTTTTCCGTCTTACAGCAATATTTGCTAACATTGCCTCCTGCTCTAATCGTCTCTTCTTTTCATTTACGTATTGCTTACCTGCATTGTTTGACGCTGTTGTCGCATCGCTACACGCTTTTCGCGATGCTTTTTCCGAGATGGTGCAGAATCATAAAGCTGCTGTTCTTCAGGTGTAGTTGGATATACCTTTGGAACCGGAATTGGCCTCCCCGCTTCATTCACAGCTACCATTGTTAGGAATGATTCGGTAGTAAGCTTTTCCTCATGCTTAATTAAATCCTGTGCAACTACTTTTACATAGACCTCCATAGAACTTGTTCCTGTATAGGTTACATAGGCTTCCAAGGTTAATGAATCTCCTGCCTTAGCGGATGAGAGAAAATCAACCGAATCAATAGAAGCTGTAACAACCGCACTCTTTGCGTGCTTCATTGCTGTTAATGCTGCAATTTCATCGATATATGCTAGCACCTTCCCACCAAAAATAGTATCCAAATGATTTGTATCTGGCGGCAAAACTAATCGCGTTTGCACTGTTTTTGTTTCACTTATTGTTTTCTTCTGCACTCCGTTTCCTCCCTATAGTGAAGCTTCAACCCGCGGTGATTCTTCTATCCCACACTAATTGTTCGTTGAGCACAACATGCAACGTGCAACTTGACCCTCACTTAAGTAGCAGGCTCATGGGGAATAAAAAAAGAACCTTTCTAAGATGATATAGAAGGTTTTCGGCCTAGTCGAAATACACATGTATCCTAACATGCATCATTTCGTCACACCCTCCTATCTCCCGTAGGAAAAAATGTCCTTCCGCATGGCAGGTTTCCTGGCTCTGCTTCAACGAATCGCTTACCTTCCCAATTTCTAATGAAATCAGTGGTGTATACAAGTCGATTCTTCACATTACAGTGGCGGGACCGCGCTGGACTCACACCAGCTTCCCTTTTCAACCTTGCAAGCAAGGTCACCATGTGGCGATTATTTAATTTTTGTTCCATTATTTATTGTAACATAAGGGATCTTATTCTACATAAATTGTTACTTTTCTATACTATTTCTGCCCGCTTCATATGCTTTTCCTTCTTTAAGGAACTTCGACAAAAATACACGCAACTCCTTTTTCCTAACATTAGATGTAGCAAAAAAACACCTTTGATTCAAGGCCAAAGATGTTTTGAATGCGTGTTATATTTTTTTAATCGTAAAGTGGTCACGAAGCACGGCCCAATTTTGTGGAAAGTCATTGCCTAGCACCCAATAACTAACACCTCGCAAGCCATAATCCTGCACCAACTTATATTTCGCTGCCATGCTTCTTGCATCCTCAAACCATACTTCATGCTGTTGTCCATTTTCATCTGTATAGCGGAAAAACGGAGATTGTGCCACCATATCATATTGAATCGCTGCTCCATATTTTAGAGCAAGCTGTACTGCCTGCTGTGGACTAACTGAAGTGGCAAAGGTTCCTTGTACCCATGGGATTTTCCAATCACGGCCATACAGTGGCATACCTACAACTACTTTATCTCGCGGAATTACTGTTACTGCATAATCAAGAATATCCTTTACCTTATTAAGTGGTGCAATGGCTCGCGGTTCTCCTCCTGCCCACCCCCACTCATAGGTCATTAAAATGATAAAATCTACTATTTGTCCTTGTGCTTTATAGTCATGTGCTTCATACAATAAGCCTTGTTGCTCTCCGCGCTCCTTTGGGGCTAATGCTGTTGAAACTGTAAATCCTTCTGGATGCAACCGAGAAACGGTCTTTCGTAAAAAAGCATTGTAGTTTTCTCGATCCTCTGGGTATACATATTCAAAGTCGATATTCAAGCCACGATAGCCTTTCCCTTTCATCGTTGAAACGATATTTGTAAGGAGTTTATCTTGAACATCTGCGTTACGAAGAACTGCAGCTGCTAAATCCGAATCGAATTTTCGATTTTTGAAATTAGTAATCACTAAAAGCGGCGATACCTTTGTAGTTCGTGCTGCATCTAAAATCGTTGTATCCTGAAGTGCACTAATTGTTCCATCTTCCTTTACCCGGTGCATAAATGGAGATAAATACGTGAAATTTCTTCCTAATACGAGCACTTCCTCTGCCCCTTGCTCATTAATCTCAGTTGTGTATGCGTTGACCTCCTTCGTCGGCTTTTTTGGCAAAGGAATTCGCAGCATTTGCCCTTGATTAATAAGTGATGGATTAGCTATTCCATTTACGGCAGCGAGCTCATTAACCGTAATCCCATACCGTTTGGCAATTTGCCACAATGACTCCCCTGGCTGAACTTGATGAGTGGTATAAGGCAATTGCAAAACTTCCCCAATATAAATTAAAGATGGATTTGTAATATTATTTACGCTAGCAAGGGATTCAACTGGTATGTTTAACCGTCTTGAAATCTCCTCCAAGCTATCGCCAGCCTGCACAACATATTCCCGCCCTCGCTCTGGAATAACTAATGCTTGCCCAACAACAAGTGCACTTGGATCCTTGATTTCATTTGCTAATACAATCTCGTTTAAATCCGCATTATATTGCTGGGCAATTCGCCAAAGTATATCGCCACGCTTCACTACATGTATTTTCATATCCTTCCCTCCCAATCTTACATATCTACCTATCATGTTATTCATTGTGAATTTGTCCCGGTACCATGTAGCAAATAAAAGCCCACTAGATTGGAAAAAGACGTGGCCTAGGAGGGTAGGGCTGTTCAGCATTAAACGTATCATAATGTAAGTTAATACATGATATAGTGCAGAGATTAATAAACGCTTGAAAAAAATCAGGAAGTAAATTCACCGCTCTAAGGCAATTAGATTTCTCTTTTTCACAATCCTTGTTCCATCTATCAGGATCATACCTACAACCACAAAAAACTACCCACTTTATTAAATGGGTAGTTTTGAATAATATTTCTTTATCTATGCCTAGTCATGATGTTCTCTGAAGGATGACAACCTTTAAATAGTTTCCTTCTGGATAAGCTGAGATCGTTTGGAAGTCAGCAGGAAGGGAAAATTCCTCCAAAATCTTATAAGAAGCATTCATCTCGCGAAACGCCTTCTCGATAAACCCTTTGAATTTATTCATTCCAAAAGAGGCATTGTTTGTGGATGCAACAATGAAGCCATCCTCCTCTAAGATAGCAACTGCTTCTTTCAATAGCATCGGATAATCCTTTGCAGTTGAAAATGTTCGTTTTTTCGATCGGGCAAAGCTTGGCGGATCTAGGATTATCATATCGAAGGTGAAGCCTTTCCGTTTGGCATATTTAAAGTAATCAAATACGTCCATGACAACAATATCCTGCGCTGCAACATCAATTCCGTTAACTTCAAATTGTTCAACGGTTTTCGGCTTGCTTCGCTTTGCTAAATCAACACTAGTCGTTTTTCGAGCCCCACCAAGTGCAGCCGCTACCGAAAAAGCTCCTGTATATGAAAATGTATTTAGCACATGCTTTCCGTTTGCATACTTTTCTCGAATCGCTTGGCGAACCTCACGTTGATCTAAAAATATGCCAACCATGGCACCATCATTTAAATACACCGCATAGTGCATGCCGTTTTCCTTCACGATGATTGGGAAGGTAGGACGTGTTCCTTTTACGAAATCATCATCTTCAATATATTGTCCTTTATGATCAAACCTCTTTTTCTCATAAATTGCTTGATAATCGACAACCTGTTCGAATGCCTCTAGTACTTCTTCCTTATATGAATAAATTCCAAGGCTATACCATTGCATTAAATAACAGCCATCAAAATAATCAATCGTGAGACCACCGATACCATCGCCTTCTCCATTAAAAACGCGAAAAGCAGTCGTATTCGGATCTGTGAAAAATGACTTTCGCTTGGACAAGGCCTTTTCTAGCTTTTGCTTAAAAAAAGACACATCAATGTCCACCTGTTGATCGATTGTTAATGCCCAACCTATACCTTTGTTTTGAATCCCATAGTATCCCTTCGCAATCCACTTTCCATGTGCCGATTTCAAATGAAGGATCGCTCCCTCTTTGCCTTCTAGCTCATTCTCAACAATTGCGTCCTTATGTATTAATGGATATCCTTTTTGAAAGGATTTTTCATATTTATTTTTTACGGTTACTTCGATAATCGCTCTATTCATTTTATCCAAACCAATCTCTCTTTCATTTGTATGCTGATATAGTCCCACTTTTTTCTCCATATTGTACGTTTATCTGGCAATAACGAAAGCTCACATCGGGAAGCAATCGTTTCTACTAAATCATCAACGGTTTTCCCATCGGTTAAAAGATGGATGCCAAACTGCGTGTCTTGTAAGCTTTGCAGTCTCCCCTGCATTTGTCGATAACTCCAGCTCCGACTGCCTTCCAGCCGTTTTCGTAATCGTTTCGCTATTGTTTGCGGAGATGCCATTAATGCAAAGTGGTGAACGTTTCTTCCATCACGTCTTAGTTTTCCTATGATCTCATTAAAATATGATGGGTTTGTCAATGTCATTGGGACGATAATGGGACCATTATACGTCTCTGATATATGGTGCAACAGCTTGTAATTCGCCTCACGCCAGAGCGAATAATCTTGAAAGTCAGCTTCTGCCATAACTCTCGGTATATTCGCCATGAAAACAGCACCGAAATGCTCTGGATCATAAACAATTGCCTGGTCCAAGCGCCTCTTTAATTCAAATGCAAGCGTCGTTTTGCCAACGCCAAAGGTGCCATTCAACCATATAATCATCATGAAAACCCCTTTATTCTTTCCTTCTAGCTTACCACAAAAAGCTAGCCTAAAAGCGCCTCATACAAACTTTTTTGAAACATCCTATTCATCTTCTGTTCATATTCAACACTTAAAATAAGAGCATTGAATAAGAAGGAGATGAATTACGATGCTTACATTTATTCGTAACATTGTCGCATATACGAGTAGCAGAAAAGGAGCAAAGGTAACACTTATTGCCTGGATAATGGCTGTCCTTTTATTTACGGTTTTAGCCCCGTCTGCAAAAGATTATGAATCAAATAGTACGGAAGGAAGTATAGCAGGAAACACCCCATCAGAAATCGCACAACAATTGGAAAAAGAACAGTTTCCATCCAAGGATGGACTAACTGCCTTGCTCGTATTTCACAAAAAAGAGACATTTTCAGAAACAGATAAGGAAAAATTTAATCAGCTTAGTCAATGGTTTGCCTCTGAAAACAAGCCAGAAAATGTTGCAAAGGCACTCCCATATCACAAATTCCCTGAGCATGTGCAAGCGCAATTATTTTCAGAAGACAAAACAACGCTTCTTTTCAATGTAACGTTAAAGGAAGGAATCTCAACCGATGAAACCCATGACACCTTAACACGAATATCAGATCAGGTTACTGGACTAGGGCTGGATCACATGCAATTTGAGATTACTGGACCAGCTGGTATTTCTGCGGATACGATTACATTATTTAAAAACGGTGACTTTGTTTTAATGGCAGCAACAGTAGTATTAATATTTATCCTATTAATATTGATTTATCGCTCACCACTTCTAGCGATTACTCCGCTTATCATCGCTGGATTAGTATATGGTGTTGTTGATCGAATACTAGGAATGGCAGGAAAATTTGAGTGGTTTGCAGTGGACAGCTCTGCTGTTTCTATTATGCTTGTACTACTTTTTGCCGTATTAACCGATTATAGCTTATTTGTCTTTTCAAGATATCGAGAAAAGCTCTCGCAAATAGAGTCGAAGTATGATTCGATGTCTCAAGCAATGTATCATGTTGCGGAACCTATCTTCTTTAGTGGGGGAACAATCTTCCTAGCAATGCTTACTTTGTTTGCTACAATATTTGAACCGTATCATGCTTTTGCGCCAGTATTTTCTATCGCTGTAGTTATCATTTTGATCGCTGGAATAACGCTCATTCCGAGTATTTTTGCTTTAATGGGACGAAAAGCCTTTTGGCCATTTATTCCAAAGGTTAATAACGAACAAGAAAAAGAGCATAAGTTTTGGGGAATGATCGGACAATTCGTTAAAAAACATCCAGCATTTCTCGCGGGCTCTCTTTTAATTGTTCTCTTAATTGGAGCTTTTCAAGTCCCAACAATGAACTATTCTTTTAATATATTAAAGTCATTCCCAGATGACATGTCTTCCCGTCAAGGGTTTGAATTACTAGAAAACCATTATCCTGCGGGAGAATTAGCACCTGTTACAATTATTTTAAAAACAGAGGATAGCATTGATGCCGATTCGACATTTTTGCAACGTGTTTCTAAGCTAGTTGAAAAACTAGCAGCAGAAAATAATGTAAGTAAGGTTTCTCCCGATTTAGAACCAGCGATTATTCAAGGAGAAAAAGCATTGCCGAACAACTTTTTATCCGAAGATGGGAATGCTGTAAAGCTAGAGCTAACCTTAGAAAGCAATCCATATGAGCCGAAGGCGTTGCAAACACTGGAACAACTTCGGGATAAAGAAGAAACATTATTAGAAGCAAGCGGATTATCTAATCACTTTGAATTACATTATAGTGGTCAAACAGCTACACAGCTTGATGTCCGAGATATGAATACACGTGATACCATTGTTCTCTTTTCGATGGTCATCGCTTTTATCACCATTGTATTAGGCTTCCAAACCCGCTCCTTCTTGTATCCGATTCTCATGGTTGGCAGTATTCTATTATCCTATGTTGCAACACTAGGATTTAGCTGGTGGATGTTCGAACATTGGTTAGGCTATACGTCGATTAGTTATCGCTTGCCGGTGTATACCTTTGTCTTTATGATCGCTTTGGGGATTGATTACAATATAATGCTCGTATCTAGAATTAAAGAAAAAGCAAATGAACTCCCTTGGAATGAAGCAGTAGCTGAAGGGATTCGCTTAACGGGAGGAGTCATCTCCTCAGCAGGACTAATATTAGCAGCTACCTTTGCCGTCTTAATGACACAGCCGTTACAGGAGTTATTCCTATTTGGCTTTACCATGGCATTTGGTATTCTACTTGATACGTTCATTATTCGTGGAATGTTCTTCCCGTCGATTTTGCTATTAACAAAGCCAAAATCAAAGCAAAAGAATAGCATAAAGCACAGCAAATAAACGCTTTTAAGGGCAGTTCCTCATCTTTTAATAGATGTGGACTGCTCTTTTCTATACATTTATACGGTTTCACCTTGTTGGTCGTTGTGATTACTGCTACTATTTTCTTAATACTAGTTTCTTATGGTTGTATAAACGGAGGAGGCTTTGTTATGAGTGAAATCGCACGTATAAGACAATTTGGCTTCGAGCTCGACGAGGAACCGAAAAGTATTTATCCATTCTCACCTGTTTACCGAATAAATCAATATATTGTGAAGCGAACACAAGCACCATTATCGCGTGCAACACGATTAATGAACTTCACAACTTTTCTCCATAAGCATGGGATTGATATTGTTATTCCAGTTTCGCTTCCTACTGCTAATCCACAGCAGGTAGACGAGAAAGAAGTATATGTTGTTTATCCATTTATATCTGGAGAAACGTATCGTGGTACCATACATCAAATAAGAGATGCCGGTAGCTTGCTTGGAAAAATCCATGCACTGTCACCGAAAGAAAACACCTATCTGTTAGATACATATGATGTTTTTGATTTTACCCTGGAAGAAGTAGAGGAAAGCATACAAAAAATTAGCCAGCATGTGGAAAAGAAGGGGCTCCCTTTTGACCTAGCGTTTTTACATAAGGTTTTGCTTGAAGCAGTTACACAGCAAGAACAATTAAAGACGTGCACGCTGCTATCCGTTGCATCTCCATATGATTATAAGGCGAATAATCTCATCTACACACCGAAGCCTTATGTCATTGACCCCGATAATGCAACATGGATTCCGCGCATATTTGATCTTGCGCTTTCTTTACTCCTTTTTCACAATGAATTATCCACAGCTCCTGACAGGGTTTTTACACCGAACGAATGGAACGTATTTCTAAATGGGTATCAGCAGTCGGTTCAACTAACGGAACGAGAAGTAGAGCAATGGTCAATCGCCTTAAAGCATATTTTTCTGGATGAAGTGATGTGGTTAATGGCAGCATATGAGGAAGATTGGGAAAATCATGCCCAGCAAAAGCTATTTCAAAGCTTACTCCACCTTTTGCAAAACATGGAAGCTTATTCACTTAAAAAAGCATAATTTTAACGATGTATTTGACCACTACGAATTTTAGTTGTTCACATTTTATCCACAATCCTATTCTATCAACAATGGAAGCGTTTCTTTAATCCTTTCAAACGCTTCCAAATAAAAGATTGCTCAATATTTCACATAAAATTAATGGAAATAACAAATAAACCTTTATATAATATAGGTGTAAGTTATAGAACGTTTTTATTTATGCTCACCATTTCACAATATTAAAGGAGGAATTTCCATGACTCAAGTAGAAAAAGCAAAAGTGGCAGATGATGCTTCCAAAATGATTGATAAGTTGGCAGCAAACGCTGTACATGCATTAGAAGAGTTAAAGCAATTAGATCAAGAGACAATCGATCGAATTGTAAAGGAAATGGCATTAGCTGGATTAGATCAACATATGCACCTGGCAAAAATGGCTATTGAGGAAACTGGGCGAGGCGTATTCGAAGACAAAGTCATCAAGAATATATTTGCAACGGAATATATTTATCACAATATAAAATACAACAAAACGGTTGGTATTATTCATGAAAATGAACAAGAAGGGATTGTCGAGCTAGCAGAGCCTGTAGGAATAATCTGCGGCATCACACCTGTAACAAACCCTACATCAACAACAATGTTTAAAGCACTTATTTCAATAAAGACAAGGAATCCGATTATATTTGCTTTTCACCCATCTGCACAAAAATGTAGCAGCAGAGCCGCAGAAGTACTTTATAATGCAGCAATTAAAGCAGGCGCTCCAGAAGATTGTATTCAATGGATCGAATATCCTTCAGTACAGGCAACAAAGGCTTTAATGCATCACAAAAACATCTCATTGATTCTCGCAACTGGTGGTGCAGGTATGGTGAAATCCGCATACAGTTCAGGAAAGCCTGCACTTGGTGTTGGACCAGGAAACGTTCCTTGCTATATCGAAAAAACCGCAAAAATTAAACGCGCAGTAAATGACCTTATCTTATCTAAAACATTTGATAATGGAATGATATGTGCTTCAGAGCAAGCTGTTATCATCGATAAGGAGATTTATCCTGCTGTTAAACGTGACTTAGAAGCAAACAATTGTTATTTCTTAAACGACGAGGAAAAAGCCAAAGTCGAAAAACTCGTAATCAACCCTACTACATGTGCGGTTAATGCTGATATCGTCGGAAAGCCTGCATATGAAATTGCAAAATTAGCAGGAGTGAAAGTAGCGAAGAATACAAAAATCCTCATTGCTGAGCTAACAGGAGTTGGTCCTGAATTTCCATTATCACGGGAAAAGCTTAGCCCAGTATTAGCCTGCTATCGAGTAGAAAGTACTGACGAAGGATTTAGAAGAGCAGAAGAAATGCTTCACTTTGGTGGATTAGGACATTCTGCTGTCATTCATTCTACAGATCAAAAGGTCATCGAAGCGTATTCGCTCCGAATGAAGGCCGGACGAATCATTGTTAACTCACCGTCCTCACAAGGTGCAATCGGGGATATTTACAATGCCCATATGCCTTCCCTAACATTAGGCTGCGGGACATTTGGCGGAAATTCTGTATCATCAAACGTCAGCACTGTACACTTGATGAACATTAAAAAAATGGCACGGAGGAATAATAATATGCAATGGTTTAAATTACCTCCAAAAATATACTTTGAAAAAAACTCGATTCAATATTTAGAAAAGATGCCGAATATCACGAAAGCATTTATTGTTACAGATCCAATGATGATTGAGCTCGGCTATGTCGACAAAGCACTCTATTATTTACGAAAACGTTCGGACTATGTCCATTGTGAAATATTCTCTGATGTTGAACAAGATCCCTCTATTGAAACCATTCAAAAAGGAACTGCTCAAATGCAGCAGTTTAAACCAGATGTAATTATTGCACTTGGTGGAGGATCGCCAATGGATGCCGCTAAAGCAATGTGGTTATTTTACGAATATCCAGATGTAGAATTTAATGATTTAAAACAGAAATTTATGGATATAAGAAAAAGAATCGTCAAGTATCCAAACCTAGGAAGAGAAGCTAAATTCGTTGCGGTACCAACAACTTCTGGTACAGGATCAGAAGTAACATCCTTTACGGTCGTGACAGATAAACAATCGAACACAAAATATCCATTAGCAGATTATGAACTCACACCAGATGTAGCAATTATTGATCCACAGTTTGTCATGTCCGTGCCGAAGGAAGTCACTGCCGACACAGGAATGGATGTTCTGACACACGCGATCGAAGCTTACGTTTCTAGCATGGCAAATGATTATACAGATGGGCTTGCCATTAAAGCTATTCAGCTTGTTTTTGAATATTTACCAAAGGCATACCACAACGGGAATGATGAAGTTGCTCGAGAAAAAATGCACAATGCCTCTACCATTGCGGGAATGGCATTTTCCAATGCATTTTTAGGAATCAATCATAGCTTAGCGCATAAATTAGGGGCAGCTTACCAAATCGCCCATGGACGAGCAAATACTATTTTATTACCACATGTGATCCGATATAATGCAAGCAAGCCTGAAAAATTTGCTACGTTTCCAAAATACGAATACTTTATTGCTGATCAACGGTACGCAGAAATTGCCCACACACTTCACCTTCCTGCAAGCACCGTTGAAGAAGGGGTCGAAAGCCTAGTACAGGCAATTATCAATTTAGCAAAAGAGTTAAATATTCCAATGAGTATCAAGGAGGCGGGCGTTGTGAAAAAAGACTTTGAAGCAAATGTAGATCAATTAGCCGAGCTTGCCTTTGACGATCAATGTACCATCTCCAATCCGAAGCTGCCTTTAGTGTCCGAATTAGCAGACATCTATCGCCAAGCATATAAAGGCGTCTAAGCGAATCGCTTTCCTGCAAAAGGATGCTCTAACGTCTAAACAAGACGATGAGCATCCTTTTTTGTATACAACAGTCGTATAGAAACAGATAGACTACCGGTCAATTCCATATTCCGCACTTAGTTACAGCAACTCATTTTAAGATGGCAGCATTCTTATAAAAGTGAGGAAGTGTTGGAACAATTAGCTGTTGTTCTACCATCTTTTCATACTGCTCTTCATTCGCCCACATAACATCAACTACTTCTCCCTGCTGCAGCTGCAAGTCCGAAAGTGAGGGGTTCGCAGGAAACAGCCAGTAATCTGAATGGTGCGTGGAGGCAATTTTTGAGAAGACAAAGGTCCCCTTTCTATCGTCTAGCTGCAATCCAATTTCTTCCTCCACTTCTCTTATTGCCCCTTCCAAGCTAGACTCCCCTGCTAATACAGAACCACCTGTACATTCCCAAAGCCCTCCAAATGACTTGTTAGGGTCCCTTTTTGATAATAAAACCTCTCCCTTTTCATTTTGAATCCATACATGTACTACAAGGTGATAGAACCCTTCATCAATCGGAACACCTCGGACATGGGTTTTCCCTATTTTATTCCTTTTCCTATCATATAAATCCCATATTTCCATATGTCTCCCACCCATCCAACGATTTCTGTATTATCCAATCCTTTTCCTATTATCCATGATACATCTTTTTATTGTTTTACAAAATCTCGTCCCTTCCAACATCTATTACTTTTTTCCACTCTTTAATTGGTATATGATATGAGGATAAGAACTTTAACTTTTTCAATTTTGGGGGTAACTTCTATGACAATGAAAAAAACACTAACCCTTGCCGGTTCTGACTCAAGTGGTGGAGCAGGCATTCAAGCGGATTTAAAAACCTTTCAAGAGCATGGAGTATACGGAATGACCGCACTAACATCCATTGTAACAATGGATCCAAACAACTATTGGAGCCATGGTGTCTATCCGATCGATGTCGATGAGGTTGAAAAACAATTAAATACGGTCTTATCCGTGGGAATAGATGCAATGAAAACTGGAATGCTTGGTTCTGTTGATATTATTGAGCTTGGAGCCAAAAAAATCGATGAACATCACCTTACAAATTATGTACTCGACCCTGTTATGGTATGTAAAGGGGAGGATGATGTATTACAGCCAGAAAACACAGATGCAATGCGAGAACTGCTTTTACCTCGTTCCATCGTTACGACTCCTAATCTATTTGAAGCAGGACAGCTAGCTAAAACTGGGCGAATCAAAGACATTGAAGGTATGAAGGAAGCTGCAGTTAAAATTCATGAGCTTGGTGCAAAAAACGTCGTAATTAAAGGCGGAAAAGCACTCGAACATGAAAAAGCAGTTGATTTATTCTATGATGGAAAGCAATTTGTTTTAATGGAAAAAGAAAAAATAGACACCCATTACAATCATGGTGCTGGATGTACATTTGCAGCAGCAATTACAGCTAATTTAGCGAATGGAAAATCGGTCCAAGAAGCAGTTTCCGCAGCAAAGGATTTTGTTACTGCAGCAATCAAGCACGGTTGGAAGCTAAATCAATACGTTGGCCCAGTCATGCACGGCGCATACAACCGTTTTGGAAACTAAGTATAAAAGAAAATGATTCTTTATATAAATACACACACGAAATATTCATGAACTTAAATTAAGTTTTGGAGAATTAAAAAAATTATTATGCAGTTGAAATGGGCGAACCTCCTTGAAAAAGGAGGTCGCTTTTTTTCTACGTGCGATGTGACGCTGTCTTGTCCTTTGGGAACAGCGACAGGGGAAGGCAGGCTATAATAGCTACATCCTCTGTTTCTTGATTGAGTTTGGAGTATTCTTGATCGTTTGAGGCTGTTTCTTGATCGAGTTGGGGTGTTTCTTGATCGAGTTGGGGTGTTTCTTGATCGAGTTGGGGTGTTTCTTGATCGTTTGAGGCATTTCTCGCTCGAGTCGGAGCGTTTCTTGATCGAATTGGGGCTGTTCTCGCTCGAGTTTGGAGTGTTCTCGCTCGAGTTGAGGATTCTCGCTCGAGTCCAGGTATTTCACGCTCAAGCTGGGGGATTCTGGATCGCTAATACGTCCTATACAACAAAAAACACTCGGAAAAGCGCATTATCTTTTCCGAGCTGTGCCCGAGGAAAAGCGAATCCATTTTCAAACTGCGATGCTATTGTTTTGTCTCATCTACTGTATCGTTATCCAATTTCTTTGTTTATCAACGGTTGCTTCCATAGGTTCCACGGATAAGTCTCTGGATAAATCCCATCTACTGCAATTACTTCATCACGAACTGGATGCGGAAACGAGAGCGTATGCGCAAATAAGGCAAGCTGTTGTCCAGGTTGGTTTACTGTTTGACCATATTTTTGATCACCATAAATTGGCGTCCCGTTTGCAGCGAGCTGCACTCGAATTTGATGAGATCTTCCAGTATGCAGTTGAACCGATACAAGGCTCATTCCTGCTTTTCGTCCCAACACCTCATAACTAAGTCGCGCCTTCTTCGCACCCTTCCGTGTCGGCTCTACGACATACACAATATTTTTCTGTTTATTTTTCCATAAAAAATGCTCTAATTCCCCTTTTTGCTTTACTGGTGTTCCTCGAACAATCGCCAAGTACTTTCTTTCCATTTCATGCCGTTGTAGCATTCGTGATAATCTAGCGGCTGCCTTCGACGTTTTAGCAAAAGTAATCACACCACTAACCGGACGATCCAATCGATGAACGAGTCCTAAATAAACATTGCCAGGCTTTTGATATCGCAGCTTTAAATCCTGCTTTAAGATAGAGAGCAAGTCTAAATCTCGCGAATGATCTCCTTGTACCGGTATATTCATAGGCTTATGTACGATTAATAAATGATTATCCTCGTACAGTATATCTACATCCATGCAAAAATCCTTATCCCTTCGATATAGTACATTCCATGGTATCATATGGATACAGCATTTGCCTGGAAATTGGATAGAATGCTAGGAAATTATATATTTCCGTTCCCAAATAAATGGGCTCTCCTGCTTTAAGAGAGCCCGCCTGCATATTTCTTATTACTTTTTATTAAAAAGTCTTTGCTCCATTGCCATCTTCCTAGCAATTCGTGGCGCATTCCATAATGGTGGTAATAACAGGAATGAGACGGGAACAGCAGTAATGACAATCGAATTTTGAATCGAAGCAATACTGTTTTCTCCGATTGACAAAATCATACTTGTCGTTAATCCAAAAATGATTGCCCAAAACACACGTAACCAACGCTTCGGGTTATCATTCCCTGTTAAAGTCGCCGCAACTGTAAATGACATAGTATCCACCGTTGTTGCAACAAAGATAACAGATACAAGTAAAAATCCAATGCCAATCCATAATCCCATTGGAAGCTGATCAGAAATAGCCATCACAGCAGCAGACATGCCTCCTTCATCTAATGCCTTGGAAACTGAACCTGGATTCTCCATCTCAAAAAACACACCTGTTCCACCTACAACCGAAAACCAGAAATTATTCACGATAGGAGCTACAATCGATACCGCAATTATCAATTCTCGAATCGTACGCCCACGAGATATTCGGCTAATAAATACAATCAGCATTGGTGCATAGCCGATAAACCAACCCCAAAAGAATATGGTCCAATAACTCAGCCAATCTGCATCTCCGCGATAAAGACTCATCGTAAAGAAATGCTGCAAATGGACGCCTGTTCCACCAACAAACGCATCGATGATAAACATTGTTGGACCGATTATTAAAATAATAATCGCTAAAAAGATAGTAAATCCAACATTATATCTACTTAATGTTTGAATTCCCCGATCGACTCCTGTTGCAGCAGATATTGCAGCAATAACAGCCAAAAACAGAACGACGATAACACTTAATGTAAGTGTATTCGGCACTCCGTATAAGTGATGAAGTCCGAATGAAATTTGTAGTCCTAAAAAACCGAGCGGCCCTAATGTTCCAGCAACCGTTGCGATAATAGCAAACGCATCTGCCGAAGTACCAAGGATGCTTTTACCATATATTTTTTCCCCGAAAATAGGATACAACAATCCTCTCGGACGAAGTGGTAGCTTTTTATGATAATGCACATACATCATTACAATGGAAGCTAATGTCCCTAAAATCGCCCATGCACTAAAACCCCAGTGCATAAACGACTGTGCGAATGCATTAAAAATGCTATTTGAACCATCTTCTCCAAATAGAGGTGGCTTCGTCATGTAATGATACATTGGCTCAGAAGCAGCCCAAAACACACCACCACTTGCTAACAGTGTAACCAAAATCATGGATACCCAGCGAAAATAACTATACTTTGGTTTGTCCTGTTTCCCTAGTCGAACTTTTCCATATTTAGAAAAAGCTAATCCAAGACCAACAACAAAATTGGCTAAAAGCAGGACCTGCCAATATGCACCAAAAAAGTTAGCGGAGTAGTTAAAAAGCGATGTGATCACTTTGTCTACTCCATCACTATTAAAATAAGATACGACGATAAATAAAACTAAAAATCCACCACTAATTATAAAAACTGGCCAATCTAAATGATTATTTTCTTTATACTTCACGCTTTTCCTCCTAATTGAAATTAGGAGCAAGTGTCCAAAATAATACGTTTGCCTTTTAGACCGTTGGGCAGAAAGTGACTATTCAAAGCTAAAATAATCATTGACAGAAACCACCAGCTTGCTCATATATACACGATTAAAAATTATAAGGAACGACTTGTTGTTTGTCAAACCGCCATTTCCTAACTATTCTGGGCATATTTCGATTTACTACGGGATTTTTGCTATGTTAGCTATTAATTCCGAATAAATGCTTCCTATACTAACTGTTTATTTGCTAGTCTCTTACTATTTCTTCATTTTTATACTCTATGTTAAATCCTTTATAGCGTTTGCATAATCAAGTCTATGTCCATATACAGCGGTTTCATGTATACTACATATAGACGTATATTACTATATTAGTAGAAGGATGAATAAAAATGCCTATACCTTCCAATTCTGCAAAACTAATTCGTAAATCAGCAAAGGAAAACGTCCTCATGCAGCTTCAACAGTGGATTATTGACGGAACGTTAACACCAGGTGAAAAGATAAATGATAAAGAACTAGCGGAAGCACTTGGAGTAAGTAGAACTCCTGTCCGAGAGGCATTACAACTTTTAGAGGTACAAGGCTTTGTAAAGATGTATCCTGGGAAAGCAACACAGGTTACCGAAGTCGATAAGGAATCAATCAATGAATTACTCCCGCCTCTGGCCGCATTGCAATCGATGTCTGCCGAGCTTGCCATTCCAGAACTCACAGATATACAAATTTTCCAGTTAGAGCAAACGAACCATCGGTTTGCAGAGGCAATTCGTACAGAGAACTACTTTACCGCACTGAAAATTGATGAAGAATTCCATCAGATGATTGTCGACGCAGCAAACAACACGTACATTCATAAAATTATCGATTCACTTCAAGCTCATGTGAGACGATTATTTTTTCATAACTCTATTATATTGACCGAAAAATCGGTACAAGATCATGTGCATATCATAAACTATATAAAGGAAAAAGATCGCACAAAAGCATCGTTAGCAATGCGAGAAAATTGGTTGCGCGCAATTGAGGAATTCCAATCCTTTAACAAAGCTTAAAGAATACTTTCTTACAAATATAAACGCTTTTATAAACGTTATAAAGTATACTAAAAACCCGGCTATCCATTATGGAAGCCGGGTTCGTATTATGCCTCTACTGTAACTGCACGCTGTATGCGACTAATAATCCCTGTAACGAAAATAACAATTAATACTGGAACGAGCCAGCCGAGCCCATCACTATAAAGTGGCAGGGTCTTTTCATAAAATGAGATAATCGGTGCAAGCCAGTCGAAATAATCGATTTTAAATAAGTCACAAAACGTCTTCAACCCATCAATAATACTAATCAAAAAAGTCACCGCGATGGTAGATACATATACGAACCGCGCATGCGCAAAAAGCGGTGAAAGAAAAGTTAATAGCATCAGTACAATTGCTAATGGGTATAAAAACATCAACACCGGAATCGAATAATTAATAATATTGGCAAGCCCAAAATTAGCTATAATAAAAGTTAACAATGAAAAGAACACAACAAATTTCTTATAGCTAATACGCGGAAATAGTGTATGGAAATATTCTCCACACGCAGTCATTAAGCCAATGCTAGTCGTTAAACAAGCGAGCGTAATAATAACTGCTAGCATAAAGCTGCCAGCCACTCCGAAGTAGTGTGATGCTGCATTGCTAAGAACAGGGCCACCCGTATCAAATAAGCCAAACTGCTGCATACTGGTTGCTCCAAGATAAGCAATTCCTATATAGATGACAGCAAGCAGAAGAATCGCCACAGCGCCGGCCTTTGTAGTTGCAGAAAGTATGCCGCGCGTTGTTTTTACGCCCATCGATTGGACAGCTTTGATGACGATAATACCAAATACAAGTGAGGCCAAGGCATCCATTGTATTATATCCTTCTGTAAAACCTTTCATAAACGGGGCGTTTGCATAGCCTGGCTGCGCAGACTGAAATGCTCCCATCGGTTTTACAAAAACCATCACAAGCAATATCGCTAATAGAACTATAATCCCTGGTGATAATATTTTTCCAACACGATCAACAAGCTTCACAGGATTTAAAGAAAGCCATAAGCTAACCGCAAAGAATATAAAGGTAAATAAAAACAAACCGATTGGATGAAAGGACTCACTCACAAATGGGGCAATTCCAATATCATAAGCAACCGCACCTGTACGAGGAGCTGCAAAAAACGGGCCAATCGTTAAATATAATACCGATGTAAATAAAACAGCATAAACAGGGTGTACTCTACTCGCTAATTCTTGCAGATCACGACTTCCAGAAAATCCAATCGCTAAGATCCCTAGCAACGGCAGCCCTACCCCTGTTATTAAAAAACCAATTACAGCCGGCCATAAATTTTCTCCAGCATTTTGACCAAGCTGTGCTGGAAAAATTAAATTTCCGGCACCAAAAAATAAAGCAAATAACATAACACCCACTATGAAATAGGATGAAAATGGTAGCTTTGAATTCATTCCAATGTTCCCCCTACGATCTGCACACCACTTTTAAAATATGCAATATATCAGTGGAATCATCATACTACCTTTAGTCTAAAAAAACAACAGGTTTCGGCAAATTTTTTGTTTATTTTGAAACACAAGAAAATTTAATGTCGTCATATGTCATCTTATGCGTTCGATCAGCACCGTTTCCTTCGTCGCTTCATGATGGTCCGTTGAATAATATCACGTATTCATCGGCAGTTTAGCCTGCAAATAGTGCCTCCTGCAAATTTGCAGGAGGGGGAAATGGATCCTATGCTATACTATTCCATATATATCCACTCATTTTCGAAATGAAAAAACACGAACAAAAGGAGAATCCAGTTATGAATGATATAAATCCTTCTGGCGACTTTATGTTTAATATAGTCCCGCTTTTTATCGGTATTATCTTTGTCATTATGATCATAATAATTATCGTTCGATCTGTCGGAGCAGTAAAACAATGGAATAAGAACGAACAGTCGCCAAAATTAACCGTTCCAGCAGTTGTAAAAACAAAACGCACTAAAGTAAACCGACACATTCATTCAGGCGAAAACAACAT
Organism: Virgibacillus sp. LDC-1; assembly: GCF_030137545.1. Taxonomy (GTDB): domain Bacteria; phylum Bacillota; class Bacilli; order Bacillales; family Amphibacillaceae; genus LDC-1. The sequence goes on along the minus strand of NZ_JARUVL010000016.1, from coordinate 18,201 downwards.
GGGTCACGTAACTACGACATATTTTGTAACAATGGAATTTGATAGTGGTGACCGATCAGAATTTAAAATTTCCGGGAAGGAATTTGGTCAGCTTGCAGAAGGTGATGTTGGAATGCTTCACTTTCAAGGCACCCGCTTCTTAGGCTTTGCGAGGTCAATAGAAAATACATAATCCGTTTATTGAATTAATAGTAAATACTTAGCAATAACTTTTTAATTCTTAGGAAAAATAAGCATCCGCCGGCGCTACCGGCAAATGCTCATTGTTTCAAAAAGCTTGTTACAAGCTCCATGTATTTTTCTTTTTCTTCAATATTTGGCGCGTGTCCTGAATGCTCAAAAACCACCATCCGCGCTCCAGGGATATGTGCTGCAATTTCCTGCCCTTCCTCTGGAGGATTTAAGCCATCATACCTTCCGCTTATCACTAACGTGTCAGCGGTGACAGTATGCAGCTGCGGACGAAAGTCAAACTGTGCTAACGCTTTTGCTCCTGCTTCTTGCTCTTCCGGAGTTAAACCTCCCGGCAAACGCTGCAACCATTTTCCAACCTCGTCCATTTGATGAAAAATGTGCGTTGCCAAGTGAGCCATTTGCTCTTCAAACGTAAAGCCTTCCATTTCATCCGCATGCGCTGCTAATAATCCAGTTCCATCACTTTTTGCATGCGTACTTCCTGAAATAAGAATCATTTTCTTAATACGATCCGGAACAGCAATTGCTACTCCTTGGGCTACATACGTCCCCATTGACATTCCTAAAAGATTCGCCTCCGGTATATCTAATGCATCCATTAATTGAATCACATCCTCAATGTGGTCAGCTAATGTATAAGAACGAGGCTTATCCGATTTTCCATGTCCGCGCGCATCTATGGCGATCACTCGAAAATCAGCTTGAAAATTTTCTAGCTCCTGCATCAGCATATGGTGACTTCCTGTTAATCCATGAAGCAGAATCAACGCTTCTCCACTTCCCCTATCCTCATAAAATAAATGAACATCATTCACTTTAATCGTTGGCATCCGCTCACTCCCCTTTTATCATTCATCCATGTTATTTCATTTGATTGTCCGATGCCATTATACCAAATAATTCCACAATTTTACGATTGACCTAAGTGCGTGTCATAAAAATTACGGGGTACTTCTTCTATAAATCGATTTGGTTTCCCTCTATAAAATAGTGTTAGTTCGTGCATTGCTCTGGTACATGCAGTATAAAACATTGATCTGTCAGATTCCTTTTCATATTGCACTCTAGAAGCATTTGGAATGACAACCGCATCAAATTCAATTCCCTTCGCTAAATAAACAGGAAGCACGAGCACGCCTTTTTCAAAGATATATGTTTCCTCATTAATTTGCTTTATTGCAAGCGCTGGATAAAGTGCTTCATACACCATATCGCTCTCTTTTTGAGACTTACAAATAACCGCGATTGTCTCATGACCAATTCTTTGGTGCGCTTTTATTTGCGCAATAATCGCTTTTGTCCAAGCTGCTTCACTATCCACTTCGATAAGGAGGGGTTTCTTCCCTGGCCGGTTAAAAGGCTCAATCTCTTCTTTTCCAGGTGCAAAACACTTTGTGAATTCCACTATTTCCTTTGTCGAACGATAGCTTTTTGTTAACGTGATTCGTTCATCATTCGTTCCTTCCTTTACAGCTAGCGGATTTTCCTCTGCTGTACTAGCATAGATTGCCTGATTCACATCACCTAATAATGTAATCCTTGTATACGGAAACTGCTGTACAATGTATGCATAATGAAATGCCGTATAATCCTGCGCCTCATCAATAACAAGGTGTCGAACAGATCGATCACCCACATCTCCTAGTATATTTCCTTTTAGATAGGCAAATGGTGCAGCATCCTCCCACAAAAGCTGTCGCTTCGCAAGTGATGCTACCGTATATTCAGAAATCTCCTGCCAATCAAGTGGAGCTATTGCTGGTTGCCACTGCGTAAATAACGCTTTAAAGGTTTTCCATACATGAACGAATGCAAGCTGATTAATTTGTTTTTTCAGCTTCGAGAAATATCGTTTTACAATCGCAATTCGTAGATAATCCTCTTCCAAGCTAAAATCGTCCTCATTTTCCTTCTGATTATAATAATACGCTTGTAAATAGTCTGCTTTATCCAATAGCTCCGCTTGCTCCATTACCCAATCCTTATCTTTTTCCAGCTTTTCAAAACGACGCAATTCCAGAAGCAACCATTTTCTGACGAGCTCGATTTTATTTGGAAGTAAAAGTTGATCATCTAACCCATAAAAATAAGACGCTATCGCTTCTTTCGAGATCAATATCTCCTTGCGAAAGACAATGTTTTTAAATTGTAGCCCTTCTTGCTTTAAGGAATGCAAATAATCATCAAGCAGCTCTTTAAAAGCAGGGCTTGACTTATAATCGATTATTTTCTTTCGCGTTTTTCGTTCTTGGTCATCCGCCGTCAATAGATCCTCTGTTTGTTGAAATGGAGATTGAACGGTTACCTTCTCTGTTACTTTTGATTCGATGTGTTGTAAAAATGTAACCTGGCGCACATTCGCCTCACCAAGCTCTGGAAGTACGTTCGCCGTATAGCTTGAAAATAACGGATTAGGAGAAAGTAGTACGACATTATCCGCATGCAGCTCTTCTCGATGACGGTACATTAAATAAGCAATGCGCTGTAAGGCGGCCGACGTTTTTCCGCTTCCAGCTACACCCTGTACAACTAATCGCTTACTTTTTTCATTACGAATAATTTTATTTTGCTCTTTTTGAATCGTAGCAACAATACTTTTCATCGTTGTACTCGCATTGTTCCCTAATGCTTGTTGTAGTAAGTGATCACCAATCGTAACTCCTGTATCGAACATCCCTTTGAGCTGACCTTGCCTTATGATGAATTGTCTTTTTAAGGTCATGTCTCCTTGTATTTCCATATCTACCGTTTGGTAGGAAGCCCTTCCTGGAGAAAAATCATAATATAAGCTCGCAATCGGAGCACGCCAATCATAAATTAAAAAATCTGTTTCCTCTTTATCCATAAGGGAGGCAATTCCAATATAAACCTTCTCCTCATCTTTCGTTCCGTCCTCTAAGAAATCAATTCGCCCAAAGTATGGGTTATCTTTTAGTCGCTTTAGTATAGTTAGCTCTTTCGCAATGTTTCCGTGGGTTCGCTCTCTTTCAGACAATAGCTCTGCTTGTTGCTTTATACTTGCCTGTGTTTCGATGATATCATCTGGATCATCTAGATTAACCGTAACATCCTCCCAGAAATCCTTCCGTAACTCTACGACACTACCCTTAATTCCACTCGCTCTGCCATATAGCTTTTTTGCTTTCTCGTCAATGACCTCGATAATTTGTGCTAATCGTTGTTGTTCCTCTGAACGCTTGGCACCATCCTGATTCATCGTAGTATCCAACCCCTTTTCCACATTTTTGAGCATCGTTGTTGACTTCCGAAAATCAATTTGATATAATATAATTGGATAATTATATTATATTTATATAAATACATATAACTTAAATAGTATACCATGTTTTCGGGCATCCGACAACCTGAATTAGCATGTAAATTCCGAGTCTGGGACCAAACATTTTTTCATACAAAAAATCCAAACGAACAATTAAAAGAATATTAATCGAACAGTTGAAATGGGTGAGACTCCTTCGGGAACAGCAACAGGGGAACGCAGACTAAAACCCTACGTCCTGTGGCAACGTCTGCGCTAGTACGTCCTGCAGGTCGAAAAATCCACTCGGAAAAGCGTACTATATTTTCCGAGTTAGTTGAGGCCGTGCCCGAGGAAAGCGAACCCATTTTTATAATGATATTATTCGGAGTTTGATACAAATACGTTTGTTTTGTCTCAATCTCTTTTTTATTTCTATCTATCTTCCTCGTATAAATTATGCGCTAACCGTTTATTCTATTATGGAATAGGTGCATAGGAGGTAGATATTGTTGTTAAAATTAAAGACAGAGCTTGAAGGAAGAACGGCTTACTTCGGAGCAGCACACCACATGTTTACATCAAATGGATACACACTTTGTGGAAATTGGGAATATGATAAAGGTTCTTTTGACGGTATCTTATGGCGGGAACATGGCGAAACCATTTACATACGAATCCCATTCCATACGATTAACGGTTTGCTTGACGATTATGATGCATATATTCAATTTAACACCCCTTATGTTATTAAACATGTCGTAAATATTGGACTAGATAAGGATGAAAATTCCTTACTTACCGCAACAGGGATTAGTCAATTTCAGGAACCGCTAGACACTGATGGAAACATTCGAGATAAAAGCAAATGGGAACAAGATGGTGAAAAAGCCATTTCCTATATTGTAAAAACAATTGAGCGACTAGAAATTTCATGAAAATAATTGTGTAAAGACTTCTTTCTTAGTGGAAGAAGTCTTTTTTATTGTATACAGGTTCACTATCATTGCTATCTTTTCAAGGCAGCTTGTAAATATTGAACATATATATCATCAGATGCAAGCCATGCTCCGAAATGACGTTTCATATAGCTCTCGCCAGCCTCAAAGCTATCAAAACGATCCTTCAGCACACGATGATTTTGCTCAATCTTCCATGTTCCATCCTCAGATAGAGATAAAAATAATTCCCCCTCTTCCCGTGTCAGATACAATGTGCCAAACGATGCCTTTTTCACGTTAAAACGATTACGTTGCGCATCTTCATGCAAGGGATCCAAATGGAATGCTTCGACAACAAACTCCTTAAACGCCGCTTCTGTTAATCGACACCCCGCAGCTTTTACATGACCTCCTCCTCCAAACCGTGCCGCAATTTCCGCCACATCTATCCTATCATGAACCGTTCGAAAGCCTGCTCGTCGTGCCCCCATATTAACAATGACAATGTAATCTAAATGCGGATACTCTTTTCCAAGCCGATTTCCAACCTCCGAGTGATAGGATTCTGCATGTATGATACCTGCAAAATTTGATTTGACCTTTTTTTGAACAAGCTCCCGTCTTTTTCGCCTTATATACCGCTCTATTTTTTGATCTTCCATATCAAGCAGCTTTGACTCAAACATATCAAATGCAAAATGATCTTGTGTTCGAAGTCGCTCTACCATTTTCTCCTCAAACTCATCAATCGATACAAGGTAGAATAATGAATTTAAGCGGGCCGCTTCAAAGTTCGCGTTCTCTTCCCATTCCCATGTATCATATTGCCGAACAAGCTCGACGAATTCTGTTATCGCCTCCGTCTCCTTAAGCAACTGATGATCCAATAAATATTGATAAAATAAAGATGTTGCGGAAGTATTTCTTTTTTCTTCATCCGCAACGACGACTGTTGCCCATTCATAAGCATGCAAATGTAGTGATGTTTTATGATGATCAAGTAATTTAACTTTCCCACCAGACTGATAATACGCCTCTAAACGCCTTTCATTTTCCGTATTGACCGATAAATCCGTTATCAATAACATCGTGTTTTGATCCGCTTTTTCCAAAAATGCTTCCACGTGCATATTTATGCTTCCAACCGAGTGATAACGAACGCGTACATCCTCTTTAAATGTGAGCTTCGCTAGAACGCCACAGCCTACTCCATCTAGATCCGTATGTGATAATAATGTATACAATGCTTTCACCTCCTCAGTAGTATGGTTCGATGACTGTTAAATTATTGCTGATAGGCTGAATTGAAGAAATATATCATAATCAGCCATATTACACACAAAATAAGAAACAGCATTTACAAAAAGGGGGTGCGTTAGAAGATGTTTTCGTTCCGTGGGGATGTACATAAGCTATATCGACAATTAAAACAAGCTCCCGATCAGATTTCTCACCATAAGCTATTAGAAGAAACAAAGGAAATACAACAATTTTATGAAACGCTGGATAGTAAAACATTAAAACGAATCTATTTCCGGATGGTGAAAGAAAATAATGGTTCCGGTATCATTCCTATTCTCGTTTCTGCTATCCCATGGCTGTTCTTCCTTTTTTCGGATAAGATACAGGAAATGCTCTTTAAGAATGGAAGCATGCTCTGGATTATTTTTTGTAGTCTTTATTTAATACTGTTAACCGTTAGCACCTTCGTTCATTTCCGTGAAAAAGCGTGGGCTGCATTTCACATCGAGATCATACAAGATATTTTAAAAGAACGGCAGGACAAATAATCGTTCCTCGTTCATTTGCCATCTTCCCTTAAGTGATGATTGACTTCAAGCTATGGTGCGTGCTATCTTTTGAAAGTGTCAACAAATCGTATATAAAGGAGATTATACCGATGTAAATCATCTTTCCAATATGTATCAATTACCGAAAACGACAAATTAAATAGATTGGAAGGAAAAAACATGCGTTTACAGGATGAAGTGAAAAAACGAAGGACGTTTGCAATTATATCTCACCCCGATGCAGGGAAAACAACGTTAACTGAAAAACTATTACTTTATGGAAATCTAATTCGTTCAGCCGGAACGGTAAAAGGAAAAAAATCTGGCAAATATGCTACCTCGGACTGGATGGAAATTGAAAAACAGCGTGGGATATCCGTTACATCAAGCGTGATGAACTTTCCTTACCAAGGATATCAAATCAACATTTTAGATACTCCTGGACACGAGGACTTTAGTGAGGATACGTATCGAACATTAACTGCGGTGGATAGCGTCGTCATGATCATTGATTCGACGAAAGGAATCGAGGCGCAGACGATAAAATTATTTAAGGTTTGCCGGATGCGCGGAATCCCAATCTTTACTTTTATTAATAAGCTAGACCGTGAAGGAAAGGAACCACTCGCGTTGCTTGAGGAAATTGAAGAAGTATTAGACATTGAGACCTGCCCCTTAAATTGGCCAGCAGGAATGGGCAAAAGATTCCTGGGGATTTTTGACCGTCACCATGAGCAATTTGTCCAATTCAATGGCAATGAAGAAGAAAGCTATATTCCATTTACAGAATTAGACAATCATTCAGATCTTACAGCAAACCCAACCTTCCAGGATGCAAAAGAAGAGCTTTCACTTGTCGAGGAAGCTGGAGATGCATTCTCATTAGATGAAGTACTTGCTGGGGAACAGACACCTGTATTTTTTGGCAGTGCATTAGCACCATTCGGAATCCAAACGTTTTTCGATACGTTTGTCTCAATGGCACCAGCGCCAGGAGCAAGAAGATCAACGGCAGACATCATTCAGCCTGAAGAACCTGACTTTTCAGGGTTTATCTTTAAGATCCAAGCGAATATGAACCCAGCACATCGCGATCGTGTCGCGTTTCTTCGCATATGCTCAGGAAAATTCGAGCGTGGTATGGATGTGAAGCTGGCTCGAACTGGAAAGCAAATGAAGCTCTCTCAATCACAGCAATTTGTAGCTTCGTCTAGAGATACGATTGAGGAGGCATATGCTGGCGATATCATCGGCATTTACGATCCGAATATTTATCGAATTGGCGATACATTGATTAATGGAAAACGCACATTTGAATATGATGAAATGCCTCAATTCCCGCCAGAGCAATTTAAAAAAGTTACCGCAAAAAATGTAATGAAATCAAAGCAATATCGAAAAGGTATTGAGCAGCTTGTGCAGGAAGGTGCTATCCAATTATTTAAGCAACATCATACAGAGGCATTTATTCTAGGCGCTGTTGGCGAGCTGCAATATGAAGTGTTTCAATATCGCATGAAGAATGAATACAACGTAGAGGTAATGCTGGAAACAATTGGCGAACGTATTCCTCGCTGGTTGAATCCCGAACAAGTGGATGAAACACTCTTTGACGAGCGAAATATGCTCGTAAAGGATAGAGATGGGCAGCCTGTTGTTTTATTCAAAAACGACTTTTCCTTACGTTGGTTCCAAGATAAGCATCCAACGATTGAGCTGATCGATTTATTTGAAGTGAATAAATATAATCAAGAATCATAATGAGGCTTAGCTATTTGGGGAATATAATTTATTCCCCAAGTTGCTTATCCACATGTAGAGATTATCCTACAATCACACGCTCTTTTGGAAGATGATATGCCGCTTCTTCTCTCCGGCGGTTAAAAAGATAAATAAATGACAAGATTCCGATCCGACCGATAAACATTAACGCAATAATGACTATTTTACCGGCTGTACTTAGATCAGCTGTGATCCCCATCGAAAGCCCCGTCGTACCAAATGCAGAATTTACCTCAAAAATAATTTCCATTAGTGTGAAAGGTTCGGTAGCTGTAAGAATCATCGTCGCCACCATACAGATAAGCAAAGCAAGAAAACCAACAACGACCGATTTCCGAATATCTTCTTCATGAAGCTCACGACCAAACACCCTTACATCCTTACTTCCTCGTGCAAAAGAAACAATGAGCAGCAGAATAACAGCAAATGTCGTCGTACGAATCCCGCCTCCAACAGAGCTAGGCGATGCACCTACGAACATAAGCAAACAGAGTGCCAGTAAGGTTGGCTCCGAAAATTGATTAACATCCATCGTCGCTAACCCACCATTTCTCGTTGTCGAAGATTGAAACAGAGCGTAGAAAAAGGACTCATGCCAGCTTTTACCTGCAAAAAAATGATTAAACTCGAGCAGTAAAATAATAACCGTTCCAAAGACCATTAAGGAAAAAAAAGTAACTGTTGTTAGCTTCGTATATAACGAAAAATGGAAATGACCTTGACTTCTAGTTTTTAAAAAGTCTTTCACTTCAATTAAAACCGGAAAACCAATTGCACCTAATGTTAATAACAGAATGGTAACAATTTGAACAAAATAATCATCCGCAAATGGAATTAATGAGTTTCCCGTAATATCAAAGCCCGCATTCGTTGTTGCACTAACAGATGCAAACAACCCTTGCATATAGGCCTCCTGCCAAGTTGGGAAATACGTCAGAAAATACGTACCTAACACCAACGCGCCAAAAAATTCTATAATTAATATAATAACTAAAATTTGCTTCATGAGCTTTACAAGCCCAGACAAATTCGATTGATTCTGATCCGTTTTGATTAACTGTCTTTCCTTCATACCGATTTTCTTTCCAACCATTAACCAAATAAACGTACCTAAAGTCATGATTCCAATTCCGCCAAATTGTAAAATGAATAAAAAGAAAAAGATCCCTGTTGTACTAAGCATGTCTACAATAGGAACAGTAGATAGGCCAGTAACACTTACCGCACTTACCGCAGTAAATAGCACATCAACAAAAGACCAAGAAGCATCAGGCTTTAGCGCCACTGGTAAACTAAGCAAAGCTGTTGAAACAATCACAGCTAAAATATAAAATAACACAATTATTTGTGCTGGTTTCCAAATATTTTTCCTTAATAAATAGGCCAAAACAATTACTCCCTTAACGTTAAAATGCAATATAGCTACTGTATGATATAGGATGCCCTTGCCTTTTAACTATACATTTATAAAAGAAAAAAATTCAAGAAGAAATAGGAACTTTCTTTGACAAAACCGGTGGAAACAAGTGGTTTTTTCTTTATTGAGAGATGCTGTGATAATAAATAAAACCACAGCCCAACTGACTGCGGTCATACATATAATGCCTCTTATATTCTATTATTGATCTTCAATAACAAGCATATTTGCATCGTCAAATTCCCAGTCTTCCCCATAAGCAACTTCCCAATAATAACCATCCAGATCGGTAAAATATCCGCCATAGCCACCCCAATCAAGCTTCTTAGGCGCTTTTTGAATCGTTGCTCCTGCTTGCTCGGCTTTTTGCATCACCTGATCCACTTCTTCCATCGATTTCGCATTGTAAGCTAATGTAATTCCTTGAAAACCTGTAGAAATCTCAGGTGGTGCCGCTTCATTAATATCCTTAGCAAGCTCCTGTAAAGGAAATAATGCCAGCCTCGTTCCTTCATTTCTGAAAAAGATGATAATAGGATTTTCTTCAGTCCCGCGAATCGACGTATCAAACCCAAGTTCCTTAAAAAACGCATGCGATTTGATAATATCCTTCGTCCCGAGGGTAATGAGATTTACTCGATTAATCATTGCTTTTCCTCCTTGAAAAATTGGTATATGGATAAAGTGAAGTTTCAGATTTTGATTAAAAATTTAGTAAATTTAGTTTACAGGAACCAATTAAAAAAGTAAATCAATAGCAAAATGTGAATGCATCCAAATGCGCAAGCTTATTTTCACATTTTTTCATAGAGCGATCTCCACAAATAAAAGGTAGCATAGCTTTTCCAATTTTCCCACGGGGCGCCCAATTGGATTAACTCCTCCTTCGATGGTTTCTTTTCCATTTCTCCTAGCTGCTTTACTGCATTTTGTAGTCCTACATCTGCAACTGGAAAAGCATCGGGAAAACGAAAGCAGCGCATGAGTACATAATGCGCTGTCCAAGCCCCAACCCCTTTTTGCTTTGTTAATTCCTGCTCTGCTTCTTGAAGGCTTGGTAAAGCTTGTATGTTTTCCTTCGATAACACGCCGCGAACCATCGCTTGTGCTACTCCAATTAAATACGCACTTTTATTTTGAGAAAGCTGTAATGACATAAGCTCATTAACAGACACATTACAAATCGCTTCAGGAGTCGGAAACAACCAGTACTGTTCCCCATCCCATTCGATTGCTTGGCCATATGTTTCCACGAATCTTCTTTTTAACTTATAAGCAAAGCGAAGATTAATCTGCTGCCCGATAATCCCCCAGCAAAGCGCTTCAAAGAAATTAGGAATCCCGATATTACGGAGACCATAATAATGATCGATCAGTGAATGCAAATAATCATCCGCTTTAGCCATTTCATAGAAGGGCAAAATATCGGTATCAAGATCAAACCAGTCTCGTACGAAGGAAGTTAGCTGTGCTTTTATCTTTTCGGAAGGAAAAATAGAGCCTTTTAATACACGAATGATCACGTTTCCATTCGTTGCTTCGCTCAATTCTATTAAAAAATATGCCTCTCCTAGGGCGATTGCCTTCCGTACATGATTACCTTGTATGTCATATGTACATTCATCACCACCCTCTGCAAGGTAAAGCAAGTTTTGTTCAAAGGAAAATGCTTTTGGAGCTTCTATTTGCCACGTCAATTCCTCGTGCATTCTGATTCCTCCCTTTTCTATAGTTGTATCATAATTATTGCCTGAAAAGTTTCACTATCTTGCTACGATATTCGGAAGCTATTCTGCTAATCAAAAAATGCAGGTATAATAGAAATAATAAAAGGGGTGAGACGAAATGTTTGCTTCATTAACAGAAGAACAATGGCATGCCATTATAACAAATGATGCTACTTTTGATAACACCTTTCTATATGGTGTAGGTTCAACAGGTATTTTCTGTCGTCCATCTTGCAAATCCAGAAACCCTAAAAAAGAGTATGTCAAAATCTTTAAAGATGCACAGCAAGCAATAGCAGAAGGATTTCGACCTTGCAAACGATGTAAGCCTTGTGATTTGCGGATGCCGGATGAGGATTGGACACTCAAAATCAAAGCCTATATTAACGAGCATTATGACAAGCCATTAACGCTGGCTCATTTAGCCGATCAGTGTCATGGCAGCCCCTATCATTTACAAAAAACCTTTAAACGAATCATGCATATATCCCCAATCGCTTATTTACAACGTGTACGAATAGCACATGCCAAGCAGGAGCTGGTGGAAACAGAAAAATCCATTGCAAATATCGGTGTAAACGTTGGGATACCCAACACCTCATATTTCATTACGTTATTTAAACGACAAACCGGAACAACACCAAAACAATTTCGGTTATCCTTTCAAAAGGAAAGCTAACATACTTATAGCTTTTATTCCAGGATTGATACAGGAGGCGAAGGAAAAATGACCATCTATTGGACAACATTTCAGCAAGGGGAGTGGCGCTTTTATGTAGCAGCAACAGAGAATGGCATTTGCTATCTAAGTCCTCAGCATATAGCGGAAAGTGAAATGCATCCATTTTTGCAAAAGCAGCTACCAAACGAACCGCTTGAAGAAAATGAGGAAAAGCTGACATCGTATATTTCTGAACTACGTGAGTATGTTGATGGATCACGAAAGGAATTTAGCGCACCGATTGATTTGTACGGCACCGCCTTTCAGAAACAGGTGTGGCAAGCATTGCAGCATATCCCGTTTGGCAAAACCGTAACTTACTCTGAAATTGCACATTCCATCGGAAATCCCCGTGCTGTACGTGCGGTTGCAGCAGCAATCGGTGCCAATCCGGTCTTAGTCGTGATTCCTTGTCATCGGGTGATTGGAAAAAACGGTGCATTAACAGGGTTCCGTGGCGGGCTAGATATGAAGGAAAAACTATTGCAGTTAGAAAGAGCAGAAAGTGTATCCTTGTAAACGGAAATGTACAGTTCAAAGCGCATTCCTCCTAAGAATGCGCTTTAAAAATGAGTCGCTCTCCATTATGCGAAATACGTTTATATAATTTTTTAAGGCCGTGGCCTTATTTTCAATATGATTTACCCATTAACCTTCTTGCTTCATTTGGTGGAATTGAACCGCTAGCTTTGCACCGACAACGGCATTATGCTTCACAAGCGCGATATTGGCTTCCAAGCTTTTACCACTAGTTAATTCTTTTACTTTAGCTAACAAAAACGGTGTCACTTCTTTTCCATGTACATTGTTTTTTTCCGCTTCTGCCAAAGCTTTTGATATCACTAAGTTAATCTCAGCTTCAGGCAAGGCGTGTTCTTCCGGAATTGGATTCGCAATGACCGCGCCACCATCCATATTCAAATCCCATTTAATTTTTAATGTAGAAGCAATACGATTGATGTCATCCGATCGGAAATTCACCGGGTACTCACTTGTTCTTGTATAGAAAGCAGGCAATACATCGGTCTGATAGCCGATAACCGGAACACCTTTCGTTTCTAAATATTCCATCGTTAATCCTAAATCAAGAATCGATTTTGCTCCAGCACATACTACAGCGACATTTGTTTTGCCTAATTCCTCTAAATCAGCAGAGATATCCATCGTTGTTTCTGCGCCACGGTGAACCCCACCTATTCCACCTGTAACAAAAATCGGAATATCAGCAAGCTCCGCGCAAATCATCGTTGCCGCAACTGTAGTTGCTCCTTTTTGTTTGGTAGCAAGTAAATACGTTAAATCGCGACGAGATGCTTTGGCAACATCCGTGCTATTCCCAAACGTCTCTAATTCTTCCTCTGATAAGCCGATTTTTATTTTACCATCCATAATCGCAATGGTTGCCGGGACAGCGCCTTGTTGGCGAATAATTTGTTCCACCTCACGTGCTGTCTTTACATTTTGCGGATAAGGCATTCCATGCGAAATAATAGTTGATTCTAACGCAACAATCGGTTTTCCTTCAGCCTTCGCTGCTTGTACTTCCTCCGAAAGTGAAATGTATGCTTTTATCATTGTAATTCCTCCATATCCTTTTGTAGTTGTGCTTCTGTCAGGTTTTGACGAACAGTAAAGGTAGATTCTAATGTTTTGGTTGCATTGGCAATTCCTGCTTTTCCAATATCCTCAAGCGATTTTCCTTCTAGCCATGCGAAAATAACTGCTGAAGAAAACGCATCACCAGCTCCAGTAACATCTGCGATTCTTTTCGGTTCACCGGAAGCCGCAAATCGAATGCCTTCTGCATGATTTCCAAGCATCGCACCTTGATTTCCATTTGTTACAACTACATTGGAGATACCTAACTGAAGCCACTCGTTCACCGCATTTTCCCAGTCGGCCCTTGTTGTTAGCGCTTTCTTGAAATACGCCTCTGTTTCCTCTTTATTTGTAATTAACCATGTTACATGCTTTAGATTAGTTGGCATCCTGTCCATTTTTGGAGCCGAAACCGTAACAAGGACAATCGGAATTGCATGATTACCTGCAAATTCACAAAGCATTTCTAACGTGTTTTGTGGGATATTTAAATCCGCTACTAAACATTTCGCTTGGCTCATCACAGATGCATGCTGTCGAATAAATTCTGGAGTTATCCGTTCATACACATCCATATCAGCTAAAGCAAAGGTTAAATCGCCGTTGGCATCCAGTACAGCTGTATACGATCCGGTAGATTCATCGATAAAGCTTGCTACATAATCTAAATTCATGTAAGGAGAAGACGCCTTTTCAATAAAGGACCACTCCGTATCCGTACCAGCTGCAGTTAACAGCGTGGCATCCATACCAATCCTTCCAAGATTTTCAGCGATATTCCGTGCAACACCACCTGCACTCTGTTCCGAATGAATTGGATTCGATGTACCTAGCTGCAGCTTTTTCTTTGCATGAAACTTGCGGTCAACGTTCGCTCCGCCAATACAAAAGACTTGCTCTGATTCATTTAAAACATATGCTTTTCCTAAAATAAACCCTTTTTTGATTAAATCCGAAATCATATTTGCGATGGAAGGCCTCGATAAACCAAGTGCATTAGCTAATTCCTGCTGAGATGAATACGGATCGTTCTTAATCAGTTGATAGAGTTTTTTCTCCTTTTCATTTAAGGAATGCATCTTTTTCTCCAAACTGGAACACCTCCTCAAACATTTGTTTATTTTATAAACTTATGTTTATATTGTAACCTAAATATTTAATTTGGTCAAAAAAATAAAACTTTCGTAAAAGTTTATTCGTAGGTTTTATCCCAAAAAAAAAGAGCATTCCACTTGTGAATGCTCCTTGCCGTAACTCTTTATACAAAATTATTTAATCTACAAACACGCTATTACTGTATCCCCAAACGATCTAATATCCGATAAATAATCGTATCCAGGTGTAGAGCCAAAACTATTAAACATGCGAACTGCTACTAGATCATGCTTCGGAATAACCAATAATGCGACACTTGTATAGCCTAAAATTTGAAAGGAGCCTTTAGGCACACGTTCGCCAATTTCACTTTTCATCGCAGGCAAATCCTTTACAAACCATAAAAAGCCATTTTGGGGCAGTTCCTTATTCTTTAAGCTTGGTGATTGAAGTGATGTAGCTAGCCGAATGATATCTTCAGAAACTACTTGTCTCCCATTTATGAATCCCTGCTTCAAATGGATATAACCCCAATATGCAAGTTCTCTTGTCGATACATACATATTTTTCTTATCCCCGTCTGTACCTTTACTTGTTGACCAAAATTTATTATTGGGCTTCCTAATAACTTGCACCAACTGCTCATTCTGTTCATCATACCAACCGGTTTCTTTAAACTCTAATGGCTCAAATACGTGCTCACTAACAATTTGAGCAATCGTTTTTCCAGTCGTTTGTTCAACAATCTCTGCCAATAAATCAATATTTATGTCACGATATGCCCAGCTTTGTCCCGCAGCAAATTCTCGAATCTGTTTTCCTTCTTTGATGTTTAAACCATGGGTATGTGTAAGCAGGTGTCTAATCGTCATATTTTTATAAACGGCAGTGTTATGTATAGCTATATATTTCGTAACCTTATCATCAATACACACTATATATCGATTCTGTACAGCATATGCAACAGCAAAGCCGATATAACTTTTCCGAACGGAAGCCACATGAAATTGAGAATCTTCTTGTATCGGTCTGGCATCAGGAGCTTTTGCATGTTTTCCCCAATACTGCTCTGTTACGATTTTATCGTGATGGATAACCATTATACCTGCACCTGAACAGTCCAAAACATTGGATGTGTCCTTTACATGTGCTACTAGAGGCTGGAAGCGATTATCTAATTTTGTCTCTATGATCATCATTTCACCTGTTTTCTTTAACCTCTTTCAATAACATCGAATTGTTAATTCTGAATATCTTATAAATAATAGCTCATTAGGATAAGTTCTCCCTTTTTCCCCATTTTCCGTTTACCCTCATCAACATAGCCACACTTTTTATATAAGTATTGCGCACTTTCATTATTCCGATTAACAGCTAGGACAATTTCATTTATATGGTCAAAATTCTCTTTAACAAAACTAGGCAAAAGCATTAATGCCTTTTTAGCGTAGCCCTTCCCCTGATGGCGATAATCAGTTGAAAAGGATCGTAATAAAATGGCATCATTATTACTTACATATGGTTTTACACCTTCATTTTTATGTAAAACGAAAAACGTTACTAGCCTTTCTTGTTCCATAGCTAATACCGAATATCGATCTTGATCAGCTTTTGATAATGCGATATTTTGTTTTGGTGACCCTGTATAGTATAGCTGTTCTTCTGATAATTTATATTCCTCTACTGCGTCATTGAATCTAGCATGGTAAAAATGAAGTTGCATATTCTTATCCCCTTACACCTATACAGAAACATTTGTTCCTATTATATTAAATCAAAAGGACATGTTCAATAATTTTATAGAAAAGTTTGCTTTATCTTGCTAATTATCAGGTGTGGAAGAGTACTTCCATACATTTATAACTTTTCTTTTCTACTTCTTTGGTGGATAACCCTCATTCATCCCTTGCATCAAATACGTTTATTAACGGTAATCTGGTCACGATTATCTTTTCTAGTCGCTAAAATTAACGCTAAAATCCAACCGATTATAAACCATCCTCCAAAAAAGTTAACTAAATAAATGAATATTTTATTATGTTTATTTCTTTTATTAGCCACATAACTTGGAAAAAAGTAAATAAAAACAGATATAATATAAAATACAATTCCTAATAAAATCATCAAAAGGGTTATCCTCCATTTTTCTTTTTATATCGACATTTAAATTACATTTATTAACAAGACCCTTATTGGTTCCGTATATTTTCACCTCATTAAATTCAATTCTAATAACCTTTCCTTGACCTCACTGAAGGGGCTATTCCACTATTTTTATTCTTTTGGTGAAAAATATAGATCTGTACTTAGATTCAAGTGAGGTTTATGCATAAAAGCAAATACGTAACTTCTTTTTCATTCAAGATATATGGAGGTCCATGAACCTATACCCATGTTAAAAGCATATGTTGTAATGACATATTCAAACATGGAGGGATAACTTGTGTATTCAAATAGCTACTGGAACCTCAATCCGAATAATAGTTACATTGATTCTCGATTAGTAAAAGACTTGCGAACTGCGATTAGTGGAGAGTACAGTGCGATTATTTGCTATGAAAAATTAGCCAGTCTAGCACCTACCATTATCGAAAGGGATCAAATTTGGGAAATAATTAAAGATGAAAGGAGGCATTTACAAACTTTCTCTTCAATATATGTAAATGTTACAGGTGAACAACCAACACCTCAAATTATCGAAGAATGCTCTAATACGTATAAGGAAGGATTAATATCCTCCTTCAAAGATGAACAAGAAACCGTTGATTTTTATCTAGATATAGTTGACCGAACCTCAGATAACGTTGTAAAAGAAGCTTTTCGTAGGGCAGCAGATGATGAACAGAATCATGCGGTATGGTTTAATTTTTCCCTAAGAAATATGCAGGAGATGCCACATAGACAAACAGAAGCAGAATATGGTGCGAAAGGTGCTTTAAATGCATCCACGCTTTCTTTACCACAAATGCTAACCTTTGCACTACAAGATGAGTTTTTAGCTCAGTCAAGATATAATGATATTCTCTTAAACTTTGGTTATGTACGTACTTTCGCAAACATACAGGAAGCAGAATTAAGACATATTCGCTTACTTCTTCCCCTTTTCACAAGATACCAAGTGCCAATTCCTGAAGATATTTCCCGAATGTTTGTCACTACACCCCAAACAATTAAAGACGCTTATGCTTTAGGTGTGCAAGGAGAAATAGAGAATATTGGCATGTACGAAAAATTCCTATCGCAAAATCTACCTTCAGACGTTCAGGCAGTATTTACTCAACTACACGACGCATCATTAAATCATCTTGCTGCTTTTGAAAGAGGATTAGCAAGAGCTTAAAATGAAAGAAAAATTGAATCACCATTCGATTCTGTGTGCATATGTACTGAGTTTATCAGTTTAGATTCTTTAGCAACAATAGAAGCCGTTGTACTTTTACCAGTCCCCCGGCGAACCAGTAATGATAGCGCCTTGTTTTATCCATTTCTTCATTTCAGATGTTCTAGTACTTTTCGACATAAAAACACCCCTTTAGATTAAAAATAATCCAAAGGGGTAAAACGGTGCAACATGATTACAACCTTAAAAGACTTTACTTTACAGTTTATTCAACTGCTAAAATGTTGGTTTCGTCCTTCCCCTCCCCCTCACTCTCCCCAAACCCTTGCGGCTCT
>NZ_JARUVL010000015.1 GCF_030137545.1 Virgibacillus sp. LDC-1 | reverse complement strand
GTCGATAAAAGAATGACAGGACAAGGGTTTGGGCATGAAAAGACCCCGAAATCGCAAAAGTATTTTTTAACGAAATCAGGGTCGGACTAGCAAATGTTTATTTTAACTAGCAAGAGATTTTTTTAGTTAGACAGTTTCTTTTTGTAGCAACGCCACTGCTTCAACGTGCATCGATTGTGGGAACATATCAACTGGTTGGACTTCCTTGGTTTTAAAGCCACCGTCCTCTAAGATGCGTAAGTCTCTCGCTAAAGTTGATGGATTACAGGATACATAAACGATCCGCTTCGGCTTCATCGCAATCATTGCCTCTAAAAATGCTGGCTCACAGCCTTTACGTGGTGGATCAACAACGATAACGTCAGGATTCATGCCTGCTTCCTTCCACTTTGGCATCACCTTTTCCGCTTCACCTACCGTGAATTCCGCATTCGCAATCCCATTTATCTTCGCATTCATTTTTGCATCATGGATTGCCTCTGGCACAACCTCGATGCCATATACCTTTTTCGCCTTTTGCGCCATAAATAAGGAAATCGTACCAATCCCGCAATACGCGTCAATGACGACATCGTTTTCACCAACATCCGCATACTGTAATGCTTTTTCATAAAGCTTTTTTGTTTGCGGAGGATTAACCTGGTAAAAGGATTGGGCTGAAATCGCAAAGCGAATATCACCTATCGAATCATAAATATACTCTGCTCCCCATAACACCTTTGTTTTGCGTCCTAGAATCACATTCGTTCGTCGGTTATTGACGTTATGAACAATGGAGGTTACATTCGGATAGGTTTCCGTGAGCTCGCTTACGATTTGTTCTTGATGGGGCAGCTTTTCAGTACGTGTAATGAGCACGACCATCGTTTCATTCGTCTGACTACCTGTTCGCACCATGATATGACGCAGCACACCGCGATCGGATTGCTCATCATAAGCGATTATTCCAAGCTTGTCTGCAATGCGACGGACTGCTTCTACCATGCGATCATTTACCTCATCCTGCACCACACAGGTCGTCATATCTTCAATGATTCGATGGCTACGCATTTGATAAAAGCCTGTCATTAACGTTCCATCCTTTTCACCGACAGGAATGGCTACTTTATTTCGATAGCGCCATGGGTCTTCCATGCCGAACGTTGGATGAACTGGAACATGGTCCAAATGAGCAATTTTACGCATGACATTTTGTACTTGATTCTGCTTCATTTCAAGCTGCATCGCATAACTCATATGCTGAATCTGACATCCGCCACATTTATAAAATACATCACATGGGGGTTCTACTCGATGTGGGCTTGGCTTAATAATGTCAACTAGCTTTCCGAAGCCATAGTTTTTATTGACCTTTATTACCTTTACAGTTGCTTCTTCTCCTGGTAAAGCGTAGGGCACAAATAATGGATAGCCATCTATTTTTCCAACGCCATTTCCTTCATGGGTTAAATCTTCAAAATGCAAGGTAATGGTTTCATTTTTCTTCACCGGTGCTTGGTTTTTTGCCATCTATATCTTCCTTTATCGTTCATTTAATCGCAATATCTCTTATCATAACATGTCTGTTAAAAAGTATGTAGGAGGTTCGTTTTCGAACTAAAATGGAATTCCATTTCGCCATCCTCAATAGAAAAGAAGATTACCGTTCCATCAGTAATCTTCTTGTTTCTCAATAAAAGATTGTGGGACAAAGAATTCAATGTGCTGCTGAAGATTTACAAATTCCCCAGGTAGCAATCCGCCATATTCCCCATCAATATTTAATTGCATTTTTTCCTCTGGCTCTACTTTTATCCGCTTCGCTTTTGTATAAATCAAATGCTTTTCTTCTAAATGCGCCCCGCGTAAAGCAAGCGATGCGATTCGAATAAATTCAGCCAGGTTCGCTTTTTTAAGGATGAGCAAATCAAAATAGCCATCCGTTAAATCTGCGTCTGGTGCTAGCTTCTCAAATCCACCTACTGAGTTCGTATTGGAAATTAAGAACAACATAATGTCCTCCTCGATCACATTGCCATCATATTCAATTCTTGCACGTGTAGGCTTTAGTGATGGAAGCATCTCAATGCCTTTCATATAATAAGCTAGCTGTCCGAGCATCGTTTTCAACTTACTTGGAACTTCATACGTAAGCTCGGTTAGCTTTCCACCACCTGCTATGTTCATGAAATAATGGTCATTTACTTTACCGATGTCAATGAGCATGGAGCCATTCTCTAGGATAACATCTACTGCTTTATTTATTTCCTTCGGGATATGCAAAGCTCTCGCGAAATCATTTGTTGTTCCAACTGGAATAACACCGAGCTTTGGAAGATTAGGCTGTTCTGCCATCCCGTTAATTACTTCGTTTATTGTACCATCTCCACCTGCCGCAACAATAATATCAAAGCCACGCTCTACTGCAACTTTTGCAGCATTAATAGCATCTCCTTCACAGGTTGTCGCATGTGCAGAGGTTTCATATCCAGCTTTTTCAAAGCGTTCTAAAACATTTGGAAGTTCTCTTTTAAAGGCCTCCCGACCAGATGTCGGATTATAAATGATTCGGGCTTTCTTCAAGATAACCCCTCCCCTATTCATAAGATATACAAGGTTCGAGAATCTAGTTTTTATCACACAACACTTATCATATCCCTTTTTATCCTATTTGAAAAGCCATTCGAAAACAAAATTACATTTTCCCCCAGGTAAACGTGATAATCACCCCAAACAAGAAACACTCTACTTCAAGCAGCAGGCATACAAACTGTTTGATAGGCAAAGCCGCCATCCTTGAAAAGATAGCGGCTTCGTTTCCTGCTTGTTATCGTTTATCCATTTCTTGAACAAGGATTTTATTCACCATTGGTGGATTTGCCTGTCCTTTTGTTGCTTTCATTACTTGACCAACGAGAAATCCGAGTGCACGGTCTTTTCCGTTTTTATAATCGATGATCGATTGTTCATTCGCATCGAGAATATTCGTAATGATTTCCGTTAGCTGACCTTCATCAGAAATTTGGACAAGGCCTTTTTCTTTCACGATTTTTTCAGGATCTCCGCCTTTTTCTACAAGCTCTGCGAACACCTTTTTAGCCATTTTTGAGGATATTGTACCGTCCTCCATTAGGTTAATCATTTTTGCCAGACTTGCTGGGGTAATCGCTAGATCATGCAGCTCTTTTAAATGCTTGTTCATATAAGCAGAGATTTCGCCCATAAGCCAGTTTGATACTTGCTTTACGTCTGCCTCTTGATTAATAGCTTCTTCAAAGAAATCTGCCATTTCTTTTGAGCTTGTCATTGCGTCTGCATCATATTCGGACAAGCCGAGCGTATCCATAAAACGCTGTTTGCGTGCATCAGGAAGCTCAGGTATTTCGCTTCGGATGCGTGCTTTCCATGCGTCGTCAATATAAAGTGGCACAAGATCTGGTTCTGGGAAATAACGATAATCATCTGAGCCTTCTTTGACCCGCATTAAAATTGTTTCTTTTGTTTTTTCATCGTAGCGGCGTGTTTCCTGAAGTATTTCTCCACCAGATAATAAAACTTTTTCTTGGCGCTTTTCTTCAAACTCTAAGCCCTTTTGCACAAATGCAAAGGAGTTTAAATTCTTCAATTCTGCCTTTGTACCGAATTCTTTTTGACCGATTGGACGCAAGGAAATATTGGCATCACAGCGCAAGGAGCCTTCCTGCATCTTTACATCGGAAACACCTGTATATTGAATAATGTTCTTTAGCTTTTCTAAATATGCATATGCTTCTTCTGGAGAGCGCATATCCGGCTCGGAAACAATCTCAATTAATGGTGTTCCTTGACGGTTAAAGTCCACGAGGGAATAGCCATCATCACCGTGTGTTAGCTTTCCAGCATCCTCCTCTAAGTGAAGGCGCGTAATTCCGATTCGTTTTTTCTTCCCGTTCACTTCAATTTCAATCCAACCGTTTTCTCCAATCGGCTGATCAAATTGCGAAATTTGATATGCCTTTGGATTGTCTGGATAAAAGTAATTTTTACGGTCAAATTTCGTATGGGTTGCAATGTCACAATTCAATGCCATTGCAGCCTTCATTGCGAAGTTAACTGCTTCTTCGTTAAGCACTGGCAATGTTCCAGGATACCCTAAATCGATTGGATTTACATTTGTATTTGGATCAGCACCAAATGCGTTTGGACTTGGACTAAAAATCTTTGACTGTGTTTTTAGCTCAACATGGACTTCTAAACCAATAATCGTTTCAAAGTTCATTATTTCGCACCTCCTAGCTGAGGCTGTTTCTTATGAAAATCGGTAGCTTGCTCAAATGCATGTGCTGCCCGATAAACAGTTGCTTCATCAAAATGCTTTCCGATAATTTGCAATCCAATTGGTAAGCCTTCTTGTGAGAAACCAGACGGAATCGATATACCTGGGACACCTGCAAGGTTAACTGGAATTGTCAAAATATCGTTTGCGTACATTGTTAATGGATCATCAATCCGCTCACCAATACGAAAAGCGGTAGTTGGGTTTGTTGGCCCCATTACAACATCATATGTTTTAAAAATGTTATCGAAATCTTGTTTAATTAACGTACGTACTTTTTGTGCTTTTTTATAATACGCATCATAATAGCCAGAGCTTAGCGCAAATGTACCGAGCATGATGCGACGCTTTACTTCGTCACCGAAGCCTTCACTTCTAGAAAGCTTAAACATCTCTAGCATGTCCTTTGCTTTTTCAGAACGAATGCCATAGCGAACACCGTCAAAACGTGCAAGATTCGCAGACGCTTCTGAGGAAGAAAGTAAATAGTATGCAGCTACTGCATACTTGGAATGTGGTAAAGATACTTCCTCCCATGTTGCTCCAAGTGATTCATATTTTTTCAGTGCTTGTAATATAGATTCTTTTACCTCCGGATTTACACCTTCCCCAAGATATTCCTTTGGTACCGCAATTTTTAATCCTTTTACATCGCCAGTTAAACTATCCGTATATAGAGGAACATCTATGTTTGCACTTGTTGCATCCATTTTGTCATGGCCAGAAATAACCTCAAGAATACGTGCATTGTCTTCTACCGTCCGTGTAACTGGTCCGATTTGATCTAATGAGGAAGCAAAGGCTACTAAGCCAAAGCGTGATACACGACCATATGTAGGCTTTAATCCCACAACACCACAAAACGAGGCAGGCTGACGAATCGAGCCACCTGTATCCGAACCAAGCGAGAATAACACTTCTCCTGCTGCTACAGCTGCTGCAGAACCACCACTTGATCCTCCTGGAACAAAATCGGTATTCCATGGATTGCGTGTTTTTGCATAGCTGGAATTTTCAGTGGAAGATCCCATCGCAAATTCATCCATATTTAATTTTCCAACTGTAATCATCTTTTCATTGTTTAGCTTTTGTACAACCGTCGCATCATATAGTGGGTCATTAAAGTTGCGCAAAAATTGGCTTGCACATGTAGTACGTAAGCCTTTTGTTACAATGTTATCCTTGATTCCACCTGGAATACCAAACAACTTTTCTGTTTTATCTGTAGCTGCATCTAATTGCTTTGCATAATTACGCGCATTTTCCTCATCCAATGTAATAAATGCCTTTACATCTTCTTCTACGTCATGTATGCGTGCAAAAGCTGTATCAACAAGATCGGTTGCATTGATCTCCTTTTTCTGCAGCTTTTCTTCTAATTCCTTTATACTATGGTTAAATAACGACATGCGAATCCCTCCTTATTCCAAAATTGATGGCACACGAAAATAAGCCGCTTGCTTATCTGGTGCGTTTTTCAACGCTTCCTCTTGTGTTATCCATTCCTTCGGCTCGTCCTTGCGCATCACATTTTTCAGGTCGAGCACATGTGTTGTTGGCTCAACACCTTCTGTATCCAGCTCATTTAGCTGCTCTGCATATGTAATAATCGAACGTAAATGATCGGTAAACATTTCTGCTTCTTCTTCTGTAATCGCAAGTCTAGCAAGATTAGCTACATGCTTTACCTGCTCTTTTGAAATTTCTGCCATACCAAACACCTCCATAATTTACACGGTCTATTTCCTCATAATTTATCATTTATTTCACAAATGGATACAACGAAAGGAAACGATAAAAAACAGTTACAATACTATTGATAATAGCAGATATTGCGGTCTTCAAGCAACTGAATCACTAGGAGAATATTTTTCTAAATTAAAAAAAGAACGTTTATAGTCTGCCTCCATAAAATGAAATTTCAATCCGTGCTATTATGTAATAAATATAATCATAATTACAATAATCATTAATAAATGTTAATGGAGGTCTACTATAGTGAAAAAAGTAGCATATGACGACTATTATAAAGAACAAAACTATTTTGGAAGTCCATATCCAGGTCTCATTAAATTCTTTACTAACTACTATCCTAAGGGAACTGTTCTTGATTTAGGTTGTGGACAAGGAAGAGACTCTTTATTACTTGGAGAAATAGGTTTCAACGTTATAGGAGTCGATCATTCAACTGTTGGGATAAAACAACTCAATAATGAAGCTACAAAGAGACAATTAACGGTTAAAGGGTTGATCAGAGACATCTATGAATTTCCAATAACGAAGAACATCGATTTGATACTGTTAGATTCAATATTACATTTCTATAAAAACGATTTAGAAAAAGAAACGAAATTTGCAAGAAAAATACTGGAAGAGCTTAGAGTAGGTGGAGTTTTTGTGAACTGTATTTTAAAAGGAACAACACGCGAAAGAATTCTGAAAAATATTATACAAGCGTCTCACTTCAAGTGGGAAATTCTAGCTGAATTCTATACTGAGTTTAGTGAGAGTAATACTGAATTCCATCTACTCGCCATAAAAAAGGGGAATTTTATCGAAGCTTCGGACAAACAGGATGATAATTAATGCAATATTAAGGATGAGTTATAAAATAAGGGCAGCAAAAACTGCCCCTAATTTTGTTTATTATTCACCACCAAAGCTCTATTTGCCAGCTTTATCCCGAATATTGCTCGTCTTTTCCGACAAAAAAAGGAGAAACACGTTAGCCGTGCTTCCCCTTCCTTCATTTTCTAGATGAATTCTTTCATCCGTTTTCCTTTCATGCGGTGGTACAAATAAATGCTTATAAATACTAGCAATTCAGAAGCTGGAATCGCTAACCAGATGCCGCTGATGCCCAGAATCGGCGGTAAAATAAGCAAAAAGATTAGCATGACAATGATTTCCCGGGCAGCCGTAATCCAAACTGCCATGCGAATAATTCCGACCGATTGATAATAGGTCATCATCACAAAATTGATCCCTGTAAACAAGTAGGCGATAAAAAATAGCTTTATTCCTGAAACAGCGAGCGTCGAAACAGCCTCAGGAAAATCACCAAAGATAGAAACGATTGGCCCTGCTGCAAACTGTCCGATAAGGAAAAAGAACGCTCCTCCAGCAAATGCAGTAAAAATCGCCTTGCGCATTGTTTCTCTTTTTCGAACATCATTCTTAGCACCATGATAATAGCTAATAAGCGGCTGAATGGCTGCTCCCATTCCAAGAAACATCATAAGCATTACACTATGCACATAGTTTAGAATAGAAAATGCCGCAACACCGTCTGTACCGACAGTTCGCTCAAAAGCGATATTATGGGAAATAGTAAATACCGAAATACCAATCTCCGAAAGAAAGCTAGGAAACCCAATTACAATAATGAGCCAAAACAGCTTTTTTTGGAAAGCAAATCGAACAAGCTTTAAATGACTCGACTTCTTAAAAAAGTGGATTGCCAATACGAAAATCGCTATTATAGAAGCAATGATGGTCGCAAAGGCAGCACCTGCCACACCAAGATTCAGCTTAAATAAAAAGACATAATTAAGAAGAATGTTTGCGACTGCACCAATTACTAAAGCGGCCATCGCTAGATTCGGACCACCATCATTTCGAACAAAAATACTAAATGTGTTTTCAATCGTAAAACAAAAGCCGAATAATAAAATCACAAGGAGATATTCCGAAACATACGGAAACGTGTCTCCATTTGCGCCGAGCATATACGCAAGAGGCTCACGAAATAGAAAGGCAATCAGTCCGATGACAAATGTTAGTAAAAAAATCGAAACGATGGCATGCGAAAAAACAACCTGTGCTTCTTTCGTTTTTTTCGCACCCATTGCCATGGAATATTTAGTAGCTGCTCCAATGCCAATCCAAAGCGAGAGCGCCACGAAAATAGTGTATACCGGGGCAGCAATTCCTACCCCGGCCAACGCCTCTGCTCCTAAGCGGTTACCAACCATGATGCCATCTGCAACGATGTTCACAGCCATTAATAGCATACCAATCATAGAAGGAATTAAATAGCGTAAAAAAACACGCCCAACCGGCTCTGTATCCAATTGATTTAAATTAGAAGATGTTGTTTTCATCCTGTACTTCTCCTCGTTAAGTCTAGTTCCATGACAAGCCCTTGCACAATACCTTCCTCGTCCATCTCACCGTTTTCTCTAAACCCGAACTTTTCATATAAATGCTTTGCTGGCACGTTGTCTGGATATACACTTAAATATATATGATCACAGTGGTAGTGCTCTTTAATTACTTTAATTAACATTGGTAGAAATCGACTTGCATATCCGTTTCCTTGATGATTGCGATCAATCATAAAACGGTCAAGCCATACTCTACCACTAGATTTATCGCGTCCTATCATCGCATAACCGACGAGTATTTCTCTGTCATATAAACCGATTGACTTCCACTGTGGTTCAAATTTTGATTGTGCTAACGAAAATACATTACTTTCAATATAATTCTTTTGATCCTCATTCACAGATAGAGTAGCAATCTCCATCCAATTTTCTGCAGTTACCTCACACATTCGGAGGTCCATAATTCCATCTCGCCTTCTTCATATTTAAAACCTGAAAACTGTTTTCGTTTTATCAGTTTTCACATGGAGGAAAAAAACCGGACAAATATAGCCGGATCCTTCATACATGTTCTTTTTTGATGATACCAAATAATAAAACATCCACGATTTCATCTAATGCTTCTGATACTGTCAAACGATTTTCTAAAAAGAATTGCCGATCGAGTGTTGAGTTTGTCGCATCAATAATGAGCTTGATAAGTAAGGAAACATTATGATTTTCAATCAACCCTTCACGGATACCTTCTTCAATTAACTCACGTAATGCATCCCATTGATTTAATGCTTTATCCACACGAATCCATTGCGTAGGATAAGATTTCTTCATTTGCTCAAGAATTTTCCAATCATAAAATTCATTAAATGACGGAACGACCGTAATTGTTCGCTTTATTTTTTCCAACAGTGTCAATTGCCGATCTTGAATAATTGCATCTGTTTTTTCATCGAATTCGGTTAAAGTAGAATCAATGATTGCATCGAGAATATCTGTCTTAGAAGAAAAATGCTCATAAAGGGTTCGCTTACTTATTCCGAGCCGTTTTGCCAAATCATCCATCGTAAATTTCATCGATTTCGCCTGCGTCTCTTCTATAAAAGCTTGCATTATTCTAGCTTTCATTTATCCTCCTCCTACTCCATGTAAACTATAAAAACAAAAATAGTTTCTTGCGTTTATAAATAGTATACGGCATAACGTAATATGAAGCAACTATGTATGACTTTTATTCTGAAAACAAACCACGAATGCAAAAAAATGAGGCTGGATCAGAACATTAGTATCGCAGTTTAAAAATTGGCTCGGTTTTCCCGCAGGCAAACAAAGGATTCTCACCTATTTTAACTGCTCGATAAAGTCATTTTACATGAATGACTCATGTATTCTTTTCCAGCCTCTTCTTTCGTATTAAATATCTGTTTCCTTATTTTTCTTTTAGTTGCGCTAATGTTTCCTCAAATTCCTCTTTAATTCGTGGATCTGGTGTTCCCAATAAGCTGATAACAATCGTTACGAGCAAGTTTAGAATAAACCCCGGGAAGATTTCATATAATTCGTAAATACCACCCTCTAAAAAATCCCCCCATACAATTACGGTTACCGCGCCGACAATGATTCCTGCTAATGCTCCTGTCCTCGTCGTTCTTTTCCAAAACAGTGCAAGAATAATAATGGGTCCAAAGGCAGCACCAAATCCTGCCCATGCATAGCTAACGAGCTCAAGGACTGAGCTATTTGGATTCATCGCAATCACCGTAGCAATTAAAGCAATAATTAATGTAGCTAAACGACCCATCCATACCAATTCTTTTTCAGATGCATTTTTGCGAAAAATCGCCTTGTAAAAATCTTCTACCACTGCAGATGAAGAGACAAGCAGCTGCGAATCAATGGTGCTCATGACAGCCGATAAAATAGCCGCAAGTAATATCCCTGCTACTACTGGGTGAAACAAGATTTGTGAGAAGGCAATAAATATTTTCTCAGAGTCAGCCAGCATTTGTACCCCATCTTTTGTCACAACATCTATTCCGAATTGACTAAGAATGGAAACATCCTGGGTACTAATAAAGGCCAAGCCAATAAATCCAATAAAAATGGCTCCATATAATCCGAGAATCATCCACGTTGTTCCAATAAAGCGAGCCATCGGCACATCCTTTGGTGAACGAAGCGCCATAAACCGAACGATAATGTGCGGCTGTCCAAAGTATCCTAACCCCCACGCTACGGAAGAAAGGATCGCAATGACACTAACCCCTTTCACCATATTCAGATGACTTGGATTAATGCTACCAACTGCCTGTACCGCTTCATTCCAGCCTCCCATTTGATTAAGGGCTACAATAGGCACGACAATTAATGCGAGAAACATTAAACTGCCTTGGATGAAGTCTGTCCAAGCTACTGCTAAAAATCCTCCTAATAAGGTATACGAAACAACAACAATGGCTCCGATCCATAAAGCGCTTTGGTATGAAAGTCCAAAGGAAGCTTCAAATAATTTAGCTCCTGCAACCATGCCAGAGGATGTATAAAATGTAAAAAATAATAAAATTACAAGTGCGGAAATAACTCGGAGTAAATGTGAATTATCCTTAAATCGATTCGCCAAAAAATCAGGTATCGTAATCGAATTATTCGACACTTCCGTGTAAATGCGCAATCGTTTAGCGACAAATTGCCAGTTCAAATACGCTCCTACAGATAAACCAATCGCCATCCACGCTTCTGAAAGTCCCGAGGCATATATAGCACCTGGTAAGCCTAGTAACAACCAACCACTCATATCAGAAGCACCAGCGCTTAACGCCGCTACACCAGGACCAAGCTTTCTACCACCTAAGACATAATCGGATAAATTGTTCGTTCGACGATACATATAAATTCCGATAAATAACATAACGAGCAAATAAACAATAAACGTAATTAAAGTTGCTTGTGACATGTTTTATTTTCTCCCCCTCGCCACTAATGTAATGAGTGATAATAATATTAATAAGGGCATGGGGACGAATATCCAAAACCATGTCATTCCACTTATTGCATATTCCATGCACAAAACCCCTTCCTTTTATTTTTTTCTTTCGTACCTCCTTTCCTTTAATATCAATTTTATTATTTCTGCATACCATAATAACACAACAATCAGAAAATATTTTACAAATTGAAAATACTTTTTCCCCCTAAAAATTTGCCGCTAATAAAAAAAATGCCTGAAATAGGTTCCACGCTATTTCAGGCCAATCTATCATTTATAGTAATAGGGTAAAAAAACTAATGACAAGCTTGCTACTAATTAAGACTAAAATTCATAAACTGGTTTGCCTACTGAAAAGATACTAGGTTCTGCATCCATTGTTAGATCTACTGGATTATCTTGAGCAAAAAGGAATCCTACTGTTAAAACAGCTCCTAGTGCCATTGAAACGATAAGCTTTTTCATTAATATCCCCCCTTTACAAGTTCACTACATCCTCATAGGTTAAATTCGCGAGTTTATAGTATTTAACAGAGTCTTTATACCTTCCTTGATCCTCGTAATATTTACCGAGCATTTTCGCATAGACGACTAAGTTACCATAGTCCTTTTGCTTTTTCAGATAAGGTATAAATTCCTCTGTAACCAACGCTTGAAATTTCTTATCTTCCCCATCGATTGCAAATTTATAAGTATGAATAATATAGTAATATAATTTATAATGCACGTTATTTTTCCCTAAATCTAAAAGTTCCAATGCTTTATCTATGATTTCTCGTGCCTTATCAAAATTATATATATTATGATATTCTTTGATTAATGACGTAATAGCTAATAATCTTTCATTAAGATTTACTTCCTCATCCTTCGCAACTTCCTCAAAATAATGTATTGCCTCTTCTGTCTCACCCTTTGATGAGTGCAGATAACCAAGATTCTGATTAGATAATTGAATAATTTGTTTACTTTTATTTAGCTCACCAAGATGCTTTGCAAGATTATGATTTTTAATTGCTTTATCATACATTTTCAACCTTCTATACGAAATTCCTAATACGATATGACATTGGGCACAGCGTAAAAAATTATAATTCTTTCTGTAAACATCAATAGCCTTTTCAGCATATTCGATTACTTCCAACGTATTTCTCAATTTGCTATTAGTAATAGCAATTATATAATGTAAATCGGCTATTTCTTCCTCAGGTAATCTCAATAGATCTAGTTTTTCTTCTGCCAACTTATACATTCGCATCGCTTGATTATAGCTCCCACTTGCAGAACTATAATTCCCTTTGAATTTATACCAATAATACTTATGAAGGCTATCAAAGGAACCTGCTAACTCATTTAGATGATTAATCTGATCTAATGCATTTGACATCTCACCTAAGATTAAAAAATACCTAATCTTATGAATTTCAAACATCATTAAACTGTCTGATCTTACTATCCCTAGCAGCTCATTTAATTCTTGGTAGCCTTTCGTAATCTCTTCCTTGTCGTTCACTTCAAAAAGTGAATTATACCATTTTTCACACTTTTCTTTGATGGTAACATCCTTCTCCCCGTCAACTTGGATTCCAAGTCGGGTACAAAGCATGCTAATTACTTCTGGACTAGCCTCGGTTTTCATGTTTTCAATTTTTGACAAGTAGGACATGGAGACAATACCACTCGCTAATTCTTCCTGGGTCATTTCTTGTTTGATGCGCTGCAACTTTATAAATGCACCAATTTCCATCTATATACCCACCTCGTCATTCCACTCATAAATCATTTATCGTCATCTGAGTGTTTATTTATATTTTAACATACTTTCAGATATTTCATATTGGGAAAGTTGAGGGGCTTATATGACGTTAAACCCAATAAAAACTTTCCTACTTTCCTAATCCATGAAAATCAGTCAACCTCTCAGCAGAAAAAAGGCCCCTTTTACCATTTATTTGGATAAAAGAGGCTTTCTACAAAATAAGACTTTTTTCTTAAAACATTTCGGAAGTCGTTTTTCCTTGCATATGCTGAATTAGGTAATCTGGACCACCAGCTTTAGAATCCGTTCCAGACATGTTGAAGCCGCCAAATGGCTGATAACCAACAATTGCTGCCGTACAACCACGGTTAAAGTATAAGTTTCCTACGTGGAAATCTTGACGGGCTTGTTCTAAATGTGCCCGATTATTTGTAATAACAGCACCTGTCAATCCATACTCCGTATTATTAGCAATTTCAATTGCCTCATCAAAATCCTTTGCCTTTGTTAAAGCAACGACAGGACCAAAAATTTCATCTTGCATAATTTTAGCTTGTGGATCTACATCAGCAAATACCGTTGGCTTAATAAACCAACCATTGCTATCGTCTCCCTCACCACCAACAAGAAGCTGTCCTTCTTTTTTACCGATTTCGATATAACTCAAAATCTTATCATATGCAGCTTGGTCAATGACCGGCCCCATAAACAAGTTACTTGGATCAGCTGGGTTACCAACCGTTAATTCTTTTGTCAGCTCGACAACGCGATTCTTCACTTGATCATATACATCGGCATGAATAACGGCACGTGAGCAGGCAGAACATTTCTGACCTGAGAAACCGAATGCAGATTGTACAATCGATTGTGCTGCAAGCTCAAGATCTGCTTCATTATCAACAACAATCGTATCTTTTCCACCCATTTCAATAATCGTACGCTTTAACCATTTTTGCCCTTCATGAACCACTGCAGCACGTTCGAAAATACGTGTACCAACTTGACGTGATCCAGTAAAGCTAACAAAGCGCGTTTTCGGATGGTCTACTAGGAAGTCCCCTACTTCAGAGCCTGGGCCAGGAATGTAGTTAACTACACCTGCTGGCATTCCTGCTTCCTCAAGCACCTCCATGAGCTTATAGGCAATAACTGGTGTTGTGCTCGCTGGCTTTAATAATACGGTATTTCCTGTTACCATTGCAGCAACGGTTGTACCTGCCATAATTGCGAATAAGAAGTTCCAAGGAGAGATTACTAGACCAACTCCTAATGGAATGTAATGAAACTGATTATATTCAATTGGACGACTTTCTACCTCTACACCGTCTTTAATTCTCAACATTTGACGTCCATAATATTCAAGAAAGTCGATTCCTTCTGCTACATCCGCATCTGCTTCTTTCCACGGCTTCCCACCTTCTTTAATAAGATGTGCCGTAAATTCTAGCTTGCGACGACGAACAATAGCAGCAGCACGGAATAAAATATCTGCTCGAAATGTAGGATCAGATTTTCTCCATGTTTTCTCAAACGTTTCACTGGCAACCTGCATCGCTTTTTCTGAAAGCGCTTTATTTGCTTTCGAAACGTAGCCAATAACTTCTGCTTTATTAGCAGGATTCACAACTTTTATTTTTTCATCCGTTGTAATCCGTTCTCCACCAATGATGAGCGGATATTCTTTTCCAAGCTCTGCTTCTACTTTTTTCAAAGCATCTAGCAGCTGCTGCTTATTTTCCTCTACGGTGTAATCTGTAAAAGGCTCATGCTTGTATGGTACTACCATGAAAAAACCCCCTTGAAATTTATCCGGTTTATTCCAGCCATCCATTTTCTTGTTGAACTTCAATATCAATAAAGCATCATAAAAAAACGGAGTGGAATATCCACTCCTTATTTTAACGGAAATAATCATATGCTTCAATGAATCTAGCATATTTCTTCGAATTTAGTGAAAAATATGAACAACCGGATTCTTTTCTCCTGGTTGGCGATAGATTAAGCTTTCCTGCTGGGCACTTGATGTTACATTGATTTCTAGCTCATAATGATCAGGAAAAAGCTCTTTCACCACGCCATACGTATATTGTGTAAAGCCAATAACCTCTGCCTTACCATAAAATTCAATCGGTATATCAATGGTCAGCTTTCTTAATTCCTTATTTATATAAAAACCTTCACCAATTACCCCAACATAGTTCGGAAAGTATTTGGATATTTGATCTGTAAAGCTTTTTATCAGCTGCGCATCATCAAAATATGCTTCGTTCGCCTTGTTTGATGGGAATAATATATGTTCCTCTTGAATCGACTCCCACTTATCGATTGAATTATGTCCCTTTTCCACATAGGTTTTTGCGACAAAGTTTCCTGGTACAGGGGAATCCTGGCTTGCTTCCCGATAAATTGCAATCATAACCGGTACTTTTTCTAAGCCCTCGGTTTTTCTAACCCGTTCTAAAACAGTTTTCGCAATTTTATTCGCTTCTTCCAGCATTTTCTTTTTGGAAATATCCTTATAATAAGGACCACCCGTTTCCGTTGAAAAACGATATACGGACTTCATTGAAATACCAAGCGATAATCCAACTATTTGCACCGTATTATCTTCCTTCTTTTCCAGAAAGTTTTGCTCCAATATATGAGAAAGATATTTAGGGTACTTCTCCTGCAATTCCTTATTTTCCTCATCGGCTATTGCTGGGTTTAATCCGAGCTGTAGCTTTTCTCGAATTCTCTCTTCATTTACTGTCATTTCTGCTTTCTTTAATCGGGCTATCTCTTTCTTTACCGCTTTCTCTAGCTCTTCCTTTGTTAGCTTACGTTCTAACCAATTATAGACGACATCCTTTTTTAAATACTGCCCTTCTTCAAAATAATATTTTTCAGGATCAAAGTATTCTTTGGAATGTCTTCTGAGTCCTTCTTCCATGGAATCGATATCAACTCGATTTGCTAATTGATTGACGATGACACCTCTTGCTTCACTCGGACGGTAAGGAAGAATCATGCGATAATTATTCTTTGATAGCTGATAGCTCGGAACAATTGAAGCTTCTTCCTTTGATTTTTCATTTTGAAGCACTTCATCATCATTAATTTTTGGTGCGCAGCTCGTTACAAATAACAGGATACTTATTAACAAGAACAGTATTTTTTTCACGGTCTTCCCGCTCCTTATTTCCCTTTGATTATTCATCTTATTGCTTCTCTTCTTCGGCTTCCAATATATTTTTCAGCTGTGCCTCATCCCAAATTGGAATGTTAAGCTGTTGTGCTTTTTCATATTTTGAACCAGCTGCTTCACCAGCTACAACAATATCGGTACTTTTACTGACACTGCCGGTTACTTTTCCACCAAGTGCTTCAATGCGTTCTTTTGCCTCTTGACGGGTAAATTGCTCAAGCTTTCCTGTTAACACGATTGTTTTTCCTGAGAATACAGCATCCTCAGCAATGGCTGCTTTTTTAGGACCTTTATACGTCATATTTACACCTAGCTCACGAAGCTCGCTTAGCAAGGTAACAACCTCTTCTTCTGCAAAATATTGAACAACCGCATCGGCCATTTTCTCGCCAATTTCATCCACTGCAATGAGTGCATCATATGTTGCATTTGCAAGCTGGTCCATTGTTTCAAATTCCATCGCTAACGTCTTTGCAGCTTTTGCTCCGATAAATCGAATACCAAGACCAAATAAGAGTTTTTCTAAGGAGTTTTCCTTGGATGCTTCAATAGCCCGTAATAAATTATCTACTGATTTTTCACCCATCCGTTCAAGTGATAATAACGCTTCTCGCTCCAGACGGTAAACATCGGCAATCGTTTGAATCAGTTTTTCACGGAACAACTGGCTAATAACCTTTTCTCCAAGTCCATCAATGTTCATTGCATTCCGAGAAACAAAGTGAATAAGCCCTTCCTGCAATTGCGCAGGACAATTCGGATTCATACAGCGTAAGGCGACTTCTCCATCAAGACGGACAAGCTCACTATCACATGCTGGACACTCCGTTGGCATGGAAAACGGCTGCTCATTCCCTGTTCGTTTTTCTGTAATAACGCGGACAACTTCTGGAATAATATCGCCTGCTTTTTTCACAACAACAGGATCACCAATACGAATGTCTTTTTCACGAATCAGGTCCTCATTATGTAATGAAGCCCGTTGCACGGTCGTACCAGCCACCTTCACTGGATCAAGAATCGCCGTTGGTGTAATTACTCCTGTTCTCCCAACACTTAATTCAATGTCTCGAAGGGTCGTCATTACCTCTTCAGCAGGAAATTTATATGCTATCGCCCAGCGCGGACTTTTTGCAGTGTAGCCAAGCTCCTCCTGCTGTGCAATGTTATCAACTTTTACAACAATGCCATCAATTTCATAATTCAGGTTAGGACGCGCCTCTGTCCAATAGTTTATATAATCGATGACTTCTTCAATCGTGCTGCATTTCTTCCATTCTGGGTTCGTTTTGAAACCTAATTCCTTAAAATAAGTTAAACGTTCACTATGAGAAGCAAGCTGCTTACCCTCCCATTCACCTACACCATACAAAAAAACATCCAGAC
This sequence comes from Virgibacillus sp. LDC-1, assembly GCF_030137545.1. Classification (GTDB taxonomy): domain Bacteria; phylum Bacillota; class Bacilli; order Bacillales; family Amphibacillaceae; genus LDC-1. The sequence continues at coordinate 57,862 of NZ_JARUVL010000015.1, read as the reverse complement.
TGCGGGAGGCTGCAATTTTGGGATCTAATTGACGTAACGATCCAGCAGCAGCATTGCGCGGATTCGCAAAAAGCTCCTCCCCATTTTCTTCCCGTGCTTTATTCAGTTTTAAAAAGGATTGATGCGGCATATAGGCTTCGCCACGCACTTCGATTGTATGCTTATCCTTTATCGATAAAGGAATACTATTGATTGTACGTAAATTGCTCGTAATATCTTCACCGACTGTCCCGTCCCCACGGGTAGAACCTTGAACAAATTGCCCATTTTCATAACGTAAGGATACCGCTAAGCCATCAATTTTCAATTCACAAACATACGTAGGAGGCGTATCGGTTCCTTGACTAGCTCGACGCGCAAAATCGTGCAAATCCTGTTCGTTAAATGCATTACCAAGACTAAGCATTGGGATCGAATGCTCTACTTTTGTAAATCCTTCTAACGGCTTATCCCCTACTCGCTGTGTAGGTGAATCAGCTGTTATTAGTTCTGGAAAAGCTTCCTCCAGCTGCCGCAGCTCCTGTAGCTTTTCATCATATTCTGCATCAGGAACAGTTGGCTTATCGAGCACATGGTACTCGTAGCTATATTGATTTAATACCTCTCGTAATGCTTGGATTTTTTCCTGTGCTTGTTGTTTGTCCACCAGCAAGCACCTCCCTACTGTTTCGTTATTGGAGCAAATTTAGCAAGCAAACGCTTGATTCCTGTTGGGGCAGGAAAAGCTACATCAAGCTCCATTCCTTCGCCTTCTCCCTGTACCTTCACAACCGTTCCGACACCCCACTTTTTATGTGCTGCTTTATCACCGGGCTGCCATGTTTCGCTTTCTGCACCTGTTGTTGTTTGGAGTTTTTGCGCTTTTCGCTTTAATGAAGCAGGCTGTCCCTGCGTTCTTCGATTTGCAAAAGCATTTCCAAACATTGTTGTTCGTGCTTGTTCGATTCCATCCATGAGCTCTTCAGGGATTTCATTAATGAATCGACTAATTGGATTCATATTTGTTCTTCCATATAAGGTACGCATTTTTGCGTGTGTAAGAAATAACTTTTGTTCTGCTCTTGTTATTCCAACATAAGCAAGTCGGCGTTCTTCCTCCATCTCGTCGTCATCAAATAACGAACGACTATGTGGGAATACATTTTCCTCCATCCCAATTAAGAATACGACTGGGAATTCCAATCCTTTCGCTGCGTGTAATGTCATCAATGTTATTTTTTCGTTATTATCAGGATCTGCTTCGTCGACCCGATCAATATCCGCAATTAAAGCAAGGTCTGTTAAAAAGGCAATTAATGTTTTGTCGGCCGCGTTTTTTTCGAAATCCTGAGTAACCGTCATAAATTCCTCAAGGTTTTCTAAACGACTTTGTGCTTCAATTGTCCGTTCGTTTTTCAGCATTTCTTCATAGCCAGAGCGGGTTAATACAGCTTCTACCATGTCGGTTGCTGTTAAAAATTCTTGTTGCTCATGGAGTGTTCGAATAAGGTCACCAAACGCTGCGAGCGCATTTGCCGCCTTTTTCGATACACCGGTAAAATCAACTTCCTTTACTGCATCATAAAACGAAATCCCGTGTTCCATTGCATAAACCCGCAAACGATCGATAGAGGTTTTTCCAACCCCGCGCTTTGGCTCGTTCACTACTCGTTCAAAGCTAATGTCATCATCTGGATTCGTAATTAATCGTAAATACGCAATCATGTCTTTAATCTCTTTACGATCGTAGAATTTCGTGCCACCAACCATTTGATAGCTTACACCTGATTTAACAAACGTATCCTCAATTGCACGTGATTGCGCGTTTGTTCGATATAATATCGCGATATCGCTCGGCTTATAGCCTTCTTCTCGAACTAATGCTTGGATTTTATCTGTTACGTAAAGCGCTTCTTCCTGTTCCGTTGCGCCTTGGAAATACGTAATTTTTTGTCCATCCGGGTTTTCTGTCCACAGATTTTTCGGCTTGCGACTAGAATTATTGCTGATTACTTTATTTGCCGCCTGTAATATAGACTTCGTCGAGCGATAATTTTGCTCGAGAAAAATCGATTGTGCAGCTGGATAGTCTTTTTCAAAGGTAAGAATGTTCGTAATATCGGCTCCTCGCCAACGATAAATAGACTGGTCAGAGTCCCCAACCACACAAATGTTTTGAAAACGACTGGCAAGCTGTTTTACTAAATAATATTGTGCATGGTTCGTATCTTGATACTCATCCACATGAATGTATTGAAAGCGTCGCTGATAATATTCCAAAACCTCTGGCACACGTTGAAACAAGTGAATCGTCTGCATGATTAAATCATCAAAATCCAGTGACTGGTTTTTTCGTAATATTTTTTGATAAGCAGTGTACACGTTGGAAACCTGCCGATTATAAAAATCGCCAACCTGTTCTGCAAATTTTTCTGGTGTTACTAGCTCATTTTTAGCCGCACTAATTTGTCCGAGCATTGCACGCGGATCAAATTTTTTCGGATCAATATTCAAATTCTTTAATACTTGCTTTACAACAGAAAGCTGATCACCACTATCCAAAATTGTAAAGTTACGATTATAACCGATGCGATCGATATCTCTTCGCAGTATCCGTACACACATCGAGTGAAAGGTTGATACCCACATATATTCACTTTCAGGGCCTACTAATCTCCCGACCCTGTCTTTCATTTCACGCGCTGCTTTGTTCGTAAAGGTAATCGCCAAAATATTCCGAGGCGCGACACCCTTCTCTTCCATCAAATAAGCAATGCGGTGTGTTAGAACTCGCGTTTTTCCACTTCCTGCACCTGCCATAATTAAGAGCGGTCCATCTGTATGCTTTACCGCTTCAAGTTGTTGTTTATTTAGTCCTTTTAATAAATCATTTGTTGCTGGACTCATTATTGCTCACCACCCAAAAAATTGTTCAATCTCTATCTAACTGTATGCAACTATTTAATCTATTTCACTGCATCTACTGTTCGGATTGCTTCCTCAAAGTTCGTGTACAGGCTATTTCCTACAATAATCACATCCGCATGCTGCTTCATTTCTTTCGCCTGTTCCACACTTTCGATCCCACCACCATAAAATAGCAATGTCTCCTCAAGCTGACCTTTTACTTTTTCAACGAGCTGCGGATCACCATATGTACCGCTATATTCCATATAAAATATCGGTAAATGAAATACATTCTCTACCATATAAGCATACGCTTCTACATCCATTTCATTAGGGAGCGTACAATTTGTTGTCGTAAAGGCTTTCGCCGATTCATTTAGAATACAATAGCCTTCGACAAATATTTCATTCCAATCCATGATATCCTTATATTGCTTAATGGCTTCATGCTGGATATCCATCATCCATTTTTTCTCTGTGCTATTCAATACCATCGGGATAAAATAATGATCAAACCCCGGGGTAATCATTTCCATATTCGAAACCTCTAATATACACGGAACCGTATAGCGTCGGATGCTTGATAATAAATCGAGCACATTGTCCAATGTAACATCATCTGTTCCACCGACAATAATCGCATCTGTACCTGACTCACATACCCGCTCCAGCTGTTCATCAGAAATTTCCTTTGCTGGATCTAGCTTAAACATATGCTTCCATTCATTTTTAATTGTATACAAAGGACTAAACCTCCATTATCATAATCCATTAGTTTATTATAGCAAAAATCGGTAGGGGAAAATAAGGAGAACCAAAAGTTTTTTCGAATACCTCTTCTAGATTACGATTTAGCGAGGTCTATCTATTGGCTTTTATTCAGAACCAAACGATAAGGGGCAGCTCATAAGCCTTGCATGACTTATGGGTTGCCCCTCCATTATTTTTCTTTCTTTTTTTTCATACGATCGAGAACCATTTTATACCCGTCACTACCATAATTAATACATCTGCGCACCCGGGATATCGTAGCAGTGGATGCTTTTGTTTCTTTTTCGATGACACTATATGTTTGTCCTTCGGTTAGCATTTTGGCAACCTGAAGCCGCTGAGAAATCGAATGGATTTCACTCATCGTCGCAATATCATCAAAAAAGCGATAGCATTCTTCTCGATCCTTTAATGAGAGAATCGCATCAAAAAGCTGATCTAGCTGTTCCCCTCGTAACTTATCAATTTGCATATAAGACGCCTCCTGCACTACTCATTTGAAACATGTACAGACTGTTCCAATCCAGGGCTTGACGGAATAACATTAATCCATGTTTTTCCTGGTACGAATCCGACAGGCTGTCCATCCTTTATTGGTAGAATTCGGCCATTTCGATTTTCCCATTGCAGCTTCTGAAGCTTTCCTTTTTGTAGTAAGTATGCTTCTCCACCTGATTCGATGTCAACTGCTCGTCTACCATCATCATCAATGATTTCATGATGCGTTTGGATAATAAATACGTTGTCTGCTTGAATGGCTTCCTTTGTTTCTAATTCTACGGTTTGTTCACGATCATTCGAGCGATTATATTTCCCACTTGCTTCATCATAATCATATTCTACAATTTCCATTGGATTTGTTGAATAGACAATTTCAACATGTGCTGCTTGCTCACCCTCAAGCGCACTTATTCCATCCTTCGTTAAAAACGGCAATGACTCATAATTCCGTTTCATATCGTAACCCTTTTCTTCTGCAACATCGACTACTGCATCAAACTGTAAATAGGAATTATGCGGTGCTTTTCGGAAGCTTTCGCGCTTAAAAAGATGTCCGTCATTATCATAATACGCACCATTTAAATGCTCAATTCCGCGTGTCTTAATCATGTCATCCACAAATCGAGCAGCACCATGATAAATATAAAGTGCATCATAGCCATTTGCCAACTCAAAATAGTATTCTCTTGCGCTTCGAACTGGCCCCACAACCTCTGGCTGCTCACTTTGGAATAATGCTAAAAAACGTGTGATTTTTCCTTCTGCTAATATTTCAAAAACGATATCCGCTTTTGATAATCCCGTTTGTGGTCTTGCATTGGAATGATTGTTTACCATCACACCAACAATTCGTTGATCCACTTTTTCATTTGTTCCAATCCCAGTTAACGGATACACATCCTTAGGTGCTTGAGACTTTTCCGAAACCTTATTCTCTCTGTCTTCATTGTCTTCTGCTTTTTGATCGTCCTTGGAGCATGCTGTCAATGCAAATACCGTAATAGCAACTACGAATAAAATTGATACCCATTTTTTCATTTCCCCAACACCTTCTACTAAAGTTGATTTTTTAATTCTATGTTATTTTTTTATCAAATAAGCCTCGCTTGATTGTCGTTTAATTTTCAGGGATAAATGCACACACGCTTCCTAAAAAAATCTATCGTATCTACAAGAGCTTATTTAAATCAGTAGGGAGTTTTAACGGACGCTATTTCAAGGATTCTCACCCTTTTTCAACCGCTTGATCATAAAAAAACTGTTTCCCCAGCTTCGCTTCTGCAAATGAAGTAAAAGCAAATAACAGAAGCTAGACTAATTGAATAGCTCAGCTTCTATTATATGCTATCGCATCGTAGCTGGGAAGAGGACAGCTTTTTTCTTTATATCCATAATCCCTTGCTGGGTAATACGAATATAAGGCAAATGCGTAGAGGATAAAAATAAGATACTATATATCGGATCAGCAAATGGATAACCAAATGCTTCTAAATGCTGCTTCAACTCTTTTTCCTTGGCAATTAATGCTTCCATTCCCCCATCAAACATAACCCCACCTAGTGTAAGTGGAATTTCGATAAGCACCTCTCCTTGATGCACAACAACAATTCCTCCACCAATCGCTTTCATTCTTTTCCAAGCGAGAAGGAGATCTGGCTTACTCTTGCCAATAAAGACAATATCACCTGTTGTAGAATACGAGCTAGCAATTGCTCCTAGACGGTTTGTAAATCCTTTTATTGTCGTATTAACGCGCCACTTTCCTTCCCTGTCCAAAAGAAGTAAAAAAGCATCTTGTCGGTTATCTGGCAGAATATCTGGCGTGAGATCTGTTTGAATCACATATGGCTTCATAATAACGTCATTCACCATCTCTAATCCAAGTGGTAATGAGAATTGTAAATCATGTATTGTAAGATCCCAATCCACGGCAAATGAATCGATCCCATAATCTTGCCAATCTATCGTTAGTGCACGCTCCACTTCTTCGCCATTTCGAACAAGCCATTTTCCTTTTGCGATGACATCTACCGGGTGTGGATTATCCTTCGCCGCTAACATATTTATATGTGCGACGCGTCCAGGAGCGATGCTGCCGAGCTGTTCTTCCATTCGTAAATGCTTTGCCGCGTTAAAGGAAGCCATTCGATACGCTTCTTCAACTGGCAGCCCATTTTCAATTGCAATTTCAATACAAACATTTAATAATCCACGTTCATAAAAAGCAGGTGTTGCCCCATCTGTTGTCATTGTCAGATGGTCAAAGGTCGTCAGCTGCTCTTGTAGCATTTCAGAAATAAGCTTTGGCAGGTCAGGTCGAATAGAAGAATAGCGTAAGCCAACCTCATAACCGAGCTGCAGTCTTTTGACAATATCCTTTCCAGAGATAGACTCATGATCCCCACTCGCCCCTAAAAGCTTTAGCTTTGTTAATGTTTCTTCTGATGCCCCTGGAAAATGGCCTTCAACTGGTTTGCCAAGTCGCTTTGTTTCTTGAATCCAATACAGTAACCGATCATCACCATTTAAGAGATTTGGCCATGAAGTAAGCTCTCCTCCTTGCAGTACAGCAGGATGTGCTAACCAATCAAGGACAGTTCTCGTATTAAACAGCTTTTCCTCATCCTGTAAAGCAGTTTGCGAATCATATCGCGCCCACCAATACATCGATATTGGTAGCTTTTGAAACGCATCCAATAAAGAAAACGCTTTCTTGTCATCCATTAAAAAATGCCACATTAAGCTATCACTAACAAGGGTTGTGGTACCAAATTTAGCGGCATGATATGCAAGTTCTTCTGGATTATATAATTGGAAGGGATGTGCATGTGGTTCAATATACCCTGGAACAAGATACTTACCTGTACAATCCACGATTTCTGTTCCTTGTTGCTGAGATGGCATTGCATCACCTACGTATACAATCCGTTCATCATAAATCCAAATATTAGCCTCTAGCCATGCTTTCGTATACATATTTAAATAAACAGCATTTGTGAGAACTAATGTCGGAGATGTGATCCCATCTAAAACGCTAACATGCTTTCGTAATTCTCGATTTCTCCAATTCCAATTCTCCATCATAAAACAACTCTCCAGTGATTTTTGTGATTTTTTCTAGTTTAACACACTTTATGCTTTTACACTGTAAAGTTTTGAAGAATGAAAGTAAACTTTTTGTGACAAATTGCGGAATCTCTTTTCTTTCCTAAAAAAGGTAGGATTCTCCTTTGATAGCGTCAAGCTTGTTCGTACGAGAATAAAAGAAAGTGCCGCATATATATAACGACACATCAAGGTAATCTTATGTAGCTTTTCTGTTTCTTATAGCTCCTGCCCAATATCTTGACGGTAAAAAAACGAGTTTTGGTCTGAGCAAAGCGCTAATGTGCGATATACATTTTTTCTTGCTTCTTGTATATTCGCATGCTTTGCTCCAACAAGGAGGACCCGACCACCATCAGAAGTCAAACGGGCATCAGCTTTTGTCTGCTTCACTCCTGCATAAACAATAAAGGACCCATCCTCGAGAAGTTCTGGAACAGGCGCATCCTTTTTATATTGCTCTGGATAGCCTTCTGCTGCTAATACGACTCCTATACACGTTTCTTGTGCCCACGATAAATGCGGATTATTGCCTGCGAGAACATCTGTCAGCACTTGCAGCAAATCATTTTCTAGTAAAGGTAAAACAACCTGCGTTTCTGGATCACCAAAGCGCGTATTAAATTCAATCACCTTTGTACCTTCCGCTGTTTGAATTAACCCCGCATACAGAATCCCTGTAAATGGGCGGTTTTCTGCCCTCAGACCATCGACCGTTTTCTGTAAAACGGCTGTAGTTGCGTACGCTAGCATTTGTTGATCAACATCCTGAACAGGCGCATAAGCACCCATTCCACCTGTATTTGGTCCTTTGTCACCATCAAACGCACGCTTATGGTCACGAGCAGGCACCATTGGATACACCTTGTCATGATGAACAAATGCCATTAAAGAGAATTCTTTTCCCTCTAAAAACTCCTCGATTACAATCTTATTTCCTGCTTCCGCATATGCTTTAGCAACGAGCATATCATCAATGGCTTCATCGGCTGCCTCGATTGTTTCTGCGACAACAACGCCTTTCCCTGCTGCAAGACCATCCGCTTTAATGACGATTGGGACTCCTTTTTCTTTTACAAATTGCTTCGCTTTCGCTGCATCTGTAAATGCTTCATACTGTGCAGTAGGAATGGCATGTCTCATCATAAATGCTTTAGCAAAGCTTTTACTTCCTTCTACTATCGCCGCTTCTTTTGTAGGTGCAAAAATTGGTAGCCGTTCTTGCTGAAAGCGATTGGCGATTCCTGCCATGAGTGGGTTTTCTGGTCCGACAATCGTTAGGTCAATCTGATTTTCTTTGGCAAACGTGAGCAGTCCCTCGATATTCGTTTCTTTAATTGGTATACATTCTGCTATTTTTTCCATTCCGGCATTGCCTGGTGCAACATAGAGTTTATCAAGCTGGACACTCTTTGACAGCTTCATTGCAATACTATGCTCTCTTCCCCCACGTCCTACAACTAACACCTTCATGCATATGCCTCCTTGTATATGATGTTTAAACACTATTTTCCGCTTAGTACGTCTTACTCTATAAATTATTACACGTTACTTGCACTACAAGCGGACGTTTTCCACAGGTCTCTTTGATGCAGATATATAGCTTGCTTTTTTCTACCTTCAAAGCTTTTTCTATTCTCTGAGAATGAATAGGTTTGCCCCTGTTTTTTATCGCTTGCTTCGAACATTATCATCGACCACGATTAATGTTTAAAATGACGAATCTTTGTAAACACCATCGCGATACCATTTTCGTTGCAAACATCAATCGAATCCTGGTCACGCTTTGATCCACCTGGTTGAATAATGGCAGTAATTCCAGCCTTTGCAGCTGCTTCTACTGTATCAGGCATTGGAAAGAATGCATCTGATGCAAGCACTGCACCAATTGCCTGCTCTTCAGCTTGGTTAATCGCGATAGTTGCAGCTCCGACACGGTTCATCTGTCCTGCCCCTATGCCAACCGTTTGTTGTTTTTTTGCCAGTACAATTGCATTGGACTTCACATGCTTTACTGCTTTCCAAGCAAACAGTAAATCACAGAGCTCTGCTTCTGTTGGCTTTCGTCTCGTTACAAACTCTAGGTCAGCTTCCTTCACACGTGCATGATCCATACTTTGGACGAGCAAGCCTCCATTTACACTTGTAAGCTTATGGCTCATTGAAGGAAGTTCGTCCATCGATAGGGTCAATAAACGGATGTTTTTCTTTGTTGTTAACAAAGCAAGTGCTTCCTCTGTAAAGCTTGGTGCGATGATAATCTCAAGGAAAATATTGCTTAATTGCTCAGCAATTGATTGGTCGATTTCCTTGTTTGCCGCAACAATCCCTCCAAAAATAGAGATTGGATCTGCTGCATATGCTTTTTGAAAAGCAGCGTACAAGGAATCAGCTACTCCAATGCCACACGGGTTCATATGCTTTACCGCAACAACTGCAGGTTCCTTATATTCGCTAATAATTTCCAAGCAAGCATTTGCATCCTGAATGTTATTATAGGAAAGTGCTTTTCCATGAAGCTGCTTGGCTGCCGCGATACTTAATACTTCTTGCCGTGGATCACGATAAAATGCTGCACGCTGATGTGGATTTTCTCCATAGCGCAACGTTTGTACCTTTTCATAGGTAGCCGTGTATGTTTCCGGGAATTCATCATTGGTTATTTCGTTAAAAAAGCCAGAAATCATGGCATCATAATTTGCGGTATGACGAAACACTTTAGCTGCAAGCTGTTTCCGGAGCTCGTCATGTACTTTATTATTCTTCAGTGCTTCTAAGACGCGGGAATAATCTGCTGGATCGACAACAACAGTAATATTCTCATAGTTTTTGGCAGCTGCACGGAGCATTGTAGGCCCACCAATATCAATATTTTCTATTTTATCTGCTCGAGTAGCTTCCTTGTTTAGGAGTGTCTGTTTAAATGGGTATAAATTAACGATGACGATATCAATTCGTTCAATAGAATGTGCTTTTAACTGGCTTACATGCTCAGGATTTGCTTGCTTCGCTAAGATACCACCATGAATAAATGGGTGTAGCGTCTTCACTCTTCCATCTAGTATTTCTGGAAAACCAGTAATATCTTCTACAGAAATCGCCGGTATACCAGCTTTTTGGAGCGCTGTTAACGTTCCACCTGTTGAAATTATCTCATAGCCGAATTCTACTAACTGCTTAGCAAAATCAGTGATGCCTTGTTTGTCTGAGACACTAATTAGTGCACGTTTTTTCATTGTCTTTGCTCCTCATATAATAGTTATAATTCCGTTACATTTCACGAAAGCAGGACGCATACACAGCAGGCATACGCCTGTATCTGTCCTAGCTTCTCCTGGCTTGCTTCTTCAAGTAATAGTAGCCATACAGTTGAATAAATCCGGCCAATTAATTGCATTGCTATTTATTCGTACACGAATGGAGTAACAGATTAATTGTTTTCGGATACAAGCGATGCTCGACTTGATGTATTTTTTGTGCGAGTAAATCGAGCGTATCCTCTGGTGAAATAGCGACCGATTCCTGTGCAATAATCGCTCCCGTATCGATTCCTTCGTCAACGAAGTGAATGGTCACACCTGTTGTTCTCACTTTTCTATCCCATGCCTGACGAATTGCATCCTTACCCGGAAACGCCGGAAGCAGGGATGGATGAATATTAATAATCTTACCTTCATATGCTTCAAGTAGAATATGACCTATTATTCGCATATAGCCCGCCAGAAAGATCCATTCTATTTTTTCTTCGTGTAGCTTCTCTACGAGCATCTGCTCATAGTCTTGCTTTGATAAAAAACGTGTTGGATCAAATTGGATTGTTCTTAGCTGGAAATGACGTGCTTTCTGAACAACCTCGGCCTCCGCACGATCGCAAACGAGCATACAAATGTCACAGGCAAGCGTTGATTCCATCAAGGCTTGAAAATTACTGCCTGTTCCAGAAGCAAACACAGCAGCTTTCGGTTGCTTTACCACTGTATTTGAACCCCCTCTTTTTCGATCACTTCGCCGATAATAGCTGCAATTTCACCTTCTGTCTGTAAGCATTCTACTACGTTTTGCGCTACCGACTTATCGACAACAACTGCCATACCGATTCCCATATTAAAGACCCCAGCCATTTCCTCTAAAGAAAGATTTCCTCTTTGTTGAATATATGTAAATATGTCTGGCAGCTGCCAAGAGGAAGCATCTAGCTTTACTCCTAAGCCTTGTGGCAGCATACGAGGGATATTTTCATAAAATCCGCCACCAGTAATGTGTGAAATCCCTTTTATCGTAGTTATTTTTGCAATAGCTGCAATTTGCTTTGCATAAATTTTTGTTGGGGTAAGCAAAATCTCGCCTAACGTTTTTTCAAAGCCTTGTGGAATTGCTTGAAGATTACTTTCTGCCAATACTTTGCGTACAAGAGAAAATCCATTCGAATGAAGCCCGCTCGATGGTAAGCCAATTACTAGATCACCGATAGTGATGGCATCTCCTGTAATCAGCTTTGATTTTTCAGCAATACCTACCGTAAACCCTGCAAGATCATATTCATCCGCTTCATACATTCCCGGCATTTCTGCTGTTTCACCACCAATAAGGGCAGCACCTGCTTGTATACAACCATCCGCAATTCCAGCAACAAGCTGCTCTATTTTTTCGGGATTATTTTTCCCACACGCTATGTAATCAAGAAAGAATAAAGGCTGTGCTCCTTGTGCGATAATATCGTTTACACACATTGCTACAAGGTCAATGCCAACGGTGTGATGAATATTCATTTCCATTGCAAGCTTTAATTTTGTTCCTACGCCATCTGTTCCAGTTACAAGTACTGGCTCACGGTAGGAAAAACCACTTAAATCAAACAACCCAGCAAAGGCACCAATTCCCCCGAGAACCTCTGGTCTTGTTGTTTTTGCAATATGCTTTTTCATTCGCTCAACCGCTTCATAGCCCTTTTCTACATCAACGCCCGCATCTTTATATATATTCGACATTCTCTTCACACCTCAGCCCTTTTATTATTGTTGCTTCCACGTTGTTTGCAGCTGTTTTTCCACCACTGGATAATTCCCAGTAAAGCACGCTGTACAAACGCCTTGATGAATTGTCCGATCCTTTACAATTGCGCGTTCTAAGCATTCTGGACTTAAATAAGCTAGGCTGTCAGCACCTATTTTTTTGCAAACTCCCTCTAGTGAATAGTTAGCGGCAATTAATTCCTGCTTCGTGGACATATCAATCCCATAGTAACAAGGGTTTTTTACTGCTGGAGAAGCAATTCGTACATGCACCTCTAGCGCACCTGCTTCCTTAAGCATGCGGACAATTCTCATACTCGTCGTTCCTCTAACAATGGAATCATCGATCATAACGATGCGTTTTCCTTCCACAATGCTGTGCAGTGGTGATAGCTTCATTTTGACCCCTTGCTCCCGCAGTGTCTGCGAGGGTTTGATAAATGTTCGCCCTACATACCGATTCTTAATAAGACCCATTTCATATGGAAGACCACTTTGCTCCGCATAACCAATTGCAGCAGAAATACTTGAATCAGGTACACCTGTTACGACATCAGCATTTACTGGCGCTTCCTTTGCCAGTTCCATTCCCATGCGCTTCCTAGAAGCGTGAACATTCACATAATTCAAGTTGCTATCTGGTCGTGAAAAATAAACATATTCCATCCCACATAGCTTGCGTTGCTCACGAATCGCAAAGCGGTTCGATTCGATACCCTCATCACTTATCGTTAAAATTTCTCCTGGTAATACTTCACGTTCAAAAGTTGCACCAATAATATCAAACGCACATGTCTCAGATGCAACAACATAGCCTTCACCAAGCCTACCTATCGACAATGGCCGAATACCATGTGGATCAAGGGCAACGTAGAGCCTTTCTTCAGATAAGACGATAAAAGCATAAGCTCCAATCATTTTCTCTAACGCATCAGCAAGAGATGCAACAGTAATTGCATTGCCATTCCGTTTAATCAGATGTGCAAGAAGCTCTGTATCTGCCTTTGTTTGAAAAATACTGCCTTCGTTTTCTAGTTCGCCACGAAGCTGATGTGCATTCATGACATTACCGATATGCGCGAACGCCATACTCCCAGACTGAGAATGAAAGAGATGGGGCTGAACATTATCTAGCCCGCCATCTCCGTTTACAATATAATGAACATGACCAACTGCTGCGCGTCCGCTAAGCCGCTCAAATTGGGCACGACTAAATACATCATTTACTAATCCAACTTCTTTATGCAGCTTTAGCTGTTGCCCATCACTCGTTACGATGCCAGCCCCATCTTGCCCACGATGCTGCAGGGCATGAAGCCCGTAATACGTAATTTCTGCCGCATTTTCATGTCCCCAAATCGCAAACATTATCCATGCCCCACTTTTGTTTTATTTCAGCTTTGCTGGAATAGCTTCTCGCCATAGCTTGCTGAGCGTTTTAACCTCTTCTTCAATGACTGTCTTACCATTCACCTTTACAATCATTCTTGAATCATCCGTTACATACCCAATATGCTGTCCATTCTCAAGCAATGTCTCAAACTGTTCCTTATGCTCGCGTTTTACTGTTACAACAAAGCGTGACTGGCTTTCACTAAATAATTGTGTTGTACTATCACCTACTAGCTCTACCTCGAGTCCGAGCTCTTTTTTAGAAAACACGCTTTCTGCTAGAGCAACAGCTAGCCCTCCTTCTGACAGATCATGTGCAGAAGAGACAATTCCTGCTGCAATGGCTTGTAAAAGCTGTTCTTGACGTTTTCGCTCTACTTCCAAATCTAGTATTGGAGCTCTCCCAGCATATTTTCCTTCCAACACAAATTGAAGCTCACTACCACCAAACTCAGGTTTCGTTTCACCAATTACGTAAATAAGATCGCCTGCCGTCTGAAAATGACTCGGAGTAATATGATCTAATGAGGTATATAGACCAACCATGCCAATAATCGGTGTTGGAAAAATTGCTTTTCCTTTTGATTGATTATATAAAGAAACATTTCCACTAATAACTGGCGTACCAAGCATGTCACATGCCTTACTAATACCAGCTACACTTTTTTCCATTTGCCAAAATACTTCTGGATTCGTTGGGTTTCCGTAGTTCAGCCCATCGGTTAGTGCGAGTGGCTTCGCTCCTGAAGCTACAAGATTCCTTGCTGCCTCTGCTACCGCAATACTTCCCCCTACCTCTGGATCAAGGTAAATATACCGTGAATTACAATCGGTTGTTATTGCAATTGCTTTTTCACTATCAGCTATTTTCACTACTGCTGCATCTGATCCCGGCCCAACCATTGTTTGCTGCTGTGCTTCTGAATCAAATTGTGAATACGCCCATTCCTTCGATGCGATCGTCGGTTGCTGCAAAAGCGTACGCAGCATTTCTGCAGGGTTATCAACCTTAGGAAGAAAAGCAGGCATTGCTTGAAACTCCTGATAATAAGTCGCTTCCTTTGCAGGTAATTCATAAACAGGTGCATCCTCCGCTAAGGCGTCAACTGGGATATCCGCCATCATTTCTCCGTGTTGGATAATGCGAAATGCTTTTTCCGCGATTACTTTACCAACTACGACTGCAGACACATCATGCTTAGAGAAAATATCGATAATCTCTTGCTCTCTCCCTTTTTTCACTACAAGCAGCATACGCTCCTGCGATTCAGAGAGCATGAGCTCATATGCGGTCATATTCTTTTCACGCTGCGGAACGAGGTCCAAATTCATTTCAATTCCGGTACCTGCCTTACTTGCCATTTCACTTGCTGACGAAGTAAGTCCTGCTGCCCCCATATCTTGCATTCCAATTAATGCGTCCGAATGAATCGATTCCAAACAGGCAGAAATTAACCGCTTCTCTAGTTCTGGATTACCAATAGCAACGGCAGCCTGATTGGTCTCTGCTTCTTCTCCTAAATCATCGGAAGCAAATGTAGCCCCATGGATACCATCTCGGCCCGTGTCTCCTCCGGCATATATGACAAGGTTGCCAACTCCTGCTGCAATTCCTTTTTGCACTTCATCATGCTGAAGTAAGCCGACCACCATCGCATTCACTAATGGATTTTCCTCATAGCACGTATCAAATTGAATTTCACCACCAACAGTTGGAACCTCAATTGTATTTCCATAATGGGCAATCCCACGTACTACTTCTTGAAAAAGCTCTCTGGTTCGCGTGGAATCTAAACTGCCAAAGCGTAAGGAATTCAAGGCTGCAATTGGCTTTGCTCCCATTGAAAATACATCACGAACAATGCCGCCTACTCCAGTCGCAGCGGCTTCAAATGGCTCCACAGCGGATGGATGATTATGACTCTCCACTTTAAATACAACTGCTTGGTTATCTCCAATATCAACGACTCCAGCTCCTTCACCTGGACCTTGTAAAACGTGTGGCGCTTTTGTCGGGAACTTGCGCAGCAAAGGCTTTGATGTTTTATAGCTACAATGCTCTGACCACATGACTGAAAAAATTCCTACTTCCGTATAATTGGGTTGTCGCTTTAGAATCTCTTTTATCCGATGGAACTCTTCATCACTTAAGCCCATCTCACGATACAAGCCTTCTTTTTCAACTTCCTCTGCACTCGGTACATGCATTGTTTTCATCGTCGTCCCCTCCAATATTCGTTGTAATTTCCTAGAAAAAAACCTACAAGCTGTTGCCCACCTTTACACACTGACATAATTGGTTAGTCGTTCAAGCACTTGCTCATATACCTGGATTAGATCTCCTGTTCCTTGTCTAAATACGTCCTTATCTAGCTTTGCCTCTGTATCTTTATCCCAAAGGCGACACGTGTCTGGCGAAATTTCATCCGAAAGAATAATACGTCCATTTGCCAACCGCCCAAACTCTAGCTTAAAATCTACTAACGTTAGATTAATAGATTGAAATAACAAACGAAGTGAAGTATTAATCTCAAATGCTTTCACTTTGATTTCATGAAGCTCAACAGAAGTAAGATCTGTTAAAAACTTTGCATGTTCATCATTGATTAGCGGATCGTTCAAGTCATCATTTTTGTAATATAGTTCTACTAATGGCGGAGAAAATACTTCTTTTTCTCTTAACCCAAGTCGTTTTACAATACTCCCTGCCGCTATATTGCGCACAACAACCTCAAGTGGAACAATCTCCGTTTTATGAACAAGCTGCTCTGTCTCATTTAATTTTTTAATAAAGTGACTTTCTATTTCTTGCTCCGCTAAGTAGGAAAAAATCGTTGCAGCAATTTCGTTATTTAAACGTCCCTTCCCTGGAAATACGTCTTTTTTCTTCCCATTAAAAGCGGTCGCATCATTTTTATATGATAATACGAGCTGTGCTTCATTACCTGAAGCTTGGTAAACCTTTTTTGCTTTTCCTTCATAAAGAAGCGCTGCTTTCACTTCACATCACCTCATTCACTTTATCGATAACTAAGCTCATTACAGTCCAATCTCTTCAAAAATCGCATCCACATTTTTCAAATGGTATGTGTAGTCAAAGCATGCATCAATTTCTGCTTGAGAAAGCAATTCGGTTATTTCCTTATCCTGTTCTACTAGCTCTTTAAAATGTGTTTCGGACTCCCAAGCTTGCATTGCTTTCGGCTGGACAATATCATATGCCGTTTCTCGTACCATTCCTTTGTCAATAAGCGCTAAGAGCACACGCTGCGAAAAAATAACCCCGTGCGTTTTATCAATATTACGCTTCATATTTTCTGGAAACACGGTTAAATTTTCTAAAATATTACCAAATCGATTTAACATATAATTTAAAGCAATCGTTGCATCTGGTAAAATTACGCGCTCTGCAGAGGAATGTGAAATATCCCGCTCATGCCATAGAGCGACATTTTCATAGGCAGTAACCATATAGCCACGAAGCACACGAGCCATTCCAGTCATGTTTTCAGACCCGATTGGATTTCGTTTGTGCGGCATTGCCGAGGATCCTTTTTGACCTTTTCGGAATTGCTCCTCAACCTCACGTGTTTCTGTTTTTTGCAGGCCGCGTATTTCAGTCGCAAATTTCTCGATGGAGGTCGCAATTAATGCAAGCGTTGATACATATGCTGCATGACGGTCACGCTGCAACGTTTGTGTTGAAACAGGTGCAGGCGATAATCCTAGCTTTGAACAAACATACTTTTCCACAAATGGATCGATGTTTGCATAGGTTCCAACTGCTCCAGAAAGCTTTCCAAATTCAATATTTTTTGCGGCTAATTCAAAGCGTTCCAGGTTACGCTGCATTTCCTCATACCATAGCGCCAGCTTTAGCCCAAATGTGGTTGGCTCTGCGTGTACGCCATGGGTTCTTCCCATCATGACAGTATGCTTATGCTCCATTGCTCGCTGCTTTAATATGTCAATGAAACGATGTAAGTCTTTACGAATAATGGCATTTGCCTGCTTTAAGATAAAGGATAGTGCGGTATCCACTACATCCGTTGATGTTAAACCGTAATGCACCCATTTTCTTTCTTCACCTAACGTTTCAGAAACGGCGCGCGTGAATGCCACAACATCATGTCTTGTTTCCTGTTCAATTTCATAAATTCGTTCCATCTGAAAGGAGGCATTCGCTCGTAGCTTTTTAACATCATCACTTGGAATGACCCCGAGCTCACTCCATGCTTCACAGGCAAGGACTTCTACCTCAAGCCATGCCTTAAATTTATTCTCCTCCGTCCAAATTGCTCCCATTTCTTCTCTTGTATAACGTTCAATCATTGTATTTCCTCCTCCAACATGCTTAGCTGCTCATTTAATTGTTCCACTGTATCTGCAATAAAGGTAATATGCCCCATTTTTCGTTTTCTTTTCGCCTGTGCCTTTCCATAAAGGTGGATAAAGCCATCCGAGAGCTGTGGCATTACAGAAACAACTTTATCCATTGCTTCTCCAAGAATATTCACCATAACCGCACACTGCAAAGGCTGAACAGGAATGAGTGGCAAGCCACAAATAGCACGAACATGCTGGCTGAATTGTGAAATATTACAGCCTTCGATGGTATAATGCCCAGAATTATGTGGACGTGGTGCCATTTCGTTCAGAAAAATCGTCTCACCTTCCACAAACATTTCAATCGCAAATGTGCCAACAATATCCATTGCTTCCGCAAGCTTTCGTGTTGCTGCATATGCCTGTTCTTTTACTTTATCGCTCACATTCGCAGGAGCAATCGTCTTATGTAAAATATGTGTTCTATGCTCATTTTCAGCAAGTGGGAAAAACGTAATTTGTCCCGTAGTTCCACGAGTGAAAATAACCGAAATTTCTTTATCAAAGCGAATCCACTGTTCAACGATGCAATGCTGATGCTTTTCAGCAAATGCCGCCGCTTTTTCTTTATCAGCAAGTTCTTCCACAAGGAGCTGCCCCTTGCCATCATACCCTCCATGACAAGTTTTAATAACAGCAGGGAGTGGAACATGCTCAAAAGCGTTTTGGCATTCTTCCGCATTCGTAACAATCGCAAAGCGCGGTACAGGTAGTCCTAGCTGTTTCATAAATTGCTTTTCCTTTTCCCTGTTTTGCGTGATTTCTAAAGGGTACGCGCCTTGTGGGAGCTTTCCTTTCTTCACCATATAAGTAGCTGCATGAAGATCAACATTTTCAAATTCATACGTGATAACATCACTCTGTCTTGTTAGCGCGCTGATTGCATCCATATCATCATAAGCTGCCTCTATTTGTTGATCAGCAATTTGTGCTGCAGGACAATTTGGCGTCGGATCTAATACAACAATGCGATAGCCCATTTGTTTTGCTGCAATAGCCATCATTCTGCCAAGCTGTCCCCCACCTACGATTCCGATTGTTTGTGGTGGTAGAATATGCTTAATTTGTTGCAAGCTGCTCCCTCATTTCCGTTACCTTTTCTTCCATGCGCTTTCGTTGCGATAACAGACGCGCTGCAATTGCTTCATCATAGGTCCCAAGAATCTGTGCTGCGAGAATTGCCGCATTTATTGCCCCTGGTTTCCCAATCGCTACCGTAGCAGTTGGCACACCACCAGGCATTTGCACAATGGAAAGCAAGGAATCAAGTCCTTGAAGTGATGTACTTTGCACAGGCACACCGATTACAGGAAGTGTCGTTTGTGCCGCCACCATTCCAGGAAGATGTGCAGCACCTCCTGCGCCAGCGATAATTACCTTTAACCCCTGTTCTCGAGCAGAGGTAGCATAAGAAAACATATCATTCGGCGTCCGATGTGCGGAAATGATTTCTTTCTCATATGAAATGTCGAGCTCATCCAAGACCTGGCACGTATGCTTCATCGTTTCCCAATCTGAAATACTCCCCATGATCACACCAACTAAAGCCATAAGATCCCCTCTTTCATGTATTAACGCATATCAACATGTTAATGTTATGAAATTCTGATTCACTCCATTAAAAAAGCCTATTCGTCTCCCCAACTTACATGAGAGAAGACGAATAGGCGTAACGCCATAACGAAAAACATGCCGTCAGCAAAACAGGCTACATAACATTGTATAAGAGCCAGATTTCCTTCATCTTCCCTCATAGTCCAGCATTTACGGTGCTAGGTAGAGACTATCGGGCCATATCCCCGAAATTATATGAGGTACCGTATTCTTTTATCGGGTTAAGCATAACAAAGAGCAACATCGAGTGTCAACAGAAAACGAACATTTTTACAATAAAATTTTATAACGTTCGGATTTTGAGCTCTACGATAAAAAAATCTTCTTTTTACACATTTTTAAATTCCGATCATTTGGGATTGCTTTCACTTTGATTAGCATGAATCGTCTGTGCTTCAGTTGCTGCGCCAGAAGCGTTTCCTTTCTCTGCTTCCCGCCGTTTCACTTGAAAAAGTTTTCCTTTGCGAACCTGCTTCACCCAAAATCCACCATGTATTTGCTTTGGCTCATAAGCAATAATAAATGCCTTTGCATCGATTTGCTTTATCGTTTCATATAGCTTTAGCTCATATTTTCTTGGAGTTAAAATTTGCATGGCGAGTCGATCCCCATCCATACCATAGGCAAACCAGCTCGTGACACCATAGCCCTTATCCCGTAATTTCCGAGTAAAGTCAATGTCTGGGTTGGATGAAATAACGTTCACCGTAATATATCCAAGGGCAAGCTTTTCTTCAATTTTGGAACCAGCAATAACACCGAGACCATAACCAAGCGCGTATGCGACTAAATTTTGAATTTGATTTAAATTGTCTAATACGAGCCCTAATCCTAGCACATAAATGACGACTTCAAACATACTTATAAAGGCAGCAATATACCGCCGGCCCTTCATTGTTAAAATCATACGAATGGTAAAAAATGAAACGTAGACGATGTTAATGATCAAAATTATCGCGACCATCACATATGCATTACTTAGCAACATGTGCACCTCCTTATGCTCGTATTCTATTAGAATAACGTATTTTTTCATTTGGCGAAACGAAAATTTATCCGTTTTAGGCAATCACCTATTCCCGAAAGAAAGCATACACTATAGTAAACCTAATATGGAATCAGCGAGGTGATGGAATGGATCCTTTTCAACAAATGAATGATTGGAAAAAGAGCATGGATCATTTTTTTAGTGATTCATTTTGGAATCAGTTTGAAGGAATTGTTAAGCCTACTATACCCCAATTTAATATGTATCAATCTGATCACGAGCTATATTGCATTGTAAGTATTCCTGGTTTAGAATCAATCGATCATATTGATATTTATGTAGACTATGCAACATTAGAACTGAGAGGAGCGATTGAGATTAGCCCTCACGGTGAAAAAGCAGTAAAAGAAGAAATTATGCAAGGTGTGTTTGAACGAAGTATACAGCTTCCATTTCCTGTGCGCGCTGACAAGATTTCAGCAACCTATCGAGACGGATTAGTTCATATTAAGCTACACCGCTTGATATCTGATTCAAGTAGGCGAAACAAAGTCAATGTTCGCTTGTTAGACGATGAATAATATAGTTATTCCTATAAAGTAAAACTCTATCTGCGGAAGGTACTGCAAGTTACAAGTTACATGTAGAATAAAAATACAACCACACCGAAATGGAATGGTTGTATTTTTTTATTTCCTTATTCTTTAATCAGGGCGATTGGCATCTTGTCCATTTGGACCGTACACACGTTTTTTTGTCGATGATTCCTTCCCATTCAAACGTTTGTTTAAGGACGTTCGCCAATTTTCTGCGAGCAGCTCACAATGCGATAATTCATATGCTAAGTGAAGCTCCTCTTTCCTTACATACATAATTTCATTGCAGGCGGCGATCGTCCACTCTGGATAAGGCCTATCAATCAATTCTAGATCAATTCCTGAGATTACATGGCCTTCTTCTAGCACACGAAAATACCAGCCGGTTCGACCACTATTTTGAATGCGCAAGGCCAGGTCAATCAGCTTAAACCTTCTTGCCGGCTTCCAGCAGGGGCGACGGGGTTGTGATACTTGAATAATCGCATCCCCAAAACGGTACGTATCGCCAATACAAACCGTAAATTCATCCATCTCTAACACTGCAAGATTTTCACCCATTGCCCCCAAATCGATATCGGTCCTGTTTAGCTCTTGCTGCCAAGCTGCATAGTGCTTAATCGGATAAGCAAAAACAGCTTTTTCCGGGCCTCCATGATTCTTCTTATCTGCTACTTCATCGCCAGCTAATCCAGTTTTGCCTAACCAGAGCTGGTTTTCTTCTGCTTCTTTAAACATGCCCGTTTCCCAAGGACGCTCCATTCGATCCGTTGCCGCTTCGCTTCCGAGTGAGCGCACCTTTCCAGTAAAAATCTTATGTACAAACGGTTCGTTCATTCTATCACTTCCATTTTAATTTATGATAAAATTAGTTCACTATCTATCATTCTACTGTAATTAAGCCTTACTTTCATTACTTATTGGAGGAAAAGAGGAAAATACATTGAATACATTAAAAAAAGCGACATTTGCAGGCGGATGCTTTTGGTGCATGGTTAAGCCCTTTGATCAATGGGACGGTGTTCATCAAATCATTTCGGGATATACAGGTGGACATATTGAAAACCCAACCTATGAAGATGTAAAGCAAGGAAACACTGGCCATTATGAAGCAGTTGAAATTCTGTATGATGAAGCCATCATTTCCTATGAAGAAATTCTAGAAATATATTGGCGACAAATCGACCCGACAGATGACGGCGGGCAGTTTCATGATCGCGGTGATTCCTATCGGACAGCGATTTTTTATCATGATGAAACACAGAAAAAACAAGCTGCGGATTCCAGACTAGCACTAGAAAATAGCAAGCTATTTTCCAAGCCTATTGTCACGAAAATTCTTCCAGCACAGCCGTTTTATGTGGCGGAAGATTACCACCAAGATTTTTATAAAAAGAATCCAACCGAATATGAGGCCGATCGTGCAAAATCAGGACGAGATTCATTTATTGATGATACGTGGAGAACCTCTAATAAAAAGGATACGCATTCAAGTTAGCACTTGAATGCTTTTTGTTTTCAAAAATTATCGTACTTTGTTATCATCGAATTTTCCACAAACTAATAGTATAATAAGCTCTAATGACTCTAAACAGATTAGGAGCGACAACATGCCTCAAAAAGAATCATTACTTCCATTAAAAATGCTATTATTCAGCTTTCATGCTACAAATACTATCATTTTGAGCTTTCTACCATTATATTTACGCTATAAAGGACTAAATGGCACGGAAATTGGCTGGGTGCTTGCCGTAGGTCCACTCGCGTCTATTTTTTCTCAGCCGTTCTGGGGCTACATGAGTGATAAATATAAAACGGTGAAACGCATGCTGTTAATATGCGTATTCGGTCTATTAATCAGTTCGGTGCTTTTCTTTCAAATGAACAGCTTAGTAGCAATTCTAGTCATGGGAGCTATCTTCTACTTTTTCACCACACCAATTGGTGCACTCGGAGATAGCCTTGCCCAGCGTCGTGCCGATGACCTTAACGTATCCTTTGGCACGATTCGTATGTGGGGATCAATCGGATTTGCAACCTCTTCCCTTCTCATTGGCGAGCTTTTAGCAAGAGTCGGTGTCCAATATATGATTTGGCCGTATTTAGCATTTGGCCTTATGGCACTTTTCGTTGTGTTCCGTCTCCAGGATGTTAAAGTAGACGCAGACCCTGTGCAGCTAAAGGATGTCGGATTACTAGTTAAAAATAAACCCTTCGTTTTCTTTATGCTATTATTAATGCTTCTCGCGATTTCCCACCGTGCGAACGATAGCTTTATCGGGCTTTATATCGCCCAGCTCGGTGGCAGCGAAGGGCTCGTTGGCCTTGCCTGGTTTGTCGGCGTATCAAGTGAAGCAGTTGTATTCGCATTTGCTGGCTTTTGGTTTCGTAAATATCGCCCGCTCTTTTTTATCATCGTTGCTGGCGTCTTATATAGTATTAGGTGGTTTTTATATGCAGCAGCAGACGATGCAGCTTACATTATCGCGCTTCAATTCTTGCATGGATTAACCTTTGGTGTGTTTTATACAGCATCCTTGGATTATGTAACACGACTCATCCCGAAACTCTTACAGTCTACAGGGCATCTTATATTTTATGCCGTATTTTTCGGAATATCAGGTATTATCGGTTCGCTCGTAGGTGGTGCACTCATTGATTCGTTCGGTGGGACAACCCTATACATGGTCATGGGCTGGCTCACAACTGTAGGTACGATTTGTTTCTTTATCTATCATAGTGTAACCTATGGCAAAAAAGCCGCATCACATTAAGCACAAAAAAACTTCCACTACATTCGTGGAAGTTTTTTTTCATTGTCTATGATAAGAAGATAAAGTACAAAATAAAGATTACAAATAGAAAGTACATGACAGGATGAACTTCTTTCACACGTCCTTTTAGGATCATTGTGATTGGATAGAAAATAAAGCCAATCGCAATACCTGTTGCAATACTATATGTTAAAGGCATTGCAATAATTGTTAGGAAAGCTGGTACCGCAATTTCGAATTGATCCCAATCAATGTTCTTCAAGGACGAAGACATTAAGACACCTACAATGATTAATGCCGGAGCCGTTACTTGTGGTGTTACAACACTAAGCAATGGCGAGAAGAATAGCGCCAACAGGAAGAAGCCTGCTGTTACGATTGCAGTGAACCCAGTTCGTCCACCAGCACCAACACCTGCAGTTGATTCCACATAAGATGTCGTTGTAGATGTTCCAACAATCGCACCTGTTACCGTTGCTGCTGAATCAGCAAATAGTGCTTTACCAGCACGTGGAAGCTTATTATCCTTCATTAATCCAGCTTGTGTTGCAACTGCAACAAGCGTACCTGCCGTATCAAAAAAGTCAACGAATAAAAACGTTAAAATAACAACAAGCATTTGTAAAGTAAACACTTCACCAAAATGAGAGAAAGCTTGCCCAAATGTAGGCGCTAAACTCGGAACTTCACCAACAATTCCAGATATACCATTTGGTGGATCGATTAACCCAGCAAACATACCGACAATAGCGGTTAAGATCATTCCGTAGAAAATACCGCCTTTAATTCCTAGTGCTAATAAAATAACCGATACTACAATTCCAAAGATAGCAAGCAATGTTGTCGACTGAGATAAATCACCAATCGCTACTAATGTAGCTTCATTTCCAACAATGATACCCGCATTCTGAAAGCCGATAAAAGCAATGAACAAACCAATTCCAGCCCCAACTGCCATTTTCAAATTAGATGGGATGGCATTAATAATTTTTTCTCGCAAGCCGGTTAACGTTAAAACAATAAAAATAAGACCTGAAACAAGCACACCAGCTAAAGCAGTTTCCCACGGAATTCCGTAGCCTAGCACAACCGTATATGCGAAAAAGGCATTCAAACCCATCCCAGGTGCAAGTGCAACTGGATACTTCGCAATAATCCCCATGAACAATGTACCAACAGCAGCTGCAATCGCAGTAGCGGTAAACACTGCTCCCTGATCCATCCGCGTCATTCCCTCAGGAAGATCGATCCCAGCAAGCGACAACGTGGATGGATTGACGAACAAAATATATGCCATAGCAAGGAAGGTTGTCATTCCCGCCATAAACTCTGTTCGATAATTGGTGCCAAACTTTTCAAACTCAAAATACTTTTTCATGATGATATCCTCCTCGTTTTTTAGGAAAAAGTAAAAAAGCACACCAGACCTTTTGTGGCCAAGTGCGCTACCGATAAACAAAGCAGGAAAAAGAATCAAAAGCAAATCGCAGCATAGGCAATATGTGCGATGCTTTATCCTTATTTACACTGCGTAGTCGGACCATTTACGGTGGTTCGGTAGAGACTTATGGGCCATATTCCCCAAATTATACGCAAACATATTCAATTGAACTAACGTATGCTGTTATTCTACTATCGATTTCACTTTCCGTCAACAAAAACCGAACTATTTTTACATTATTTTATTTAATGTTCGATTATTAGTGATATTAGGTAGCAATTTCATCTATTAAACTCTTTTTTTTTAAGCGTTTATATTTTCCTATCTCTAACGAAATATCTGTATCGTGGTTGTAAAAAGTAATCATTATTTACTGGGTATTCATTTTTTTAATGCCATTTAACTTATCCGGATTCCGTACTAAATAGATATTGGAGATAGCATTATTCTTGATGTGAAACAACACGACACTATCAATATATTTATTTATTCGTATTATAAGCCCATACTGCCCATTTATATTTGTTCTTTCAATGTGCAAAGCTTCATCACTTTTAGATACTTTACGATATAGGCCAATAAGAAAGCTGGCAACGTTTTTGCTGGATTTGATAGGCTGAACAGCGGCAGTAACCTTTCCGCCTCCATCGGCGATCAGCACAACATCTTCTGCTAGCATAGATATAATTTCATCTACATTATCCTGTTCTATTACCCTAAGGAATCTATTAATCCATTGTCTACTAGCTGTTTCCGATTGAATGTTTAACTCAGTGGGTACTCCTAATTTTTCTCGCGCACGACTGTTTATTTTTCGGCAATTCACTTCACTTTTATTAACAATACTGGCAATTTCATTATACTTAAACCCGATTGCCTCATGTAGTACGAACACGGCTCTTTCTTCAGGAGATAATCTTTCTAACATTACGAGTACAGCGTAAGCTAACTGCTGATCACGAATAACCGCTTCAGAGGTTTGATCTTCCAAGGTAACAATCGGTTCAGGAAGCCATTCACCAACGTACTGCTCTTTCCGATGTCGCGCACTTTTCAGTAAATCCTTACAGCGATTTGTTACCATTTTACATAGATATGCCCTGGGTTCATCCAGTCGGTCTCGATCCAAATCATTTAATTTCAGAAAAGTATCTTGCACAACATCTTCTGCATCTATTGCTGAACCTGTCATTTGATAAGCAAGTGAAAAGAGCAATCCTTTATATTCCTTATATAGTTCTTTCACCTCACCACCCCATTCAATTCTCATTACTTTCTTTAATTAGACTAGCGGAATTCCATGTCCACTTTCTTATTTGCCACCCAAGCTTCCCTGTTAATATAATGTCTAATCCCCATTTACGTACCCATGCCATCCCATCCCGTGGTCCTAACCCAAAACAGAAAAATTCAACAAAGCTTTTATGACTAGGTGCCCGCCCTCCTTCAAGATCAGCCAATAAAATTTTTGCGAGTCTTTCAGCTTGGGCAATCGCTTCCTTACATGTCTTCCCATCTTCCAAGCCAGTTAAAGGGTCCACAATCCTGGCACAATCACCAATACTATACACATATTGAGTACCTTGAACACGATAGCATTCATCTACCATAACGTGACCTTCTGAATTAGTTGGTAGACCTAAGTTGTTCACATGGGAATTAGGTATCTGTCCCAGAGTCCATATACAAAGTCCTGCTGATAGCTGCTCTCCGTTTGATAATGTCAGTATACCATTTTTCTCCTTCATTACTTTTGTTCCGTGTATGACCGTAATTCCAAGATTCAAAAGTTTATTTTCTAGCTTCTCGCTCACTTTTTCTGGTCCGTTTGGAAATAATCTATCTTTCGAATTGAATAGATATATGCTTACTAGGCTAGGATCAAACCCTGACTGTTTAACTAATTCTTGAACGGAATACGCCAGTTCAGCTGAAGTTTCTATTCCGCTTAAACCAGCTCCAGCCACAGCAATTGTACATAGCCTTTGACGTTCTATTGCATTCGTTTCTGTTAATGCTTTTTTGACATTCGTTTGCCATATGTGCCGGATTTTCACGGCATCGTCAACACAAGATAAAGCTATTCCACCTTTTGAAGAATCTGGTTTTTTTACAACACTCCCGACTGCCGACACAAGAAGATCGTATTTCATTTCATCTTCATTTCCATTGGAATCTATATATAGGATACTTTTTACATTTGAATTTATTTTAGTTACAGTTGCCTGAACAATCTCAATTCCATTAGGAAACAATCTGGTCAGTGGGACAGTAATTTCATTTTTGTTTACTGCGGGTTTAAAAAGTAATACCTTTCGCAAGTGGTAAGAATTCTTGTCAATTAATACAAGCCTTAATCGCCGTCCACCGATTACTTCCTTACATAATTTTTGAATGCTTTTAATTGCATTAATACCAGCGTAGCCTCCACCAATTACGATACATGTCAATTCCTTCATACTCATCTCTCCCTATTTTCTTTACAGATATAACGAAATAGGAAGTGATATTGTGACACCAATCATATAGAAAAGTAATCTAACTTATGTGCTACTGGAGATTCATCCCTTAAATGTGAACTAATTACCTTCTAAAATAAAAAACCCCTAACACTCTTTCAAGCGTTCAAGGGGATATACTTTATTATCTATTTATTACTCTGTAATACGGTGCCCGCGATATGAGTAAATACGATTTTATATAGTAACTTTTAATTCAAATTACATGATCATGCATTATATAGCATCTGTCGTCATTAGTTTAATTAACTGTTTATAGTAAAGGTGATTTTCCTGAAGCTCCTCATGTTTTCCACAACCGCTTATGCGCCCATCCTCAAACACTAGAATTTGATCAGCATGGGTAATTGTTGATAATCGGTGTGCAATAATAATTGTTGTACGACCTTTCATTACTTGATCAATTGCCTTTTGCACTTCTCTCTCTGAATCATTATCAAGGTTAGATGTTGCTTCATCTAATAGTAATATCGCGGGATCTCGAAATAGTGCACGTGCTATCGCAATCCGCTGCCTTTGCCCGCCTGATAACTTCATTCCTCCTTCGCCCACCTCTGTATCTATCCCTTTTTCAAATTGTTGGACAAAATCCCATGCATAAGCATTTTTTAATGCTCGTATTATATCCGATTCTAATATTTCACTTTCTCCATAAGCTACATTGTCTCGAATTGTTCCATTCATAAGAGGCGCTTCTTGGGATACGTAGCCAAATAAGCTGCGCCACTGTTTTAAATCAATACTTTCAATAGGCTGTTTTCCAAATCGAATCGTACCATTTGCTACATCATAAAATCGTTCTATTAATGAAAATATTGTAGTCTTCCCTCCTCCACTGGAGCTAACCAATGCAGTCGTTTTTCCTGCTGGAATTGTAAAGGAAATATCTTTTAAAAGAGGTGTCTCATTGTATTGAAATGCAACATTTTCAAAAACAATCGATTCATCAGATGAGGAAATGGCAGTCTTTCCTTGTCCTTCAATTGGTTCGTTCAAAATATCCTGTAATCGTTCTGTTGCCCCCATCGCTTTTTGAAGTGCAGTAAAAAATGTTGCCATTTGCGTAAATGGAACTATAATTTGCACGAGGTAAATCATAATCGCGACCAATTCACCTGCTGAAATTGCACCTGTCGCTACCTTTGCACCGCCATATCCAAACAATAAAATGAGTACAACCATCATGATGAACGTCATAATTGGTGATAGAACAGCTAAAATTTTTGCTTCCTTCAATCCAAATTGATACAAATGATGAATTTTTTCTTCTCCATTTTTCTTCTCAAAACATTCTGTTTGCGAGGTTTTCACTAATCGAATATTCGTTAACACACGCCCCAACTGACCAGAAAAGCTAGCAAGCTCATCTTGATTTGCTGACGCAATCTTATGCATACGTTGTCCAAGAGGTAGTATCAATAAAATCGCTACCGGAACTGCAATTAGCATGAGCAGTGTCATTTTCCAATCAATGATGATTAATATGATTACTGCTCCCACAATAGCAAACATGCCAGAAATAAAACTAATCAGATGGTCTGTAATAAGCTCCTTAATTACATTGGTGTCTTGGGTAATTCTACTCATTGTTTCTCCAGACTCATGTGCATCAAAGTATGGAACACGTAATTGTAAAACATGTGCCCATACCTTTCCTCGCAAGTTAGCCACTATTCTTTCCCCAAGCTTACGCATCATATAAAACGTTACTCCACTCATTAAAGCTTGGGAAATTAAAAATACACCTACTAATAAAATGGACTGCAATGAAAAGCCAATCGTTGAGAAATTATTAATCATTCTCATCGTCACTAAAGGAACAGCCAATCCAATAAGTGTTTCAAAAATGCTTAGTAAAAAAGTGCCTATCGTAAGCTTTTTCGATAATCGATGGCTATTAACAAGCTTCCATATTCCTCTTACAGAATTATTCATCCTCTGTACCTCCCAGTCCGAACCTTTCAGCCTGCGAAATTAACCACTCTTCCTCTTCTTTTGTAAAGGGCGACGGAAACAACCATTCATCCATTTTAATATCCTCATATTCTTTTAATGCATCTACCAATTCAACTAAAATATCCTGTGGAATTAGTGAAAAAAACTGCTCGATTAACGACTTCAAATACTCATCTTTTACCGGTTGAATGTAAGCTTTCTTCAGTTGATTTGCTAAGTGTATGTATTGTTGATTTGATTCAATAATATTCATTTCAAAAAAATCATATATGCGCTGGACTAACTCTTCAGGTAAGATACTTTTTAAATATTCCCTCTGCTCATCCTCTTTTAGCAAATTAAAAATTACCGATAAATAAAGTGACGTATCAATTACTTCACTGCGTTTCCCTATTTCAATCGCCTGGTCCAGGCTCGCAATGACACGTTCAATTTGGTTTCGCTTTTTCTCTAGTTGGAGCTTTTGAAACATAAATGATTCTATTAACTGCTGATGCTCCTCATTACTTAATATCTCCTCAATGTCCTCAAGTGAGTAATCTAGATATTTTAGTGTCACTATTTTTTGAATGGTTTCAATGCTATCGTCATTATAATAACGATGACCTGCATCTGAAATAAAACAGGGTTTTACTAATCCCTTTTCACTATAAAATCGCAATGCTCGTACAGTTAGCCCTGTCTTTTTTGCAAAGTCTCCAATTGTATACATATTTTCACCCTCCTTTTCTTAAGTATAATATCTACCGTTACGTCAGATGCAACTACTTTCATAAGGTTTTTAAAATTAAAAGCCTTCTTTACTTATGATAAGGTTCACCTCACTTCACTCCAACACTTGACATAGATCCAATATTTTAGGGCCTAAAAAAATGGTGCCCAATACCTGGCACCATTTTTTAATTGGTTATGCATAATAAACTTTAAAGGTTATCACTCTTCCGACGCCTTTTCAGCACTATCACGCTCAAACCACACTAGTGACCCATTTTCAAAATTGGAAGCGAAAATCTGCTAATTTACTTTTACTTTTACTCTTCTTTAAAATTTCTTCATCGTCGTATGTGATTACACCCTCACTTGGCTTGTCTAAAGTACCGATAAGACTTAACAAGGTAGATTTTCCCGAACCCGATGGACCAATAACAGCGGTGAATTCCCCTTTTTCAAATCCCAAATCAACATGTTGTAATGCTATCGTTTTTGTTCCGTCCCCTTCATAGTGTCTCTTAAGACTAGTACATTTTATATGTTTAATCACTACTATTCCCCCTTATACTAGAATTGATTTTCTCACGTTTTTCTCGTTTAGCAGCGTATTATTCAAAACATTAATATGCTTTATATAATTGCTGAATATAATATTGCCATTCTCATCAATAAGTACACCGCGAGGTACATTTCTTATAATATATAAAGAAGTAATCTGATTGGACCTAATATAAATAGTATTATTATCATCAATCAATAAATTTAAGTATATTAATTAAACCCTAAAACCCTATTTAAAATTAGCTAAGTATTTCGAATTTTTATTATACCATTTTTGAAGCGTCTATATCAGGCTGTATAAAAACTCCTAGTGTGTCTTTCATGGTTGGTGAATTATATTGTATCTTGCATAAGTTTAGTCAATTCACCGTGGACAAAGTTAATATTCAGCTGCTCATTTTGACTTACTTTAGTTCCAATAGGAATAAATAACGCATCAAATAAAGTACCTAAAGATCCCATTTCCTGTCAATGCTTCTTTTCCCGTATCATAAATGTCCACACTGCGAATTATTTCAATCGCATTCAACTACTATTCGTCAACGATCAAATCTATTTAGTAGCGCAAAAAAGAGCTTGAAAACCCATTAAATAAAGGTTTTCAGCTCTTCTTCTATTATTCCCACTCAATCGTCGCAGGCGGCTTCGACGTTACGTCATACACCACCCGATTAATATGAGCTACATCGTTGACGAGACGGGTTGAAATTCTTTCTAGTACATCCCATGGGATTCGAGCCCAGTCAGATGTCATGCCGTCAATCGATGTTACCGCACGAATGCCAATTGTGTAATCATACGTTCTTGCATCACCCATCACACCAACGCTTCGAATATTCGGAAGCACCGTAAAGTACTGCCAAATATCGCGGTCAAGACCTGCAGCGGCAATTTCCTCACGAAGAATTGCATCTGATTCACGAACAATCTCCAGTTTTTCTTCTGTTACCTCACCAAGCACTCGAATCGCAAGACCTGGACCTGGGAACGGCTGACGCCATACAATATGATCTGGAATTCCAAGCTGACTTCCAAGCTCTCTTACTTCATCCTTGAATAAAGTGTTTAGTGGCTCGATTAATTGGAATTGCATATCCTCTGGTAATCCACCAACATTATGATGGGACTTGATTGTTTGCGCAGTTTCCGTTCCACTTTCAATAATATCCGTATAAAGTGTTCCTTGTGCTAGGAAGTCAATATCCTTTAACTTCGCTGCCTCATCATCAAACACATAAATAAATTCGTTGCCGATTATTTTACGTTTTTTCTCTGGATCGTCTACGCCTTTTAGCTTTGAAAGGAAGCGATCTTTTGCATCTACCTTAATAACACGCATATGGAAATCATCACCGAATACTTTCATCACTTCGTCCGCTTCATTTTTGCGTAGTAAACCATGATCAACAAAAATACATGTAAGCTGATCGCCAATTGCTTTATGGATAAGTACCGCAACAACAGATGAATCAACACCACCACTTAATGCACATAATACTTTGCGGTCGCCGACTTGTTCTTGAATTTTCTTGATTTCCATGTCGATGAAGTTTTCCATTGTCCAGTCGCCAGCGCATTGGCATACATCAAATACAAATTGGCGGAGCAAGTGATTGCCGTATTCTGAATGACGAACCTCTGGATGGAATTGTACTCCATACAATTGTTTTTCCGTATTGCTCATTGCCGCAATTGGTGTAGAAGGACTCGTTGCATCGACACGGAAAGTCGCAGGCGCTTCTACAACTTTATCACCATGGCTCATCCATACCGTTTGCTGCTTTGGAGTGTTATCAAATAAAATTACATCTTCTTTTACATCAATTAGTGCTTTTCCATATTCGCGGTTTTTCGCTTTTTCTACTTTTCCACCATGATGCAGCGCCATTAGTTGCATCCCGTAGCAAATTCCTAACACTGGAATGCCTAGGTCAAAAATAGCTTCATCTGGACGAAAGCTATTTTCATCGTAAACACTGTACGGGCCACCAGATAGAATGATTCCTGTTGGATTGATTTTCTTTATTTCTTCCGCTGTTAGCTTGTGGGAATGAAGCTCACTATACACACCAAACTCACGAATCCTTCTTGTAATTAATTGATTATATTGGCTGCCAAAATCGAGAACTAAAATCATTTCGTTGTTGTCCATTGTATTGCTCCTAACTGAATGTATTTATAAAATAAATGAAACTATGTTAGCCATTTGTACCTCTTTCATAATGTGTAAATCACGCTGTTTCCGATAATTTCCGAAGCGCTTCAGCGTCATCTTGATTGAGACTAAAGCGAATTTGCCGATCAACTTTGGGGATTTCTTGATCGAGTTTAGGCTGTTCTCGATCGTTTGAGCGCTATTCTTGATCGAGTTCGGCCATTTCTTGATCGTTTCAGCCCATTTCTTGATCGAATTCGGCCATTTCTCGATCGTTTGAGCCCGATTCTTGATCGAATTCGGCCATTTCTTGATCGTTTCAACCCAATTCCTGATCGAATTCAGCCATTTCTTGATCGTTTCAGCCCATTTCTTGATCGAATTCGGCCATTTCTCGATCGTTTGAGCCCGATTCTTGATCGAATTCGGCCATTTCTTGATCGTTTCAACCCAATTCTTGATCGTTTCCGCGTTTCACGCCTATATTCGAAGCGTTATCCTTCGCTGGGTCTCGCCGCTTCCGTATCTTGAACATGGACTCCCGCTATCATCCAACCTGCTTCTCCACAGTTTTACACAAAACGCTGTGGAACATACTACTCACTAATTCGCGGGTCGCTCACATCGCATGCTTACATGAAAAAACCTGCATTTCTCTCTCTTTGCAGCTCTACCATACGGAAAAGTACAAAAAGGCAGAAATCCAGGTTTACTAAATCTAGTTATACCTAAATAAATCTGCCTTCATAGTCAGGGCATTTACGGCGCCCCGGTAGAGACTCTTGAACCTTATTATCAAGGATATACGAACGGCAACATATATTTTTTATAGCTTTTAATGCTACTTATTTTACTAACCAATGCAGGCTTGGTCAACCCATAATTCGTTTAATTAAATTTTTCCATAATTGTGTGATTTCTGTTGTGCTTTTATTTTTTTCATTATTATAAAGCATTCGTTCATATACATTCGTTAATTGCCCCATTGAATCTGTGTCATAGCGTATGTCAATTCGTTTTGCATATTCTCTTAGCGTCTGATCACTATCGCGTGGGATACCATTTCGTTTTAACAGCTTTAACAAATGATGATATGCTTCTTGGTAGGTTTGTGCGTCTGGATTTTGCATAAGCTTTCGTTCGATAAAAGCGGTCTGCAGCTGGAAACGGTGACGATATAACATAAATGTTACTCCGAGCAGCATAACAATCCCGGCATAAACAAACAGATTCATCGAGAATGGATTCTTTTCCTTCGTTGCACTGCTTGATGCTTCTACTGCTTTTTCTTCTTCTTTTTTCTTGATATTTTCTTGTTGTTCCTGAGGATTTGTTTCTGTTTCTGGTGCATCTAACGTATCATCTGTTGAACTTGTACCTGTACTAACATCAAATTCTGCTAAGTTAGAAAAGCCTTGTGTCGGTTCAAATGGTACCCAGCCAACCTTTGGAAAATAAACCTCTACCCAAGAATGGGCATTTTTGTTGGTGACCTCATACACGTCAAATTCCTTCCCGGTAGAGGCTCCCCTCTCGATGCGCTCCCCGCTTGTAAATCCTTTTACCCATCTTGCAGGAATTCCGAGTGTACGCAGCATTACTACCATGGAGGTGGAATAGTTATCACAATACCCGAGTTGCGAATCGAATAAAAACTGATCAACATAATCTTGATCCTTACTAGGAACTGGTACATCGCTAATTTGATAGACAAATCCATTCCTACTAAAATACTTTTCCACTGATCGTACTTTATCATAGCGATTATAGTCGTCACTTGTAATGTCCGCTGCTAGCTCATACACGCGATCTGGAAGCGTTTCTGGCAATTGCAGATAACGTTTTCGCATCTCTGCATCGCCCGAATCATTCGGAAAAGACTCCTTCATTAATTCTATTGGAAAAGAAGGGTGATTGTATTGCAGCTTGTAGCCTTTTAAGCTTATATCTTTACCATTTATTTGCGTTCGTGCTTCACCGAGCTCTTCATCTACTAGCAAACGTACATTAGTATCTACTTCCACCTTTTCCGTTCCATAAGGATAGAGCAGCTTTTTGATTTTTAATGGTTCTGCAAATTCAACTTCCCCTTCTAATGCTTCTGTTTCTACCTGCTGTGAAAAGGAGTTGTAAGAAAGGCTATTCGTTTGTTCCATGTAAGCAAGCTCCTCTGACCTTTCCCAGCCTTTTCCGGTATAAATATCCTTTGATTCGATTCGCCAATAATGCTTTTCATTCACTTTCGCTTGGAAGACAACGGTATCATCCTGTACAAATGATCCACCTAAGCGTGAATCGTCCTCACCATAACCAACCTTTTGTACCGTTCCTCCACTTCCATTCCCATATCCTGTTACCGCTTGGATATACGGGACCGGGTCAGACCATTGTGGGCCAAATTTTGGTGCGGAAACACCGATAATGGAAGCAGCTAAAACCGTTACAATTATCGGTATGATCCAGCGCGGATTTTTTCGCGCCCATGCATAGCGAATGCCTTCATCATAAAGTACACGAAAAAAGTTGGATAAGCCTAATGCAATAAATGCAAGGACAAATGGTCGAATAATCGATAATCCTACTTTATACGCTGTAAACGTATCTAGCACTGCCAAATAGATAAATGTCAATATTACAAAAAGTAGAATCCGTTTTACGACAACAAACCAATAATGAATTAAATAACTCATTAACCAAATAAGCACTAGAAATAGCGCGCTTCGAAACAGTGGCGTCAATTCATACCAGCGTTGCGAAAACAATGCTTCCACATTCCATTGAAAATCATCTACCATATAAAGCATCCAGTCCATGCTAAAAAAAGAAGACTCAAAAAACAGCGCCTGAATGATAAATAGCATTCCAAATCCTTTTAATAAAAAAGAGAGCCACCATCTCGTTTGCAGCAAGGATATAACAAAGCAAAACAACGCATAAACTAGGAACAAATTCATATTACTCGTGTCTGTAATTTGTCCAATCGGGTATAACCACTCTAAGAAAAGGAGCAGCCCTAAAACATACATTATGAAGGCATATAAAAATGGGATCTCGTTTTGATCTTGCTTCACCATGTATTCACCTCAATCGGACTTTGCAAAAGCTCTTTTTCCGTCAATATGTGGATATGGATATCCTGCAATTGGAGCTGTTGCACTGCGTTATATTGTTCATCTCGAATATTCACTTCCGCATCAATAAAGAAAACATGGACCTTTCGTTTTCGTTGCTTTATTTTTTGAAGAAAGCTTGATAATGCATGATCGAGATTGGTAGTAACAATTACAAGCGAATTGGTTCCCGGGATACGGACAAGCTCTTGTTTTAATTGCTCCGCAAAATGACGCTCTCCATTTGCTTCAATCCGAGTTAAATGCTGCTGAATGCCTTCGCGCTTTGTTGGATCGTGCTGCACGGGAAAGAAAACTGTTTCACTCGTAATGGATAGAAGCCCTACTTGAGAGGATTTTTGTTGAATCGCTCCGATTAAAGAAATCGTTAATTCGATTGCCGCTTCAAAAGCTAATGCATTGAATCGTTCATGATAACAGCCATCCAGCACAATTAACGTGTCTTCACTTTTTTCTTGCTCAAACTCCTTCGTCATTACCACATTTTTCTTCGCCGTTTGCTTCCAATCGATCCAAGAAAAACGATCCCCTGGAATATATTCACGAATTCCCGAGGCAACATTTGTATTCTTTAAATTAAATGCGAGTGAGGATGCTGTGCCTTGCTGAAAGCTTGTTAGTTTTTCTGCTAATTGCAGTGGTCGTTCATTTGGAAAAGCGATCAGCTCATCCTCCAATAAAAAAACATGCTCTTTTTTAACAAAGCCAAACACATCGCCAATCGATATCCGAATTGCTTGGAGCTGATGCACCCCTCGCGGAATATGCTGCAGTTCATACGAGAGACGAATCTGTCGACGGAACCACGGAAATATCATTTTTTTGATTCTGCGTCTTACTTGTAGTTTTTGTGGTTGATGCAAATACACATATTTTTCTTTGCGGGTATCCAGTTTATTTAACGTTGGAGGTAACAGTTCTTCACAAACACAATAAAATAGTGGAAAAGGAAGCTTTCGGGAGATCTGCACATGTATAGGTACATGACCTCCAGCTCTTACCATATGCTGCAATTGCTTTCTTTCCACCCGCCACCTTTTAATTGGATAAAAAAGTAATGCAAGATGATAGATGGATATAGGGAGAAAGCTATAAAATAAAAACCAGCTTGTAAATCCTCCTTGAAACATTGCAAACGAAAACAAAGCGATGATTAAAACGATATGAAGCACTAAACTCCCAACAAAGCGAAAATGGTCTTTCATTAACTAAATTCCTTTCGCACTGGGATATAAGTGTTTTTTACAATGCTTTGAATAACATCCTCGTTTGTTTTTCCTTCATACCGTGCATCTGATTGGACAATAATTCGATGTGATAGCACGAATGGAGCAAGATATTTTACATCATCCGGAATAACGAAATCGCGTCCGTTAATGTAAGCATATGCCTTTGCTGCTTTCATTAAGGCTATGGATCCACGGGGGCTAACACCTAGAAAGATAGATTCATGTGATCGTGTGCCTCGTACAAGCTGAACAATATACTGCTGTACATTTTGTTCCACATAAACACGCTGTACTTCCTCCTGCATCGCGACGAGCTCTTCCTTCGTAATCACAGCTTCAATTGTATGAATAGGGTGTTCTCTTGACATTCGCTCTAACATTTCAAGCTCTTCAGTCATGGATGGATAGCCCATATTCATTTTCAGCAAAAAACGATCTAACTGCGCTTCTGGTAGCGGATATGTACCTTCATATTCAATCGGATTTTGCGTCGCCATAACAAAAAACGGCTTATTCAGCTGCATCGTGTTCCCGTCCACCGTAATACTCCGTTCCTCCATTCCCTCTAATAAAGAGGATTGTGTTTTTGGAGAGGTACGATTAATTTCATCAGCTAACACGATGTTTCCTAATAATGGACCACCGCGAAATTCAAATTCCATTTCCTTTGGATTATAAATAGAGATGCCAGTAACGTCTGATGGGAGTAGGTCTGGGGTGAATTGAATACGTTTAAAATCACAATCAAGCGATTTCGCCAATGTACGGACAAGCATCGTTTTTCCAACACCTGGAACATCCTCCAGTAAAACATGCCCTTCTGCGAGGAGTGCAGTTAAGCTTAAGATGGCAATGTCTTCCTTGCCAATCATCACTTTATTTATATTTTTAATCACTTTATCTACTTTTTCATTATAAATCATGGTATCCTGCATCTTTATATCGGCCCCTTTAGTTTTCTATGAATCCCCGTTTCAAACATTCAAACAATTCTACTTTAACTATACTAAAAACCGTAAATGAATGAAAGAACTATCAAAAACTAGTATGCACCGTTCCGTAGATTTATATACTTCTACCGCAAGCAAGATTGATAGGTATTTAGAAAAGTGTGGGAAACTAGAATGAGGACTACCTGCACTTTGTTGGGTGGAGCTGGTTGAATCCGAGCGAGGGTGATCTCTTTTCGAGCGAGAACTACCCGAATTCGAGCGAGAATCCACTCCAAACGATCGAGAAACTACCCTAAACGATCAAGAATCCAACCCAAACGATCGAGAGCCAACCTAAACGATCAAGAGCCAACCTAAACGATCAAGAAACTACCTCAAATGATCAAGAATCCACTCTAAACGATCAAGAATCCACTCTAAACGATCGAGACTCCAACCCAAACGACCAAAAACTCCCCAAATTCGAGCGAGAACTATCCCCCAACAAAAAAAGGATTGATTCTCCTTTTCCAATCTCGAAAAGAAGAATCGATCCATTCGATAAAAACTCAGACTATCCCCTATCCCTGATGATAGGTTTGTTGTTTTTCAAAGTACGGATTTCCTTTCATCCCTACCCATATATCACTTTGCTCCATTTGGTAAGCAAGCTGCAGCAGTTGGTGCTCCATTCCTTTTGGTGCCATGAATTGCACACCAAGTGGGAGTCCTTCCTCTGATGTATACACTGGAACGGACATTGCTGGTTGCCCGGTTAAATTGGCAAGCTGTGTATACGGGGTATACGTCAAGCTTGGTAAAAACATATCCCAAATCACTTCCTGCTTTTTCACCGTATCTGATGTGGCGATTTCTTTCTGCAGTAGTGCTTCTGATTCTGGACTGTGCGTTAATTCACCAATCTTCGGTGCGGTATAAGCGGTTGCAGGTGTTACATAAAAGTCATACGTTTCATGAAAAGCAGCCATGTTTGCGGCCGCTACGTCCCATGAAGCTAGACTCGCTGAAAAGGCTGCCGCAGAAACGGATTTTCCTGCTTCGTTAAGCACCCATGTTTCGATTTCCACATCTTCTGCGGTAATACTTCGACCAAGTGATCGCTCTAAGCCTTCCACTAACGTAGCTATTTCTCCACTATTCATTAAATAATAGTCTTTCATAAGCTGGATGCCATCCACTCCGTTGTCCACTTCTTCCACAAGATGACCTTGTCCTTCTAACCAATGCAGCACTTTTTTAACCGCTCGTTTGGCATCCTCGGAAACAGGCGTCCCGACTGGCGAAGCTGTCGTATAACCAATGCGCAATTTTTTTGGCAATGGCTGCTCCAATGTTTGCTTATAGCCTGCGCGATATAAAGGCGTTTGAAAAGCTGCTGCAGGCTGAATAACTTGAAGCACATCAAGCAAGGCTGCGCTATCGCGAACTGTTCGACTAAGAACGAAATCGATTGATGCCCCGTGCCACTGTCTTCCTGTGCCAGGTCCTACTGGTGTTCTACCTCGTGTTGGCTTTAGTCCAAACAATCCAGAAAAAGATGCAGGGATACGAATCGAGCCTCCGCCATCACTTGCTCCGGCTAATGGTACAACACCAGCGGCAATCGCTGCGGCTGCTCCACCGCTTGACCCTCCTGGTGAATACGCTAAATTCCACGGATTCCTTGTTGGTCCATAGAGCTTTGGTTCGGTAATATTTTTCAAGCCAAATTCCGGGGTATTTGTATGTCCAAGCATAGAAAAACCCGCCTCTCTTATTTTCCGTACAAAATGAGAATCCTGCTCTGCGATTGAATGTTGAAAAAGCTTAGAGCCTGATGTAAGCAATTCCCCTTCGATCGCCTGCGAAATATTTTTCAGTAAAATTGGCACACCTGAAAATGGCGCATATGTAGGATCGATATTCGCTATCGCCTTCATCACCTGTTCCATCCGTTGATGTGTTACAGCATGAATGGAATCATTCACCTTGTCCAATTGCGCATATGCAAGTAATGCTAATTCCTTCGGCGTCGTTTCCTTTTGCTTAATAAGCTGTGCCATTGCTGTCGCATCTAATGATAAATATGTATTCTCATTCATTCTTGCTTCCTCCTCATCACACTGGCTTTAAATTAAGGGTTCTAGTCCAACACGTTCTCTCTATATTCCTAGTAGTCATCGTTATTTACGAATAAATTAACGTTACCCATCATAGGATATACGAATAATTCGATTTATGATACAAGTCTATTCTCCTACA
Organism: Virgibacillus sp. LDC-1; assembly: GCF_030137545.1. Classification (GTDB taxonomy): domain Bacteria; phylum Bacillota; class Bacilli; order Bacillales; family Amphibacillaceae; genus LDC-1. The sequence goes on along the minus strand of NZ_JARUVL010000015.1, from coordinate 16,940 downwards.
CGTAAATTTCTCTTAACAGACTTATCATAGCATTCAATTTTGACTAAGCAAAATGGGGTGGATACATGAATACGGAACCAGTGTTATCAGTGAAAGCATTAAAGACATATTTTTACTTAGAAAAAAAGCAAGTCGCTAAGGCGGTTGATGACGTTTCTTTAACGATACACCCTGGGGAAACTGTTGCCCTTGTTGGCGAATCCGGCAGTGGAAAAAGCATTACAGCATTATCTATTATGCAGCTGATTCAAAAGCCAGGAAAAATCGTGGACGGCTCCATTTACATGAACGGAAAAGCAATTCATAAATTAAGTCAAAAAAAGATGACTGCGATACGAGGGAATGAAGTAGGAATGATATTTCAGGAGCCAATGACGGCATTAAACCCTGTCTTTACAATAGGAAATCAAATAGCAGAAGTGCTACGGAAGCATCAAAAAATGGAAAAGCAAGAAGCACAAGCAAAAGCTATCAATCTATTAGAAACCGTAGGGATCCCACGAGCGGATAAGCTTATTAAATCCTATCCCCATCAGCTATCTGGTGGGATGCGTCAACGCGTTATGATTGCGATGGCGATCGCTTGTAATCCGAAGCTATTAATAGCAGATGAGCCAACAACTGCACTCGATGTCACGATTCAAGCGCAAATTCTAGATCTAATGGTTCGTATGAAAGAGAAGTTTAATATGGCATTGCTCCTCATTACGCATGACCTTGGTGTCGTATCTGAATATGCTGATCGCGTGCTTGTGATGTATGGCGGGCAGATTGTCGAGCAGGCACCTACATCGGAAATATTAAAGCATCATCGTCACCCATATACGAAAGGACTATTAAATAGTTTACCAAAGATCGAAGAAGAGGTTGACCGCCTCCACACCATTAAAGGAACCGTTCCGCCAGCATATGATTTCCCACAGGGGTGTCGTTTCTCGACCCGCTGCCCGTTTGTAATGGAGCGATGTAAGCAAGCAAATCCAGAACTCATAGACCTTGATAGAGACTATAGTGTCAGGTGCTTTTTATATGAGAATGGAGGAAATGATGATGCATGAGCTACAGAAAAATAAAACCGAAGCACGTTCCGATATTCTCTTAGATGTGCAAGCACTGAAAAAGTATTTCCCTATCAAAGAAGGGATTTTCAAGCGTACAACAGGATATGTAAAAGCCGTTGATGATGTGTCTTTTTTTATCCGCAATGGGGAAACCCTTGGGATTGTTGGTGAATCAGGATCAGGAAAATCAACGCTTGGCCGGGTTATCCTCCGCCTACTTGATCCAACAGCAGGAAAAATTTACTTTAATGGAAATGAGCTTGCCGCTTTAAAGCAACGAGCGGTTCGCAGTTATCGACGCGACATGCAAATTGTGTTTCAAGATCCGTTCGCCTCCTTGAATTCAAAAATGAGTATTGCTGAGCTAGTTGAAGAACCATTACTCATTCAAACCTCCTTTTCGAAAAAAGAAAGAAAAGAAAAAGCAATTGAGATGATCGAAAAAGTCGGACTACGTGCCGACGATCGCCTAAAATACCCCCATGAATTTTCCGGGGGTCAACGGCAGCGTATCAGTATTGCCCGTGCCCTAATTATGGAACCGCAATTTGTTATCTGTGATGAACCAGTTTCTGCATTAGATGTTTCTATCCAAGCACAAGTATTGAATTTAATGAAGGATTTACAGGATGATTTGGGACTTACGTATCTTTTCATTGCCCACGATCTAAGCGTTGTAAAGCATATTAGTGATCGTGTTGCAGTCATGTACTTAGGAAGAATCGTTGAAATAGCTACAAAGCATGACCTTTATAAGCAGCCCCTTCATCCATATACAAAAGCGTTGCTCGCTTCTATTCCAAAAGTCGAGCATCAACAGCCCATCCAACAAAAACGGGAAAAAATTATTTTGTCAGGGGATATGCCTAGTCCTGCAAACCCACCTTCTGGGTGTGCATTTCGCACAAGATGCCCAAGTGCCTTTGAACGCTGTGCTAAGGAGCGCCCTGTTTTACAGGATGTAGGAAATGGCCAGTTTGTTGCATGTCATTTATATACAAGCACAACTTAACTATTTGGTAATCAGCGATGGGAATATAAAGGCTCCAGTTACACTGCTTAAAGGAGGTGATCGTTGGATTCCATTCCTGGAGGCTTGATGTTCACCAATAAGATAAAGGGGGAATTTTATTGTTTCGTATAAGCAAGCAGCGATTATTACTCGTGTTTTTGTTTTTAGCACTCTTTATTACACTTATTGCCTGTAATGAGGAGACGAAAGAACCCGAAAATGAAAAGGATAAACAATCTGAAGCAACAGGCGAAAAGGATGCGAAGGAAAAGGATGAACCGCAAAAGGGTGGCACCATTGTTGGAGCGATGTACTCGGCACCAGCAGGTATGTTTAATCCTATTTTCTATGAAGAAGCATATGAAGCCAATGTCATTGATTTCGTGTATGAAGGATTAGTTACACAAAATGAAAGCTTGGAATTCACGTCAAATCTAGCAAAAGAATGGAAAACAAATGATGACCAAACTGAAATCACCTTTACATTAGAAGAAGGTGTCAAGTGGCATGATGGAGAGGAATTTACCGCAGAGGATGTTGTTTTCACATATAAGGCAATGGCTGATCCAGATTATGTGGCCTCTGGCGGAATTCGTACTGCCTATGTCATGCCACTACTTGGATATGAGGATTATGTAGAAGGAAAATCAAAGGAATTTAATGCCGTTGTCGCAGAGGATGATTATACGGTTACGTTTAAATTCGAAGAGCCGAATGTCAATCCGTTATATACGGCAAGCTTCTCCATTATTCCGGAACATATCTTCAAAGATATTCCTGTTGCTGACATGCCAAAGGCACCAGAATCCTTAGAAGCAGGTAAGATAATCGGAACAGGACCTTTTAAATTCACCGAAATGGTTGAACGTGAGCAATATATTCTAGAACGCCACGATGATTATTGGCAAGGCGCTCCTTATCTTGACAAAATCGTTTGGAAGGTTGTCGCACAATCTGTCATGACTGGTTTACTGCAATCTGGCGAATTAGACTTTATTGCTGATCCAAACGGAATTGCACCAGCTGATTATGATACCGTAAATGATTTTGGAAACATAAAAATTATTGAACAGGCTGACTTTGGATATCAGCTACTCGGCTTTAAACATAATCACCGTTCTGCTGAAGATGTAGAGAACGGCTTACTTGAGCCGGATAATTGGGTTCCTAATGAAAAGTTAAAGGATCCTAAAGTTCGTCAAGCGATTGCGTATGCTGTCAATCGTGAAGGATTGATTGAAGGTTTATTACATGGTCGCGGGCAAGTTATTAATTCCCCAATTGCCAAGCAATTTTGGGCATATGATGAGAACGCAGCCGTTAACTATACGTATGATCCAGACAAAGCAAAACAAATCCTCGATGAGCTAGGGTATGTTGATAAAAATGATGACGGCTTCCGTGAAGATCCAGATGGCAATGAGTGGGTATTAAATATGGATTATCCAACAGGAAATGAGCTTCGCGAAAAATCCGCGCCACTTATTGAACAAATGCTAGAAGAAGTCGGCATTAATATTAATCTTCGCCAGCCAAAGGAAATGACTGCCTATGTAGAAAGCCTGACAAATGATAATACAGACTGGGATCTATATTTACTCGGCTGGAGTCTAGGAAGTGCTGATCCAGATCCTACTGGTCTATGGTCACGGAGAGCACCGTATAATTTCTCACGCTGGAACAATGAAAAATCAGATGAACTGATTAAGAAAGCATTAAAAGCACCAGAAGCATTTGAGCAAGATTTTCGTACAGAAGTGTATGCGGAATGGCAAAAAACATTTTCGGAAGACCTTCCTGCAATGCTGCTTTATGCACAAAATAGCTTATGGGCATATAATGAGCGCTTAAACGGCATTGATCCACTACCATATTCGATGTACAATAATGCGCATTTATGGTGGGTCAAGGATGCAAAATAGCTTTTTCTAATTCACTAAGCTATCTTCCCGTTCTAACTTGAACGAAAATTACAGTGGGAGGCTGGGACAAAACAATTTTACATCTAAAAAATCCAAACGAAATATTGACTACAGTATTTAATTCAATTTAATGAATTTATCGGCAGTTGAAAGGGGTGAGACTCCTTGAAAAAGAAAAGCACTTTTTCTGCGTGCGAAGCGTCGCTGCCGAAGCATTCCTTGTCCTGTGGGAACAGCAACAGGGGAGCGCAGACTAAAACCGCTACATCCAATAGCAACGTCTGCGCTAGTACGTCCTGTACGTCGAAAAATCCACACGGAAAAGCGTATTTTCTTTTCCGTGTTAGTTGAGGCCGTGCCGCGGCAAAGAAGACACTGCGAAGTCTTTTTGAGCAGATGTCGCGCTTGTGCCTGTGGTGAAAGCGAACCCATTTTCAAACTAAAACGGATTTGTTCGGATTTTGATACCAATGCTTTTGTTTTGTCTCATCCTCTCCTCCTTACTAGGAGGCACTATTATGTACAAGTACATTATAAGAAGAATATTAATCTTTATTCCCATGCTTATCTTATTGACAATCATTGTTTTTGGATTAGCAAAGGCTGCCCCTGGTGATCCGTTTACTGGAAAAATCTTAGACCCTACTGTCGATCCGGCTGTTTTCGAAAAGCAACGCGAGGAATTAGGCCTGAATGATCCTATCCCAGTGCAATATGCAGCATGGGTGAGCGAAGTAGCAAAGGGAAATTTCGGTGAATCGATGTATTACAATGGACGGTCAGTACAAAGCCTGATTTCCGAGCGTGTCGTAAAAACTTTAAACCTCGGGCTTTTCGCCCTCGCGATCACATTAATTGTTGCGATTCCAATTGGAATGTATTCAGCACGTAATCCGTATTCCCTGCTTGATTACGGTGCAACGACTTTTGGGTTTCTTGGATTAGCGATCCCGAACTTCTTTTTTGGTCTTATTGCCATCTATGTTCTTTCCATCAATTTAGGCTGGTTTCCAGCTCAAGGAAGTATTACAAGTACAGAAGTAACTGGAATAAGTGCATTTTTTAATCGCATTCATCACATGGTATTACCCGGAATCACACTTGGACTAGCCGGAACTGCTAGCTACATGCGCTATATGCGCTCTGAGGTGCTTGATGTACTCGGAAGTGATTATATTCGAACTGCTAAAGCAAAAGGAATGACAGAGCGTAACGTGCTTTATAAGCATACATTACGAAATGCCATTATCCCCATTATTACGTTAATGGGCTTTGAATTTGGAGCGCTGTTAAGTGGAGCAATCATTACGGAACAAGTGTTTAGCTACCCAGGGCTAGGGACATTGTTTATTAATTCGATTACAAATCGGGACTATCCAGTCATTATGGCCATTAACCTCTTATTAGGGGTGACGATTTTAATTGGTAACCTGCTCGCAGATATATTTTACAGTATTGTCGATCCGAGAATTCGCTATGATTGAGGTGAATAAAGATGCAAGCTAATCATGGTCGACCAACTCCTTCTGTATCTTCACAAATTAAAAAGCCAAAAAGTCCATTCCAGCTCGCCTTACAACGTTTTTTAAAGAATAAGCTCGCTATTCTTGGGGTCATTGCAATGGTGCTCATTGTTCTCGCTGCTGTTTTTGCACCACAGCTTACTAGCCACGATCCTACGAAAGGAGACTTACTTATGGTGGAAAAGCCACCATCCTCTGAGCACATTCTTGGAACTGACAGCTCTGGCAGAGATAACTTTGCGCGCATCCTTTATGGTGCTAGAATCTCCTTAACGGTCGGCTTTAGTGCGATGCTTTTCACACTCGTTATTGGCGTTATATTAGGAGCAATTAGTGGTTACTATGGTGGAACGGTTGATAACATCATCATGCGTTTAGCTGATTTAGTATTGGCGCTTCCCTTTCTCGTCCTTGCCCTTACAATTATAGCCCTGTTAGAAAAAATAACGATCTCGATATTTGTCTTTGTTATTGCGATTACAACCTGGCCTACCTTAACGCGCATTGTTCGTGGCACATTTTTATCGCTTCGCGAGCAGGAATTTGTACTTGGCGCAAGAGCTATAGGTGCAAGTGATTTTCGCATTATCTTTAAGCACTTTATTCCGAATGCGATTGGCCCTATTATTGTTAATGCAACTTTAATGATGGCAACCATGATCATTATCGAATCTGGCTTAAGCTTTATCGGAATGGGGATTCCACAACCAACTCCCACGTGGGGCAATATGATATCAGAGGCGCAGAACATTCGTATTTTACGCGATCATCCAGAAGCTTGGATTCCCCCAGGTGTTGGTATACTCGTCACAGTACTTGCTATTAATTTCATCGGGGACGGACTACGTGATGCATTTGATCCAAAAAGCAATCGCCGATAATGGGGTTATGACTGGCATTGTTTAAAAAAATTGAAACTTCAACAACAACCCTTGACTGCCTATTGTAGTCAAAGGTTGTTGTTGCTTTTCACTCATATATCCCCATACTTTCTAGTGTAAAATAAACCTTTACCTTCCCTAAGCTTTCCTTTGTTAAGTGAACATCCTTTAGCTTTCTTGGCGACATTCCATTACGGAATAGTTCATTTTTAAAATTATAAATATCCACCTGCTTTTCAACCGCTGTTTCATAAGTTTTTCTTATTTCTTTTTCAATCTCCTCTTTGGCTTGTTTCACAATTTCTCGCTCTGACAAACTTGTGATTAAATCTTCCACTGAACCTTCTGCTTTAATTTCTATCTCAAAGATTGGAGCTGTTCCACCCCTTATTTGTTTTATCTTTGACTTTGGGCGTTCTACTTCTACACTACCAATTTTTTTGCCATCTTTTTCAAGCTTTAACGGACTCTTTTGAATATCTGCACCTACCCACTTTAATCCTGGTATTTCGTCTTTATCCAACCAATCCGTGTATTTACCGTCATATTCAATGGGAAATACTCCATTGATTTTTAGCGTCTTCTTCGTTTCATTTTGAACGACTGCTTCCGTCCAATCATCTCGATCGATAGATAAAGATGGAAGCAATGACGTACCACCTGGATCCTTGTAGATGGAGACAAAATTATACATCCGATTCGGTTTAATATAAGAGTATTCTTTATAAAAATCCTTTGGCTTATAAAGAATCGTATACAATGGCGGTGTATTAAAAAAACCTGGTATACTTAATAGCTCTTCAATCGGCTCCTTCGTTCCATACATCCATGCAGAATTACGAAATTCCCCACTTCTTCGCATCGATTGTTCGATCTTCTCAAGCCCGTTTTTTAACGCTGCTTCCGAATAGACGACTGCACCAACATGCCCCCAATTTAAAACCTGTTGCGACGTTTCAACTAGTTGATTAATTGCCTCATTCAACGTCGAACCACTACTTTTTCCAATATATATTGGTGCTGGCTGTGTTTGCTTTACGCCTTCCTGCTTGGCGACATTCGCAAAATCGAGAAGCTGAACATAAAGCTTATATTGATCATCCTTATAATCAATACCCATTACTGTTGCATAATCTACTTCCCCAATTTCCTTTTCATCCCAACAGCCTGCTAGCAGAAAAAATACACAAGCAACGATAAGGAGCTTTATCCATTGTATGATGCGCATTCTATTTCCTCCGCTTCGGTTTTCTAGTTGCGTCCTTAACCTTCAACATTTCTGCACGAGTCGTATCAGTTTCCACTGGCACTTTTACGAATCCTTTGAGTAGCCCTTTGATACTTAATGGAGCCAATGGACTTAAATAGGATATTCCAAAGGACTCCAGCTTGGCCAAGTATGCAATAATTAAAAACAAGCTTAAGAAAAATCCATACATGCCAAGTACTGCCGAAAATAGGATAACACCAAAGCGAAGCACCGTTGCTGTTCCAAAGAGCGACTGATTACCAAGTGTAAATGTTGCAACAGCAGTAATCGAGGAAATAACGAGCATCGTTGGCGACGTTAGTCCAGCTCGAATTGCCGCATCCCCAACAATTAATCCGCCTACAACAGCTACAGTTTGCCCAACCGCTTTTGGTAAACGGACACCTGCTTCTCTAAATATTTCAAACAAACTAAGCATGAGAATAAGTTCCACCGTTGTATTAAACGGGATACCAATTCTTGATGCAGCAATCGTTGCCAACAAAGGTAAAGGAATTTGATCAACATTATAAGCAGAAAGGGCCACCCAGAATGCAGGAAGAAAAATAGCAACAAACAATCCGGCTAAGCGCAGCAGCATTTCAAAGGTAGCATAGTAATATGGTGTATGTGCATCCTCTGATGTGCTTAAAAGCAACCCTAAATTTGCCGGTCCAATCAGAACACTCGGCAAATTATCCATAAAAATAGCAAATCTTCCTCTTGCCAGGCAGCTAATAACGCCGTCTGGTCGAGAGATGCTCTCCATTAATGGAAACAAGGAAATTTTCTTGTCCCCTAATAATTCGATAAGCTGGTTATCAGTAATTAAAAAATCAATATCAATTGCTTCAAGTCTGCGAGCTGCTTCATCGACAATTGCTTGATTTTGTATATCAGTCATATAAACGAGACTCACCTTTGTTTGGCTTCTACGACCAATAATAAAGGACTTCGTAACTAACGTATCTGTTTTGGCGCGTTTCCGAATCAAAGCGATATTCGAATCTAAGTCTTCAATAAACGCATCTCTCGGTCCGCGAACAGATACTTCAGTAATGGACTCTTCAGGTGAACGCTTTGGTGCGTCAGCTATATCATAAAAATAAATCGTATCATTAATTAAAATGGCAACATTTCCATCGAATACTTTTTGCTGCACTTTTTGCTCAATTTGTGGATTTTTATGCTTTTTACACTCTAATCGATTGGAACTATTTTGTTTTTTTAATCCTGCTTCACCATCATCACTATATAGCTTTTGTATATTCGGTAAAATACTTTTCAGTAAGGTGCTTGTGCTAATAAGCCCTTGTCCAAAAACAATAATCATCTGGACTGACTCTTGTTTACGATAAAGTGTCTGCTCTTCCACGCGGATATCTGTTGAGTGATTAAAAAATGATTGAAAATCCTCCACTCCGAGCGCCGTCCGTCTACCCTTCATAGGCTTTCCCCCTTTTATACTTCTTTACAAGGATTGCTAAAAACGCAGTAATTACAAATGCAATAATGGTACCTCCAGAATAAAAATATTTTTTTAGAAAAGATAAAAACATATCATCTGAGATAGGAACGAAAACCAGGAGAATAAAAGCGAAACAAACCAAGGCTTGCACAACGATTCGTTTCTTTTGTTTTTGGATTAGAAAAATATCGGTCATTAAATAAAGAAACAAGCTTAAGCGAATAAAACTACCAGCCAACCATTGGTATATCGAAAGAAAATCCAAATGATTAAAATACACACCAATGTGCAAGATTCGCCATTGCATAAAAGCTGGATATCTAATCTTCCCTGCCTCTAATGGTCCAAAAATTACTAAGCTACCAATCAACGGACCAACCGTTAATATGCATAACAGCGTACCTAATATAAATGCATGCTTAAAGCGAATCTTTTTTTCAATCCGATGTTGAAAGAAAATAATTAAAAAAAGCTCCGCTAATGATCCAAAAATATAAATCGTACCTATCCATACATCCTTCCATGTATTTTCCACAAGTACTGGGCGGAGGAGGAAATAGTATTTATCAGGCGTCGTTCCAAATGCTACAAAAATACCTAATAATATAACAACTGGAAGTAATACACCAGCACAAATGGCAATTACTTTCAGCTTTCCAGTCGATATATAAAGGGAAACGCCAAGCAGAAGTAGGGCGAGAACAAAGACTGGTGTTCGTGGTAAATAGGTTTGATGCGTCCACTTCACTGTGTCCATTAATGTACTCCAAGCGGAGATAAATAAATAAAAAAACACAACAAAAGCGATTACTTTGCTTAACCCTTTTGAATAGGATTTCTCTAGCCATTGAAACACCGACTCATTAGGTAAGTTTTTCGTAACATAGACGAGCATACCTAATAGAGGGATGCTTAGCAGGTACCCAATAATGACGCTAATCCATGCATCTCTTCCTGCCGCATCAATGAGCAACGGGATGACGAGCACATGATTACTTAAGCCAGCACTTAAAATGATAATGGAAAAAAACTGTGGAATTCGAATTTTGTTGGACATGTGACGCTATCCCCCAATAGATTACTTCTGCCTTAGCATGTGTGGAAAAACGTGGAGCTATGCATTCGTTTCGATTGTATAGATAGTTTTATGATGGAAGGTGAATCGAAACAAACGAATTCAGCCTAGCGCTATGAAAAAAGCTTGTAGAGAATGTACTCTCTACAAGCTTCGATTTAATACTGCTTCATATATTGTTCTCTTTCCCAAGGGTGGACGGTCGTGCGATATCCTTCCCACTCTATCTGCTTCGCCTCACAAAAGCGATTAAAAATTGTTTCTCCTAATGCATTGATGATAACCTGATTGTTTTCCAGTTTGGTTAACGCATCTGCTAGCGAGTGAGGTAATTGTCCAATCCCACGTTCCTTACGCTCTTCCTTCGACATCGCATAGATATTTTCCATGATTGGAAGAGGTGGCGTAAGCTTATTCCGGATGCCATCAAGACCAGCACCAAGCTGTACAGCCATTGCCAAATAAGGATTTGCTGCTGGATCGACACTTCTTACCTCCACACGTGTACTGTTCCCGCGGGAAGCTGGTATTCGAATCAATGGGCTTCTATTTTTCGCAGACCAGGCAACATAGCAAGGTGCTTCATATCCTGGCACAAGACGCTTATATGAATTGACCGTTGGATTCACAATTGCCGTAAAGCTTTCCACATGCTTCATCAGCCCAGCAATAAAGTATTTCGCCACATGGCTTAGACCCATCTCCTCTTCTGGAGCATAAAAAGCGTTCTTCTCATTTGCAAATAAGCTGAGGTTACAATGCATGCCTGAGCCGTTCACTCCAAACAACGGCTTCGGCATAAAGGTCGCGTGGAGTCCATGCTTCCGTGCAATTGTTTTCACGACGAGCTTAAAGGTCTGAATAGCATCACATGCCTTTAATGCATTCTGATATTTAAAATCAATTTCATGCTGTCCAGGTGCTACTTCATGATGTGAGGCCTCAATCTCAAAGCCCATTTCCTCTAGCTCTAATACAATATCCCTGCGGCAATTCTCCCCTAAATCTACTGGTGCTAAATCAAAATAACCGCCATGATCGTTTAAATCAAGGGTAGGCTCTCCGGTTGAATTTAATTTAAACAGGAAAAATTCTGGTTCAGGTCCAACGTTAAAATCGGTATATCCCATTGCTTCCATTTCCTTTAAGACCCGTTTTAAATTATTTCTAGGATCACCAGCAAACGGTTCACCACTCGGATGATAAATATCACAGATTAACCGGGCAACCTTTCCTTTTTCTGCTGTCCACGGAAAGATTACGAACGTATCTAAATCGGGATACAAATACATGTCTGATTCCTCGATTCGTACAAATCCTTCAATCGAAGAACCATCAAACATCATTTTGTTATCTAGCGCTTTATCTAGCTGGCTACTTGGAATTTCTACATTTTTTATCGTTCCAAATAGATCAGTAAATTGCAGGCGCAGAAATCGTACATTTTGTTCAGAAATTCGGCGTCTAATTTCTTCCTTCGTCATAAAATTCCTCCTCATATACTATGTTTAGACCTTAAAACAAAAATGCCTCCTTCTTCAATCGCTCTGCAATTGTCTGCATCATTCGTTGTTCTTCCTCCACACTATTCGCTTCGTAGGTTACCGAAAAACGCAAATAGCTTCCTGCATCATCCCAAGGTACTGTTGAAATGAGATGCTCTCGGATTAAGTATTCACTAACAGCTTCAGCAGTCGGGAAGCTTCTTCCATTCGCAAGCTGTTTAGGTGCATTTGTATAAAGAAAAAAGGAACCCTTTGGCTTTTGAACAGAAAAGCCAATATTATTTAATGTATCAGCAAGATATTTTTGGCGTCTTTCATATTTATCACGTATTCGTTCCGTTATTTCTGGATGAGATAACGCATATGTAGCCGCTTTTTGGATCGGAATAAATTGCCCTGAGTCACTATTATCCTTTATCGTTTGAAATGCCTTTACGATGCTTTCATTACCAGCAATAAATCCAATTCGCCAGCCCGTCATATTAAAGGACTTTGATAGCGAGTGTAACTCAACCCCCACATCCTTTGCGCCAGGAATAGATAAGAAGCTTAAAGGAGCAAGCCCATCAAAGACTAATGCACCATATGCAGCATCATGAACAACGAGAAATTGGTATTTTTTCGCATAGTAAATCACCTCTTCAAAAAATGATGCAGTTGCAACGGCTCCTGTTGGATTGTTTGGATAATTTATATACAAAAGCTTTGCTTTCTGTAGGATAGCAGGGTCGACTGTATCTAGTTTGGGTAAATAAAGATTTTCTTCTAAGAGCGGAAGATTTACTACTTCCCCACCACAATATTTTGTATGTGTAGCGATAACTGGATATCCCGGTGTTGGCATTAGGAGCACATCACCTGGATTTATAAAAGCCGTTGGTAGCATGGCAAGTGCTGACTTTGACCCAATAACATGATTTATTTCTAGAAATGGGTTTAGTTCTTTTACTCGAAATACCTCTGCCATATACTGTGCAGCCGCCTCCTGAAAAGCCTGAATTCCATTGTCAGCATAAAATCGATTTTCTGGCTTTTCCGCTTCCATTGCTAGCATACGAACAACAGCTTGATCAGCCATTTCATCTGGTTCACCTACACCTAGATCAATTAGATTCAGCTGCGGCTTTGCTTGGATTGCTTCCCGCTTCGCTCGCTTTATTTTTTCAAATTTATAAATATCCTCAGAAAGTCCAAATTGCTTGCCACCTATGCGGTCTGCAAAAAGAGTTTGAATGAACGGAGCTTGCATAATAAAACCTCCCAAACAGTCTGTCTCGTTGAAAATTATGTCACTCATCATACCATGTAGCTCAAGGGTTTTATTTGGATAAAACGGCATTCTTTTTGCATTAATCGAATAAATCCAAGCCTTGTAGTGAAATAAAAAACAGTCTTCTTTTACATCTATATGCAAAAGAAAACTGTATAAATGAAAAAATCATCGAAACTCAGAAGGATTTTTCCCAGTAACTTGTTTAAATTGTCTACTAAAAAAATGAATATCTTTATACCCTAAGGCAAAGGCTGTTTCTGTTACGGTCATTCCAGTATGATAAAGCAAATGCTCGGCACGCTTCACACGCGAACGAATAATGTGTTCTTTTACGGTACAGCCAATGAACTCCTTAAACTTTCGCGAAAAATAACGAGGCGATAATTGTGCTCGACTTGCAAGGCTATCTAAGGAATGGCTTTTACCAGGATGAAGTTGTACATAATTAGCTACCTCATAGATTGCCTGTTGAAGGCCTTTCCCTTCTTCCATCGGCAGCACTTCGTCTCCTTTTGTTTGCTCCTCACGCAACAATTGAATCATTAATTGCTTTAATATGAGCTTTGCTTCTATCTCCCAGCCATACTGCCTCAACAAAAACAAACGTACATATTTTGTGAGCATCGCCTCAAAAGCGATTCGATCATTAATCACATGATGTGCGTTAGGAATTTGACCCAGCTCTGTACGACGCAGCGTATCAAAATGAATATACGTTAAAACGAGCGGGGACTGTGGATGATGAGTGGCTGTAGGCATATCACCAGGACGAAACAAAAAACAATGCCCTGCTTGGACATTATATTCCTCGCCATGTAATTGGACAGTACCAGTTCCACTCCACACATAGAACAAATCATAATTCGCTAACGGATTAGGACGCTTCTTCCATTGCCATGTCGGCTCACAATGAATCGTTGCGACCGCTTGCTTTAACGTGAAATGCTCTGGATTAATATGTAACACCTTCAAAACTCCCGGTAGTTTGTCTTTTTCTTCGTTTGCGCTTCCCATTCACTTTAAACAAAGAAGCTATTATATCCTCTGGTGTGGATGTTGCTATTTTTTTAACCATTTTTCTGTGAGTAGATGAAAGGTTTCATTACGTGTAAATATGATATACCAAAGAATCATTCCTAATCCTACTGTCATCACGCGTGGCTGTCCATTTTCATATACTTGGATAGGAATGACACAAAGAAATACGGTTAATCCCAATGCAATTGCTAGCACTTCGATATAGAAGCGTAATTTCATTAGATCCAAATGCCTTCCACTCCTTTTTACTCATCCCATATACATCTATATTTAATTATGTGCTAAAATCCCAAAACATTCCAGTAGTAATTTGATAATTTTATGAAAAAGGGATCAGCTTTTTAGAGTGATCCCTTTTCTTTACTATCTCTATTCATGTAACTGTAAAACTTGTGGCGCTTCTCCTTTTTTATTCATGAGCTGAATTTGTTTAGGCTCTATTTCTAAGACAACAAAATTCTCATCCGTTGGACCATCAAACCAATTCTCCATATAATCATTCCATAATTTATCCTTTAATTCCTGAGATGTATTAATCGTTGCTTTTCCTTCATATTCCACATAATCATCTCCAAACCCTTCTCCTTCATAGCCAAGAAGCACATGTACATATGGATTTTCTTCTATTTCTTCTGTTTTATCTGTTGCTTTACTTGTCGCCGTGTAAAGCTTTAAGTCCTGATGCTGAAATGTCATATAACGTGTAAATGGTTTATTTTGCTTAACGGTTGCTAATGTTCCTACATAGCTCTCATCCATAATTTTTTCAATACTCGCTTTTAAACTTTGTTGATCCATGTTTTCAGCTCCTTTTTCAGTGTTTCACTAGTAGTATTCCTTTCTGCCTCTATGCTAAACATTGCCTACAATGGTTCGTGTATAGAAGAAAGGATTGGGATTTTATTCCACGTATAGGTAAAACGATATGACTCCACGCTATGAAAAGGCAGTTGAATAAGGAGGAACAACGATGGATATGTATGATGAAGAAGCAGTAAATTATTTTGATCAATCAATTTTAGACTACAAGCAAGGGAGTAATCGTCTTCATAAGCGCATGCCGGAAATGGTGCAAGGATACTTTAATTTTACAGAAGCTTGCTTTAAGGAAGGAACCATATCGAAAAAGCAAAAACAGCTCATTGCAGTTGGCATTAGCATCTATGCGCAGGATGAATATTGCATCATGTACCATACAAAAGGCGCAATCGAAAACGGTGCAACAGAGGATGAATTAATGGAAACGATTGCGATTAGTGCTGCCCTTGGCGGTGGAGCAGCATTTTCACAAGGAGTCACCTTAGCATTAGATACGTATGATCATTACAACCAAACTCCACATTAAACCAAAAACAACTACCCATCCTCTTAGAGAAGGGTAGTTGTTTTAACAATCACCTTCCACAACCAAATCAACGGACAAACACTTTACTGCCGAATAGCAGCTTAGATCAACTAAAATACACTCCTTCGTTTTTGTCACAGCGTCTACCTCACAAATTCGTGCATCCTCTACACAATCTGTTTCCTCATCAATCAGACTTATATTCGGCTTTAAAAGCTGGAGCACCGCACAATTCTTCTTGCAATCTACCTTAACCACTTTAAAAAACACGGTAACAAAACAGTCCTCACTCCCGATATTACCCCATGTATAAAACGGATTACCATAAGGCGTTTGGAGCATGATTGGAACGGTATTCTGCATCAGTCTTTTATTTACTTGTCTTAACGAACAAAGCTGCTCACCGTGCAAGCTAATTCCTCTTTGTTTATTTACAATATCAAGCAATAATTCACAAATGCATGGGTGACAATGACATTCTTTACCCTTTTCTTTTTTTTCATCTTCTTTATGATGCTCTTGTTTTTCATACTTCTCGTTTTCTAATTGACTCGACTCCAATTCATTTAGTTCTTCCTCACGCACGCTTGCTCACCCCAATCAAAAATACAGTATATAGTAGCATATTAATTCACGCATTTTCGGTATGGGTTATTACCTCTATTTATGATAAATAAGGCAGTAGTGGATTTTTCAAAAATGACTTGCGACTGCAATGAGTCCTACATAGTATAGGTATATAGATACGTAGAATGTGGGGTGAAATTATGTGTCCAAAGTGCAAATGCACAGAATGCTGCTGTGTTGGTCCACCAGGAAAACGAGGAAAAAAAGGAGCACAAGGTCCAGCTGGTCCTAAAGGACGACCTGGAAATCGTGGACCACAAGGACCGGAAGGGAAACCTGGACCACAAGGAAAACCTGGGCCACCGGGACCACCAGGACCGCCTGGACCACCTGGACCACCGGCTCCACCAAAGCCCCTTTGTTGTCGTTTATTGCTTGAGCACGCTACCCAACTCATTCCTCCTGCAATTGTTGGGAGCACAAAGGTTAAAAAAACAATAACTGCACAGATTGCAAAAGTATGTGATGAAGTGGTTGTTATTTGCGGCATATTGAAAAAAGAGATTGGTTATGAAGCACTCATTGATGGTAGCATCAAACCACACACAATCTATGACGAAGTTCCTTTTTCTTGTATTATTGATCGAGATGACATTAAAGCACACGATACCTTTAGGATTGAACAAATGGAAATCCTGTGTGAGGTTAGCAATCAGGAAGCGAACTTCTCATGGAAGGAAACAATAGAAAAAAAGGTTGCCTTTCGATTCATCGAAAAAGATGTCATCAAAATTTGCATCAAAAAGATAAACGCTAAACCGCATATCGATAAAAATGAGCCCCTTTAAATGACCTTCTACAGACTTTAACCGTAAAGTAAAACAAGTATATAAGGCAAGTAACTATCCGCCCGTAAAACGGGCGGTTTTAGTTTCGCCCTATAAGGGCACTTTACCAACGAGGCCCCTAAAGGGGCTTCGAAATTGACCGTCAACCGTTTATATTCCTATCTATTTTTTAA
>NZ_JARUVL010000014.1 GCF_030137545.1 Virgibacillus sp. LDC-1 | reverse complement strand
TTCTACGGTACTGTTAGAAGGAATGCCATACTTTTTAGCGATTGTCGAATAACCTCCTTCTCCTGCTAAATAAGCTTGTACCACCGCTAGCTTAAAAGCCAAGTCATACTTTGCCATACTAAAACCCCCCTAGAGTTAGATTTTTTGGTCTAACTCTAGGGGTTCACATCAGTAGCCACTTTTTTTATTTGTTGTCCTTCATTCGTTTTTTACCTTCTCGACATATTTGTAATAGTGGACATACATCACAGCTTGGATTTTTCGCTTTACAATGGTAGCGTCCAAAGAAAATCATCCGATGGTGTGTCGCACTCCATTCCTCTTTTGGTACTTTACGCATTAAAGTTTGCTCAACTTCTAATACAGAATCTTTCCATCTGCAAATTCCTAACCGCTTTGATACTCTTTCTACATGTGTGTCAACAGCAATGGCTGGTTCATGAAATGCGACAGAGGCGACGACATTTGCTGTTTTTCTCCCAACACCAGCAAGCTTCATTAATGCATCCTTTGTTTTGGGAACCTCTCCCCCATATTCATGAATAATGGAGTTAGATAGCTTTTGAATATTTTTTGCCTTATTCCGATATAATCCAATTGAACGAATGTCGTTTTGCAGTTCTTCTAATGGAACAGCGATGTAATCCTCTGGCGTTTTATATTTTTTAAACAATTCACGTGTTACTTTATTGACAAGTACATCTGTACATTGAGCAGATAATACTACAGCAATAAGGAGCTCAAATGGGTTTTCGTGTACTAGCTCACAATCTGCCTCAGGAAACATTTGCTTCATTTCATCTAAGCAAAACCTTATTTCACTTTTAGTTAGCATGTCCTTACTCTTCTCCCTCTAGCCAGTTATAATAAAAGGATGTATCTCTTTTTTTCGGTTCAGGCTGTATAGCTTGCTTTTTATTGGTATGGAATGATTTACTTGCTGCCCTTGCCTCATCAACCGTTTTAATTCCTTTTCTTTGCCATTCTCTTAAGATGCGATCCATATACTTAAAGTTTAATTTGCCCATCAATACAGACTCGCGTAGTGCTGCCTTAATCAGTGCTGGTTCGATTTTATCTTCATCTAGCCATGCATTGATCATTTCTATTTCAAATGGAGATAATGGTCTTCCAAATTCTTGCTCAAATAAAACAAAAATTGTTCCATCCTGATGTACTTCTTCGGTTTCAGCTTTTGTTTTCGTATATAATTGCTCCCATAATGGATTAAGCGAATAAATTTCTGTAAGTTGCGCCTGGTCATTCTCTACTTGTTCAATGGATAAATAATTTTTCTGGATGAGTTTACGCAAGATTTTCGAGCAATCTCCTTCATCTATTGTTAAACACGAGGCTAAATCTCCTGGTGTTGGAAAGAAATTACCTTCAAATGAAAAGCGATGTATTTGTAAAATAATCATCACTTCCTTTTCGTCTAATCCAATTTTTGTATAGGATGTTAATAAATTGGCGGGAATCGGAAGCTGATTGAGTAATATTTGTTGCATTGTAACAGATTTAATCATCGTTTAGCACCTCATGAATAGTTATAGCAAGACATATAATATAGTCGACTTTCTTACAATGGTTCTGCTTATAAGGAAACAACACTCCCTAATTCGGAATAGCGACGAAGGGAGTGCTGTATTCAATCATTATGGATAAAGTCTATTCAATAAACGAGGAAATGGAATTGTTTCTCTTACATGGTCAATTCCTGTAATCCATGCAACTGTTCTTTCTAATCCCAGTCCAAATCCAGAGTGTGGTACACTACCATATTTTCTTAATTCTAAATACCACGCATATGCATCCCCAGTTAGTTCATGTGCTTCATACTGTTTTTGCATCAGCTCTAAATCATCAATACGCTGCGAGCCACCGATAATTTCTCCGTAACCTTCTGGTGCAATAAGATCCGCGCATAACACAACTTCTTCTCTTCCAGGTACAGGCTTCATGTAAAATGCTTTAATCTCGGCAGGATAGTTTGTAATGAAAACAGGCTTATCAAAGCTTTCCGCTATTGCTGTTTCATGCGGTGCACCAAAGTCCTCGCCCCATTCAATATCTGTAAAGCCTTTTTCCTTTAATAGCTCAATCGCGTCATCATACGATATTCTAGGAAATGGCGCTTGAATTGATTCGAGCTTTGATGTGTCTCTTTCAAGCGTATTTAGCTCAATTTTACAGTTCTTTAAGACGGATTGCACAACAAAGCTAACATATTCTTCTTGAATTTGTAAGCTTTCTTCATGATCGACAAACGCCATTTCCGGTTCAATCATCCAGAATTCAATTAGATGTCGACGTGTTTTTGATTTTTCGGCACGGAAAGTTGGTCCAAAAGAGAACACTTTTCCTAATGCCATAGCTGCCGCTTCTAAATAGAGCTGTCCGCTTTGAGATAAGTATGCTTCTTCATCAAAATACTTCGTATGAAAAAGCTCTGTGGTTCCTTCAGCTGATGCTCCAGTTAGTATAGGAGGATCTACTTTCACATAACCATTATCATGAAAATATTGATACGTAGCTCGTATAATTTCGTTCCGTATTTTCATAATGGCATGCTGTCTTTTTGAGCGAAGCCATAGGTGACGATGATCCATTAAAAACTCTGTTCCATGCTCTTTTGGAGTAATTGGATAATCAACTGCCTCTTGAATTAATTCAATCTCCGTTACATGCATTTCATATCCTATCGGAGAACGCTTGTCCTCTACAATTGTTCCAGTTATGTACATCGATGATTCTTGTGTCATGTTTTTTGCTAATTGAAAGGTTTCTTCACTGACATCATTCTTAGCGACAACTGCCTGCATAAACCCAGTACCATCCCGCAACTGTAAAAAAGCAATTTTTCCGCTTGATCGTTTATTAGCGAGCCATGCTCCAATCGTAACTATTTTTCCTTCACTTTTTGCTACATTTGCTATTGTTGTTTTCAAAATAATTCTCCTCCAACATTATTTATGGTTATTTACAAATCGTTTCATCCGTTTAGCTGCTTCTACTAAAAGTTCGCTTGAAGTAGCATAAGATAAACGTACATTATTAGGCGCTCCAAAGCCTGAACCAGGTACGATGGCAACCTTTTCTTCTTCTAATAGAGCAGTTACCCAATCATCTACATGCGCAAAGCCATTCATTTTTGCTGCTTCCGCTACATTCGGAAAGAGGTAAAAAGCACCATTAGGCTTCGTACACGTAATTCCAGGAATATCAATTAACAATTGGTATAACAATTCTAATCGCTCTGAAAAAATACGGCGCATTTCAATGGTCGGATCTTCTTCTGTATTGTTATACGCTGCTAATGCTGCATATTGTGCTATAGAAGTAGGATTAGATGTTGCATGGGAAGCATGATTCGTCATTGCTTTAATAATATGCTGTGGACCAGCTGCATAACCGATTCTCCAGCCTGTCATTGCGTGAGATTTAGATACCCCATTAATGATGATTGTTTGCTCCTTTAATGCTGGTGAGAGCGAGGCAATAGACACATGCTCATCATTTGTGTAAATAAGCTTCTCATAAATCTCATCAGATACGATCATAATTTGATGCTTTAAGCAAATTTCTCCAAGCTTCTCCAATTCCGCTGCATGATACATCATGCCAGTCGGGTTACTTGGAGAATTAATAATTACTGCCTTTGTTCTCGAGGTAATGGCAGCTTCTAGTTGCTCTGGAGTGATTTTAAAATCATTTTCTTCTTCTGCCTCTACTACTACAGGGATTCCGCCTGCTAATTTAACCTGTTCAGGATAGCTTACCCAATATGGTGTTGGAACGATTACTTCATCTCCCTCATTTAGAAGGACTTGAAAAAGCGTGAATAAAGCATGCTTTGCTCCAGTCGTTACAATAATATTTTCTTGTTTATATTCAAGTGCATTATCCACATTGAACTTATTTATAATCGCTGCTTTAAGATCAGGTATTCCTCCTGAAGGCGTATATTTCGTTTTCCCTTCATTCATTGCCTTTGTCGCGGCATCTAAAATGGATGGTGGCGTATTAAAATCCGGCTCGCCTACTCCTAAGCCAATTACATCGTAGCCTTCCTGCTTTAATTCCTTTGCCTTTGCTGAAATGGCAAGTGTTGATGATGGTGTTAAGCTTTTAACTCTATTTGCCAAATCCATATCATTGAACTCCCTTCAAACTGTTTCACGTTCATTGAAATAAATGCTTAAAACGAAATTGTTCGTATTTTGATCCGTCGTACATAGAAACATACTCAATGACGTGTCTCCTGTCGCCATCTGTATAAGTAAGCTCCCAAAAAGGTTTATTATTCATAATTGCAGGTGTAGTTTTCAGCAATTTACAATTGCTACAAGTTTGAATAAACATATCATTTACTTTATCTTTGGAAATCATTTCATCCATATCGAATACAGATATTTCATTACTGTTCTCCTTTTTTAAGACAAATACTATTTTAACATCTTTTTGATCTGTTTTTCCAACTACAGCATGATAATACTGATCACCATGAAATCGTGTAATTTCATTTATTTCTGTAAGAGCTGTTTCAGCAAATACGATTTTTTTCGTTTGATCGAATTCTTGTGTTTTTTCATGTTGGATTACATTGTATAAATAAATTAGGAAACAAAATATTGCAACCGCAATGATTATAGTTATCCATGCTAGCCATTTCACCCAAGATGAAAATCGAGGTTTGTTATGATAAAACATCATGCCTTTTCTGTCCTAAATAGTCGTATTTCGTTTGCAATTATGTACGTTCGTTCCATTGCAATTTGATCCCTCCAGTAAAAAAAACTGCTTTGTTTATCAATTTTTGTTACTCATAGTTCAGAACGAATAGCTTACACTATAGAGTAAGTGTTGAAGATAAATAAAATAAATTACACTCCTTAGTATACCAAGCCTTGCGTGTTTTTTGTTCTATTTTTATTTATTTCAACAAAAAAATCACCTAACCCTCTCTATTCCGACTGATGACAAAGGCATCAGTCGGATTTTTTATTAAACCAAATACTTGCTTCATCCATTATTTTTGAAGTATTTCCATAGCTCACTTGGACATCTGGAATTGATTCTAAGAAATACTTTCCATATCGTGCTTTTTTAATACGTGCATCACATACAAATACGATGCCTCGATCACTTTTCGAACGAATTAACCGTCCAAATCCTTGTTTAAAGCGAATAACTGCATTTGGTAGCGCTAATTCCATAAATGCATTTTTACCTGCTTCTTTTAATGCATTTGCTTTTGCTTCATACACCGGGTGATTTGGCGGTTGAAATGGAAGCCTTACAATCATGACACATGATAAATCCTCGCCAGGAATATCGACACCTTCCCAAAAAGAGCTCGTTCCTAATAAAATTGCTTTGTCGAACGTTTGAAAATTCTTTTTTAACCTTTCTCTACTGCCGCTTGAGAGCCCTTGTGCAATCAAATAATATTCCTCTGTATTCATTGTTTCTTTTAAAAAAAAATACGTTTGCTTAAGCATTTCGTAGGACGTAAACAATACAAGCATTCTTCCCTTAGTTATTTCAGCCATTGATACAATCGCTTCACAAGTCGAATATACAAAGTCATCTAAGTCACCTTGTTTAATGTCAGGGAAATCATTTGGTATGAATAGCCTTACTTGTTCTTTATAGTCAAACGGAGACGCTATTCGCTCTTCTACCGTTCGCTCTTTTGGCATTCCTAATTGTGAGCGAATAAATGAAAAAGAACCTTTTATAGACAACGTTGCACTAGTTAAAATGATACTTTTCTTTTTCAGGAAAAAAGAATCTTCAAGTAAGGCTGACAAGTTAGTTGGCTCACTATATAAATAAACCGCATTTTTAGGGCCGCCTCCTTCTGCTTCAATCCATCTCACATCATTTTCGATATTTCGTGTTATTAACATATGATGGATACTTTCGTGAAATTGTTGCAGTATATCCTTTAGTTTCTTTGCTTCATCACGTACATGGATATCAACTTCTGTCTCCTTTTCAATCAAGGTAAGAACAGCACATTGTTTTTGAAGTAAATATCGAAGACGAGCCGCCATATCTTGAATCGTATTCCAAAAGCGATCTTCAAAATCTTCATGATTAATTCGATATTGTATCCTGCCTATATCACTTACATTTTGTCGATTATATCGCTTCTTATGCACATAATGATATATACCACGGAAAAGATCATCTACTTCTTGCTTGAGATCATTAAACAAGTTTCCGCAAGCTTCAATGGTAAACGCAGATTGTAAAGCCGGATACGTATTTCGAACAGTTGCTAGCCAGTTCCCGTCACCACCTGAACCGATTTGGTTAAGTGTATATAATAAATGAACATAATCGAGCTTTAAGCCACAATGCTGTGATGCTACAGCTTCTAAATGATGTCCTTCATCAATAATTGCATAATCATAGGAAGGTATATGCTGATAATCATTAAAAACATCCGTACAAAGTAATGCATGATTTAAGATAACAATATCTGCATGTTCTGCTAACTTCCGAGCACGGTGATAGTACGAATAGGTAAACCAAGGAGAATGTGGATTTGTATAATCCTCCGATTCAGTCGACACCTTTCTTATAAAACTATAACCTCCAGCAGGAAAGTTTATTTCATCTAAATCTCCAGTATTCGTCTCGGTAAGCCAAACAAGAAGCATTGCTTTTGTTAATGCAATATCGTAATTGTCAGCATCATATTTAGAAAGCTCTCTTTCCACTTTTTCAAGGCTAATATAGTGCTGTTTCCCTTTCATTAACGCTACTTGAAATGGAAAATTCAGGAGACGTTTTAGTACAGGAATTTCTTCATTGAGCAATTGAGATTGAAGCTGGGTCGTATGTGTACTAACAACAACACGTTTTTTAGTTCGAACTGCATGATAAATAGCGGGAATTAAGTATGCAAATGATTTCCCTGTTCCTGTCTCTGCCTCAATTAAGGCATGCTGTTTTGATTGAAATGAATCAAAGATACATTCAGACATTCGCTGTTGACCAGGTCTAGATTCAAAGTTGTTAATTGACTTTTCAAGTCCACCTTTAGGGGCGTAAATGGTATCAAGATATTCTCCAAATGCCATGTCTAACTTTATATCTTGGTTCCTTAAATCTGTTTGTTTTTTAAATGCTAGACCATGGAATGATACGATCTCTTCATTAGTTGACGATGAAAACCGAAGCAATTCTAAATGCTGTGTTAAAAGATGCTCTAAATTGGATTGCAGCTTCGTTTCTATCTTCATTAGCTGTTGAACCGTTTCAAAAGGTAATGAAAACAGCTTTTCTTTTAAAGCCAAAAATAATTTAGCAGTTACATAAGCGTCTGACAAGGCACGGTGCGGATCATCATGCGTAATGTTCAAGTATTGTGCCAGTTGCCCTAATTTAAAGCTCGGAGCTTGCGGAATCAAGATTCTTGCTAACTCAACAGTATCAATCACCAAATTTTCAAGCATAGTGTAACCAGCTTCAGGTAGTGCTTCATTTAGAAAGCCAAGATCAAACGGAACATTATGTGCAATAATGAAGCTGTCTTTAAACATCGATGTTATTTTTGAAGCCACATCTGTAAAACAAGGCGCAGATTCCACTGCCTTATCGTCAATCCCAGTAAGGTTTGTAATAAACGGTGGAATTGGTTTGCCGGGATTTAATAATGTTGTGTAATCTGCTACTATTTTAAAATCCTCAATAACTACGATGCCGATTTCGATAATTTTATCTCCGTTATTTGGACTATGTCCGGTTGTTTCTAAATCAAATACTACATATTTTGTCATTATATCACCGCCCTTTCTCTATTCGTATGATCAATAAAGAAAACCCCTATCCTTAGATAAGAGTTTTCACCACTAAATGATACGATCAGGTTCCGTTAAAGGAGGCTCTTGGTTGATCAACTGGTCCACCTCGTTTTTGGAATTCATTAGTGCTACTTTTGGTCTAAAGGATGCTAGCTCATCATTTGCAATCATTGCATAAGCGATAATAATGACAATATCTCCTTTTTGAACAAGCCGTGCTGCTGCCCCGTTTAGACAAATGGTACCCGAACCTCTTTTTCCAGGTATGACATACGTTTCAAATCGTTCTCCATTATTATTATTTACGATTTGGACCTTTTCGTGAGGGAGTATATCTACTTGCTCTAATATTGATTCATCAATAGTTACGCTACCGACATAATGAAGATTGGCCTCCGTAACCGTAGCGCAATGAATTTTTGCCTTCATCATCGTACGAAACATGTCATTTCTCCTTATGGTAATAATCAATTATCGTTCCATTTTGATCAAATATTATGTTATCAATTAATCGTGCATGGTTATATTGCACAGCCACCGCTAAAATAACGTGTTGATTAATTGTCTCAACAGGCCTTAGTTCAGGAAAAGATAGTAGTTCGATATAGTCTATCTTTCCTATACATGCATGCAAACTTTTAGTTACCTCATTTATAATGATATCAGTATCTGTTTCTCCGTCAACTACTAATCGACGTCCATCCTGTAAAGCCTTGGCTAGAATGGGTGCATTTTTACGCTCAGCAAGGGTTAAATTTACGTTTCGGCTGCTTTTTGCTAGGCCATCCTGCTCTCGAACGGTAGGGACTCCATGTAAATGAATCGGAAAATTCAGATCCTGTATTAAAGCATCGACGACTGCTACTTGCTGTGCATCCTTCAGTCCAAAGTAAACATTATCTGGTTGAATAATATGAAATAGCTTCGTTAAAACTGTAATAACTCCATTAAAATGGCCGGGTCTCGATCTTCCGCAAAGCACATCCGTTCGATCAAGAATGGAAACGTTTATTTTCATATTTTGTGGATACATTTCATTTACGGTTGGAATAAACAGAAAATCTACATTCACTTTTTCAGCTAATTGTATATCTCGCTTTTCATTTCTTGGATAGTTATCAAAATCCTCATTTGGTCCAAATTGCAGTGGATTTACGAAGATACTTGCAATCGTTATTGTATTCTCTTTTTTGGCTTCTTCCATTAGTCGTAGATGCCCTTCATGAAAATAGCCCATCGTCGGCACGAAGCCGATCGTATTCTTGGCAGCTTGAAGTGCATTAATTTTCAAACGCATTTTGTCAACAGTTCGGATAATTTCCATTCGCTACCACCTTTATTCCTGAGCAGGAAGATATTTCTTATCTTTAATGAAAAATGAATGTTCATCCGTTGGGAATGTAGATGATTTAACTTCTTTGATGTATTCCTTAATCGCTTCTGTACCTAAATTATTAAAATCAGCATATGATTTAACAAATTTCGGTAAACGTGATACACCGTAAGTTAGAATATCGTGATATACAAGCACTTGCCCATCACAATCAATTCCAGCTCCAATCCCAATGGTCGGGATTGGGATGGCATCTGAAACGATTGTAGCTAACTCTGTTGGTATACATTCCAGAACAAGCGCAATTGCCCCATTGTTTGCAAGTTCTTTTGCATCTTGGAGCAGCTTTTCACCAGCATGAAGGTCTTTTCCTTGTACCTTATAGCCACCAAGTACGTTTACCGTTTGAGGAGTTAAGCCTAAATGTGCCACAACTGGTATTCCGGCCTCTGTTAGTTGTTTTGTTAATGTTATCGTTCTTTCAGTTGCACCTTCCACCTTTACTGCTTGTGCTTCCGTTTCTTGAAATATCCGTTGTGCATTTTGCAAAGCATCGGCTAGTGAAATATGATATGACATAAAGGGCATGTCAACGACTGTAAATGTATTTTTAGCCCCTCGTTTAACTGCTTTTGCATGGTGAATCATATCGTCTACTGTTACTTGAACGGTGGAATCGTATCCTAGTACGACCATTCCTAAAGAATCTCCAACAAGAATCATATCGATACCAGCTGATTCTGCAAGCTTTCCTGATGGATAATCGTACGCTGTGAGCATTGTGATTTTCTCCTGCTCTTCTTTCATCCTTCGTAAATCAGTCGTCGTTATCATTAATTACACTCCTTAAACCAATTAATTTCAGCAGAATATAGCTTTTCAGATGTACCATCTTTGTTTTCAATTAAAAGTGCCCCATTCGAATCGATGCCAATTAATTTAGCTTCCCAATTCCTATTTCCAGCTTTAATATCTACGTATTGATTCATCTTATAGCCATAAGCGATCCACTTTGTTCGAATGGTGGAAAAGTCATTCTCGATAAAGCGTTCATAAGCACTTTCAAATGCTAGTAAAATATCTTGGATCAATTGATTTAAATCCCAATTATGCTTAGAAGCAATTTTTAAAGAAGTTGCCTTTGATTTCACTTCTTCATGAAAATCGTTTTCTTCGTGATTTACATTAATGCCAATACCAATCACAACATACTGTATGCGGTCATGCTCTGCTTGCATTTCTGTTAGTATTCCGGCGGTTTTTTTATCATCAAGGATAATATCGTTTGGCCATTTAATGAATGGTACAACATCACCAGCTTTCTCCAGGACTTCTGCAAGTACCGTACCAGTTAATAAGGTAAGCTGTGGTGCAAGATGAGGAGGAATTGTCGGTCGTAATAGCATACTTAACCATATTCCTTTATGCATTTTAGAATGCCATTTCCTGTCCATTCTTCCTTTACCCATCGTTTGTTCATCCGCTATAAATACGGTTCCGTGTTTTGCTCCTTCAAGTGCAGCCTGATGTGCCAGATGTTGTGTAGAGGTGGTCGATTTTTTGTGAATAATTGTCTGCCCAAGCCACTTTGTTTTTAAGCCCCATTGTAACGTGTTTTCACTGATTTTGTTGGGAAACCCGCTAATTCGATAGCCTAATTTAGGCCGGGCTTCTATTATGTAACCGTCTTTTTCAAGTTCTTTCATATGCTTCCAAATTGCGCTACGGGAAATGTTCAATCTATCTGAAAGCATCTGACCGGAAATAAATTGATTGTCATTCTTCGCTAGGATATCGATTAGCTTATTCCGGGTGGATTCCATTTTATCCACTCCTTTATTTCTGATTTATTATTTACAACCTGTCCAACAACAACAGCGTATTCTATTTTATTAATCATCTCTCTTAACCAAGGTCCCTGGTTTACATCTGGAAACAGCTGGATAAGATCATATCCATTTATTTCTAAATCGCTCACTGAATAAATGGGCAGTTGCTCGTATAAAGCATGCATATGTTCGAGTGCGATATCTTGATCAAGTAATGTATTAGCTAATCGAATAAAGCTAGGAAACAACGGTCTATTTAATTTATATACGAGCCACCTGTCTAACTCATTTTTTTTAAGGTGCTGTAGTGCATCTAACAAAGCCATCGCATTGTTTTTTGTTTTATTAGAGCACTTCCAAGCTTTTACCCAGTCCTGAATTGAAATATCTTTATTCATGTATGTAAATAAACAAAACAATTCCTCAGCGTTTTTTACGGGTGGAAAAGGAACAGGAAGCCTTTCAAAAAAACGAGGATTATCCTTTATAATTGGGAGATGTTGATCAATATTCGTTTTTTTTAGAAAGGCAATCCCTAAATCAACGTATTCTCCTGAAAATAGCTTTATGAGCTCATTCGTAATTCGTTCAATCGCTAAAAAATCAATCTGATGTTGGACTGCTATCATTGCTTCTAATGTATTTTTTTCTATTGTAAAGCCTAGCTGACTTGTGAAGCGAAGCGCACGAATAATTCGAAGTGAATCCTCCATAAAACGGTCGTAGCCATTTCCAACTGTACGAATTATTCCTTTAGCTAAATCTACTTGCCCATGAAATAAATCGATAATTTCCCCATGAGTATCCATTGCCATTGCATTAATCGTAAAATCTCGACGTTCCAAATCCTTCTCAATATTATCTAAATAAACGACCGTATCTGGATGTCGCTTATCTGAATAGCTCCCCTCTGCACGAAAGGTTGTCACTTCATAAGATTGTTTTTCGTGGCGTACAATGACTGTGCCATGCTTTATACCGACTGGGATAACTTGATCAAACATTGCATTTACCTGATCAGGAGTAGCCGATGTAGCGATATCAATATCCCCTATTGCACGTTTTAATAAATAGTCACGAACACATCCACCAACAAAGAATGCTTGGTGGCCGTTTTTTTCTATCGTTTGAATAATAGGAAGTGCTTGTATAAATGGTTCTATAAGCATCATGTATCAATTCCTTACTTATTTCTTCAATGTATCTTCATAAAGCTGGATATATTGGTCTACTATTCGATCTGAATGGAACAGTTCTCTTGCTCGCTCTAGTGCTGCTTTCGCAAACTTTTCGTGAAGTGGTTCGTTATCCAATAGCTGAACGGTATAAGCGGCAGCTTGTTGTATCGCCCCTAACTCAACGACGAACCCTGTTTCATTATGCGTGATAACTTCTGGAATTCCACCAATATTCGTTCCAATACAAGGCACTTCACATGCCATAGCTTCAAGTAATACGAGTCCAAAGCTTTCTTTTTCAGATAATAAAAGTTTAACATCTGAAATGGATAACAGTTCACTTATATTTTTTTGCTTTCCAAGAAAGCGTACGTCTTCTTCCACACCTAATTCTTGGACAAGCTGGAATATAGTTGAACACTCTGGTCCATCTCCAACGAGCAGTAGCTTTGCTTTTTGCTTTTTACGTACAAGTGCAAAGGTTTGAATGACATCTTCAAGTCGTTTTACTTTACGAAAGTTAGAAATATGAATGATTACTTTTTCATCCTGCTGAATTCCGAATTCTCGTTTGATTTGCGATGTGTCTTTTTTATAGTACTCTTGTTCGTTAACGAAATTATAGATAACAGAAATAGGTTTGTCGGTCTCTAGCATAGTTGCGGTCGTAGAAACAAGATGATTCGACACTGCAGTTACCGCATCTGATTCCTCAATTCCATATTTGATCATTTTCTTAAACGTCGGGTCAATTCCGAGAACCGTAATGTCTGTTCCGTGTAAAGTAGTGACAATTTTCACATCATGGGTAGCGATTTGTTTCGCTAATATCGCACATATAGCGTGTGGCATTGCATAATGAACGTGTAGAATATCTAATTTTTCACGATCAATTACTTCAGCCATTTTAGAAGCAAGTGATAAATCATATGGTGGATATTGAAAAACCGGATAATGATTTAACTCCACTTCATGATAATAAATGGCTGGATGTACACGATTAAGACGGAACGGAAGACTTGAAGTGATAAAGTGAATTTCATTTCCTTTTTCTGCTAGCAGCATTCCGAGTTCGGTTGCAATAACACCTGACCCTCCCACGGTTGGATAGCAAGTAATACCTATTTTCATTGATTTTTTTCCCTCTGTTCTTTTACAATCTCTCGCCACGCTAAGTCCCCTCGTTGTAGACCATGAATCGCAATTTCAGCGGCTGCAAGGTTCGTAACCAATGGAATCAGATGCACATCACACAACCGCATTAAGGCGCTAACATCTGGTTCATGGGGCTGTGCTGTTAATGGGTCTCGGAAAAAGATAACAACATCCATGTCATTATTTGCAATCATGGCACCAATTTGTTGGTCTCCTCCCATTGGACCGGATAAAAAACGATGTACCGGTAGACCTGTTGCTTCATGAATCATCTTGCCAGTTGTGCCTGTTGCAAATAATTGATGCTCTTTTAATACATGTTGATATGCGATACTAAAACGAATGATATCTTGCTTTTTTTTATCATGTGCGATTAAGGCAATATTCATGATGTACCTCCAATAGGGTAATTTTAATAAATTTTCTTGTTAAACGTTCAATTCCATTAAATTCTCTAATCCATATACAAGTGCTTTCATTTCCATGACCTGCTTTATAGCAAAATGAATACCTGACATGAATGAATCTCGATTTAACGAATCGTGTCTTAAAGTTAGCGTTTGACCTGGACCGCCAAATATCACTTCTTGATGAGCAACAAGACCAGGAAGTCTTACACTGTGAATGCGAATACCATCCTTCTCTGCTCCTCTAGCGCCAGCAATTGTTTCCTTTTCATTTGGATGTCCTTGCTTTTTGCTTGTTCTTGTTTCTTGGATTAGTGCTACTGTTTTTTCTGCTGTACCTGAAGGAGCATCTAACTTTTGATCATGATGCATTTCGATAATTTCAACATCCGGAAAATATTTTGCTGCTTGACGAGAAAATTGCATCATAAGCACAGCGCCAAGGGCGAAATTAGGAGCAATGACGCCACCTAAATCTTTTTCCTTGGAAAGCTTTTGTAATTCATCTAGTTGTTCTGCTGTAAAGCCAGTTGTTCCGATAACAGGTCGCAAATTAAACATCAATGCAAGCCTCGTATGAAAGTAGCCACTCTCCGGAACAGTTAGATCTACAAATACGTCCGCTGCAACTGTGTGGAAGCATTCCTCTGGATTAATAAAGATTGGTACATCAAGTTCAGGATAAGGTAACACTTCATGCAGTTTTTTACCATCATTTTTCGTATCAATGCACGCAACTAATTGAAAATCATCGGAATTTGCAACCATGTTAACGGCTTCCTTACCCATTCTTCCTCTTGGTCCAGCTATTATTACTTTTATTGTCATGTTAATTCCTCCTCGTTCCTGATGATGACTAATCCTTCCGTGTCCAACGATGTTTATCTCGTGTTTCAATTTTTTGAATAGAACGCTCAAACGCTTCGGAAAGATCAATATCTAATGAATTCGCAAAGCATGTAAGAACGAAAAGAACATCACCTAACTCTTCATCCATTGTTTTCGCTTTTTCAGAAGATTTCTTAGGCTTTTCGCCATGATGATGATTTACTTCACGTGCAAGCTCTCCTATTTCTTCTGTTAGACGAGCCATAAGTGCCAAAGGTGAAAAATAACCTTCTTTAAATTGTGAGATATAATTGTCAACACGCTGTTGAATCATTTTTGTATCATATAGTGGAGTATTGATGAGAAGCACCCCTTTTTCTTAGTAATTATCTTTTATGTTACTTAATCCATGCAATTTTGACAAATTATATATTCACATAAATTGTTTGTCAGAGATGATTTTATTATAATGGAACAAGCGCAGCATGAATAGCGTAATTTGGACATGTTAGGGGGATCACCTTGATTCTTGGATTAAAGCTTAAAAATATCTTTTTTATTCTACTCGGATCAGCAATTTTTTCATTTGGCCTTGTTCATTTTAATATGCAGCATAATCTCGGTGAAGGTGGGTTTACTGGGATAACGTTATTGCTTTATTTTGCTTTTAATTGGGATCCAGCTATTACAAATATTATCTTAAATGTGCCGGTGTTTTTTGTTGGCTGGCGATTTCTAGGACGCAATACATTTTACTATACCATTATTGGAACACTTTCTGTGTCCGTGTTTTTAAGTGTTTTCCAAAAGCATATGTTTCTTATTCACCTTGAAAATGACATGACGTTAGTAGCGCTGTTCGCCGGTGTATTTATTGGGGTTGGACTCGGAATCATTTTCCGTTATGGAGGTACTACAGGCGGTGTCGACATTATCGCAAGACTCGTACATAAATATGTAGGCTGGAGTATGGGAAGAACGATGTTTTTATTCGACTTTTTCGTAATCGCAACATCCGTCTTTACCATTCTTGAATTAGTGGAAGGGATGTATACCCTTCTTGCGGTTTACATTGGGGCAAGAGTAATCGATTTTATTCAAGAAGGTGCCTATTCTGCACGCGGTGCTACCATTATATCTGGCAAAAGTAACGAAATAGCGCAAAAAATTATGACTGAGATGGATCGTGGAGTTACTGTTCTTAGTGGACGTGGTAGCTTTACAGGTGAAAACAGAGATGTACTATATTGTGTTGTTGGTAGAAACGAAATTGTTCGACTAAAAGCAATTATTAATACAATAGATCCACATGCTTTTGTTGCTGTAAGTGCTGTTCATGATGTTGTTGGTGAAGGCTTTACATTAGATGAAAATAAAAACCCCATTCATGAGGATTAACATAAAAAAGGGATGATCGCATCATCCCTTTTTTTAATCTCTATTATTTGCAACAATAATTAATATAAAACGGATTAACTCAGCTACAGCTACTAATGCTGCTGCAACATATGTCATTGCTGCTGCATTTAATACTTTTTTTGTATCGCGCTCTTCATTGTTTCGAATTATCCCCGTTGAAACTAACTGCGCCATCGCTCGATTAGAAGCATCAAATTCAACCGGAAGTGTTACAAGTTGGAATAAGACAGCAACAGACATAAACGCAACCCCAACAACGGCTAATTGGAGCATTCCAAAGATGAAACCGGCAATAATTAGGAAAAATGATAAATTTGATCCTAAGTTTGCAGCAGGAGCTAGTGCACTGCGAAATCTCAAGAATGCATACCCTTCTGCATGCTGGATAGCATGTCCTACTTCATGTGCGGCTACCGCAGAAGCAGCCATGGAATGTCCGTGAAAATTAGAGCTGGATAGACGAACTACTTTCTTTCTTGGATCATAATGATCTGAAAGTACTCCTCTTGTTTCTTCAATTTGTACATCATATATTCCATTATCATTTAAAATCTTTCGCGCTACTTCAGCACCAGTCATCGCTGATGATGTAGGTACCCGTGAAAATTTATTATAAGTGGATTTAACTTTTGATTGTGCCCAAAGTGGGATGATCAACAATAGCGCCATATAAATGATATAGCCACCAAAAGATCCTGGCATGTTCATTCCTCCATTAGTGTGTAGAAAAATTTTTAGTGATAAGGTCAATTTTAGTCAAATTAAGTGCATCAGTCAACTATTTGATCTTGTTTTTGTTTATTTTTTTCACCTTTATATTTTCTCCAACTAACGTAAGATAATGTAAGGGCAATACATCCACCGACAATGATAATGATCCAAAAAAGCGGAATCATTCCGCTACTTTCTTTTGTATCTTCTTCAATCGATTGAGCGTAAAGTTTATTTTCTGAGATGACAATGGTGAAAATCCCTATGATAAACCAACTGAGGCTGGTTATCTTATTTAATTGCTTTTTTAGCATAGAGATCCTCCTTTGATACACTTTTATACTAATGTATGTGTACCAAAAGGTAGATATAACGTTTACAGACGAAGAGGCTTTGTACTTTTTTCTTTTGTGAGCCAATAAGCGATGCTAATTGATAGGATGCTTAGCCAAAATGTAAAATAACCAATTTTATCCATGAAATTATTTAATGAGCCATACATTGGCATCATTCCAAATACGTAATCAATAACATCATTATGTAATGTCCAAATAGCAGCGACGACAATATGGCGAGTTTTTATCTTGTAATATGGGGCGTATAACAATCCTTGAATAGCCATTGCTCCATGTGAGGCAATAAGCATATATCCGGCTGGACTTAATGAACCATCTACAATTAATGTTAATACATTCATCACTACTGCCCATACCCCGTATTTGAATAGCGTGATCATTCCAAGTGCTTCTATGTATGGCGTGTTTCTACCAAAAATAAAAAACAACAAAAATATGGTAAAAAACAAACTTGCTGTGGGACTATCTGGAACAAATAAAAGAAAAATATTTGGCGTCATCGCTAGTTGATATTTATACCAATAAAACCCATAAATTGTCCCCGCTAAATTAACGATAAATAATAAAATTAAAAAACGTTTGTCTAAAAGTAAGTACTTTAACATGAGGAAGATCCTCTCTTTGCTTAGTTTTTCTGAAAGTTATTATGCTTAGCTTATCTATTGTAGCAGTATATTTCAATAAGTAACTATTATTTAATTGTAAAAAGCACCTTCGTCAATGAATTGACAAAGGTGCTAATATAGTTTATTTTGCTTGTTCGTTTACAGACATAATAAAGTCAACAAGCTGCTGTAATTCTTCTTCTGTACCTTTAAATTGATCTGCAGGCATAGAACCGATACCGTTTTTTGCAATATCAGCAATTTCCTCTGCTGAATATTCCGTCCCGATTAAGGAAGGTCCTGCAGCTCCACCAGAAAGATCCTCTCCATGACATGCCAAACAATTCGATTCAAAAACAGCATATCCTGGATCTTCTTTATCTATTTCTACACTTGAGGCAGGAATTGGCTTGTTAGCCTCTGCTCTTTGCTCCCAATCAACAGCTGCAGCAGACTCATATGTGAGCCAAATAACAGATGCTAATCCAAGGATCATCATCCCTACGGCAATTGGACGTTGATGTGGTCTACGTCCTGGCCCATTGTCTAGAAATGGTGCTAATAATAGAGCTCCAAATGCTAGACCTGGAATAACAATTACACCTAATAACACATAGGCTTGACTTGCGAATTTATATTTCAGTAATTGGTATAAAAATAAGAAATACCAATCGGGTAATGGAATATACCCTGGAGTTGTCGGATCTGCCACTCCTTCTAAAGGAGATGGGTGTGCTAATGTTAAGCTAAGAAATCCAACTAAAAATACAGATCCAACTAACCATTCCTTTAATAAAAAGTTTGGCCAAAAGGCTTCTGTTCTTCCCGGATATTCCGAGTAGTCTTTTGGAATTGTTGATTTGCGTTCAGCAGACACACGTGAATCGCCAACAAATTTCATTCCTTTTCCTTTATGCACAGTATTCCCTCCCCTTTTTATAGTGGTCCAGATATCCCTTGTCTACGAATTAATATAAAGTGAACAGCCATTAATGCAAAGAGAGCTCCTGGTAAGAAGAATACATGAATCGCGAAGAATCGCGTCAATGTTTGTGCACCAACAATCTCTACATCTCCAGCTAAAAGTGTTTTAAGATAATCACCAATGAAAGGAACTTCACCAGCAATATTTAATCCAACCTCTGTCGCGAAATAGGCTTTATTATCCCAAGGTAATAAGTAGCCTGTAAAGCCTAAACCGAGCATAATAAAGAAAAGCAAAACCCCTACGATCCAGTTTAATTCACGTGGTTTTTTATATGCTCCTTGGAAGAATACTCGGAGTGTATGTAATAAAAGCATTACAATAACAACACTCGCTCCCCAATGGTGCATTCCACGAACGATTTGTCCATGTGCTACCTGGGTTTGCAAATAATAAACTGATTTCCATGCATTTTCAATGTCTGGAACATAATACATCGTTAAAAACATACCAGATAAAATCTGAATTACCACTACAAAGAAGGTTAGTCCTCCAAAACAATATACAAAGGCTGAGAAGTGGTGAGCAGGGTTAACATGCTCAGGTACTTCATGATCGGCAATATCCCGCCAAATTGGCGTAATATCTACGCGTTCATCTATCCAATCATAAACTTTTTGTAACATAAATGATTACGCCCCCTTTCTGGGATGTGCTTTTCCAAGAAATAACATACCATTTTCAACTTTTTGTTCAAAAACATCAAGTGGTTCTGGTGGTGGTGTTCCTGGTACGTTTGTACCGTCCTTATAATACCTACCATCATGACAAGGACAAAAGAACTCATTCGGATACTTTTCGCTTCCTTCCCAAGAAACCATGCATCCAAGGTGCTTACATACTGGTGATAGGGCAACAATTTCCCCTTTGTCATTTTTAAATACCCATGCAGATTTTGTAACCTCGGATTCATACCAACCGTCTACTTGTTCAACCTTCCACTCTACACGTTGGGGTTCTGTCGTTATGTCTTCTTCAGCTAGTCCAACATTCGCTAAATCCCCAGAGCGTGATGGCTGTAACACTGGATCGATTGCCATGCGCAGTGGTGATGCAAGCATTCCAGCAGCCATAAAACCACCAACGCCAGTCAATGTATAGTTCAAAAACTGTCGACGGGATACTTGTTGCTTGTAATCACTCATGATTTTCCCCCCTTTATTATAATCACGGACAATCACTACTAAAATATATTACTAGGACATTACCATGATAGCGTAAACTATAAGGACGGTCAATATAAAAACTGCAAAAGATTGGGTTGCAATCCTTTCCTGAGAAACAGAGGGAATTACTGCCAATATGCACGAATCATCTCACATATTTGTTCAACCTGATTTTTTATAAGTCCTTTTATTTGCTTTGAATCAAATGACTCACTTTGAATCATTGGTAACCAAATCAAGTTACCTGTTATTTCCTTTTCATATTTTTTCCAGCTTGCATCAAAAGTAAGCAGAATAGCGTGCTCAAAAGGCTGTTTCTCCGTTTCTTGAATCCATGAATTTAGCCGGAGATATTCTTCACTTTTAGCTGCGCTACTAATATAATGATAGCTTGGAAGTAGCATGACTCTCCCTGCAAGCTCTTTTTCAATTTCAGAAGCAAAAATATGTAACAGATCATTTTGTGAAGCAACCAATTCTATATCCTTATCCTGGGAAAATTGAAAAGGGATTAATGGTAACAGAATCGTATCGATATATTCTTTTGCTTGAACATATTTTTCAACATCAGCTTTCTTCCATTTCAATTGAATTACACCCCTCTGTATCGTTGAATAATAATTTTGTAAATAATGACTTCGTATGAATTCTATCTATTTAAGCAAAAAAAATCAACCTTTAAAAAGGTTGATTTGAATATCTCGACTCTAATTGACGTAATGACTCTGTTAAAAGCTGAAATTGTTCTTTGTCCCGATTATCTAACGCTAAATCAATTGCTTTGATGATATGCTTCTTTCTAAATTCATATACGGTTTGATCTAAGATTTGTGCTGCAAATTCCTGATCCTGCTTTGTTATTAGAAATTCATCTGGGATATATGGGTTTTCCTCTAATACAGTAACGTATAAAGGATTTTGCTTTACGTTTTTAAAGTTCAATTGAATATACAATGCTTCCTGTTGATTTAATCGAATATCATGGAATGATTTCTCCGCATCATTCGTAACGACGTGGTTCTTATAAAACCGAAAGGGAATCTCATTGGAGCATTGCGTTGAAATAATTATACTTCTGGGGCAAAATTTTGCATCACGAACAAAATGGATATTTTCTAAAATGATATCATGATTAATAATGTAGTTTAATATCCACACACTCTCTCGCTTTTTTAACTGATGGTTATTTAAAAACCATTCAATAAAGCTTTTCTTGTCTTTTACGGAGACTGGAGTTTGCATGACTATTCCCCCCTCTTACAATTCACACATAACAATAAGTATGACTAAGCATCTTTTAACCGGTGAACATATTCCTCCGTTTCCGTATCTAAGGGCTGTTCCTTTAAATACATTCGAAGTACAGAAATTGCTTGTTCTGTCCTCCCTTCTTCAATTAAAAAGTAACCATACTCCTTTAAAAAGTCACTGTCTTCATTTAAATTATTATATGCTTCAGAATAGCTATTTAATGCATCATCAAAAAATTCCATTTCTACATATGCTCGTGCAAGCTCCCACTCATAAAGCGGGTCACTTGCTCCAAGCTGTTGAATTTCTTGAATTAGTTCAATGATGGATTCATATTCTTCTTTTTCTTTAAAGAATTCGATTAAGAATAACACGGCTTCCTTATAATCTGGATCAAGTGCGATTGCTTCGCGCACGAGTTGTTCACTTGTGTCGTTATCATTTAGTTGGTGAGCCAATGAACCAGCAAGGAAAAACAGTTCTTTGTTAAACTCGTCCTTTTCAATTCCTTTTTTCGCCGTTTCATATCCTTCTTTGATTAAATTCTCCTCTTCATATGCAGTGGCTAACAAAAGATAAACGGAGGTATATAGTGGATCTAACTCCATTACTTTCTTCCAAGCATGGATCGCAATATCATTTCTCCCTGCTTGATGAGCAGTTGTCCCATATTTAAATAACGTATCTGCGTTTTCAGAATCCAATTTAGCATACAGTGTTAATGCTTTCTCGTATTCTCCAGTTGCAGCATATGCTTCTGCTAATCGTTCATTGATAGAAACATGTACCATTTCTTCTTGGTTCATGCGCTCGTAATAAACAATCGCACGCTTATATTCGCCTATCGAAAATAACAATTCTCCTAAAGCGAAATCAATCACTTCTTCTTGTGGTGCAAGTTGTTTCGCTTGCAATAGTTTTTGCTCCGCTACTTCGTAAAGCCCTTGAACTTGGTAGAGATCTGCAAGCAGCATAAGTGACGGAATATAAGCCTCATCCTCTAGCTCAATTTGATGTAGTAAATCAATTGCATGTTCATCCTCGTCTAACTCAATATAAATATCTGCTAACTCGAGCTTAATATTGCTTTCGTTCGGATATTTTTCTCGTAGTACGCTTAACAGCTCTAATGCATTTTGTAAGAATCCCCATTGCATGAACAACTGTGCAATCGTATATTTCTCTTCGTCATCTAGATTAGGTATATAATTATTAATTAATTGAAGTGCTTCTTCTGTTTGCTCGTTTTCAAATAAACGACTAGCTTCTTCGATTAGATTCATAAAGAAACTTCCTTTCTTAAAACCATTCTAATTTCCATAGTAAATGGATAATATGAAAATGTAAAATGAGAGAATCTGAGTAACTCTAGATTCTCTCACGTACGATCATATCCGATTTAATTCTTCAAAAAATGTCGGATAAGAAATAGCGATTGGTGAGACATCATCAATCTCAACCTTGCCCTGTGCAATAAGTGATGCGATTGCAGCCATCATTGCAATGCGATGATCATAATAAGATGAAACAGGAGCGCCGCTTAAGACTGTTTTTCCATGAATTATCATCCCATCCTCTGTAGCGGTTATGTCTGCGCCAAGTTTTGATAAAACATCGACTACCGCCTGAATTCGATCCGTTTCTTTTACTCGTAACTCGCTCGCATCCTTAATTATAGTAGTACCTTCTGCTTGGGTTGCGATTAAGGCGATAACAGGAATTTCATCGATAAGCCTAGGAATAAGTGGACCTTCAACCGTAGTGCCTTTTAATTTGCTATAAGCTATCGATATGTCTCCCAAAGCTTCTCCAGCAACTTCCTGTTTATTTTGAATAGAATATGCTGCTCCCATTTTGTCTAAAACATCTAGAATTCCTGCACGGGTAGGATTGATACCTACATTTTTTAATGTTACATTACTTTCAGGTACGATTATTGCAGCTGCCATAAAAAAGGCAGCAGATGAAATATCCCCAGGGACAAATACATTCGTAGCTTTTAATTTCCTGTTAGGGATGAGTGTAATCGTTTTTTCTTCCACAGAAATAGTTGCTCCAAATGCCTGTAACATATTTTCTGTATGGTTTCGAGTTGAAACATCTTCTGTAATGGTCGTCTTTCCTTCGGCAAATAATCCAGCAAGTAATAACGCTGATTTTACTTGTGCGCTTTGCACAGGCATCGTGTATTCAATTCCCTTTAGCTGTTTCCCATTGATAGATAATGGAAGTAAACGTCCGTTATTTCTCCCGGAAATAGCTGCCCCCATTTTCCTTAATGGCTCTACGACTCGATCCATCGGTCGTTTTGTTAATGACTCATCACCAAAAGCAACCGTAAAAAATGACATCCCAGCTAAAAGCCCTAGCATGAGTCTTGCTGTTGTACCTGAATTACCAAAGTACAATGGCACTACTGGTTCACATAGGCTGTCTTTTCCCCTTCCTTCGATAATCACTTTGTCATTACGATTATGTATGGTTACCCCCATTGCTTGGAAAGCGGTGATCGTTCGAAGGCAATCTTCACCATGTAAAAAATTAGTTATTTCTGTAGTACCTTCCGCTAAAGAGCCAAGTATAACCGCTCGGTGTGAAATCGATTTATCTCCAGGTACATATACCTCACCTGTAAGTGGACGTGAAGCACGCATTAGCACTTTATTATCCAATAGAGACACTCCTTTCGTCGTAGAGCTTCTTGTTAATTTGCAATCGTTACTTCAAAACCTGATTGTTGTAATATTTTTGCACTTTGTGTAAATCCATTTTCACTTGCAAATGATATGCAAAGCGCTCCTGTTAGTCCTTCGCGTATTTCGAGTATTTGTATATTTGCTATGCTAATTGCGTGCGCTGCTAATAGCTGTACAACGTTGGCAAGGGCGCCTGGTTGATCACGAATATCTACATAAAGATCATAAAAGGATGGAACTGCTCCTTTTTCTTTATAACCAAGCCCATCGCGATAATTTTTGGCTACCTCTAGATAGGAAATGATTTGATCTGTTTTATTATAATCTAATAAATTCTTTAATGCTTTCATTTCCATGATCCAGTCTTCTAATAATACTGACATTTTTTCTCGGTTATGCGAGAAGATATCTTGCCATAAAGCGGGATTACTTGATGCAATCCTTGTAATGTCACGAAATCCACCTGCAGCAAGCTTGGGAAGATATGTATGTGTCTGTTCCCATTTTTTAGCTTGATGCACAAGTGAAGAGGCGATTAAATGTGGAAAATGTGATACAACTCCGGTCATTTCATCATGTTCATTCGGTTGCATAATAACAAATTTGCTTTTTAATGATTGTAACAGAAGCTTTAAATTTGATAATGGCGCTTGTCTCGTATTTGGTAGTGGCGTTAATACAAATATTGCATTTTCAAATAAATGCGCTTTTGCTGCTTGTACGCCTCTTTTATGTGAACCAGCCATTGGATGCCCACCAATAAAGGTGATGTGCTCATTATGAAGCTCAGCTGCAGTTTTCATTATTTTTCCTTTTACAGAACTTACATCCATGATCACAACATCTTTATGAAATGGAACTTCGTTAAATTTCTTTAAGTAAGCAATTGTTTCCGTTATTGGTGTAGCAAGAATAATAAAGTCTACATAACGACATGCGTTTAATAGATCTTCTGTAATTTCGTTAATTATATTATGCTCCTTCGCATAGGTTAAAGATGCTTTATGAACATCAAAACCAATAACATGGTTAACATCTGATTGAGCTAAGTTTTTGGCGATTGACCCACCAATTAGGCCCAGTCCTACAATAAGCACTTTTGTTTTCATAGGTCAGCCGTCCTTTAATGTCGTATTAAATTGTAATAGTAATGCTTGAAGTTTTTGCATGTCATGCGCTTTTCCAATCGTAACTCGAATGGCATTGGCTACTCCAATCCCTTCACCCGGACGAACAATAAATCCATGCTTTAACAAAAACGCAAAAACTGTCTCTCCCTCTACAGGCGTTTGGACGAGTAAAAAATTCGCTTCCGAATCATAATAACGCCAGCCAATTTTATGAAGAAAAAGCATAAATTCTGTTTTCACCCGTCTGTTTTCACTTACTGTCTGTTGGATGAAATCATCATCAGATAAAGCTGCTATTGCTGCCTTTTGAGCGATAGAAGTGGTGTTGAATGGGGCTCTTACGACATTCAGTTTACTTGCAATTTCACGGCTCGTAATCGCATAGCCAATGCGTAAGCTTGCAAGCCCATATGCTTTAGAGAAGGTCCGTAAAATTATAAGATTGTTATAGCACTTTAATTTGATTATTGCATGAATATCCTTCTCTTCATTGAGATATTCATAGTAAGCTTCATCAAGTACAATTAATGTATCTTTTGGACATTGTTCAAGAAACATATCGAAATCATCTGGAGGGATATTTGTTCCAGTTGGGTTATTCGGTGAACAAAGCCACACAACATTTGTATACTCGTCAATCGCTTCAAGCATTCCTTGTAGATTATGATAGCCTTCAAAGTTTGTTGGAACTTCTACTACAGTTGCTCCTTCTATGGATGCGTGGTGCTTGTATTGTGGAAAAGTAGGAGCTGCCATTACCGTATTCGTATTCGGATAAAGAAAAGCTCGACAAATCATTTGAACAATCTCATCTGTGCCACTTCCAAACAAGAGTTGATCTTCTTCAACGTGGAGTTTTTCAGCTAGCACTTGACGCAATTCAGTTGCATGACCGTCCGGATATAGTGCGAATTGTTGCTGTTGTTGAAAGACATCTGGTACTTTTGGGGAGAATCCATATGGATTTTCATTGGAGGCAAGTTTTACGATTTGTTGCAATCCATACTTTTTCTTTACATCCTCCATTTGCATCCCTTGCTTATAGGGAGCTAACTGATCAATGATAGGTTTCCATTTCATTACTGACTCTCCTCCACTTCTTTCTGTAAATCCGGACGTAAATAGATAGCATCATTGTGAAATACATGCTGGACTTTATCTTGAGAAATATCTGTATTTGCTACCATCATAATTCGAATGCACTTTGGTAACCCGGTTGGTACATTAATTTCTGTCATACACATCACTGGAACAAATGTCCAACCCTCAAGTAAACGGAGTGCTTTTGCAGGGAATGTCGCGTTTAAATCTGGTGTAACTGAAATTAAAACATGAGAAATAGAAGTTGGATGGACTTGATTCAATGTAACCATTTCTTCGATTAATTGTTTTGTATTTTGCAATATTTCAGACTCTATATTTTTTATAACAGTAGTTGCTCCGCGAATTCCACGAATCATAATATATTCAGCTCCCCGAAAAAAGCAAGTAAATATTGCTTTAAATTTGTATCATCAATTTCTTTTAATACAGGCTTCTCAACCTTTTCTAATAAAATCATGTGAATCGTTTGGTTGGTAACTTTTTT
The DNA here is from genome assembly GCF_030137545.1 of Virgibacillus sp. LDC-1. Lineage (GTDB taxonomy): Bacteria > Bacillota > Bacilli > Bacillales > Amphibacillaceae > LDC-1. The sequence continues at coordinate 49,383 of NZ_JARUVL010000014.1, read as the reverse complement.
ATCAGTTTTCATTGCTTGTAGAATAGAGTCAATATCAACTTCTAATTCCTTCATAGGATATGCTTGCAAGGTCAACCAAGTGAAGATTTCTTTTTGAGGAAGTGAAGCGTTCAACCATTTTTCACTGACATATATCGCAAAAAGCAATCCAATTGCTACTGCCTCACCGTGTGTCATTTTCCCATATCCGAGAGTTGTTTCTAATGCATGTCCTAATGTATGTCCGAGATTAAGATATTTTCGAACGTTATTTTCCCTTTCGTCTTGTTCAACAATCGATGCTTTAATGTTAACGCCCTTATATAAATGCTGACGGAGCGTTTCGTTATCAAGGACTGATAAGTTCGTTTGCAAAATATCTTTTAAAAAATGAGCATCTCCTAGCAAAGCTTCCTTTAATAATTCAGCATATCCTGAACGAATCTCTTTTGGGGATAGTGTGTGTAATGTTTCTACATCATATATCACCATTGCAGGTGGGTAGAAGCTACCAATCAAATTTTTGCCTAGTTCATGATTGATTGCTACTTTTCCACCTACACTGCTATCGTGTGCTAATATCGTAGTTGGGATTTGAATATATTCAATTCCACGCATAAATGTAGCTGCAACAAATCCAGCTAAATCGCCAACGACACCTCCGCCCAACGCGATTATTAATGCATTGCGGTCTAGTCCAAATTGAAGTGCTTTTGTGTGCAATTGGTAAAAAGAAGCCATACTTTTAGACTGCTCACCTGCTGGAATGACTTCAGTATAAGTTTTAATAGAATGAAAGCATTGCTTCACATCGTCTAAATACAAGGGAGCAACATTGCTATCGGTTATTATGAATACGGAAGAGTATTTTTTGTCGAGCAGTTCAGCGATTTGGAAACGAATTTTTTCTTCCATAAAAATGGAATATGAATGACTACTCGAATGAATGTGAATGGCTTTCATTACATACACCTTAAATCTTCTCGATAATCATTTAATGCTTGCTTTAATTGATCAAATCGATCACTTGAAAATTGTTCTGTAATTGCTTTTGCAATTTCAAAAGCAACAATATGCTCCATCACAACAGCGGCAGCAGGAACTGCACAAGAATCGGAGCGTTCGATACTTGCATGAAACGTTTCCTTTGTCTCAATATCAACACTTTTTAGTGGCTTATATAAAGTCGGAATCGGCTTCATAACCCCTTTTACCACAATCGGCATTCCTGTCGTCATTCCGCCTTCGAAACCACCAAGACGGTTCGATGTTCGATAATATCCTCTTTCCTTCGTCCATGCAATTTCATCATGGACTTCACTGCCATTTTTCTTTGCTGCTTCAAACCCGATTCCGAACTCTACGCCTTTGAATGCATTAATACTCATAACACTACCTGCAATTCTTGCATCAAGCTTCCGGTCATAATGAACATAGGATCCTATTCCAGCTGGTACGCCTTCTACATATACCTCTGTTACACCACCAATAGAATCTCCATCCTTCTTTGCTTGATCGATCGCGTCCATCATTTGTTGTTCTACAGATGCATCCAATGTCCGAACAGGAGAAAGCTCAGATATTTCTTGTTTTTTAGCTATCGATAACGTTTCATCATCCGTTGCTTGAATACCACCAATTTCTTTTACATAGCCACAAACTTCAATTCCTAAATGCTTTAGCATAATTTTAGCAACCGCTCCAGCAGCAACTCGAGCTGCAGTTTCTCGAGCTGAGGAACGTTCCAGGATGTTTCGCATATCGCGATGACCATATTTCAACGCACCATTTAAATCAGCATGACCTGGTCTTGGTTTTGTTACAACACGTCTTATTTTAGTGCCGTCTTCAATGGGGTCTTCTCCCATGATGTCCGTCCAATGCTTAAAATCATCATTATGTATAACAAGTGCGATAGGTGAACCTAGTGTATACCCATGTCGTACACCACTTGTAATGTCTACTAAATCTTTTTCTATTTGCATTCTTTTTCCGCGTCCATAACCTTTTTGTCTGCGTAATAGAGAATGATTAATTTCATCCTTTAATAAAGGCATTTGTGCAGGTATGCCTTCGATGATTGTTGTTAATTGTTTTCCGTGTGATTCTCCAGCAGTTAAGTATCGCATGGTCATCCCCCTTGGTAAAGATTTTTGTATTACTATATCACATTCACGTTCACTTTGGACATATTTTAATAAAAATTGAAGCTTGCCTGTTATTTTGGTCTTGTTTTGAACCCTACTAATTTAAAATACCCCTATTCTAAAATAGGGGTAAGCATTAGTTTTGTTTTCCATAAAAAAATGTATCAAGTAATTTAAAATCATATCTATCGGGATTAAAAATTTGCTCTGTACTACCAACAAATAATACACCATCTTTATGTAAGGATTTACTAAAGTTTTGGTAAATTTCATTCTTCGCAGTATCTGTAAAGTAAATAAGTACATTTCGACATACAATGAGATGTACATCTTTCGGATAGGCATCTTTCAATAGATTATGCTGTTTAAATATAATCCCACTCTTTAAAGACGGTGAAACTTTATAGAGCATATTTTCAAAAGTAAAATATTTTTTCTTAAGTGGCGTAGGTAAATCCTTTAATGCTTGTTCATTATATACGCCTTCTTTTGCCTTTGACAACGCATTAATATCGATATCTGTTGCAATAATTTTTGCGCTTACTTGAGGAAAGTACTCTTTCATTAGCATTGCAAGTGTATAAGGTTCTTCCCCAGTAGAGCATGCTGCACTCCAAATAGTTATAGAGGAATTTTCTTTTGTAATCATCGGTAGTATTGTATCGCGTAATACGTCCCACCGTTTCGGATTACGGTAAAATTCAGACACATTTATCGTAATTCGATCAACAAACTCCTTTAAAAGTTCATCATCTTTATCTAATGCACGAAAATACGATTCAAAATCATTGTACCTGCGTTTACTTCTTAATGATGTTAACCTTCGTTTCATTTGCGCTTCTTTATACAAAGCTAAATCAATGCCAAGTTTGGAATTTATTAACGAAATAAACTTTTCATAGTCTCCCATATCATAGCCTCTTTATATTGCTTCTATTTTTAAAAAGAACCCCCGCAAAGACGGGGGCGAAAATTAATTAATTAATTAGTAAATCCATTTATGATCTTGTTTTGTATAAGCTAACACTTCTTCTCCCTTGAAGAAGAGGTTGATTTCTCTTTCAGCACTTTCTGGAGAATCAGAACCATGAATAACGTTTTTACCAACTGTAACGCCGTAATCTCCACGAATGGTTCCTGGTGCTGCTTCAGCTGGATTCGTTTTGCCCATCATTTCGCGTGCAGTTGTAATAACATTTTCACCTTCCCATACCATTGCAAATACAGGACCCGATGTTATGAAATCAACAAGCTCGCCAAAGAATGGACGCTCTTTATGTTCGCCATAATGCTCTTTCGCTAGTTCGTCGGAAATTTGCATTAATTTACCTGCAACTAATTGAAAGCCCTTTTTTTCAAAACGAGCTACGATATCTCCGATTAAATTACGCTGTACACCATCTGGTTTAATCATTAAAAAAGTTTTTTCCACATTTAACACCTCATTCATTATGTATATTGTATTAAAATACAACCGTTTAAAATTCTATCAAATAATTGCCGAAATAACAATGACTAAGATCGTCTTTTACCAATAAATCGGGCAATTTTAATTAATGTTTGTTTCGATTGTCCATCAGGAACAAACTGTAAGGACGTTAACGCTTTTTTTAAATAAAGATCACTAACACGATAGGCTTCAGTAATCGCTCCTGTTTCTTTTATGTGCTGGATAAGCACTCGCATCTCTTCTGTTGTTACCATTTCTGGTCGTTTAAATGTAGTTTGCAAATCTTTTTTAAATGATTCATCTTTCATTGCTAAAAGAACGGGTAATGTTATATTGCCTTGCATTAGATCATTTCCAGCTGGCTTACCCAGCTGTTTTTCAGAAGAAGTAAAATCGAGAATATCATCAATTATCTGATAAGACATTCCAATATAATAGCCATATTTATATAAAGCTGCTATTTCTTTTGGCTGTAATTCTGAAGCAATGGCACCAAGTTTACAGCTCGTTGCAATTAATAAGGCTGTTTTTCGTTTTATTCTTCGAAGATAATTCCTTAAATTTTGTTCCCAATCAAATTTATCTTTCATTTGTTCAATTTCACCGACACATACTTCGACAATAGTTTTAGCCAGTGTCTGATGTATGGCAGGCATTTCAATAGTCGTGATACTTTCTAATGCGCGAGCTAAAATATAATCACCTGTATACATGGCAACACGATTGCTGTATTCATGCTTGATTGTAGGTTTTCCACGACGTAATTTTGCATCATCGATAACATCATCATGAACTAGTGTAGCCATATGAATTAATTCTAATGAAACAGCGATCGTCTTAATTATCTCCGCGTTGTATTTCCCCACTTGACCTGATAAGAGAACAAAGACAGGACGAATTCGTTTTCCACCTGCATTTAAGAGTCGTGTAGATGCCTCTCTTAAGACTTGGTGTTCCGCTTGAATAACGGCATTTAGAGAAGCTTCAATTCCATCCAAGTCTTTATTTAAATAACTATATGTTTTGGTTAATTTCATGCTTGTCACCTTTTGTGAAATCATTTATATCCCATATGCATAGCAGATACGCCGCCTGTGTAGCTTTTTACTTCTACTCTAGAGAATCCAGCGTCTAAAAACATTTCTTTCAACTTCTCCTTATCTGGAAAATCTTTCGCAGATTCATGTAGCCAAGCGTATTCATTGTAGCTTTTAGCAAATAGCTTTCCGAATAATGGCATAATAAATTTAAAATAAAAATAATATAATTGTCTAAATCCTGGCATCGTTGGTTGCGATGTTTCCAAACAGACCACTTTACCACCTGGTTTGACTACACGATACATTTCCTTTAATACGGTCATATAATCAGGTACGTTACGTAAACCAAAGCCAATGGTAACGTAATCAAATGTATTATCTTCATAAGGAAGCTCCATTGCATTTCCGTGAACAAATGCAAGCTGTGGCATATTTGCTAAAGCTCCTTTTTCATCCGCAACCTGTAACATATTTTTACTGAAATCAAGTCCAATGACCTTACCTTGCTCGCCAACTTTCTCTGCAAGGGATAAAGACCAATCTCCCGTTCCACAACAAACATCAAGAGCAGTTGCCCCGCTTTCAACAGACATCCGCTTCATAACATCCCTTCTCCAAGCTTTATGCTTTTTAAAGGAAATAATTGAATTCATCTTGTCGTAGCGTTTTGAAATTGTTTCGAATACATGGTGTACGCGTTCTTCTTTTGTTTGACTCATTTTTCAACCTTCTTCCAATGTTGAGCTTCGGTAAACATTTGTGCGTGAAGCTTCTTTAAAAGTAGTTTTCTTTGTTTTTCATACGTAGAAGGAAGCTGACTAATTGCTTGCTGTAATTCAGCATATTCTTGTAGTGCTATGTCTTTTATTTCATTAGCAATGTCCAAATCTGCCCCTTTAAACCAGTGGTTATAGAGCTGTTTTTCGCCACGATTGTAGGATGTCATTTCCATATGAATAGATTGGAGTAACAACCATTTTTCAATAATTGGAATAAATGTTGGTGCACCACAGTATTGAGCAACATGTGTAAATAATAGGGATTCAATTTGTTTTATAATGGCAAAAAACTGAGAAACAGACTGAAATTCACGATAATATAATTTCATTTTTTCTTCATTTATTTCTTTAATAGCTCTTGCTAGGTACTTGATAAGTCGAAAATCATTTGTTTCAGAAAGAATCAAATAGTAAAGACCGCTATAATAATCTCCAGCTAACACAGTTAATTGCTGGGATATTTTATTTGTTGAATTAACTGGTGCTTCTTCAGCATCCAATATGAGATCATGTGTATCTAATGCGATTTGAATTAGCATTGTCGTTATAATAATCGACTCTTGATGTGAACTAGTCAAGTCTGTATCATCCATTAAAATATGAAGCATATAGAGCTTCTCTTCATTTATTATTGCAGGATCCTGAATGTACTTGTCTAAATAATCAAAACGACTTTTATTCGTAATTAAAGATTTTAAATAATCTATTCTGTTTATATCTGTATGCAAAGAAATCACCTTGGCCTTTTCCGTGTTCCATTCATTCGACTTTTGCTATTATAACATATATAAGGAAAAGGTATATAGCAGAGAAACCGTGCTCTATTCGTTTGTCATCTCTCCATGACTTGTTTGAACAACTGCTTTCCCACGAACCTTCACTGCTGAAGTATGATCTGTAAATTGCGCGATCATTATCTCACCTTTGTCCAGCTTTTCAGAATGATGAAAACGCGTATCTGAGCCTCGTGTTAAACCAATAACATTTACCCCGTCCTCAAGAGCTTTAATGACGAAAAAATCTGATTTATCCATCCTCTACCTCCTCAACATGAAATGCTCATGACTTATTACTCTATGTAAAAGATACTATAAATGAAATCAAAACAAAAATAAAAGGGTGCGATTATCGCACCCTTTAGCCCTATGTATTATTATTTAACGCTATCTTTTAGGGCCTTTCCTGGTTTGAAAGCAGGAACTTTACTTGCTGGAATTTCGATTTCTTCTCCAGTTTGTGGGTTACGCCCTTTACGAGCAGAACGCTCACGTACTTCGAAGTTACCGAAACCGATTAACTGTACTTTTTCACCTTTTTTAAGTGAATCCATGACAGCTTCGAATACAGCGTCAACAGCTTTAGCTGCATCTTTTTTAGAAAGTTCGCTTTTTTCAGCTACAACATTTACTAAATCAGTTTTGTTCATGATATTCACCTCCTCCCAAAATAAGTTAGGAACAAAATAATTTTCTATCATCATTTGTTCACCAATTAGCCTTTTATTATACAAAGGCACCACCATTTCGTCGGTGACAAGGCTTATAATAACCGAGATAGCAGTAAAATTCAACAGTTAATCGCATTTTCCTGCAAAATAAATCATTTTCGGCTATATTTTACCATAAAAAATACAATAAATGTAAATAAATTACATAAGTTGTATAATGCTTTTACGGTAGCGTTATAAGTGGGTTTATATAAGAATATACGACACTTGTCTTTAAATTCCTGCTGTCATTAGTTAAATTTTTTTAAAATGATGTATTTTTATATAGTGTTTGTATTTAGATAATCTTTATTTAATTTGCGCGCTTCTTTCATACCGGCATGGACAAAAAGAATAAAATAAGATACTTTCTGTTATTGGCATAGGGCTAAAACTCTCAGTTGAGCACAAAAATAAAAAACAGCAACCGTTGTGAGTTGCTGCTAAACTATTCTATAGTATAATGGCGATTAATCCACCACTACCTTCATTAATAATTCTTTCTAACGTGTCTTTTAGCTTATAACGGGCATTTTCTGGCATCAGTGCAATTTTTGCTTGGATTCCCTCTCGAACAATTGAACTTAGTGATCTTCCGAAAATATCCGATTCCCAAATGGATAGAGGATCTTCCTCGAAATCCTGCATTAAATAACGGACTAGTTCTTCACTTTGTTTTTCTGTTCCAATAATTGGTGCGAACTCCGACTCTACTTCAACTTTTATCATGTGAATAGATGGAGCAACAGCTTTTAGACGAACACCGTATCGTGATCCTTGTCTGATAATTTCTGGTTCATCAAGCTGCATGTCTTCAAGTGTAGGTGCAGCAATTCCATACCCGGTTTGCTTCACCATTTGTAAGGCAGCTGATACTTGATCATATTCTCGTTTAGCTAATGCAAATTCTTGCATTAATTCAAGTAAATGATCTTTTCCTCTAATTTCTACACCAACGATTTCCTTTAATACTTCATCATATAAATAATCTGGAGCATGTAGATCAATCTCAGCTACACCTTCGCCCATTTCCATGCCGGCGATATTTGCATTATCGATATAATCGTAATCGGAGAAGTCTCTTACGATTTGATCGACATCTCGTAATCGTTTAATGTTACGTACGGTAGATTGAATGGCTTCTTGATAATTCTCTCGTAGCCAATGATTTTCTCGTAATACCATGACCCAGCTAGGGAGATTCACATTCACTTCAAGTACTGGGAATTCATACAATGCTTCACGTAACACATTGTATACATCATGTTCAGTCATTGATTCAATGCTCATGGATAACACAGGGATATCATATTCTTCTGCAAGATCTTGTCTTAATAATTCCGTTTCATGACTTGTTGGTCGAGCTGAGTTTACTACCATTATAAAAGGCTTACCTACTTCTTTAAGCTCTTCCACTACCTTTGCTTCTGCTTCTCGATAATCTGAACGAGGAATTTCTCCAATTGTTCCATCTGTTGTTACAACTACACCAATAGTAGAATGCTCTTGGATTACCTTTCTTGTTCCAATTTCTGCTGCATCATGGAATGGAATCGGATCCTCGTACCATGGTGTATGGATCATTCGTGGACCATTTTCATCCTCGAATCCTTTTGCTCCGTCTACTGCATACCCTACACAATCTACTAATCGTACATTTACTTGGAGCCCATCTTCTACATTTACGGATACGGCTTGGTTCGGGATGAACTTTGGTTCTGTTGTCATAATTGTTTTTCCAGCAGCACTTTGTGGGAGTTCGTCATGAGCACGAACTCTTTCACTTTCATCTTCAATATTTGGTAATACAACCAACTCCATAAATTTCTTAATAAATGTCGATTTCCCGGTTCGGACTGCTCCTACAATTCCGAGATAAATGTCGCCGTTCGTTCGTTTTGAAATATCTTTAAAAATATCAACCTTTTCCAAACGATCCCCTCCCGATCTCACTGACAAATAGTAAAATTAGTTTACAACGTATAATTGACATTACAAGTCTATGATGTTGTCCTATCATAATATGACTCATTATGTGTAAAAGAGTAAAAATAATCCAACTCTTTTATTTTTGTGTGAACGCTGAAAGTATTTACTTGTAAAATGAAATAAAAAAAACCCTTGCAACAATATATATGTTGCAAAAGGTTTGATATGCCAATTATTTACGTGGAGCAAATACAGGCTCCCCATCTTTTAAAGTGTATGGTAAGGAGTAAGCTGGTACAAATGGCGAATTATCAGGGAGAATAAAACGAATATCGTCTCCTTCTTTATATTGATGAGTATACGTTTGTAATGCCTGATTTAAATCAATGCGGTAGTCAACATACAATTCTCCATCAACATCCATAATAATCGGTAGATTTTCTGAAGAAAAAGGACTCCTTACGTGTGGTGCTCTATCCAATCCTAATTTTTTATAATCAATCGTATAAAGGCCTTTCGTAATTTCTTGTCCAAAAGGTGGATATAGGTGCTTGTTCCGATACGCTTCCAATTTTACATTAACATTCCGTATTGCTTCGGTAATTCTTAGATCGATAAGTTTAACTTTTGGGGAGTTATCAGGATATAATAAGGTGTACTGGTATACGCCCCCATTTTCAAATGCATTACCAGGTAGCTCAGTGAGCACGTTTTTCTCCTTTAATAAGGAGAAATCAATTAAATATTTTTCAAATATTGGTGTTTCATTAGGCTTTGTTTTAATCGGAACGAGGCCACCTGTTTCCTTTTGATACTGCTCCACTGCATGCTGAACCGTTTCCAACTGTGCTTCATTAGGAATTTTATTTTTTGCTAGCTCATTTTTCGGATACATACAACCACTTAGAAAAAGGATCATTACTAGCAGCATAAGCAAATTTATGTACATACGCTTCATCATATATCCTCCTGTGCTTTACTGTGTTGGACCACTAAATACGATGTAAACAACAATCAATCCACCGAATATTAAGGACAGGTAAGCAAGCACAGAAGTAATTCCTGCCAGCCAACCATTTAATTTTGTTCTACTGAGCTGGATAAGAATAATCGCTATAATAAGTAGTGCAATTCCAGCAAATGAAATTATTTCCTTCATCCCTGCTGCGGACATAATTATCACCTCTATTGTATAAACGGTTACATTTACCTATTATTTCATAATTATGTATTCTAGTCTAAAATTTTAAATAGCGAATAACATGAATTCCGGGATGAAGTGGGGCTAACTCCATCCCGGTTTGACTAAATAATACCCACAGCAACCCTATCTATGAATGCTTGTGCGTTTTATTTTATGCGAGCAAACGTCGTAACGTATACTCAACTGCCCAGATAAAAGCTATTTCTTAAAAAGCTGGTTTAATGACTGCATATCCATTGGCACATTTTTTTTCGTAATGGATTGTACAATTTTGTCTTCTTTTTCTCGTGAAATAGGTTTATTAGCCATCTTTGCTAGCCTTCGAACAAGCTTTCGAACTGTTTTTTCATCAGAAAAATCAGCGTTTTTCACAGAATCTGCTACTTTGTAAATCTCTGATGGATTGATATTGGCTGTTTGTTGCAACTTATCAAATATATTATTATTTTTTTTGCTCACATGCTCGCCTCCTTGCAATGGTACTTCACAGATAGTATATGCAAGGAGAGCATTCATTGTTAGCGGGCTTCTTTCTTACTTAATAAGGATGCCAAATCATCCATTTCTTCACGTTTATCACGATTCATCAGCTTTTCTACAATTTCTTTCGGGCTTTTATTTTCAAATAATATTTGATAAATCCCTGAAGTGATTGGCATTTCCACATCTTCACTTTTCGCAAATTCATAGGTTGCTTTTGTTGTACGAACACCTTCTACGACCATGCCCATTTGATCAAGGATTTCTTCGAGTTTTTTTCCTTTGCCTAATAAATTTCCTGCGCGCCAATTTCTACTATGGACACTTGTACAAGTAACAATAAGGTCTCCGACTCCAGGTAATCCTAAAAATGACAATGGATTTGCACCAAGTGACGTTCCAAGACGAGTAATTTCAGCAAGTCCTCTTGTGATTAATGCAGCTTTTGCATTATCACCATAGCCAAGTCCATCAGAAATCCCTGCTCCTAATGCGATGATATTTTTTAAAGCCCCACCAAGTTCAATTCCGATCATATCATTGCTTCGGTACACTCGGAATGTTTCATTAAAAAATAGATCTTGCATCTGCTTTGCATTGGCTTCATTTAATGATGCCACAGTTACTGTAGTTGGTTGTCGCATTGCTACTTCTTCTGCATGACTTGGACCAGATAAAACTACAATATCCTCATAATTATAATCATTCATTTCTTCATCGATAAGTTGAGAAACCCGCTTTAATGTACCAGGCTCAATTCCTTTTGATGCGTGAACAATTGTTACACGGTGCTTTAAAACCTGATTTAATTGTTGACATACTTCTCGTATTGCTTTAGTTGGTACGACAAGTACAATCGTCGATACATCTTGTACCGCTTCCTCTAAATCAGCATACGCTTTTATTTGTTCAGGAATCATAATTTCCAAATATTTTTCGTTTTTATGGGTTTCATTAATAGTATTCACTTGTTCTTCGTTATGACTCCACAAGCGAACATCATTTCCGTTGTCTGCTAACACGATGCTAAGAGCGGTTCCCCAGCTTCCGGCACCTAATACAGCTACTTTATTCAATTTAGTCTCCTCCTCGTAAACAAATGTTTAGATATCCTGTTTTGTTTTCGGCATTATTGGCGCTTTCTAGCGAATAGCTTAATTGGCGTTCCAATAAATCCAAAAGCATCTCTTATTTTGTTTTCTAAAAATCGCTCATACGAAAAGTGCATTAATTCAGGTTCATTCACGAATACAACAAAAGCAGGAGGCTTAACAGCTACTTGTGTTGCATAAAGCACTTTTAAACGTCTTCCTTTAACGGTCGGTGTCGGATTCATGGCTATTGCATCCATAATGACATCATTTAATACGTTTGTTGGTACTCGTTTCGAATGATTTTCACTCGCAACCTTAATCGCTGGAAGTAAGGTGTGAATACGTTTTTTCGTTTTTGCTGATAAAAAGACAATTGGGGCATAATCAAGATATTGAAAGTGTGCCCGGACTTTCTTTTCAAACTCTTTCATTGCTTGTTCATTGGACTCAACGGTATCCCATTTATTCACGACGATGACAATCGCTCTTCCAGCCTCGTGTGCATAGCCAGCAATTTTTTTATCTTGTTCCCGAATGCCAGTTTCTGCATCAATCAAAACAAGAACTACATCTGAACGTTCGATCGCTTTTAATGCCCGGAGCACGCTATACTTTTCAGTCGTTTCATAGACTTTTCCACGTTTCCGCATCCCAGCAGTGTCAATAATAACATAATCCTGTCCTTCTCGATTTAAATACGTATCAATTGCATCACGGGTCGTACCTTCGATATCACTTACAATAACTCGTTCTTCGTTAAGCAATGCATTTACTAAAGATGATTTTCCGACATTCGGACGGCCAATTAAACTAAAGTGAATGATATCTTCTTCGTTTTCTTGTTTTAGTTCCTGTGGAAAATGCTTTACAACTTCATCCAGCAAATCGCCGAGTCCAAGCCCATGAGCACCAGATATAGGGAATGGCTCTCCAAACCCTAATGCATAATATTCATAAATTTGAGCGCGTAGCTCCGGATTGTCCATCTTATTTACAGCTAATACAACTGGTTTATTTGACTTATAAAGCAGCTTGGCAACTTCTTCATCAGCACCTGTTATCCCTTCTTTACCATTGACGATAAAAATAATAACATCCGCTTCATCAATCGCTATTTCAGCTTGTTGACGCACTTGGACGAGTATAGGTTCGTCACCAAGGTCGATTCCTCCAGTGTCAATAATATTGAAGGTGGTAGTGAGCCATTCAGCCTGCGCATATATACGATCCCTCGTGACTCCGGGAATATCTTCAACAATTGATATTCTTTCTCCAACTAATCTATTGAATATGGTAGATTTACCCACATTCGGTCTTCCTACTATCGCTACAACAGATTTCCTCATGAAAGGAACATCCTTTCTTTTTAAACTTTAACTTTATATATTCTAGCAAAAGTCATTCATATACACAATTTTTTAGTGATTCTTATGGCTTTGCTTGCAGGGGCAATTTCATATGATGAATGCGAACTTTAACATAGGATGTACATACACGAAGTCCTTCTATAATAAAAAGTATAAATATGACAACAAAAAGACTATCTAAAAATATCAGCGTTCCAACGGCACGTTCAAAGGAATACTGTAATAACATCAAGCTATACAAAAGATCGCCACAACACATTCCAATGAGTACGATTGCAGTTCTACTAAGTAAACCATGAGCAATAAATGTACACATAATAAGCATAAAGAATGGTAATAGAACATCCCTAGGAAGCAACACCCAAACTGGTGCTTGCTGTTCCCATATTAAAAAACTCACATAACCAATCATAACAGTAAACGAACAAATGAAATGATACACTCGTTGGTTGGTCATGACAAAAAGAACAAAACCCCCAACAATAAGAGAAATAAAAGAAAGCGATATATCAAGTGATGGAATCATTACGTAAATGTTTGAGCAAATAATTGTTGTTAAGATCCATATCGATAGTTTATATCTTCCTTGATTTCTTCTTATAAAAAATGTGACCATAACCCAAAGCATCCAACTAATCCATAGAAATAATAAGCCATCCATCTTTCTTACCCTCCTATTCATACAGTATGACAGGAAAGGGATTGATTTAAACAAAAACCCGAGTAATAAGGCGAATCTAACACCTATTACTCGGGAAAGCGTTCGAAAAGGCTTTTACTTATATTTATTTAGTTTGTCACCAATTATATCGCCGAATTGAAAACCAGATTGATCTTCATTTTTTTCATATTGCTTATATTCTTTTTCTGCTTGTTCTTGTTCTAATTCACGAATACTCAAAGACATTCTTTCTTCTTTTTCGTTTACATCAAGGACTTTAACTTGAACTTGTTGACCAACTTCAAGGACTTCCTGTGGTGTGCCGATATGACGATTCGCAATTTGAGAAATATGCACAAGACCTTCTACTCCTGGTAAAATTTCGACAAATGCACCGAAATTCACTAAGCGTTTTACTGTACCTTGTACAACATCTCCAGCTTTAACACGCTGCTCAACATCTTCCCAAGGTCCTGGAAGTACTTTTTTACGTGATAACGATATACGTTCATTGTCTCGATCAATCGAAAGCACTTCAACTTTAATCGTTTCTCCTTCTGTTACAACATCAGAAGCTTTCTCTACATGTTCGTGTGCTAATTGCGATACATGGACAAGTCCATCAATACCACCAATGTCAACAAAAGCACCGAAGTTGGTTAATCGTTGTACAGTTCCTTCGATTACTTGCCCTTCTTCGATGGAGTTTAAAAGTGCATTCTTTTTAGCTGTTTCTTCTTCTTCAATTACAGCTCGATGGGATAAAATAACGCGATTCTGTTCTTGATCTAATTCAACCACTTTAACTAGTAAAGAACGCCCTTGATAATCAGAAAAATCTTCTACAAAGTGTTTTTCAACGAGTGATGCAGGAATAAATCCTCTTACACCGACATCCGCAACAAGACCGCCTTTAACCACTTCTTTAATAACGGTTTCGAATATTTCCTTCGAATTAAATTTATCTTCTAAATCTTTCCACGCTTGTTCACTATCAACAGCTTTTTTTGATAGAACGACTTCATCATCTTCGATTTTTTTAATTTTTAAGGTTAAAGAATCTCCTTCTTTTACAACTTCTCCTGCTGTTTCTATGTGAAGACTTGCTAATTCACTGATTGGGATAATTCCTTCTGTTTTATACCCTATATCGACAAGAACCTGTTTATCCTCGATTTTAACTACTGTTCCTGTAACGACATCACCGACATTCATGTTTGATAAATCTTTGTTTGTTTCTCCCATAAATAATCCTCCTTCAACTACATTAACAAACGAACAAACCGAAAAATGCTTGTTTTTGTTCTTATTTATAATTGCTTCTATCCTATAACTTCTAACAATTACAATTATTTGTCAAGTATATTATATTAATTGTCCTGCAATTTTTTGATTTCGTTCATAATTGCTTCTGATGTTTCCTTTGCGTTCGATTTGTTTGCACGTAATTGCTCCATATTCATTGGCGGACCGTATGTAACGATTAGTCTTTTAAATGGTTTATATGGGCCTTTAATCAAACATGGAACTACTTGTGCATCAGAACGTAATGCAAAAAAACCGACTCCTGCAAGAGGTTTGCCAAGTTCACCCGTTTTACTTCTTGTTCCTTCTGGAAAAAGTCCTAATGCTTCTCCATTATTTAAGATATCTAATCCTTTTCTTAATGCATTGCGATCTCCCATTCCTCTTTTTACTGGAAAGGCTTGTATCCCTTTTAATAGCTTACCTAAAAAGAAATTGTTAAATAGCTCTTCTTTTGCCATAAAGTGAATATCTCTTGAGGATGTAATTCCAACAACAGGAGGATCTAAATTAGATATATGGTTTGAGCAAATAATGACTGGCCCTTTTTTCGGGATGTTTTCTTTGCCAATAACTTTTATACGATATAAAGGGTAAAAGATAATGAGAACAATAAATTTTGCAAATTTATATAAGTTCATCCTTAAGCTCCTTTAAACTGCTAACTTTTTGCTTACTTCTTGTAATATTCGATCTGCTACTTCTTGAATTGTTAATGAAGTAGTATCTATCTCAATGGCATCGGTTGCTTTAATAAGTGGTGCAACTTCTCGCTTTGAGTCGATTTGATCGCGTTTTTCAATTTCTTCTTTTAATTGTTGTAAATTAGAGGGAAATCCTTTTTTTATATTTTCTTCATGTCTTCTTCTCGCTCTTTCCTCTGCAGTTGCCAAAAGAAAAATTTTCACTTCTGCATCTGGGATAACATGTGTTCCGATATCTCTCCCGTCCATGACTACACCCCTATTAGTCGCGAGCTTTTGCTGGCGTTTTACCATCTCTTCACGAATGGCACGGTGCTTTGCCACAAAAGAAACATTGTTCGTTACTTCATTTGTTCGGATAGCTTCTGTAACGTCCTTTCCATCTAAGAATACACGTTGTCCAGCTTCTCCTTGCTCAAGCGTTATGTTGCTTTTACTTAATAGCACTGAAAGAGCTTCTTCTTCTTCAACCGACAAATGCTCCTGCAATGCTTTGAGCGTCAGTGCACGATACATAGCACCAGTATCAATATAAATATACGTTAATTTGTGGGCGACGATTTTTGCTACGGTACTTTTACCCGCAGCTGCTGGACCGTCAATAGCAATTGCTAGCTTCTTATTATTAGCCACCATAAATCATTCCTCTTCCTCTCTTATGTACGGTGTATATTTCATCATTTAGATTGTTTTAAATCGGAATCATTGTTTCTTATTTAAAACAATCCGTTTCTTAAAAGGGGCTGTCCTATTTAAAGGTAACCACTTAGAAAAGGATATCAATTCTAATGAAATGGACCTGTAAAAATAGGACAGCCAAGTAAATAGTCTCTTTTTAAATAATAACATACTCTTAAATTAATGGTCTATGTGTTCTCTTTTTTTATTATAGATACAGAAGTTTCCCTATTCAAAAATAGTTCACGATAATTCCTTTTTTCTTGCTTCGCGTTGTTTTTCAAAGCAATAACGAATAATTTGCTGACGCGTATCATTGGAAATATAGATGAATTTTAAAGAAGCAGTTTGTTTTTTGTTTTCGAGCTGTATGAATCGAATTACTTCAGCTGTAATTTGTACGTAATCAATTAATCCAGAAGTCCATGATAGAACTAAGGTAAGATCAACCTTTTCCCCTTCTTTTATTGATGTGTCCGTGGGAATAATTATCGATATGCCACCACCACTAATATCCGTCGATACCGTTGTAAACGGGAAAATCATTGTATCATTTGGGTGCACCGCTACATCTATCGCAGTTTCAATTCGAACAAAATTTCTCCGTTGAATTGTTTTTATCCTATCCTCATCTGGATAATCCATGGCAAGGGCTTGAATAGGTAATTGTACTTTCTTTTTTACAACACTAAAAAATTCATATACGGTTTGATCTGAACTTACATAGGAAAATGATAGTTGGTCTCCCACGTTAAAAAACACCGATTTTTGACTTGCTAAACAAACGGGAAAATCAATATAAAAATACTGGTCATCTTTGTCAACTACTTTACTGCGAAGTCTTCGATCATTTGATATGTCATGAATCGTTACAAATTCACCGATATTCAAGAAATTCATAATCCCCCTCCATCTCCGTTCATTATGGAACTATTTCTATTATCACAGAAAATGTGAAAAAGGGAAAGGCTTCTTGACCAATCCCTTTAATCTTGTATATAACAGCCTTTATTGTTAATTCTATGCCCATTGATGTAAGGTTTGCTTTATCGTGCTAATGCATAATTAAGCTCACTATTTCCTAATTTTTGAACCTTCTCTTCTGTTCCATCCATTGCATTGATAAAAATTCGGTACGTATCATTTCCTAATACGCCAAGGTATTCATATGTTAATACTTCTTCACCAAGGTCATTATCAATAATGGCCAAAAATTGTTCTTTGATATCCACTTTCTCGTTTACACTTTTTCTTGCATCTTTTTCTGCTAAAGTTGGCTTTGGAATATCTCGCTTCTTATGATTCATAAAATAGTTTCGTGCTGTTAATCCAAGAACATCACCGTTGTCTAATGCAACCTTTACTTCAATTGAATCGGAATATACACGAATTCCATTATCATTGTATAAGAAAGAATAAACACCAACTTTATCATATTCGGCACTTTGAAATAAAGTCATATCATTAAAACCATTATTTTCAAGAAATTTTTCCGCCTTTTCAAGCCCACCATTAAGACTTAGTTTTTGCTCTTTAATCGGGCGTTCAATTAATAAGGAGAGTGGATGCCCTCCCTTTTTAGAAACATCCATATATGCACGCTTATCCCCGTCTTCGTATGAAGCGCTAAATAAAGGGATATCTGCTCCATCACCCGTTTTTGTTATTTTAACGTTTGCTTTATTTTGAAGCTTAAATAAAACTTTACTTTGGTTTAACACTTCTTGCTTTGATACATCATTACCCTTTAAATTGTTAAATTTATGTTCTTTCGTTGTTTGCTCTGAAAGCGGAGAGTCTATATTAGTTTCAGCATATCCCTCTACTTTTTTCTCAACTGTTTTCAATCCATCAATGATTGTATTGTCCGATTGCTCATCTTGGGTAGCAAGTGCAAGCTGTACGTCCATCCAACGAAGATTTTCTTCTAGTACCAGACTCTGAACCTGTCTTAATTCATTTTTTATTTCTCCAGATTGCTTGTACAGCTCGTTTAGTGCTTTCATTTCCTTGTCAGATAGTGGTTTATTTTTCAAATCTCTAACAGCTGTACGATACGTAAAGTCTCCGATATTAGATAGAAATTCTTCCGTCTTGTTAAATGGGAGAAGTGTTAACGGAAGTTGGCCAACATTTGATAGTGCATCAGAAGTTAAACGCCAAATGTCAACGAGCTGTGGTGAAAGACTTGTATTGGAATTCATAGCTAATGCGGTGCCAATTTTATCATGCAACACATCGAGATGGTACGTAAGCTCATGAAAAGAGCGCTGGTACGTATTTTCTGCTTGTATGAGGACTGCATTTTTTTCTTCATGCTCTTTATAACCCCAAATTCCTGCACCTACTAATCCAATTGATAATACTGCAATTAAGATCCATCGAACCATCTTTATTCACCCCTTCTATTTGCAAAAAATATGCTTTCCAATTTGTTTTATTTGTGGTCTTGTCCAGATCCAACTCGATGTAGCTGTTTGTGGATTAAAATAATATAAAGCATTTCCTGATGGGTCCCAGCCATTTATTGCATCAATCACAGCTTTTTTTGATGTTTCATTTGGTGTTAACCAAATTTGACCATCTGCAACCGCTGTAAATGCACGGGGTTCAAAAATAACACCAGCGACACTATTTGGGAATGTTGGACTTTGTACGCGATTCAAAATTACTGCTGCTACTGCAACCTGTCCCTCATATGGTTCTCCGCGAGCTTCACCGTGTACTGCATTCGCTAGTAAATTTATATCATTTTGCGAATACCCAGGTGGTGTGTTAACGGTTTTAGTTGGCGCGGTCGGAGTTTGTTTTTTTGGAGCAGTTTTATTCGGCACTTTCTGTGGTGCTTGCTTTTTATTTTCCACCCCACCATAATGGGTGAATTTATATCCTTTATTGATATGTTCTTTTACATATTTTTCATTATATTTACTAGCTTTGACTAATTTCTGCTTTGTTTTTGCACCTGCAATCCCATCAATATCTAAGCCAAATTCGTATTGAAAATTTCGTAGTGCCCAATAGGTTCTCCACCCGAAAACACCATCAATTTGTCCGTTGAAAAATCCAAGATATTGTAATCTTGCCTGTAACTCAATCACATCATCTCCAACAGCACCGTGTTGAATTACTTGCGGGCTAAATGCTTTAACCTGATCTGTTTTTGGATAAGTTGCTTGATGTGCTAGTGCGAAAAAACATATAATTATAATTAACATGAGCCTTTTTTTATGTGACATTCTATTTCCTCCCACTTCGTAACATGGATTCGTGTCATTATTTTTAAACGAATCCTAGTTTTTATTCATGATTTGTTTACGAAGTATAAAAATGTAGAAAAATAGCTTTAATAGTCCATACAAAAAAACCACTGTTAAAAGGACAGTGGCAGAAGTGATAATATTAATTTATTTAGATTAATTCGTTTGCATTGTTTTATTGGCTGATTTCATTCGATGTAAAGCTAGCATCCATAAAATAATCATGAATGGAACCATGATAAACAGCCATTTACTTGAAGTAGTATTTAAAATATAATTATATATTCCATGTAAAAAAAACGGAAATAAGAAAGCGAACAAAAGATTACGCTTTTGATGGTGTTTATACATTTTCGCTTTACCAAAGTGATACCCCATAATAACGGCGAATAATGCATGGGAGGATACAGGAAAAATAGCACGCGTAAAAGCATATTCAATACCATTTACAAATAAAAACAGAATATTTTCTAGCGTTGCAAACCCTAGGCTAATGGACACTGCATATACGATGCCGTCATAATGTGCATCAAACTCTGTATGACCGTAGATCACATAAAAAAAGATGAACCATTTAAAGAATTCCTCTAACAAAGCAGGAAGAAAAAACAATTCAACAAATAGGTTTGCATTTATTTCATTTGCTATCGCATATTGAACGAACATAATCGGAAAAACGAGTAGCATCCCAAAAATAAACGTTCGTACAATTAATGATAGTGGTTCAGTAAAACGATCTTTTAAATAAAAAAAAGATAGTAAAGCAAATGCCGGTGCTATTCCGGCAGATAGGATGGCGAACATGGAATTAGACCTCTTTCTCAAACATGCTAATCCCATGTTACCATGATGGCATTCGATTGAAAATACATTCTACTATAAATTATAAAAAATGCAGGTGATGATTTTGAAAAAGATTTTACTTATTCATACGGGTGGAACCATTTCGATGTTAGAAAACAAAGAAACAGGAGAAGTATATACAACAAATAAACACCCTTTATCTGAAGCTACCTATATTTTGCAAGAATTTGCGGATGTAGAAGAAAAGATAATTTTCTCTTTACCGTCTCCCCATATAACTCCAGACCATATGCTTGAGCTTGGAAAACTCATTAATAGTGAAATGAATAATTATGATGGTTTTGTCGTGACACATGGAACAGATACACTTGAAGAAACTGCTTATTTTTTGGATTTAATGTTAGTTACTAAAAAGCCCGTTATAATTACTGGTGCAATGCGTTCTAGTAATGAAATAGGCTCAGATGCACTCTATAATTTAATCAGTTCGATCCGTGTCGCATCAGATGAGCGAGCGATTGAACAAGGTGTACTAGTCGTTATGAATGATGAAATTCATACCGCAGCAAATGTAACGAAGACTTCAACAAGTAATGTTGCGACATTTAAAAGTCCACAATATGGCCCAATCGGTATTATTACAAAAGATTCACTCCTTTTTCATCATCAAATCTTAAAAAGAAAAAAATACGTCGTTTCAAGCATTACAAAAAAAGTACTTCTCTTACGCGCTTTTGCTGGAATGGATGGAGAAATATT
Source organism: Virgibacillus sp. LDC-1 (assembly GCF_030137545.1). Lineage (GTDB taxonomy): Bacteria > Bacillota > Bacilli > Bacillales > Amphibacillaceae > LDC-1. Next base: position 28,257 of record NZ_JARUVL010000014.1, on the reverse strand, counting down.
TGAGGCGATAAATGAGAGATCAATTGATGGATTAGTTGTTGAGGGCTTTGGTCAAGGAAACTTACCGAAGGATGTTATTCCCCCGCTTAAAAGAATGATTGCGAACAATATTCCAATTGTTTTGGTTTCAAGATGCTTTCAAGGTATTGTGCAGCCCACCTATAGCTATGATGGAGGTGGAAAGCACTTAAAAGATATGGGTATTATTTTTACCAATGGATTAACAGGACCAAAAGCGCGAATAAAATTATTACTTGCACTAGAACAAACGAATGATTTACAAAAGCTACACATGATGTTTCAAATTGATTAATAATAAGGTTGCCCAACGTCTTACAGGACGTTGGGCAACCTTATTTTTTAGACCGTGTTTTCTACTCTCTATGTTCGATTGCTTTAGCAATTGCTTCCCCATGAAATCTTCCATTTTCGATAAATATCTTATTATTATTAAATCCAGCTGCAATTACGCCAGCAATATATAACCCCGACACATTTGTTTCATATGATTCATCATCATAATAAGGCTTTCCATTTTCAGGGTTGATTTGTACACCAGCAGCTCGCAAAAAATCTACATCTGGACGATATCCAGTCATTGCGAACACAAAATCATTTGGAATTGATTTTGATGTTCCTTTTGTTTCAAAATAAACGTGATCTTCAGTAATCTTCGTTACATGTGATCCAAATTCCATCGTAATAATGCCTTTTTCAACGAGGGAATCAAAGTCAGGAAGAATCCACGGCTTAATACTTTTCGAATAAGTAGACCCACGATAAATCACTGTAATATTCGCCCCAGCTTTATGCAATTCTAAAGCAGCGTCTACAGCAGAGTTTTTTCCTCCAATAATGACAACATTTTTTTTGTAATATGGATGACCTTCTTTGAAATAGTGCATTACCTTTGGTAGCGATTCTCCCGGAATATGAAGTAAGTTCGGGTGGTCATAGTAACCAGTTGCAATTACAACCTTGTCTGCTTGATAGCTGTCTTTCTTGCCGCTTTGCTTGATTGTATGAAGTTGAAAATGATTGCCTTCTTTTTCCACTTTAATTACTTGCTCATATGCTTGTACCCGAAGTGCTGTTCTTTCAGCAACGGTTCGATAGTAGGTTAACGCTTGCATTCTTACAGGCTTCTGCTTTTCGGTAATAAATGGAATGCCACCAATTTCAAGCTTGTCACTTGAGCTAAAAAATGTTTGATGCGTCGGATAATGATAAATAGAGTTAGCTACATTCCCTTTTTCAATTAGTAACGGGTCTATGCCCTTCTTTTTCAATTCAATGGCACAGGACATCCCACATGGTCCAGCTCCAACTATAATAACCTTTTCTTTACTCACGATCATGCACTTCCTTTATAAAAATAAACAAAAGAACTCTTACTCAACTATACATGATAAGAGTTCTTTCGTCATTCAATTGCTATATTAATTTAAACCCATCCACGGAAACGAGCGGCTTCAGCCATTTTTCGAACACCAATCATATAAGCTGCTAAACGCATATCAACTCGTCTTGTTTCAGCTGTATTGTAAATCGAATTAAAAGATTTAATCATCGTTGCATGAAGTTTTTCATCAATTTCTTCTTCCGTCCAATAGTAACCTTGATTATTTTGTACCCACTCGAAATAGGACACGGTTACTCCACCTGCTGACGCTAACACATCTGGAACGAGTAAAATTCCTCTTTCGGTAAGTATTTTAGTTGCCTTCATGGTAGTAGGTCCATTAGCAGCTTCAACAACGATGCTTGCTTTAATTTTATGAGCATTATGTTCTGTAATTTGATTTTCGACTGCAGCTGGGACTAGAATATCACAATCAAGTTCTAATAAATCTTGATTTGATATCGTATTATCAAACAATTTGGTTACGGTTCCAAAGCTATCTCTTCGATCTAATAAATAATCGATATCTAATCCCTCTGGATCATATAATGCACCATATGCATCGGATATTCCAACTACTTTTGCGCCTGCATCATATAAGAACTTGGATAAGAAGCTACCGGCATTCCCAAACCCTTGAACAACAACTCGTGCTCCTTTTACATCTATCCCTTTTTTCTTTGCAGCTTCATTAATAACGATTGTTACACCTTTTGCAGTTGCAGATTCTCTACCATGTGATCCGCCTAATACGATTGGTTTACCCGTAATAAAGCCTGGACTGTTAAATTCATCAATGCGGCTGTATTCATCCATCATCCATGCCATAATTTGTGAATTTGTAAAAACGTCTGGAGCAGGTATATCCTTTGTTGGACCTACAATCTGACTGATTGCACGAACATAGCCTCTACTTAGACCTTCTAATTCACGAAATGACATTTCACGAGGATCGCAAATAATACCGCCTTTTCCGCCACCATAAGGGAGATCAACAATACCTGCTTTCAGACTCATCCAAATAGAAAGCGCCTTTACTTCATCTTCCGTTACATCGGGATGAAATCGAACGCCACCCTTTGTAGGTCCTACAGCATCATTATGTTGCGCGCGATAACCAGTAAAAACTTTAACTGATCCATCATCCATTCGGACTGGAATGCGAACGGTCATCATTCGAATAGGCTCTTTTAATAATTCGAATACTTCCTCAGGGTAACCCAACTTTTCCAATGCCGTTTTAACAACGGTTCGAGTTGAACTTAACACATCTGTTTCATTAATTGCTTCTTCGGTAGAATCTGCTGCTTTATCGGCTACCATGAATTTACCTCCTAAATATCCTTATAAAAATTATTAAATGCTGTACTCAGAGATTAGTATACACTTTCATAATAAATATGCAATAATATTAATTCAAATTTCTATATAAAAAAATAAATAAATGTAAGCGATTACGAAAAAGACGATTATTGGATACGAATGTATCCAAAATAGACGATAAATAAAACCAAAATTATAACTAAAATTTACGAATGAAAGATTCGAAAGATTTCATCTGCAGCATTATTACTAAGTATCGTTTTTCCATATTCACGTAAGCGATAGGAAGTGACAATACTCGGTGAAGAAAACTCCGACATAACAGCAATTACATCTTCTTTTTTCGTTAAATGGTTGATATCCTTTTCTTCTAATAGCATATAATAACGTTCATCCATAAAGTACACTTTTCCACCTTTTATTGATAGAGCATTCAAATAAGCTGACACACGAATAATATCCTCAAATTCTCCAAAAGAAAAGATTAGTTCATTACTTTCATCTAATGTGACTTTCATTTCAATGAATTCCTCTTCCCAATCCAAATTCTCAACTTTTTGAGTAACCGTAACATGCATTCCTTGTGCTTGCATCAAATGCACCTGCACAAATAATCTGCCTTCAAGTTCAAATCCAAGCTCTTTACTTGCCTCATACATCATGTCACTAAATAGATTTTGAACACCATCCGCGTCATACCATAAATCTTCTTTTGTAAAGCCTCGTTCCACTAAATCATCAAATGTCAAAAAGATTTTAAACTTATTTATGGTTACCCTCTCAATCCGCACATAGCATCCTCCTCTTCATCATGAAATGCGTCTATACCCCCTTATAAATGTGGGGTGATGTTAATAGTATATGTCAGTATACTTTTTGTTGAACGGCTAGCGTTCATTTCATGGATTTAAATTGCAAAAGGTGACATTCAGCTTTAGTTCCCAATCGAAATGGAACACCGGTATATCCATATCCTTCACTAATAAATACATTGGTTTGCCCGTATTTATTTAAGCCCCCTCGTTGATATGGGCCAATTCCAAAGAAACGTATTTGACCACCATGTGTATGCCCGGCAAGAACGGTATCAACCCTACTTTTTTCCCGTTTACTTAAAGAAAAGAAGCCGTTTGGATCATGAGTAATTAATATCCAATATCCGTCTACTATTGACTTCATGGCTTCTGAGAAGTTAGGTTTTCCATATTTTTTACAATCTAATCCGATAAAATGAATAGACTCCCCATTTTTTTCTACCGTCTTCGCCGCGTTTTTTAAAATGGTCACCCCTTCATCGATAACTAATTTTTCGAACTTATCTGGTGCCGCTTCATTGTCATTATTACCCCAAACAAAATAAATGGGCGCCTGTAATTGCTTTAATCTACGAATGTTTTCCTGCACTTTATGAATAGAAACACCTTTTTCCATCACATCCCCGCCGATAATAATGCAGTCTACACGTGTTGAATCAACTTGCTTCAATGTTGAAAGCTTTATCAATCTACGATGGATATCAGAAATAAAGAAAATACCGTAACCTGAAAGTGCTGACGGAAATCGATCATCTTGGATCTTGATTACATCATATATATCATGATGAGCCCGATATAACATGTAAAGCACGAGACCGAATGTGAAACCAATCGTTAGAAATAGTAACAGGCCCATTGGATTACCCCTTTCATTTTATCATGATCATATCATATATGATGCTTAACATGAATATTTGAATAGGATAAGCTCTTTATTCATACATATGAAATGATATCAATGTGTTTGAAAGGAGGATTTGATGTTTACGCAATATAAATATTGGAAGCCATATATTAGTCCATACGACCCTTGTCCACCAATTCGAGTAAAGAGCTATTCGACCCCTCCAAATTTATATCTTCATTTCCAGCCACCAGGACTTCCACAATTTAAACCGAAAGAAGCCCTTTATCATGGAACATTATGGCCTGTCTTATTCAGTCCATATCCAGACCCACACAAAAGAGGTGATCTAGATGAGTAAAACCCTACCTCCTGAATATTATCAGCTCCTCGAAGACATCCAAGCAGTCGACTTTGTTCTCGTTGAATTAACCCTGTATCTTGATACACATCCAAATGATTATGATGCAATCGAGCAATTTAATTATTGTGCAAAAGAAAGCAGAACTTTAAAAAACCATTTTGAAAAACAGTTCGGTCCACTGATGCAATATGGTAGAAGCTATTCAAATTATCCTTGGGATTGGGGACAGACACCATGGCCATGGCAGGTTTAATAAGTGAACAAAAATGATGGATGTTTAGGAGGAGATTGTTTGTGTGGTATTATGAAAAAAAATTGCAATACCCTGTTAAAGTAAGGGAATGCAATCCAATGCTTGCTAAATTTCTAATCGAGCAATATGGTGGTGCCGATGGTGAACTAGCTGCAGCCCTTCGTTATTTAAACCAACGTTATTCGATACCGGACAAAGTAATCGGTCTGTTAACAGATATTGGTACCGAAGAATTTGCACACTTGGAAATGATTGCAACTATGGTATATAAATTAACCAAAGATGCTACACCTGATCAGTTAAAGGAAGCTGGCTTAGGAGCGCACTATGCCAATCATGATCGAGCATTGTTTTATGAAAATGCTGCAGGTGATCCTTGGACCGCAACGTATATTCAGGCAAAAGGAGATCCAATTGCAGACTTATACGAGGATATTGCTGCAGAAGAAAAAGCACGAGCGACCTATCAATGGATTATTAATCTATCCGACGACCCTGAATTAAATGACAGTTTAAAGTTTTTACGTGAGCGTGAGGTTGTTCATTCGCAACGTTTTCGTGAAGCAGTAGAGATTATTAAAGAAGAGCGTGATAAGAAACACTTTTTTTAAACAAATAGAAGGATGAGATTAGAAGTGACAGAGTATGCTTAACTATATTATTTTAAACATGCATTTATCGAGCAGTTAAAATGCGTGTTTCCACTAGAAAAAAAGGAGTTTTTTCTACATTGGATTAATCATTTCCCTTTGTCATTCGGGAATAGCGCGAGCCGAAAANAAATGCGTGTTTCCACTAGAAAAAAAGGAGTTTTTTCTACATTGGATTAATCATTTCCCTTTGTCATTCGGGAATAGCGCGAGCCGAAAATCTACTCGGAAAAGTGGCTATCTTTTCCGAGTAAGTTGAGGCCGTGCCTAACTCCGAAAAACATTTTCCGTAAGGTTTCCTATGCTGAAAGCGACTCCATTTAAAATTGCGTCGATATGAATCATATTGATATAAATGTTATTATTTTGACTTATCCTATATTTACTATTACTTCATCAGGAGGTTATTAAAAAAATCCAAGAAAATCGTTCCCTAACATATAATATGCCCCTACTAAGATTGCACATAGCATAATGATGACAATTAAGAATCGAACAATTGGTCCATGAATACGAAAGTGAACACGCGTATTCTTTTGTCCATGAACCGTGCTTCTTGGCGGTAGATTTAAAATGTCAATTTCTCTGTTCTCTTGCTGATTTGGAATATCAATCGTATTTTCGTCGGTTGGTACTTCAATATTCGTTTCGCTGCTTGTACTCTCATTTGTCTGTACTTCCTCAAAAAGCTTCCGCAGCTCTTTTGCCTGATCTTCATTCGCTTCCATTTTTGTGTTCATCTTTATGCACCCCGCTTTTGCGATCGAATTATTAAACCCATTATAAAATCTATCAAAAAGTGTATGGTAATTGTTACCAGCAAATTGTTCGTAAGCTCAAATAAATACCCTAAGCAAAAACTGACAATAAGTACATAGCCTAATAATATAGGCTTTTTTAAATACCGTATATGTATGAGAGCAAATAGAATACTCGCAGGAACAAATCCAATTGTTGTTTGCAGTACACCTCTAAATAAAAGCTCTTCTGAAATAGCAATGAACACTGCCGCAAAAAATATTTCTACCTGTGTTAAGGATTGAAATATTCTTTCGTTAATCCCGCCGTCATCATAGTAATGTTTCGGTAACAAATAAGTGAGAACTAAATCGATACTAATAATGAGTATACTCGGAATGATACTGTATACCATTATTTCCTTGATACTCCAATCAAATAAATCAAACCAAACGGAAAAGTCCGTAAAAAATAGGAAACTTAACCCGAAGGCTAAAGCAATAAATAATAATTGATTGATTAATAGAAGTCGCTTAATATCTGAACGTGTCATATTTTTTATAGCTTCTTCTTGTTTCATTTTTTATCTCCTAATAGCAGTAACGATTCGAGCTTCGTTTGCCAGGATTCAGCATCTTTTTTCAGAGACGACTTTGATTCTATTGGCGTCCAGTCATCTAATACAAAGCCACAATTAGAGCAACAATGGTTGTTAGGTTTTGTAAAAGCATCTTGGAATTGGATAAACAATTCTTCTCGTAAGCATGATGTACATTGGATCCATTTCACCATTTCCATCAGCTTTGCTTCTTTTTGTATTAACCGTTCATCACGATACAATTGAATCGTTGAAAACGCGTGCTGCCATTTATTCTCGTTAAAGTTGATCTTTCGTTCTTTAATAATACCATGTTTTTCAAATTGATACTGTAGAAAATTCCATTGTGTTTCAGTTAATGAAAACAATTGTCCTATTTCTTTTTGATTTATCGGAAGCGGCTGCCCTTTATTTGCTAAATGGGAAAGCACTTCAAATGACTGATGAATGGAAGCAGAAGATGGTAGCTCATTTTCCACTATTTGTTTTGGTAAATATAAATCATTCGCAGCAAACAATAATACACTTAAGCTGGATAAACCATCCCTACCTGCTCTGCCCACTTCTTGAATATACGCTTCCATTTCAGCGGGAAAATGATAATGAATAACCAGTCGAATATTACTTTTATTTATTCCCATTCCGAACGCACTTGTGCAACATATAATATCTAGTTGATTATTCATAAATTGTTGTTGAACAATAACACGATCTAATTGCTCCATTCCACCATGATAAAAAGCAATTCGCCGATCCTGCCATTTTCCTGAAAGCAGTTGAGCTATGTTCTCACAAGCATGTCTACTCGAAAAATAGATAAGTGTAGGTACATTATATTTTTTTAATAGACCATCGATTTCTTCTAGCTTTTCCTGTTTATTTGTTACCTTGCGAATGGTCAAAATGATATTTTCGCGGTCTATTGGATTAATATGCTTCTTCATTTCACCAACATCCAATGCCTTCATAATATCTTTTTGAACCTTTGGGGTAGCGGTAGCACTTAAAGCTAGTACAGGAGGATAGGCTAACGTTTTAATAACGTCCTTTAAACGTAAATAGTCTGGTCTGAATTCATGGCCCCATTGAGAAATACAATGTGCTTCATCAATTACAAATAAGCTGATATGGAGCTTATCTAATCTATGCATAAAAGCATCCTGTTGTAATAATTCTGGAGAAACGTAAATAAGTTTATACTCATGTAATTGCCGGTATATTTCATTTCTTTGTTTAGAATCAAGAAAGCTATTGATGGCAACAACTTTTTTAAAATTTGTCGCCTTTAACTGTTTGACCTGATCCATCATTAACGAAATTAGTGGAGAAACGACTACCGTTGTACCCGACAAAAGCATTGCTGGAAGCTGATAGCAGATTGATTTTCCGGTCCCTGTAGGTAACACCCCTAATACATGCTCTCCTTTCATAACATCTTCTATGATTTCTCGTTGGCCAGGACGAAAGGAATGATAACCGAATATTCGTTCTAAATGAACTTCAAGTTGTTTGTTGCTTACCATGTTTATCCCTCGTTAAACGTGTAAATTTTGTTAACATTAATCGAATTTGAAAATATGAAATCGAATCTCCTACTGTACTTCTAATATCCCGTAACCGATGCGAGGGATTCGTCTTTATTGCTTGTAATATTAATTGTTGTGCTTGTTCATCCACAAATTGATGAAATGGAAATTCTTGTTCATGCAATGCAATTTCTACCATATGATCATAGATCGTATTTTTCTTTAATCCGCGTTTTCGACTAATTTCTTCTACGGTTAACCCCATCTTAAAGAAACGAAACGTTTTTTGTGCAGAGGCTGTTAATATAGAAGTATATTCTTCGTAATCTACTAACCCTTGTAACAGAGGATAGTCCTTCTTATCCTGGTGTATCAGCGAGATCATTTTATGAACAACGGCTGTATGGAGGAGAATCACATCGTCTTTGCTGATCTTGTACTTTTCTTTTAATTGCCCCGTACTCATGCCGTAATGCTGATAGCCTGTTAACCGATCAACAAAAAGAGATGCCTCCATGTCATCCACATACTGTAATAGACAATGTAACTCATGATACATCTCCGGTAGAATATCGGCCTCGCGATTCTTATTCTGACGATAAAAATACTTTACCCAGGCTATAATATCAGGGATATCTATAATCGGAATAAAGGATTTATTTTTCATTTGACTATTAGTATACGTTTGAATTAGTAATAGCAAACGATTCATAAATGTAGGCGCAATGGATTCAAATTTAAGTCCGTTAAAATAAGCGCGAAAGTCCGTTGGTACTTTCTCTATTTCAGTAACGGATAAAAAACTATCTTTTATAGCTCCTTTCATTATCAGTCCATCGCTTCGCATCTGTTGGATGACAGCTTCGAAAGTGTCTATATGTAACGTTTTATGAATACCAAAGAACCGTTCTAATTGGAATATTTCAGCATCATGGATTGTTTGAATGGATTTCTTTCCCTTTAGAAGATAGAAAATGGAGTTAATTGATCGACGATCTTTTATTTGCGATAACGCATAATCTATCACCTTTTCTAGGTACATTTTCAAATCTCCAATCACTATTTCTCTTTATTTTGTAATGTCAATTATTGAAATGAAGTTTAAACAAGCTTACAATCTATTATAGAGGAGATGATCAACCAATTGCATCCTTCTTGGGTGATTTTTTATTAATTTTAAATTATTAACCGATCAAGCATATAGATTTCTATTTTTTTAGGAGGACTCCTCATGGAAAAACGATTTTCAATTGTTGATAAAGAGACATGCATAGCATGTGGAGCCTGTGGCATAACTGCACCAGATATCTTTGACTATGATGACGAGGGACTAGCTTATGTAGTCCTTGATGATAATAAAGGAGTAAAGCAAATTCCGAATGAATTAGAGGACGATTTATTTGATGCCCGTGACGGCTGCCCGAGTGATTCGATAAAAATTGGAGAAACTCCTTTTAAAGGTGATCCGCTGAAAAATGAGTCTCGTTAAATCATGCTATGAAAAAAGTGCTTTCCTAATTCGGCGGAAAGCACTTTTTTATCCTTATAATTGATGTGCATTATAAATGGGGAAATGCCCATTTGCATATTTTTTTATCAAATAAGCAAGCATTGGATAAAATAAAACAATGAATATTGCATTCCCGATTGCATGGTTTGTATCAAATGGAAGTCCTACGATATAGTAAGCCCAAAACATCTGACCAGAGATTTGATAATTTGTTAAGGAAATGATAAATCCATACAAATATCCACTAAAAACTGCGAATAACACGATGACAAATAAAGGGATGCGTTTCGGGAACTTACCGAGCAATCCACTAAGTATGCCAATTATCCCCCAAGAAACGATTTGCCAAATCGTCCAAATGCCTGTACCGAGAATCATATTAGACAAAAATGTAACGAGAAACGCCATGAGAAGTGCGGAAAAAGGTCCTAAAAGCATTCCACATATAATAATAATTGCAGTAGCAGGCTGGATATTCGGCAGAAAAGTAAATACGATTCGCCCTACAATAGCCAATGCAGCTAAAATTGCTAATAATGTAAGTTTATAAATGTTCACCTAAATCATTCCCATGATTGTAAATCAAGCGTTACTTTGTCACCTGGTTTAAGCTTATACTCAGCAGCACCAACATTAGCCATTTCTCCATTTACGGAATACATCCAAGCTTTTTTCTCATCTTTTTTTGGGGCGATTCCTTCAACAGCGTTAATAAATCCGCCTTCTTCTTCAATTTGGAAGTTTTCCTTTAAGACATCCATTAAAATAGCATCTTCTTTAATTGGGACTTCCTTTTCTGTTATTTGCTCTTTTCCCTTGTCCTTAGAAATTGTAATAACAACTGTTTCTTCTTTTTCTTTGCTGTCACTTTCATTCCCCGATGCTTGCTGTTCTGTTTGATTGGAAGCAGGTTTATTTGATTTTTCCTCGTCAGACGACCCGCAACCAGCTAATAAACTTGCTACAAGCAGTAATGGAAGTAAACGATAAATCCACTTTTGTACCTTCATTGTTTCTCATCCTCCATAATAAAATTATTGAGGAGAAGAGCGTTACTTAAAAAAGCTGACTCCAAAAGAGTCAGCTTTTAACGACATACCTAACTACACAATGATACTTTATTGTCCGTTCGGCTGTCTCAATCGCTTTTCCCTCGAAGCATTGACACAATTGAAATGGCAGGTCTACTGACTTGTGACTAAAGCCTACTCCAAGCCCTTCCCATATGAATGTTCATACAGTGGTAATGCTTGTTTCGATTATCACTTACAGTTGCGAGGACAGCTTCAGCTTTTCACTGAATTCCCTATTAAGTACATTACTGTACACCAATTCCAAACATTGTATTCAATTCAATTTTAATCATAACAGACTTTTTGAAAAATGAACAGATTCTCTACTCTGTTTTTGCCGGAATCTTAAAGGTAAAGGTTGTACCATGTTCTAGCTTACTTTTAACAGATATTGTGCCTTGATGTGCATCAATAATATTTTTAGCAATCGCCAGACCTAATCCAGTACCTTTCTTCTTTTTGTTTCTTGTGCGAGACTTATCCGCTTTATAAAAGCGTTCAAAAACAAACGGAAGGTCTTCTTCTGGAATTCCACTTCCACTATCCTCTACTTCTGCGTGAAAATTGTTTCCATCATAGCGCACAAATAGGCTCACAAATCCATTTTCACTCGTATGTCGAATGGCATTATCAATTAAGTTCGTAAAGACTTGTTCAATGCGATCAGGATCAAAACAACCTATGTCCTGCTGTAATGATGTTTTCAACCTAAGATCAATGTGATTATCGTCTGAAACCCCTTTAAATTTACGCACAATCCGTTTAATATACGGCTCTAGCTCCACCTGCTCTTTATGCAATTGAATATGCCCTGCTTCCATGCGTGCAAGATCGAGTAGCTCATTTACAAGTCTGCTTAAGCGTAGCGATTCTTCATAAATGATTTGTGCAAGCTCGTTTTTTTCCTCTTTCGATTCTGCAATATCATCAACAATCGCTTCGCTATACCCTTGTAGCATAGAAATAGGTGTTCTTAATTCATGCGAAACGTTCGCAATAAAATCCTTTCTGAGCTTGTCCAGTCTTCTTTCTTCAGTCATATCACGAATAACCGCAACTGCTCCTCGAACGTACGATTGATCATATAAAGGGGTCATAATCATAACCCAGCTTCGTCCTTGTAATGTAATTTCTTCAAGTACTTCATTTTCACCTTGAATTACTTCTTTCAAAATCGATTGTAATGGCGTTGGTAGCTTCATTTGACCTTCTTTAAATGGGATATTCATTTCATAGTACCAATCCTCGATAAAGCGATTGGCTGGTGGATTTGTCACAATCATTTCACCTGTTCTACTCAATGTAATCACACCATCCGCCATCGAGCTGACAATACTTGAAAGCTGTTCTTTTTCTTGACGAAGCGCATTTATATGAAATTTAAGCTGCCTTCCCATACGGTTAAAAGCCATTGCTAATTCACCGATTTCGTCATGTGTCAAAATGGGTACTTTCGTATTAAACTCTCCCCGTGTAAGATCAAAGGCGGCTTCACGCATCTTTATAAGTGGTGAGGTGATCCGGGTCGAAAGAAAGAACGCAAAAATCGTCGTCAAAATAATGGCAATTCCTGCTGCTAAGAAAATAATTTGCGTTGTTTCAGCCTTTGTTTGATCCACGACACCAAGGGATTGATAAATGACAACTGCACCATTTCCACCGTCAATTGGAACACCTACGACTAACGCACCCATTTCATCTTCTGGAAGGTCAATTTGTTCTTTAACCTTTTGCCGATTTGCTAATACATGCTGCAAGTTCGCTTCATTTTGAAGCCATGTTTCACTAATGTTAGAAAGATGTGGATCGCTGCTATTTGAAACCCAAACCGATTGATCAGGGAAATAAATAATAATCCTACTTGCCGGATCTTTTACACGCTCTGTTGTTTCAATTGTCAAAGCATGATCATCATACTGCTGCACCATGACAGATACCTTGGTTGCTGTTTGAAGCATATCCTTTTCCGCTTCATCAATATGGAAATTTTCGAAGAATTCCAGTAAAAGAATTGTTAAAATAAATAACACGAAAGAAACTAGCAATAAAATTGTTATTGCTAGTTTACCTACTACGCTTCGCCAAAACATTATTCTTCATCCACCTCAAATTTATAGCCAACACCCCATACGGTTACAATCATTTTAGCAGCGTCTTTTGAAACATTGTTCAGTTTTTCACGAAGCCTTTTTACATGGGTATCGACGGTTCTAAGATCACCAAAAAATTCATACTGCCATACTTCTTTTAAAAGATGCTCGCGATTAAATACTTTATCAGGTGCTTTTGCTAAGAAACAGAGAAGCTCATATTCCTTTGGTGTTAAACTTACCTCTTTTCCATCAGCAGTTACGCGATGTGCATCATGATCAATTGTTAAATGCGGAAAAACAAGAATATCTTTCGCCTGTGTCTCCGTTTCATTATAATTAGATGCAGAGGATCTTCTTAATAGTGCTTTTACGCGAAGCACAACTTCACGTGGGCTAAATGGTTTTACGATATAATCGTCAGTACCTACTTCAAACCCTTGCACTCTGTTTGATTCTTCTCCTTTTGCCGTTAACATGATAACAGGTGTGTTTTTTTCTTTACGCAGCTCCTGACAAACTTCTATCCCATCCATTTCAGGCATCATCAAATCAAGAAGAATAATATCATAATTCTTTTTTAATGCTAATTCTAGTGCTTCTTGTCCATTTTCAGCTTCTTCTATGATAAAATCCTCTCGCTCCAAATACATACGTATTAAGCGGCGAATTCTCTCTTCATCATCAACTACAAGCACTTTCGTTTTTGCTTCCATAAGAGGACCCCCTATTAACGATAAACATTCTATTTCTTAGTATAAACGAAACTGTTAAAAATGTATAAGAAAAAACATGATATCCATGTTGTTTTCCTACTGGACACCATGTTTTTCATTTTTTTAAACCCTACAGCTATTACTTACGCATAGGAGTGTAATCCAGCAAGTAATAGATTCACTCCTATTAAATTAAACATGATAATGGCAAATCCACCTACTGCAAGCCATGCAGAACGTTCCCCGTGCCATCCTCTTGATAGACGTAAATGTAAAAAAGCTGCATAGAAGAACCAGGTTATTAATGCCCATACTTCTTTCGGATCCCAACCCCAAAAACGATCCCATGCTATTTGTGCCCATATGGCTGCAAAAATCAATCCACCTAAAGTAAATACCGGAAATCCAATTGCAACTGCGCGATAGCTTACTTCATCTAACAAATCAGGATTCGCTTTTTTTAATATAGGTTGAATAGCAGCACCAATACGTTTTCTTAATGCTAACCTTGTTAAAAGGTATAGCAATGTTCCTGTAAGGAAAGACCAAATGAGTGTATTAAATTTACGAGGTGCATCCTTACCATGCATCCATTCCGGCGTTTCAAACCATGGCTCCATCGTACCTTGTGTCATTGCTTGTGCTTCTTTAGGGCCAACAATTGGCGGCATATGATAATTAGCAGTTACTTCATTACCGTTTTCAACATAGTTAAACTTAGCTTCATAGCCTGTAATATTAAAGATCACCGTAATGACGCTAAATCCAATAAACAATACTAGCGTATAGAGAATTAGCTCTAACCAGGTTGTACGCTTACTTGACACAGATTGGTCAATTTGGCGAATGAGATATATGAGTCCAGCAACAAAGCTAATTGCTAATATCCCATTCCCTAAAGCAACGGTTGTTACATGAATATATAACCAGTGACTTTGTAGTGACGGAACAAGAGGTGCAATATCTCTTGGAAACATACTTGCATAAGCAATAACAATCATTGCCACTGGAAGCGCAAATAATCCAAGAATTGTAAATCGATATATAAAATAAAGAATAATAAACGCGAGCACCATTGCCATTCCGAAAAATGTAACAAATTCAAACATATTACTTACTGGCGCATGTCCACTAGCCATCCACCTCGTAACGAAATAAACGAGTTGAGCTAAAAATCCAATCACTGTAAGTGAAATACCAATCTTTTCCGCAAGCCCTTTTTGATTGCTATTTTTGTTTTGTTTGATCGTTGCTCCGAAAAATGCCGTTGCAATCAAGTATAAAATAAAAGCAGTATAGAGCATCGTACTACTTATTTCTAGTAAGTTCCCCATCCAAACTCCTCCTTAAAAGTGAGTGCTATTTATCTAATTCTTGTTGATCACTTACATTATTTACAGATGTATTGGCAATTGCTTTTTCAATATCTTTCTTTAGTCCAAACCAATTTTTATTCGTATGTGCCGCTAATAACAATGTATTTTGATTTGGATGAATCCATATGCGGCGATGCTGCCAATACATTCCCTGTATAACCCCAATCATAAATATAAGTGCACCTAATCCAAATAAAGGTAGTGTGTAATCTCGTCGAACAGTTAGTCCACTAGCGTTTCGAACATCAAAATCAGTTATTCCTAGTTTATATTCATTCTCTCCCGTAGCATCGATATTTCTTCCAATACCTGCAAAGCTGATTTCAACATCATCTTTGTTTGGTGGATAAACAAGAAAAACAAATGCAGGGTTGCGCGGATAATTTGTTTTTGATTTTGGCTGTCCATTGTACAATTCATAGTCTGGTAAATAATCATCAATCTTTACGACAAATCCATTATCCAGCTTGTACTCATTCTTTGGATTAGTAAGGTCAATTTGAAACGTATCGATAGCTTTTTCTTCTGGATCATCCGTTTTATGAAGCTTAAAAGACATGCTAGTAAATTCATTTAGCTGATAACCTGCTTGATACAACGTATAGCCATCAAACTTCAATGGGTGATTTAAGCGAATTTCGTCCTCTTTTACCTTTTCTAATTCCTTTGTTGAACCGACAACACCATCATCTTTCACTTTGTAAATAATAGCATTCGTCTGAAAATTACTCGGAATCATTTCGCCTTGTTTCTTGATCGCTTCTTTAAATCTCTCGTCGTTTTCATCATATGTTTCCAATATAAATTTTTTGTTTTCAATAAAATATTCCCCGTCAGTACCAGGAATGACTACTTGCTCTCCTTCACGTACCCAAACATATTGATCAAGATAAAAAAGTGGTGTCGTTCTTAATAATGCTGCGATTAAAATAATAATTAATCCAATATGGTTTACATATGGCCCCCACCTAGAGAATCTCCCTTTCTCTGCAAGGATATGGCCATTATCTTCACTTATTTTATAGCGCTGACGTTGGAGCTCGGTTTTTAATTGTTCTACTTCATCATCTGACACGTTGTCTGTTTCACTATAAAAGCGTTGACGACTAATAAACGTTTTATGACGCTTGGGTTTTTGTCTTTTTAGTGCCTTATACAATGGCACAAATCGATCTAAACTACAAATTACAAGTGAAACGCCAATTAATGCGATTAAAAGCATGTACCACCATGAACTATAAAGATTATGAAGACCTAGCTGATAAAAAATTTTACCGAAAATGCCATAACGATCTTCATAGAATACTGCTGGATCACGAGAAATCGCATCAGTAGGTATGTATTGTTGTTGTGGATAGATAGTTCCTATTGCTGATGCAATTAAAGCGATGACAATTAACCATACACCAACTTTAACTGATGAAAAAAAAGCCCAAGTTTTATCGATAAATGACTTATTGTACGTTTGCGATCGTCTTGCAGTCCCGTCATAACGCATATTTAATAATTTTTTCGTATCATTACCATCGATATGCTGATTTTTCTCAATAGGCTTCCCACATGCTTCACAAAGAACTGTCCCCTCTGGATTTACATGACCACATTCACACTTAATGTTATTCATCTATATCTCTCCATCCTTATCAGTTTGAAGGTGGTTGGATGTCCTTTAAATGCCCTTCTAATTTTTCTAATGTTAGGGCACCCTCCACCTTCTCAATAATTACCCCTTCTGGATTGATAAAATAAGTAGTAGGAATTGGGCCGATTTTATATAATTCTCTGACTAAGCTTTTGTTGTCAAAAGGAATTGGAAATGTAAGATCATATTTTTCAATAAATTTTTCAACAACAAATTCTGTTGCATCTAAACTTACCGCAATAATTTCTACCCCTTTATCCTTATATTCTGGATATAGTTTTTGCATATAAGGCATTTCCTCTTCACACGGCTTACACCAAGTTCCCCAAAAATTTAACATGACCCCTTTTCCTTTAAAATCACTTAATTGCACCGATTCAAGCTCATTAAATTGGTTGACTTGTTGAAGTTTAAAATCTGGTGCTTCATCTCCTACCCCATAAATTGCTTTATCCTTCTGAAAATTAGCGACCAATGCATATACAATTGCGGCAAGCAAGATCACCAAAATGATTGACCGGAAAATAAGCCGGTTCCTCTTTTTCCCCTTTTTAGTAGCCTTTATTTGATCTAAGCTCATTGAAAATCACTCCTCGCACCATTATACCATTTTGCCATAGTGTTAATTATGACTATTATTTAACATTTTTTGCCGCTAGATTATACATTTGTTTTACTTCTTTAGGAGTGAGTGTGCGATATGCTCCTGGTTGAAGGCCTTGTAAATTTAATAAACCATATTTTTCTCTTCGCAGTTTAACAACTGGAAAGCCCAATTGCTCCATCATCCTTCGAACATGTCGATTTTTTCCTTCTTGTAAAGTTAATTCAAGTAGCATTGTATTTTTGCGTTTATCAACAGAAAGAATTGTGTAATTTTTAATCTTTAATAAATCCTTTTTATCTCGAACCCCTTTACGGAGCTTTGCTAAATCAAGTTTACTTGGAATACCCTTTATTTTAGCTACATATACTTTTTCAACCCCGTGTTTTGGGTGCATTAATAAATTTGCAAATTCGCCATCATTCGTTAATAGTAAAATTCCTGAAGTATCGTAATCCAGTCTCCCGATTGGAAAAACTCTTTCTTCAATCTCTGGTAGTAGATCAGTAACAACCTTGCGATCCTTATCATCTTTCACACTGGAGATCACACCCCGTGGCTTATAAAGCAAATAATAAACAGGAGCTTCTTTTTCTAGCTTTACACCATTAACTTCTATCACATCTTGATGTGAAACTTTTATACCTAACTCGGTAACAACCTTTCCATTAACTTTTACTTTTCCTTCCGTGATCAAGGTTTCTGCTTTTCTTCTAGAAGTAACACCACTCTGAGCAATTACCTTCTGCAGTCTTTCTAGTGTATTTGTCATTATATCACCTAATATCCTTTTGATTGTTTCCTATCGTTTATCCATAATGGAAGTTAACTATTCGTCAACATAAATAATAGCGTTAACGAATTGTTAACGCTAGTTATACGTACTATCCAAAAATGAGTGTAACGATAACCACTGATGCTAGTATACCAATGAGATCGGCTAATAGTCCAACCTTAAGTGCATACCCCATTTTTCGGATTCCGATTGCCCCAAAATATACGGTTAAAATATAGAGTGTTGTATCGGTACTTCCTTGCATGGTGGATGCTAGTCTTCCAATAAACGAATCGGGCCCATGTGTAGAAATAAGTTCAGTTGTCATACCTAGGGCTGCTGTTCCTGAAATGGGGCGAACAAGTGCCAATGGGATAATATCTGGTGGAATACCAATTAAAGCTAATAATGGCGTAATAAGTTCGATGAATGCTTCAAGTGCACCAGAGCTTCTAAGTATCGAAATGGAAACAATCATCCCAACTAAAAATGGCAATAAAGATACTGCCATTTTGATACCTTCTTTACCTCCTTCTACAAACAGTTCATAGGAAGGTATTTTTTTCCACGTGGCGGTGAGTAGAATGAGTAAAAGGATAAAGGGAATAAGCCAAGCACTAACCGTCGTTATGAAACTCATCTTAATTCCTCCGTATACTTCGATAATAGAATATACGATCAATTATTAAAGCACTTATTGTTGAAATAACCGTTGCTATAATCGTTGTCCCTACTATCTCTGTTGGTGCCATCGAATCATATTGCATTCGAATTGCGATTACTGTAGTTGGAATAATCGTTAGGCTAGACGTATTCATCGCTAAAAATGTAATCATAGATCTTGAAGCGCGGTCTGAGCCACCGGACAACTCCTTCATTTGTTCCATTGCTTTAATACCCATTGGTGTTGCTGCATTTCCGAGACCAAACATATTTGCTGTAAAATTTGATAAAATATAGCCAATTGCAGGATGGTCGCTTGGAATATCAGGAAAAATCTTAAGTACAATCGGTCGAAACAATTTAGCGAGCCCGTTCAAGATTCCTGCTTTTTCAGCGATGCGCATCATACCCAACCAAAAGACAAGTGTACTTATTAATGTGATAGATAGGGAAACGGCATCCTCGGCACTAGTAAAAATCGCTTTATTTACATCATCCATTGTGCCATTGAACATAGCATAAAGAATGCCTATGATCGCCATTGCCGCCCAAATAAGATTGACCATATTACTCAACCCTCATAATTTGCTTTATAACGACAGATAAAGTTTTTGTAAATGTCTCTTCATCTGCTGTTCGAATGGAAGCATGAATCGGTACCTCTCCGATTTCTTTTTCATTCAAATAGTAAATCGTTTTCCCTATCGCTATTTGGTGATTCCGGTTTTCTTTCCTTAATAGAAACGATTTCTTTTTGATGTTGTTCTTTTCTTGTTCATCTAGTGGATAGAAAATAGCGTCTTTAATCGCCCCTTCGACGATCTCTTTATTTAGCTTGTACAATTGCAAACCCGTTTCATCTAGCTTTTCTAAATCATAATTCGAATATCCCCACTCGTATAAAGAAATGTGATCATTCCAATCATCTGGGGCGTTAAATGTAACTGCAATAAGATCCATGTTTTCCTTTTTCGCAGATGATACTAATGTTCTTCCAGCTATTTTCGTATATCCAGTTTTTCCTCCGGTGCAAAAGTCATAATAGCGTGTTAATAGTTTATTTTTGTTCCGCCATGCGTAAGTTCTTTTCTCTGACTTATAACTCTCTGTGCTTGAAATTTTTCGAAAGGTTTTATTGTCCATCGCGTATTTCATGAGTAAGGCCATATCATAGGCTGTTGAATAATGATTGTCCGAGTGCAGTCCATGGGGATTTTCAAAATGTGTATTTGTCATCCCTAACCAACGTGCTTTTTCATTCATTAAATAAACAAAGCCTTCCATACTACCGCCGATATGTTCTCCAATCGCTACTGCTGCATCATTACCAGATCGAAGCATTAACCCATACAAAAGATCTTCAATCGACATTTTCTCTCCTTGCTCTAAATAAATGGATGAGCCTTCCGTATAGATTGCTCTCCTGCTAGCCTTTGCTATCTCGTCCATTTTTCCAGATTCAATAGCAACTATTGCTGTCATTATTTTCGTTATACTAGCAATTGGTTGTTTTTCATGCGCTTTTTTTTCATACAATACTCTTCCGCTAGATTGTTCCATTAGGATGGCGTTATTTGCAGACACCATTGGTCTAGCTTGTCCATGAACAGTTGAAACTAATGTAAAAAATAACACGATTAAAATCGAAACATATCGCATAGCCGGTGTCCCTCCAGATCAATATATCTGTACATTCTATGCAATAATATGTAGGATATGCGTAAACATTATTCCTTCCAAAATAAGGTCCAAACCATTCTGCACACAAAAAAGCTCTTCCTAAATTAGGAAGAGCTTGATGATAGTTCATTTTCTTCGATTTGCTCCTGAAAGCGTTCAAAAAATAAATCAGCTTCTTGTTCAATAGACTCTGTATCAACTTGCTCTGGTAATGGAGGTAATTCCTGTATGGATGTAAGCCCAAAAAAGGTTAAGAAGTCTTTACTCGTCCCAAAAAGCACCGGTCGTCCGACTCCTTCTTTTCTTCCAACTTCTTCGATAAAGGATCTCGCGAGCAACGTTTGTACGGATCGATCACTTTTCACTCCGCGAATTTCATCTATTTCTGTCCGAGTTATCGGCTGCTTATATGCAATAATTGCTAACGTTTCTAACGCTGCTTGCGACATTCGCTGTGTATTAGGCGTCTCTAATAACCTTTTATGAAATAGACTATGCTCTGGTTTTGTACTCAAGTGAAACACTTGATGTGATTCCATTATCATAATACCTCGATTGGAATGATCGTAGTCATATTTTAATTCTTCTATTAAATGTTCTACAGATGATTGCGATATTTCTAGAATCGTTGCCATTTGTTTGATTGTAAGACCATCATCTCCACTAGCGAACAATAACCCTTCTAGTATTGCTTTGTAATTCGTCACTTCCACCTACTATCATCCTCTACTTTACTTATTATGATTGCTTTAAACCTACTTTGTAGTATGTAATTAATAAGGAATCAAAATTTTTTTCTTGCATACAATGTACTTCTTTTTTCTTCATCAGCTCAAGTATTGCCATGAAAGTAACAACAATGTGCGACCGAGAATGATAAGGAAATAGCTGATCGAACAAAACAGGCTCAGAAGTTTGTTTAACAATTGTAAGTACTTCATCCATTCGTTGTTCAATAGAAATATCAGTTCTTTGTATCTTTGTATCAAGTGGCTCATTCCACTTTTTTCGTTCGAACATTTTCCCTAATGCAGAAATCAAATCGTATACGGATACATCGCCTTTTTCAACGGGTGGTTTAATATCTATATCTTGAAACACAACTGGCGGTCTTGTAAATATTTGATTTGCATCAATCTCTTTTTCCTTTAATGCTTCTGCTGCATTTTTAAATTTTCGATATTCAATTAATCGTTGCATCAGTTCTTCGCGTGGATCCTCTTCATATTCATCAATCTCATCCAAGACTTCCTGTTTTGGCAATAGCATCTGACTTTTAATTGCAAGTAAAGTTGCAGCCATGACAAGATACTCACTAGCAATATTCAACTCCAGCTTTTGCATCGTATGTATATAATGCATATATTGCTCTGTTATTTGGGCAACTGGTATATCATAAATATCAATTTCATAGCGGTTAATTAAATGCAACAATAAATCGAGTGGCCCTTCAAATGTCTCCAGCTTAACCTTATATGCTTGATCCATGGATTACGCCCCTTCACTCTAAAAAAGTAATTAATTATCATAAACGCCTATACAAAAAAAGCAAATCCAACATAAATTAATAACGTAAGATAAATGTTACCATAAAACATTTATGTTAAGAAGAAAAAGGAGGAATCTCATTATGGGTGCAGGATATGGTTATGGTGGAGGTTTTGCGTTAATCGTTGTATTATTTATTCTTTTAGTAATCGTTGGTGCTGCTTGGTTTTAATATAAATAAAGCAGGCTAACGAATTGCTGCTTTCTCATTAATGAATTAGGAGCAAAAACCCGGTCTTAAAATAGGGACCGGGTTTTCTCATATTTCATCATTAGTCTCACATTTTTGATAAAACTGATTCGTACGTTCGTTTGCACAAACGGTATATTTCTCCTGATACATTTGATGGATTTCATTGACCATCTTTTTCCCGATTCCGGCATTACGATGAGATGGATTAACGGAAATGTGCTGGATAATTGCTTTTCCACCAGCTTCAATTTTCAACCCGATAGCACCTAATACATCATCTTCTTTCCAAAGATAAAGGTGCCAATCTGGATTCGTCTCATATTCTTTAATTGTCTCTTGAAGCTTTTTTATATCTTTTCCTTCTTGCATAAAAGATAGTAGCCCCATTGCAATTTTTTCAAAGTTTTTTTTAAAGCGTATTAACATAACTATCCCTCATTATAAATAACTTAGAGATATTGACCATACCTTTATTACTTGAGAACCTTAAACAATCAGATCTCCACATTAAAGAACAAATAGGAACCAATAAGCTATTCCCCATCCAAGTGCAACAAGCAAAAGGATAATTAACAGTAAGATGTTCTTTTTTCGCAAATTCAATTTTTACCATTCCTTTATAAGCATTGCCATAATTATCGTTATCATACCATACTATTCATAAATTGTGTTGCTATTCTTTAAATATTAGCTTAAATAAGATATAACCGTCCGACTTTTTATCCTTTCGTTTAAATGGAATCAAATTAATAATCCCAATCCATAGATTAAACAAAAGAAAAAGCAGGAGGATCTCATTTGGATAGATTCCCATCAATAGACCGACAACGAATGCACAGAGTATGCTAAAAAACGGACCACCAATTGTGATAATCGCCATTTCAAACGGTCGATATGGTATAGAGCGCACATTTGTTGCCATCCCACCTAAAAAATAAAAAAGATGAATGGTAACTGTTACCCTTCTTAAAGAAAATGTTGCAATGGGTTTCCCTATTCCAATCGAAAGCAACATATGATCAGCTCCAGTAATTCTTGCGCCAATCATATGTCCACATTCATGAATTGTATTGCTTATAGGTGCAATAAGCAGAATGAAAAGAAGAATAAAGAGAAGGGTTGTCATATCAGCGGGTTATTCTGCCTCAACCCGTATTTCTTTCATGACATCACCATTATTCATTGCCTTTACTGTATCCATTCCTGAATTTACTTGACCAAAAACTGTGTGTACACCATCTAGATGTGGTTGAGGCTCGTGCACAATAAAGAACTGACAACTACCAGTATCCTTGCCAGCATGTGCCATAGATAAAGAACCAGCAACATGCTTATGTGGATTTCCTGCAGTTTCACAATTTATTGTATAGCCTGCAGATCCTGTCCCATTACCTACTGGGCAACCACCTTGGCTAACAAAGCCAGGAATGACACGGTGAAAAGTTAATCCATCATAAAATTTATCATTTGCTAGCTTTTCAAAGTTACTTACCGTATTAGGTGCTGCATCTTCAAATAATTCAAATTCTATCTTTTCTCCAGTTTCCATTAAAATATAACCTTTTTTCATCTTCAATCTTTCCTTTTTCGTTTATTTATAAATCATGTTTATGTTACCACTATTAGCTTGAAAATTAAACAATGAAATCTTATATATAAGGCAAATCGTTTTGAACAACATCTTCGTATGATTCACGACGAATGACTAAAGCTGACTTTCCTTCCTCTACAAAAACTACTGCTGGTTTTGCAAATCGATTATAATGATTTGCCATGGAATATCCGTAGGCACCGGTAGAAAAAACAGCTAAAATATCGCCAGAATCAACCTTTGGTAAGCTGAGGTCCCATATTAACATATCTCCTGATTCACAGCATTTCCCTGCTACTGAAACAGTTTCTGTGTTTTCATCTACTACTCGATTTGCAAGAACTGCCTCATATTTCGCTTGATACAAGGAAGGGCGTAAATTATCAGTCATTCCTCCATCTACGGAAATATACTTTCGGACTCCAGGGATATCTTTTGTTGCACCAATCGTGTATAGCGTAATCCCTGCATCACCAACGATTGATCTACCAGGTTCTATCCAAATCTCAGGCATGGGTAGTTGCAATTGCTCTGCCTGTTTACGTACTGTATCTATGATTGCTTCTACATAGACAGGTAAAGAAGTCGGTTGATCCGCTTCTGTATAACGTATACCAAATCCACCGCCTAAATTGAGAACATTAGGTGCGTATCCGTATTTTTTATGCCACGATTTTAATTCTTTAAATAATACAGAAGCAGCAAAAGTAAATCGCTCTGTTTCAAATATTTGTGAACCAATATGACAATGAATTCCCTGAAGTTTAATGTGATTGAGCTCCTGTACTTTCTGAAATGCTTGTTCTGCTTGTCCATTACCTACGTTAAAACCAAATTTTGAATCCTCATTACCGGTCATTATATATTGATGTGTATCAGATTCAATTCCTGGTGTAACGCGTAATAATACATTCATTTCTTTATTGTATTCCTTTAGAAGCCGTTCGAGTAAATCAATTTCATGAAAGTTATCTACAATAACGCAACCAATATTGTTTTCTATTGCCATGATTAACTCTCGTTCACTTTTGTTATTTCCATGAAAATGAATTTTTTCGACAGGAAAATCTGCTTGTAAAGCTGTATAAAGCTCTCCCTCTGAAACTACATCAATGGAAAGTCCTTCCTGCTTCATTACTTGTAAAATTGCAATCGAAGAAAATGCCTTACTTGCATATGCAACTTCTGCTTTTACACCATGTTTTTTAAATGTATTTACAAAAGAACGACAATGCTTCCGAATTAAACCAACATCATAGACAAACAACGGTGAACCAAATTCTTTAATTAATTCAATTGTATCTAATCCACCAATCATTAAATGGTTTTCTTTATTTATCTCAAAAGGAAAATTTTTTATTGACATGGCAATCCTCCGTATGACTTTTTTGAATAAAAACACTTTACCACACAATATTCTAAAACAAAAGAATTTTTATTATGTGGATAAAAGATAGTTAAACAAAAACACGGCTTATTTGCCGTGTTTTGCAGCTATTATTTTCTGTTTCTTTTAACGGGTTGACTATATTCATCTTTTGGATGAACTATACTAGGGCGTCTGTTTAATAAAGGTGTCGGTAACCTTAAAATAAACCGGAATAAAGCATTAGCATTAAATGGAATAAATGGCCATAAATATGGTGTTTTAAATGCATTTAAGCTGATTAAAAATAAAAGGCTAATCGTAACGCCTACGACAAATCCTGGAACACCGAATATAGCCGTCGTTATAACAAGAAAAAGCTTCATAATTTTGTTTGCAACACTCAATTCATAGCTTGGCGTTACATAGGAACCAATCGTACTAATCGCAACATATAGAATTACCTCTGGACTAAATAATCCAACATCTACTGCAATTTGTCCAATTAGCACTGCGGCTACTAGACCTAAAGCTGTAGCTAATGGTGTAGGTGTATGGACTGCGGCCATACGTAGAAATTCTACTCCTATTTCTGCGAAAATAATTTGTAAATAGATAGCCACATTTCCTTCTTCATTCGGACCTATGAATGATAATGATTTAGGTAGTAAGGAAGGATCCATTGTAAAAAGTAGCCAAAGTGGTAATAAATATAACGATGATAAAACAGCTAATAATCTTATCCATCGAATAAAAGTCCCTACCGCTGGAGATTGTCTCATTTCTTCAGCGTGTTCCAGACAATTGAAAAAAGTAGTCGGTAAAATAATAATACTAGGAGAAGTGTCAACATAAATAAGTACATGCCCATCTAATAATTGACGCGCCGCTACATCAGGTCGTTCTGTATATTTAACCATTGGAAATGGGTTCCACTTTCCACCAAGAATAAATTCTTCTAACGTTTTATCAGCCATTGGAATTCCGTCAACATCAATCGCACTAATTTTTTCTTTTGCATACTGTACAAACTCATCATCGGCAACATCCTGTAAGTAACTAATACAAATATCTGTTTTAGAACGCTCCCCAACCTTCATTACTTCATTTCGAAGACGCTCATCTCGAATTCGTCTCCGCGTCAATGCTGTATTCTCGACAATATTTTCTGTAAATCCATCTCGAGAGCCACGTATTACTCGTTCAGTATCTGGCTCATCAGGAGTTCTTCCTGGATAATGACGCACGTCCAATACAAAAGAATAGGAAAGACCATTTACAAAGATAGCGACAAGTCCAGAAAGCACTTGATCAACAACTTCATCCATGGTTTTTACCTTTTCTACTTGTTCATGAACTAAACGATTTTCTATAATTTCTGCCGCTTTCTTTTCTTGTACTTCGTGATCATTTATATTAACTAGTTCTTGCATTAATTGCACAATAATTGAGCTATCTACTAGTCCATTAACATAATAAAGTTGTACTTTCGTTTTTAAAATAACAATTTCTCGCATTCCAAAATCAAACGACTTTCCAAGACCAGCTTTTCTTTTCATGTAAGCTTCTACATTTTCTGTTTTTTGTGGAACGACTGTAGCTTGCACGTTTTATTTCACTCCAATCGATACTATAATCTTTCGAGAATTAACCATTGAAATAATGATCCAATTATTTTTCCAAATACAACGGCCATAACTAACCACAATAGATACCCTTGTATACCAATTCTTTTTGTTAATATCGGAAATACATTTAGTACCTCAGTTAACGCTGCCGCAAGCATTCCATTAAAAACTCCATGCAGTGCACCCCACAAAAGGAGTAATATAATCGATTGCTTTGAAACGATATCTGTAAATGATAAATACGTTCCAAATAAAGCCCCAGCAATAGCACAAATTCCGTACAATTGCACGAGGTGATAATTGTTTGCTAATTGTATTAGCCTTGGAATTACTCCTAACACCGTTAAAAAAGCAACAAAACCAGAACCGACAGCAATCCCACTAGCAAAGCCGATAATGACTTCAGTTAACTTAATGAGGAGAACGGTGTTCATCGATTATGTTTTCGTGATGACCAATATAATTATCAATGGATTGCTGGTAATTAAAAATTTCAACTTCTAACGGACTTGGTTCTTCATTGAATCGCTTATTAAACCAATGATTAAAAAACAAAAGCATTCCTGCTCCTAAACCGAAAGAATATGGAATCTGGAGCCATAACGGATATTTTGTATATTCTCCTGTCAGTAAATAATGAATCCGCTGCTGAACGACCTGCATACTTACATCATAATGAAAGTTCACAATCGTCATCGCTGTTCCAATGAAGAGAATAATCCAAGCAAAGGCTGTAAGTAAGATGGAGGAATGTTTCCGTACTTTATGAACACGAATAACTGTATTTGTTGGTCCAATTAATTGAATCTCAATCTCGTTAAACTGTGTTGTTAAATGTTCGACGATTAGAAAGCTATCAATCACAACAAGATTATTATCTTTTTTTGTAATGCGATATATTGGCATGTTCTCCAACCTTGATTTTAAGTCATGTGATAAAGTTGAAAGATAAGCGATATCCTTTAATCGTATTTCTCGCATATCTTTTATATCGAGGTTCTTTTTCATCCGTATATAAACAAGCTGCTTCATCACAGTCCCTCCTTTTACATCTGTACTTCCTTCTTATTATTCGTTGATTCCTAAATTTTATAAGTGTTATCTGAAAAATGCTCTATATTAGTTCAATTAATACCAACTGAAAATTGCATTATTATTTATTTCACAAAGTAACTATCCGCCCGTAAAACGGGCGGTTTTAGTTTCGCCCTATAAGGGCACTTTACCAACGAGGCCCCTAAAGGGGCTTCGAAATTGACCGTCAACCGTTTATATTCCTATCTATTTTT
>NZ_JARUVL010000013.1 GCF_030137545.1 Virgibacillus sp. LDC-1 | reverse complement strand
TCGCTTTGACTTGGTCAATAGAATAACCTCCCAATCGCTATATTTTTATCTTACAATAAAAAAACTGAACTGCGAAGCAAGAGCCGTACGCTCTCCTACTTACACAGTTCAGTTTACACTCCCAACTGGTGTTGGATTAGCAGGGTTCATTTACAAATACACAACAATCGTTTTGATATTATTATTTTTAATAGAGTAAAAGGCAATATTTAAATAGAATAAAAGTGCATTATTTGAAATGTAAAGAGCGTACAGAACTACTTTATTTTTTCACATACATATATCATTTCATAACTATCATTCGTTATAGGTGTTTCATTCCAATCTTTATAAACATTCAATATCTTAAATCCATTTGCTAATAAAATTCGTTCCATTTCTTTTGGAAATACGTATCTAAGACTTATGTTTGTCCTTCTTTCATTTACAATTTCGCCATCATTGTTTTTGTATTTCCTAATAGTCTCGTAGTTCTGAACTTGGTTTAAGCTATCATAGTCACTAATAGTATATACATCAACTTCATTTAAAGTTTCACTATCAAAATAAGTTCTCCAATATTCCTCCGAACTGGGTTGTAATAACTCTTCTACACTTGGAAACCTTGTGCCAAAAATGAATTTCCCACCAACTTCTAAATGTCTGTTTACAGAAGACAATAGACCATCTTGACTCTCATTTGTTAGGAAATGTTGAAATGAGTTTCCAGTTGTATATATCAAACTACTCTTAAGATTCAAATTAAGTTGGGTGCAATCCTGTTCTACCCATTCTATTGGAAGATTATTCTTAGATGATTTATTTTTGGCTTGATCTAGCATACCACTATGTATGTCTACCCCAATAAGTTTATATCCTTTATTCGCTAACGGAATTGTTGCTCTACCTGTTCCACAAGCCAAATCAATTATAGTACCTTGTTGCTTCGATGCCCACTTTAATAGAAATGGGATATCTTCATTGTACGATTCATTTTCTTGATCATATAATATAGGGTCATTATATTCTTCAGAATTATCTAGTACCATCTTCTTCTCCTTAAAATATATATTTTAATACTCTAGTTATCCCCTATTTTATCATAATTTTCTAGGTCTTCTTTAGTTACGACGGTTTCAAAATGACTATTTTAAATCAAATAGAACATTCATACTTAGCTTATTTCTTATTTCATTGAACGCAAACAGCCTAGGAATGCTCTTTCCATGGTCGCTTAGAAGAGAACATTAATGCAGCCTATAATTAAGATAATAAAACTACAGGCGTGGTATTAGGTTTGCGAACTGCAGATATTTATGAAACCGTCAAACGCTTAAAGGAGAAAGAAGTCAATTTTATTATAGGAGAACCAACAAATTGTCCTCTAGGAAAATATATTAGTTTCCGAGATCCCTTTGGGAATATTTAAGAATACCTCCAATTTGAAACGACGTAAACATTTCAATTTTCTCAAAAACATTTACAAATTATTCAGAATACATTACACTAAACGGTAGAATCATGTGAAGGCGTTCGCAGCGTCTACCTCCATGATCAAATCATTTGTTACTTATCATTCATACTATACGAGCATCTGCCGAGTCTGTTCACACTTGCCTTCAAGCTGTGTTCCAACAGATAAACAGCCAGTTCAACTTGCCATGCAGCTCACTGCATTCAATTTGAATTGGCTTTTTTATTGCCTTTTGCCTGATGCGCACCGTAAACAAAGATAAGAAAGAAAGGAGTGTACAATGTGGCAGGAGCATTAACACATATCCGGGTTCTCGATCTTTCTCGCGTTTTGGCAGGACCCTATTGCACTATGATTCTAGGTGATCTTGGTGCTGAAGTGATTAAAGTAGAAGCTCCAGGAGGCAGTGATGAAACAAGGAAATGGGGACCACCCTTTCAAAATGATGTTAGCGCATATTATTTATGTGCAAACCGCAACAAGAAAAGCATAACGATCAATTTAAAAACCGAGGAAGGTATTGCTGTCATTAAAGAACTTGTAGCTGAAAGTGACGTCATCATCCACAACTTTAAGACAGGCACAATGGAAAAGTTCGGCTTGGATTATGCTACCTTATCGGATATTAATCCTCAGCTTATCTATTGTTCGATTACTGGATTCGGTGAAACGGGACCATACAAAGCATTACCTGGCTATGATTTTATTATTCAAGCAATGAGTGGAATCATGAGCATTACTGGTAATGCAGATAGCGGACCACAAAAAATGGGAGTTGCCATCACGGATATTTTAACTGGGCTTTATGCATGTATTGGCATTCAAGGCGCATTACTCGAACGCAGTCAATCTGGAAAAGGACAAAAACTCGATATTTCTTTATATGAATCAGCAGTAAGCGCACTTGTCAATATTGGAAGCAATTACTTAATGTCTGGAGAGGTGCCAACAAGGCTAGGGAATCATCATGCAAACATTGTCCCGTATCAAACATTCGAGACATTTGATGGTGAAATGGTCATTGCGGTTGGAAATGATCAGCAATTCAAGACCTTATGCGCAATTCTAGGGAAACCCGAATACGGAGAAGACGAACGCTTTCGAACAAACCCGAAGCGGGTAGCACATCGAACGGAATTAGTGCCCTTGCTTCAGAATATATTTAAAACAAAGCCAACAGAATATTGGCTAAATCAATGTCACGAAAGCAATATTCCTTGTGGACCAATTCAGCAATTAAGTGATGTAACCCAAGATCCACAGCTCCTAGCACGAAACATGTTTGTCGAGCTAATGCATCCAACCGCTGGACCGATTAAGCTGATCGGAAGTCCACTACATTTTTCTCGAACTCCAGTTTCATTTAGACAGCATCCACCAATTGCTGGTGAGCACAATGTGCAATTTGGAATTAATAAATCGTATTCATAAAATAGGAGATGATTGATAATGAATTTTCAATTTACCGAAGAACAGCAATTGTTACGGCAAACAGTCCGTAGCTTTGTAGACAAAGAAATCATGCCCCATATTACAGCATGGGACCGGGAAGGAAAATTTGATCCGGACATTTATACAAAACTAGCAGCACTTGGACTAATGGGAGTCTGTATTCCTGAAGCGTATGGAGGAAGTGGCATGGATTACAATTCCCTCGCAATTGTTTGTGAAGAGCTAGAACGAGGGGATACTGCTTTTCGCACGGCAGTTTCTGTTCATACCGGACTAAACAGTATGACACTCCTGCAGTGGGGATCTGAAGCGCAAAAGGAAAAATATCTTGTCCCACAGGCAAAAGGGGAGAAAATCGGTGCGTTTGGCTTAACAGAGCCTGGTGCAGGTTCAGATGTTGCCTCTCTTCAGTCTACGGCAGTTAAAGCGGATGAATATTATATTTTAAACGGGCAAAAAACATGGATTTCGCTTTGTGATACTGCAGATCACTTTCTCGTTTTTGCGTATACGGATAAATCAAAAAAGCATCATGGTATTTCAGCATTTATCGTAGAAAGAACATGGGAAGGCTTTTCCTCGAAGGCTCAAAAAGGAAAGCTTGGAATACGTGCTGGTAATACGGGCGAAATCTTTTTCGACAATATCAAGGTTCCTAAAGAAAACCTCCTTGGTGAAGAAGGAGAAGGCTTTAAAATAGCAATGTCGGCCCTAGATAATGGACGATTTACGGTTGCCGCAGGTGCAGTCGGTCAAATTATGGCTTGCTTAGAAGCGAGTGTTAGTTATTGTCATGAACGTGAAACCTTTGGTAAACCAATAGGAAAGCATCAGCTTGTCCAGCAAATGATCGCCAAAATGGAGGCAGGCCTACAAATGAGTCGCTTATTAGTCTACCGAGCTGGCGAACTAAAAAATAGTGGCAAAAGGAATACCCGAGAAACGTCACTCGCAAAATGGCAAGCATGTGATTTCGCCAACCAAGCTGCGGATGATGCGGTGCAAATTCACGGAGCCTATGGCTTTTCAGATGAATATCCTGTTGAACGGTATTTACGAAACTCGAAAGCACCTGTTATTTATGAAGGAACGCGAGAAATTCATACAGTGATGCAAGCAGAATACGTGCTTGGTTATCGCAAGGATAAAGAGCTGAATAAAATGCTGCCAGCTTGGGAAGGCCAAACCGAATCAGTGAAGTAAAAGAAAATCTACTTATCTTTTTTTAGGAGGGTGAAGATGCTAGAAGCACAAACAAAGAGTATCTTTATTAATGGACAATGGAAAGAGCTAGAGCCTGGAAAAACCACGCCTATTTATAATCCAGCTACATTAGAAAAACTGACTGAAGTTGCATTCGGTGCAGAACAGGAAGCATTGGAAGCGATCATGGCAGCGGATCAAGCATTTCCAATGTGGAGCGAAATGACTGGACGCAAACGGTCTCGCATCTTATATAAAGCAGCCCAACTAATGTTACAGGATGCCGATCGATTAGGAGAAATTCTAACTGCAGAACAAGGAAAACCGCTAAAGGAAGCGATTGGAGAGGTCAAAGGAGCAGCAAGCTTTTTATTATGGTACGCAGAGGAAGCAAGCAGAAGCTATGGGGAATGGATTCCATCCTCCATTCCTACAAAACGAATGCTTGTTATCCCAAAACCAATCGGAGTAGTTGCAGCCATCACACCATGGAACTTTCCATCGTCTATGATTACTCGTAAATTAGCTCCAGCATTAGCAGCAGGCTGCACGGTAGTATTAAAGCCATCACCCGAAACTCCACTTTCGGCAATCGAAATCATTAAAATCTTTGAAGAAGCCGGAATGCCACCAGGTGTAGTAAATATGGTAACAGGTGATGCCGATGCGATTGGCAAAGCGATGCTGACCAATAAGGCGGTTAAATTGATCACCTTTACAGGATCAACGAAAGTGGGCAAATATTTAATGCGTGAAAGTGCAACGCAATTGAAGAAAGTATCTCTTGAGCTTGGTGGTCATGCCCCACTTATCGTATTCGAGGATGCAGACTTAGATAAAGCTGCGAATCTTGCTTTAGCAAGTAAGTTTAGAAATAGTGGGCAAACATGTATTTGTGCAAATAGGCTTTATGTGCATGAAGCAGTTGCAACAGAATTTCTCGACAAGCTTCAAGAAAAGGTTGAAGGATTGAAGGTTGGCTCCGGAATGGAGGAAGATACAGATTTAGGGCCTTTAATTAGCGAGCAAGCATGTGCGAAAGTGCAAGCACATTTAAATGACGCACTAAAAAAGGGAGCTAAAATCATTGCAGGTGGGAATGATTGGACCGGGGATTTAAAAGGATATTTTTGCTCGCCTACGGTGATTGCAGATGTATCCGATGATATGCTTGTCATGCATGAAGAAACGTTTGGCCCGTTATTTCCTGTTCAAACATTTCAAGCTGAAACGGAAGTTATCCAGAAAGCAAACAATACCGATTATGGGCTTGCCGCCTACATTTTCACAGAAAACACAAGTCGAACTCTAAGAGTAGCAGAAAAGCTCGATTACGGCATTGTCGGGGTAAATGATGTCTTTCCAGCCACTGCAGAAGCACCATTCGGCGGAATCAAACAATCTGGGAATGGCAAGGAAGGCGGTCATCATGGAATGGATGAATTTCTGGAAAAGAAATTTGTCTCAATTGGTGTAGAGCGATAGGGTCAATCGATTGCAAGTTTGATAAACTAATAAATTCCATCCACAGAATAGAAAAAGGGCTAATTTTGTGATTAGCCCTTTTTTACCCTTCTCCCTTTAACCATTGTTTCACTTTTTTATCCATCGCTAATTGTAATTCTCCTACATCTCCACTATCTTGTGTAACAAGCTCTAAGTATTTTTTGGGGAACATCTTTCTTAAAGAGGACGAATACAAACTCCCGTCTTTTGGTTCTTTATATTCGATAACAGTAAAGCTATCTTCCTTTTTGCTTAACCGAATCATCGCAGGCAATGAATGACCTGATTGGTTTTCTATTCCAGTAGCTTTACTATAGCCACCATAATAAGACCATAGATAAACAGTTAGGATCTCATCTTTTTCACTCGTTCCATATACTTTATGGACTTCAAATTGCTTTTCTGTGTTTGCATACGTGTCGGCATATTTTTGAATAATGTAATCTGAAATAACATCATTCATCTCTTCGGTTATTTGTTCGTCTCCATCCTTTAAATTCAATTCTTTTTCATCATTGCATCCCGTTAAAAATACTACTCCCATTAGCAATAAGACAAAACATGACATTAGTCTGCTCAAAGCCATCTCACTCTCCATGTAGGCAATTTTATATTTCATAAGGATACATGCTTCTATTTAAACCTGTAACGTTACTTCCATTATATGTTATTTGTTAAACTTATGCATCCCGCCGTTCATCTTGAGATCGATACCGATAAGCTTCATATTGTTTATCTAAATCCTTTAATGCGGAAATAATTGCATTTCCTGCTTTCCCTAAGTAATGGTGCTTTACATCTTCTACTGGCTGCTCAATTCCATCCTGTAAGCTATATCCCTTTAATAGCTCCTGTACATATTCTCTACCATGAAGCGTTGCCAACGTACATCCCGCAGAAACGATAACCCCATATTTTTTATCCACCTCTGCAGTAATCGTCAATGTTTCGTAAATACTTTTCGCTGCCATCCCTGATGGTAATCTGGCATGTCCAGCGATAAAAATCGTTTTTCTCATTCGTACGCACACTCCATCGTAGTTTGATATCCTAGCTTGGCAGATATTTCTAATGCGCTCTCCTTCGTATGCTTTTTTATATACAGTAAATGATCCCCTTCAAAACGACTTGAAAGACCACTTACTGTTAAAGCAGCGATGACTTCTCCTTTAAAGTTATGTATTGGAAAGGATATCCCAGTCGTGTCGGCATCCTGTTCACCGATACTATACGCATAGCCTACCTTTCGAATATGCTGTAATTGCTTCCGTAACAAATCTTTATCTATTAATTGCTGCGCTGATAATTGGTATAAATTTGATTGCTCTAAGATTGCTTGCTGTTTTTGCTCTGACAAAAAAGCCAATAATAGCTTAGGTCCTGAGCCAATATAAAGTGGCGAGCTTTTTCCTATGCGCGTATATAACCGTAACGCACGAGTGCTCTCTACTTTTTCAATATATGTCGCTTCTTCGTTATTGACAATGACTAGGTGAACGACTTCATTAATTGTTTGTGCTAGTTTTTCCATAAACGGTAGAGCGACTTCTCTAATTTCTAAGGATGAAGAAACGAGCTGCCCTAATTCCAATAGCTTTAGGCCTAATCGATAGCGACTATCATGCTCTGAATCCTTTGTTTTGTATAAAAAGTTCATGCGCTCAAGCGTTGTTAACAACCGATAAGCTGTTGGCTTTGGAAGAGATGATCTTACTGCAATTTCTTTTAATGAAAGCTCTGGTGTTTCTTCTGAAAACAAATCCAATAGCTTGAGTGCCTTTACAACACTTTGGTTCATTTTTCTTCTCCTTCTTCAGCTAATAAGTAAAAGGGAGACTGGGATAAATCTAAATAGTCGGTAATAAAGACAAACAATACGCTATTCTAGCGTAGAAAATATACGGAGACTCCTGCGGGAGGAAAGGCGTCGGTGAGACCCCACAGTGACGAAGGAACGAGGAGGCTCACTAGCCGCCCGCAGAAAGCGGAGTATCTTTCCGGAGCGATTATTTATCCAACTATCGTATTGTTCGTAATTTACATTGATTAATACACTTTTGTCCCAGTCTCTCCATTATCTTACGTGTTAAAACACACTTAACTATTCACGTGCGTTTTTTCAGTCATTTCCATTTCGTGTATGACGACATTGCGTTTTGCCATTTGTTCCATATACAAGGCACCTGGAACGATTTGTTCTGGTGGATAAACCCCACGCTTTGTTATATCCCCGTTTGCAATCATTTGTGCAACAACCGAAATTGTATTTGCAGTTGCTCTAGCCATTGCAGTGACATTATGTTCCCGATCCTTATAGGTTGTCATTTCATAGGCATAGGTTTTCTGTTCACCATTCTTCTCGCCCGAAACAACGACGCGTAACAAGACTGCATCATCTTTGTCTCCAAGCTCCACAATCGGATCAAGTACCTTTAAAAATACATCACGCGGTTTAATTTTTTGACCATGAACATCCACTTCATAATCCGCACGAGTTAAATTAAGATCAACGAGTAGCTTGAATTTTTCGGCATGACCAGGATAACGTATCGTTTTATATTCTAATGTTTCTAAATCCGGATAAGAAATCGACAACGTCGATGTGCCACCAGACGTGTGAAATGCCTCCAATGGTCCAAACTTCTCAAAGTAAATTCGTTCAACCTCTGATAAAGAAGGAACTTCCTGTTTCATCCCATTGCGGATAATTAACGATGGGTCGGTATAATGATCAAACACGCCTTCCATTGAAAACACATGATTATACTCAAGTGGTGCGTCAGGCTTTACAGGTATTCCTCCAACATACAGGCGAATGGATTGGAGCTGATCAAGCTTACTCGCCCCATAGCCTGATAAAATGTTTATCATCCCAGGAGCAACACCAAGATCAGGAATTAATGTAACATTTGCTGCTTCAGCATCCTTTTTTAATTCCAAGACTTTATCCGTAATGTGACCAATATGCCCACCTAAATCAACGGAATGCACGCCAAGCTTAATGACAGTTTTTGCGACGATTTCATTAAAGGAATAAAACAAAGCATTAATAATCACATCAAATTGACCGATATATTGTGCTAAATTTGCTTCATCACTAGCATTTACCTGGTGTGCAGTTAGCTTAGGTGATTGCAGCTGGTTACAAACGGTTTGTGCCCGTTGTAAATCAATATCCGCTAACCCAACGACGGTTACATTGGGACTTGCAACTAAATCCCGTGCCGCCTCTTTTCCCATTAATCCTGCTCCAAGAACTCCGATTTTCATCTGATCAACTCCTATAACGATATTTCATTAATTATGTGACAGTACGTTATAACCTTCTCTAACAATGCTGCCTATAGTTATTCCACATCAATTTGAGCACGCTGTAGCTTTCCACTATAATCCACGTAAACGGCTTTCCATTCTGTGAAAACATCTAACGCCTGTACGCCGGAATCGCGATGTCCATTTCCAGTTCCTTTTGAGCCTCCAAATGGCAGATGGATTTCTGCGCCGGTTGTTCCAGCGTTTACGTAAACAATTCCTGTATCTAAATCACGTTGGGCTTTAAATACGCGATTCACATCTCTCGTAAAAATAGAACTTGAAAGTCCATAGGTGACGCCGTTATTTACTTCAATCGCTTCTTCAAAGCTTTGCACTGGAATGAGGGAAACGACTGGACCAAAAATCTCCTCTTGCGCAATACGCATCGAAGCAGTAGCATCTGTGAAAAGTGTTGGGGCAAAATAATACCCACCCTTATATTCACCATCTGTTAGCTCATAACCTCCTGCTAGTAGCTTTGCACCCTCGTTTTTCCCAATGTCGATATATTTTTTAATTTTTTCGAGTCCCGCTTGATTAATAATCGGCCCGACTTTTACCGATTCATTCAAGCCATCTCCAATGACTAACTCCTCCATCTTAGCTAATAAACGTTCCTCCAAGGTTTCCTTTACATTTTCATGTACAATGACCCGACTACAAGCCGTACAACGCTGCCCACTCGTTCCAAAGGCACTCCATAATATTCCTTCCACAGCAAGCTCTAAGTCCGCATCATCCATAACGATGACCGCATTTTTTCCACCCATTTCTAATGACACCTTTTTTAATTGACGACCACATTCAGCAGCAATATTGCGTCCTGTATCATTGGAACCGGTAAATGAAATGACTCGAATTTTATCATGCTGTACCATCGCATCTCCAACTGTTGAGCCGCTTCCAAATACAACATTTAGCACGCCCTTGGGAAGCCCTGCTTCTTCACAAATCTTCGCTAATTCATAAGCCATAATCGGCGTTTCTGTTGCCGGCTTCCATACTACTGCGTTTCCAGCGACAATAGCCGGGAATGACTTCCACGTCGCAATAGCGATTGGAAAATTCCATGGTGTAATAATTCCTACCACACCAATCGGTGCACGCACACTCATCGCGAATTTATCCTTTAACTCAGCTGGGGTAGTTTGACCAAATAAACGTCTTCCTTCCCCTGCCATATAAAAGGCCATATCAATTCCTTCTTGTACTTCACCACGCGCTTCTTCAAGTACCTTTCCATTCTCCATTGTTAAAAGCTGCGCAAGCTTTTCCTTCCGCTCCCTCATCAAGTAACCAATTTGATACAACACCTCAGCACGCTGTGGAGCAGGTACTAGCGCCCACTCCTTTTGCGCCTTTTCAGCTGCCTTTACTGCTTCATTGACAGCCTTTTGATCAGATAATGGTACTTCTACAATCGTTTCTCCAGTTGCTGGATTTGTTACTGGAGCTGTTTCCCCAATTGCTTCCTCCCATTTGCCATTAATGAAATTTGCTAGTTTTTTTACTTGAAGTAATCCTTCTGTCATCATTTATCCCTCCAAATTAATTAAATTTCTTATCCTGACACCCATGTTCAGTTCCAATGAGGCCAGATTATCGGATAATAAAGAAATGCATCTTTAGATTTCTATGAAAAACGTGACTGAATTATTTCCTTGCTTGATCTCGTAGCTGAGTAATCGTCTTAGCAACAGAGATTTGTTCTTTCTCTGTGCGAATTTCGATTACAGTAGGCACGTTCATCGAAATTGCTTCTGTAAGTGCCTGCTCAAACTGCGCTAGACTGGATACAAAATAACCTTTTGCTCCGACACTTTCCGCCATTTTTGCAAAGGAAACGGTACCTAAATCTGTGGCAATTACTTTTTCTGGATAGTAGAGTTCTTGGTGCATCCGAATCGTTCCGTACATATTGTTATTAAAGACAAGTGCAATAACTGGAATGTTGTATCGCACTGCGGTTTCCAGCTCCTGAACGGTCATCATAAAGCCACCATCGCCTGAAAGAGAAACGACGAGCTTCTCTGGATAGGCGAGCTTGGCGCCAATCGCTGCTGGTAATCCGTAACCCATTGCCCCTGACGTTGGTCCAACATACGTGTGCTGTAGAGTAAACGGGTAAAACGCATGGAGCCAGCCCGCAAAATTTCCAGCATCATTCGTAAGCAGTGTACTAGCTGGTAGCTTTGTCGCCATGGAATGGATAATTCGCTTATTAATCACATCTCCATCCTTTACGCTCAAGGAGCTTGCCTGCCGATAGCGCTGTTGACATCCATCTGCCCATTCATGCCAAGATGGACCTAGGTTTAATTGAAGTAGCGCGCTTAACGCTTCTTTTACATCTGCAACAATTCCGATGTCAGGTGCATATACCTGACCAATAACTTCATGTGAGATATCAATATGAATCAGTTTTTTCTCTTCCGTCATGATTGTATAATCCTGTGTTGTTACCTCAGAAAGTCGTGTTCCAAGTGCCACGATAACATCTGCTTCTGCTACTGTTTTTATAATCTCCTGATTTGTCCCTAATCCTAAATGTCCCGCATACAATGGGTGATCGTTCGGGAATACATCATGGCGACGAAAGCTTGCTATCACAGGAATGTTATATTTATTCGCAAAGGAAGTAAGGACAACCTCAGCCTCTGCCTGTTTTACACCACCACCTGCAATTATTAATGGACGTTTTGCCTGAGAAAGGATTTCATTAACGCGAATAATCTCCGTTTCAGAAGGAGCAGGCGTTGCAACAGGACTTACTGGTCCAAAACGCATTGCCGCTTTTCTAGGCAGTACATCCTCTGGCAATGACACAACAACAGGACCTGGTCTACCAGATTTCGCCACCCGGAAAGCGCGTTGGACAAGCTCTGGTATTCTATCAGGATCGTTTACTTCAACTGTCCATTTCGTGATCGGCTGAAAGTAATTATCCAAATCAATCTCCTGGAATCCTTCTCTTCCTTTAAACTTACTATGTACCTGCCCCAGAAAAACTACCATTGGTGTTGAATCCTGATACGCCGTGTGCACACCAATAGATAGATTAGCAGCACCAACCCCACGTGTAGCTAATACAACTCCTGTTTTCAGCGCTGATTTTGCATACCCTTCTGCCATAAATGCCGCTCCTCCTTCATGCCGAGCAGCAATAACTTGAATGGAAGGTGTATCATAGAGCGCATCAAGTACTGGTAAATAGCTTTCTCCAGGTACACAAAACACATTTGAAACGTCTTCTCTTTTCATACATTCTACAACTGCTTGTGCGGCAGTCATTTGTGTAGATTGTTCTACGGTCTTTTGCACAGCTTGCTTCCCTCCTTAAAATGGCATCCGCTGAAGTCGTTTCCCTGCTTCTTCTAGTCGTTCAACTGGCACGGTTAAAGCAATTCGCACGTATCCCTCCCCTAAATGACCAAAAGCAGTTCCTGGGGTAACGATTATTGCTGCTTCCTCTAGAACCTGATTGGCAAACGATTGTGAGCTAAATCCGTCAGGAACTTTTGCCCAGAGAAATATTGTGCCTCTTGGTTTTTCTGCGATAATTGCACTTTTTTCAAGGGCTTGGTGCATTTTTTCCATTCGTTCCTTAAAAATGGAGCTGTGCAACGTAGCTGCTGATAAATCACTTTTAAGTGCTCTTGCTGCCGCCTTTTGAATCGGTAAAAACTGACTTGTATCGATATTGCTTTTTAATGTTGATAAAGCCTTGATCACAGTTTTATTTCCAACGACATAACCTATTCGCCATCCTGTCATATTAAAGCTTTTCGAAAGGGAGCCGAATTCAACTGCACATTCCTTTGCATTTGGAACCTGCATCACACTTGGTGATTTGTAGCTATCAAAGGTAATCAAGTCATATGCCATATCATTCGCTAAAATAAGGTTATTTTCGACGGAAAATGTAACCGCTTCCAAAAAAGTTTGAATAGAAACCGTGGCGGCGGTTGGATTGCTCGGGTAATTTAGGAACATGAGCTTTGCAGCTGCTTTTTCTTCTTTCGATAGCTTGTTAAACTGTGGTTCATAGCCTTGCGCATGATTTAAAGGCAGATCAATCGTACGTCCACCCGCTAAATGAACAGCGCTCCGATAAACAGGATATCCCGGATTCGGTACAAACACAGCTTCACCTGGATTAATTACCGCTTGAACAAGGTTTGCAATTCCTTCCTTTGTGCCAATTAGCGCGAGCACTTCCTCTTCTGGATCTAACTGAACCCCATACCGCTTCAAATAAAACTGCGCTACAGCTTCTCTAAATTCCACACTTCCTGCATAGCTTGAATAGCGATGATTCGCAGCCTTTTGCGATTCTTCCACTAGTCGATCAATAATAAAGGCAGGGGTAGGTAAATCTGGCGCCCCAATTCCTAAATCTATGACATCCACCCCTTTCGCCTGCAGTTCGAGCTTTTTACGCTGAAAATCAGAAAACAAATATGGCGGCAAACTCTGTACTTTCTTTGAAATAAAAGCCATCCTCATCCTCCTGTTTCATTATATGAAACGCTATTTCATATAATTACCAATAGTATAAAACAGTATTTTCTAATTTTCAATTCTTTTTAAAAAATACTGACATTTCATTCGAAAGACCTAGTTACTTGGCAATTTTTTCTTCCTCCACCATTACCCTTGGCTTTTTACAAAGTGCAAAAAATATCGCTAATCCTACAAAGACCATTGCTAAACCAAGCAATACGCTTCCCGATAAACCAAGTGCTAAATAACCAAAGCCAGCAATACCAGCTGCCACTAACGCATATGGAAGCTGTGTCGTAACATGGTCAATATGATGACAGCTTGAACCAGTAGAAGACAAGATCGTTGTATCAGATATCGGAGAGCAGTGATCACCAAACACAGATCCCGCTAATACAGCAGCCATAACTGGGAGGATTAATGATATATCTGTTGCAGCGGCAATTTGCCCGCCTATTGGTAACAATAAAGCAAAAGCACCCCACGAAGTTCCGGTTGAAAAAGCAATAAACCCAGCCATTAAAAAAACGATAAACGGTAATAATGCAAAGCTAAGATTAGAATCCTTTACGACTTCTCCAAGATACACACCTGTTCCTAATTGATCAATTAACGCAACAATCGCCCAGGCAAAAATTAAGATTGAAAATCCAGGTAGCATCGACTTAGCTCCAAAAGCAAACCCATTTTTAAACTCTTTTCCTGTTAATTGCTTTTGTACTAAATGTCTTACAAACAAGCTAAGTGTTACAAGTAATCCAATAGCCCCACCTAAAAATAATGCTTCTGAAACATCGGCTTCTCCAAATATGGCAATTAACGTCTTTTCTTCCCCAGTTAGTGCTCGATACCCACTCCAATAAATAAATCCGATCGTAGCAAGAAATAGTACCGCAATTGGAACGACAAGATCGGTAATTTTTCCAATCTGGCTCGTCACGAGCTTTGCTTCCGAGTCAATCGTTTCCTTATGGTTCGGATCCAATACTTCTCCTGTTTCGATTGCCCGTTTCTC
Source organism: Virgibacillus sp. LDC-1 (assembly GCF_030137545.1). Classification (GTDB taxonomy): domain Bacteria; phylum Bacillota; class Bacilli; order Bacillales; family Amphibacillaceae; genus LDC-1. The sequence continues at coordinate 63,034 of NZ_JARUVL010000013.1, read as the reverse complement.
ATGCACTTTCATCGGACCAAAATCAACTTGGCGTAATGCAATAATTGTCACTACTCCTAACGCAGACCATACATAAAAATTCATCGGAATCATTTGCAGAAAAGCGGTAAATTCAGAATCAGATATGCTTTGTGCTGCAAAAACTGTCCCGATAATCCCAATAATGTATGCTCCCCAGCTTGATACTGGAGCAACAACACATATTGGTGCAGAGGTGGAATCAACAATATAAGCAAGCTTAGCACGTGAAATGCGATGCTTATCCGTTACTGGCTTCGCAACCTGTCCGACAGTTAAGCTATTAAAGTAATCATCCACAAACACAATTACTCCCAGAATCATCGTCATTATCTGTGCACCGGCTCGCGTTTTCACCCGACGAATCATCCATTCACCAAAAGCTTGTGCTCCTCCCATCATACTTACAAATGCCGTAATAATTCCAAGCATCAGTACAAACAAGAGAATGTAAATATTCCATGTGTTAAGTGCGCCATCGACCACGAAGACTCCTTTAAATGCATCCCAAATTAAGCGCAGTGATTCTTGCAGTTGAAAGCTTCCTACGAAGAATGCTGCCGCGACAATGCCAACTCCAAGCGAGACTAAAACTCGCTTTGTAATAAGCACCATGAGAATTGCTAATAACGGCGGAACTAACGACCAAATAGTATTTTCCAATACAAAACCTCCTTTATCTTAGTTCTTGTCGGTTGTTGTTTTTTGATTATTAATACTATTCTACATTATTTATAAAACACCTTTTTTATTCACGAAAAAGGAAAACAAAAAACCCCTTTCACAGCCAGAAAACAGACTGGTGAAAGAGGAGCTTTTTTTGTTTTATTTATATTTCTTCATCTACTCGGTGGACAATACGAAAGCTGCTTTCATCTAAAAGCTCAGCAACATGAATTTTCAAGCCATGACCGAAAACCACTTCATCCTCTGTCATCGCCACAATCATCGCCTTCGTTTTATTTTGAACATCAAGGTAAATATCGCCTACTGCTGGTTTAATGCGATCCTCACTCTCGGCCAAATATTCCATCGACTCATCTTCAATCTGCTGTGATTCTGGAACCTTGTTTTTATCATAATAGGCAATCTCTTGACTACCTTCCCCACGTCCAGGAACCATCACAACATATTCATGGTGCTTTACACCATTATCTCTTGTCGTTACAACATTGCCATCCTCGACACTTTCAACTTTTTCGATTTCATTTAATGAATAGTGATCTAGAAAGTCAGGCGCTGGCTTTGTTATAAGAATGTAATCTCCTTCCTCAGGAGTCTTCGTTTCATCAATCGTATATCGTTTTCCATAAAATATAAATGTATCATTATGCTTTGGCTTATAATAATGAATCTCACTAGCCTTTGTTAAAATTTGTTTCATATCCTTCAAGCGGTATAAGTGAATCGATTTTTTAAACATTGGCTTTACAGAATATACTTTATGGAGTTCATTTTCATAAAATACAAATTGCCCTTTCCTCACTTGGAACAGCTTCATTTTTTCAACCTCCCACCATTATTCTCTTTGAACGATTAATAATATGTTCCCTTAAATACATCTAATTTAAACACATATTTACCGCTGTTACCACTATTTAACTAGAAAAAGTTTTGCATAGCTTGATTAGCAGAGTTGGAGGACTCACTTATGTGGGGCGGAGGCTTGATCGAATTGGAGCGATTCTTGATCGTTTGAGGGTGATTCTTGATCGAATTGGAGCGATTCTTGATCGTTTGGAGCTGTTCTCGATCGTTTAGGGTGGTTTCTCGATCGAATTGGAGCGTTTCTTGATCGTTTCACCCTGTTTCTTGATCGTTTGGGAGGATTCTTGATCGTTTGGAGCTGTTCTCGCTCGAGTTGGCGGGTTCTCGCTCGAGTTGGGATGTTCTCGCTCGAATTGGAGCTGTTCTCGCTCGAGTTTGGGTGCATCTCGCTCGAGTTGGCGGGTTCTCGCTCGAGTTGGGATGTTCTCGCTCGAATTGTGGCTGTTCTCGCTCGAGTTGGAGCGGTTCTCGCTCGTTTCATAATCCTATCCAATAAAAAAACTGCATCGAAATGATGCAGTTTTACTTTGTATTATGCTTTTTTATTTCGTAAATATCCTAAACCTAATACTGCTACTGTTAATCCAACGATGATTCCATATATTTCAATCGCATTATCTAAATGAAGCATAGTAATCACATTTGCATCACCAGTAATCATCTCTGCAGCTGTCCACGCAAGAATTCCTGAACCAATGTATGCAATCCACGTATATTTTTCCATTACACGAACGATGAGCTTTGATCCAAATATCATAATCGGAATACTAATGGCCACACCGATAACAATCATACCAACATGTCCACTCGCAGCACCAGCAATTGCAACCACATTATCAAGACTCATGACCGCATCAGCCATAATGATCGTCATTACTGCTTTAAACAAATTATTTGATGCTTCAATATTATTCGCTTCACTTTGATCATCGACAAGCACATGATAAGCAATCCATAGTAATAGTATGCCACCAATCAAATGCACATACGGGATCCTTAAAAGGAAGACAATTAAAATAGCAAAGATAACACGCAACACGACCGCACCGGCAGTCCCCATAAAAATTGCTTTATTTTGATGTTCCTTCGGTAGCCTTCTTGTTGCCATCGCAATAACAATTGCATTATCACCAGATAAGATAATATCGATTGCAATAATTTTTAGTAGCGCAATAATCGATTCGGATGTAAATTCAATCCCAAGCAAAATGGTTGCCACCTTTCCTTATGAAACATAATAATTATACTACTATCTATTATGTTGTAAAGTACAACCTATTCATATTATCGTTGTTTTACGCTTTAGTCCGGTATGTTATGCGTTTTTAGCTGGTATCCTCTGTCTACCATGATAATTTATCGCTACAATTCCTACAGCGACAAGGGCTAGTCCGCCAATTATAAATCCATTTAGCTTCTCGTCTTGAATAAACATTGCAGATAAAAGCGCGCCCGAAACTGGAGTAATGAATTTATACATCGTAATTTCTCCAGCCTTATTATATTTTAGTAATGAATACCAAAGCGCAAAAGCAATTGCCGATAAGAGCGCGGAATATATTAACAATCCCCAGCCGAGGGGAGTAAACGCAATCGCATTTTCTTGTATTTGTGGCACTCCAACCAACAACATTAGTACCGAACCGATTGTTAATTGATAACCTGTTAACGCAAATGGATGTATTCCAACCGCCATCTCTTTCGCCATAATGGTACCTATCGCTCCTGTTAAAGCAGATAGAATCATATAGCCTTCCCCTGTTAAATGGAAGGTGAAATTAATTTCTTGTCCCCAGTTTGCTACAATAATCCCTGCAAATCCTGCGATTAATCCGATCGCTTTGGCTTTATTCAACCGGTCATCGCGATAAAAGAAATGTGCGATAATAACGGTAAAGAATGTACCACTTGATACGAGAATCGCCCCTTGCATTCCGGATGTGTTCGCCAATCCATTGTAAAAAAAGAAATATTGTAATGCCGTCTGGATAATACCGAATACGACTAAAAACCGAAACTGCCTTTTCGTTACTGCCAATGCCTTTCGGTTCATGAGCAATAATCCGACTAATAAAATAAGACCTGCCATTAAAAACCGCATGCCTGCAAAAACAATTTTTGCAATGACATCATTCGTCGCCATTTGCATCTCTGTATAACTTACCTTCAAAACCGGAAACGCGCTTCCCCATAAAATCGCACAAAAGATTGCAATTGGGATAACTATCCATTTTCGTGTTAAAAACTCCTGCATCAATCGTCAACTCCTCTAATTCAAAACAACCGCTCACATTACTTATTAACTCTACGTCATCCACGAAAACGAAACAGGCTATTCCACTGTTCCGGAATAACCTGCTTTCTACTTGTTTCCTTCTAATTCCTCCACAAGCAATGAAAGTTCTTCCCATCGAGTTAATTTTGCTTCTAGCTCTTGTTCGGTTTCTTGTTGTTCCTTAAACAATGATTGTACTTTTTCGGAATCACTCCCAGCAGCGATAATTCCTTCTTGAAGCTCGGTTACCTTATCTTCTAACTCAGCAATTACATCTTCAATTTGCTCCCACTCGATCTTCTCATGATAGGAGAGCTTTTTCTTTTTAGGCTTAAGACGTTCCGTTGAAGAGGAAGCTTGTTTCTTTTCCATTTTGGTTTCATCTAACAGCCTCTGTTCTAAATACGCACTATAATTACCATAAAAAACGTCAATCGTTCCATTACCCGTAAAAGCAAATAAGCGATCAACGATACGATCAAGAAAATAGCGATCATGAGAAACCGTAATGACAACGCCAGGAAATTGATTTAAATAATCCTCAAGCACTCCGAGCGTTTGCGTATCTAGGTCATTTGTCGGTTCATCCAAAAAGAGTACGTTCGGCTCTGTCATCAATATTTTCAATAAATATAACCGGCGCTTTTCACCACCAGACAACCGTCGGATGTAAGTCCATTGCTCCGAGCGTGAGAAAAGAAACCGCTCCAGCATTTGTTCCGCGGTAACCACTTGCCCATCCTTTGTATAGATGACCTCTGCAACCTGCTTGATATAATCTATGATGCGTAAATCACCATCAAGTTCTTGCTCTCCTTGCGTATAATAGCCGATTTTTACAGTTTCACCTATCTCCACTTCTCCACTATCAGGGCTTAAACGGGCTGCCATTATATTAAGTAACGTTGTTTTACCAGACCCATTTGGACCAATAATGCCGATTCGATCACCAGGTACAACGAGCTGGCTAAAATCAGTAATACAGCGTTTCATTGCAAAGGATTTATTAATTTGTTTTAGCTCGAGTACTTTTTTTCCTAAGCGAGTCGAACCGATTTCAAGCTCGATTTCGGACTTTCTCGTATCAAACGTTTTATCCTGCATTTCGGTTACTCGTTCAATGCGAGCCTTTTGCTTTGTAGTCCGCGCCTTTGCTCCACGCTTGAGCCAAGCTAATTCTCGTCGTAGCGTATTGGCATGCTTTTGTTCATTTGCTAGCTCCAACGCTTCCCGTTCTGCTTTTTTCTCTAAAAACACTTCATAATTGCCCTCATAACTATATAAATTACCCTTATCAAGCTCAAAAATACGATTTGTCACACGATTTAAGAAATAGCGATCATGCGTTACGATTAATAAGGCTCCATTATAAGCTGTTAAATACTTCTCCAGCCACTCTACCGTTTCATTATCTAAATGGTTAGTCGGCTCGTCTAAAATAAGCAAATCAGCAGGTTGAATTAATGCCCGCGCGATCGCTACTCGTTTCTGCTGTCCGCCTGAAAGTGCTGCTATTTTTTGATCAAAGTTTATAATTCCTAGCTTTGTTAAAACCGTTTTAGCTACGGTATTTGCTTCCCATGCTTCCTGTTCATCCATTCGTTGCTGCTGCTTAAGCAGTTCTTGTTGTGCATCCTCGCTCTCTGGAAAGCGTGATAACTGCTGCAACGCACTTTCATAAGCACGCATCGTTTTCATAATGGTGGAATCTCCGTAATAAATTTGCTCTAATACGGTAAGCGTTGCATCCAAGCTTGGCTCCTGTGCTAAATACGTAATCTGATAATCATTTGCATGATGAACCGTTCCGGATTCAGGCGAATCGAGCCCTGCAATCACCTTTAAAAAGGTCGACTTTCCCGTTCCATTAACACCAATTAAGCCGATTCGATCCTGTTCCTTAATAACACAAGAAATCTGGTCGAACAAGGTTTTTTCACCGTACGTTTTTTGCAGGTTCTCAATTGTAAGCATATGTTTCCCTTCTTCTATTAAAAATAGTTACATTACGAAATACATTAATCCTTGCGCCTGTCTCTTACTACTTTTTTTCCTAACAGTACGATTAAAAATAGTAACCAGGATGTCACAACATAAAATATTAACTTACTCATTTCATCCATTTTATCAAAAAAGATAGCCATCCCTGTCCATATAATACCGATTCCTATAATTTGATATATGTAAAATTTCACGTTAAAATCCTCCCCCATTGCCAACTATCCGTACTCTAGTGTATCTTAGAACAGCGCTTTTTTCCATTAATTCATCGCAAATGAATCAATCTCTTAATCCCTCACATGAAAAATCCGAACTATGATTCAACATTCGTTTGAATCAGCTCGGATTTTCAACAATTCAAAATGACTTCTTTCGTTGGGGAAATTAACTTTCTTCGTCTTGTGGAATTCGAAACCAAAATCGATTTTGGTTTCCTTCTGTCCTTACACCTATCGTACCACCATGCATTACAACGATTTCCTTGGCAATAGCTAACCCAAGACCGCTGCCAGCACGGTGGTCTCGTTTTGCTTGTTCTGATCGGAAGAATCGATCAAAAATACGCTCCTGATCCTCTATAGCAATAGGCGCTCCAGGTCCGGCAACTTCAACATAATAGCTATGCTTGCTAGACTCACCCGTTATTTGAATTGGACCTTCTCCATCATAATAATGGATCGCATTTTCAAGTAAATTATTTAATATTTGCTGGATTCCTTCTATATGTACAAGCATGTCTTTATCTTGAATATGGATTTCAATTGGAATATTCCGTTGCTGTAGCGTATATTGAAACATTGCACAGCATCGCTCGATCTCCGCTTTCATGCTCACCCATTTTTTCTCAACAAAAAGAGTTGTACTTTTGTAATCCCATTCCTTCAGCAGTTCTAATTGCTCTACCATAGAGGTTAGTCGCTTTGATTCTTCATATAGGGATTTAAATAGCTTTTCATCTCCGTGAATGACCCCTTGCTCCAATGCTTGTAAATATCCATTTAAGTTCGCTAATGGCGTACGTAATTCATGGGAAAGATCGGTTACAAGCTTTTTTCGTTGCGCCTCATTTGTTTGCAACTGTAAAAATAAATCATTCACATGCTGCACAAGCTGCCCAACCTCATCATTTCCTGTTTTTTCTACAGGTGCTGGATATTCTCCTTGCCGCATTCGCTTTGTAGATTCGATAAGCTGCCGAATTGGTTCAATGAGCTTGTTAATCATATAAAAATGCAGCACGCCTCCGATAACGATAAAGAGAACGCTAAATATTAATACATATTGAAGTAGTGTCGCATTAAATTGACGTTGTCTTTGTACATCAAGGTTACCAATTCCTTGCGCAAGAAAGCATGCCGTATCATACACTGCCCAACCACTTATACCGATCGCAGCTGTAATGACCAGTAAATTTATCGCAGACAGCCTCCACACAAATCCCTTTGGAATAATGGAATGTCTCCGTTTATTTACTGGCAAATTTATACCCCATTCCTCGAACCGTTTGAATGCGCTCAGGCATCGACGGATTGTTTTCTATTTTTCGGCGCAGCTTTTTAATATGGGCATCAATCGTACGGTCAGATACATCCTGCTCGGCATATGGATATATCTCATCCATGAGCTGTTCTCGAGACAGCACAACATTTGGATGCTGCATAAAATAATACAACAAACTGAATTCATGCTTTGTTAAATGAATTGGCGCATCATGCAACAGTACCTCTCCTTTGCGTGGTTTAATACAAAGGCCGTCATGGACAATTTTTTGACAATACTGCCCTGTTCTACGCAATACTGCTTCCACATGTGCCACAAGCTCATTCGGGTCGAATGGCTTTGTAATATAATCATCCGCTCCCATTCGTAATCCTTCGATGCGATCATCAATACGAGCCATTGCAGATAATAGAATGACGGATACATCTTTGTTTTCCTGATCCTGCAGCCATTCTAAAAACTGCTCTCCAGGTATGTTTGGAAGCATCCGGTCTAAAATAATTAAGCAAGGATGATAAGTTAAAAAAGCTGTTTTTGCTTCTTCCCCATCGCTTGCTTCAATTACTTCATAGTCTTGTCTTTCTAAGTAGATACGGACAAGATCACGTATCATCTTGTCATCCTCTACTACTAAGATCGTCTGTTTCATAAGAAGACCCCCATCTAGGCAAACTATCTTAAGCTTCGACTAGCTTGCTCACTTCTTATTTTATACGATAGAGGCACTTTATTTCATCTTTTCGAATTCCTGCACCATGAGCTCATAATTTAATGCACCAAAAGCCTTATTGTGAATAATCCCTTTTGAATCTATTAAAAACGATGTTGGAATAGGCTGTATTTGATACGTGGTTGAAACAGACAGATCTTCATCCATTAAAATACGGAAGGTAAGACCAAAATCCTTTGTAAAATCAGGTACATCCTGCCTGCTACTTTCGGTATCTGTCAGGTTTACAGCTAGGATGACAACATCTTTATTTTCATGAAACTTTTGCATATCTGGCATTTCAGCTCGACAAGGAGGACACCATGTCGCCCAAAAGTTGAGCATCACACGCTTGCCTCGAAAATCAGATAACTTAACCGATTCACCATCGAGTGTTTTTAATTCAAAATCTGGAGCAATGTCTCCTTTTTCCAAACCTACTTTAGGTTTCTCCGTCTCTTGGTCTTTTGTCACAGCTTGATCAGCAGATGGCTTTTCCTCCTGTTCAGTGGTTTCATTTTCGGAAGCAGACTTTCGATTGTCCATCGTAAAATCATACACTGCCCAAGCAAACATCCCTACAATAACAACAATTAAAATCGTTTTTTTCATCTATAACCCTCCATTCATCAACCTAAGTTCATTAGCCATGTATCCTGCACAAGGCGTAACAAGAAATTAGAAATCCGTGTCATTTGTCCGGTAAATAAAAGCACTCCCATTGCAATCATAATTGCTCCGCCAACCTTCATGATTTTTTGACTGTGACGAACAATCCATCGTGTTGATCCAAGAAAAAATGAAAGAACAAGAAACGGCACAGCAAAGCCAAGTACATAGCTTAGTGTATAAATGGTTCCTTGCGTAGGATTTGTAGCCGCAACAACAAGAATGGATGCAAAGATTGGACCAATACAAGGAGTCCATCCAGCAGCAAAGCCCATTCCTACAAATGTGGTTCCAATATAGCCTGCCGGTTTTTTACGAATGTTCCAGCGCTTTTCTTTCATAAATGGTTTAATCGTAATCCAGCCTGCTACAAACAATCCCATTACAATGATAAAAATCCCTGCAATTCGCTGAATGAAAATACCTGTTGTGCCGGCTAGTAAGCCTTGAATCCATTGTCCAAGAAAAGATATTCCGATACCTAAGCCGATAAAAACCGATGAAACACCGATTAAGAAGAAAACCGAGTGAAGCATTAATTTACTTCGAATCTTTATCGCTTTATTGTGTTCTAATTCTTTCACACTTATCCCAGTAATATACGAAAGATACGCTGGAAACAAAGGCAATGTACATGGAGAAAGAAAGGATAAAACCCCTGCCCCAAATGCTAGCCAAATCGTTATGTCTGCCGCAGCACCCATCTATATCAACCTCCTCTTAAATTCTCTTATCAATACACTTAAAAACAAAATTGCGCTTACCGCATAGAAAATCGGATGTAACATATATCCAAAAACACTCGTATAAGGCTCGAAGAACAAGAGAAGTAGCTTTCCTATACTCCATAGAAACATGACGAAAAAAGAAGCTGTCATCCATCTTGTTTTCCCTTGCAGCAACAAATACAGCAATACTAAGAAAACGAGTAACACGATGTAACTAAAGGCGATATCATCGCCAAGTGAAACCATTTGAATAAACTCATACGTTAACGAACCGAACAAAAAAATGGGAATAAATGAAGTAACTAAAAGATACCCATCTAATTGCTTCCGCTTTACTTTATAAGCAACCTGTACGCATATCGCTAAAATGGCAAAATAAAAAGCCTTGGAATCACTTGGATACGCTAATATAACAAGTGGATCCTTTATAAACAAAGCGATATTCAATACGATCTTCCCTACCCAAATAAAAATAACAAAATTAATAAGAAGAGAAAGTATTGTTTCGGCTTGTTTTTTCTTTTCTTTTTTTGCTGATAGACTTGTTACATAATAAAAGATAAAACCCGCTAATAAACTTGCGATAATAATCCCAATCACACTTAACTTCCACATTGCTGCCATTCGACATCCTCCATTACCTACTCATCTGTATTTCAGCATAGCGAAGCAATGTGAAAATTTGATGAAAGGCGGTCCATTTTTTTCTACTTACAGAAAAACAAAAGGGTAAACGTTCATCTCGTCCTGCCTAAACTCTATAACAAGGTAGCTTTTTCCTAATCACGATATTGAGTCAATGGCTCAAAAACCTCATGAAAGAAGCATGTCCCCACTTCAACCTTTTGTTATAATAAAGGTATTAGATCCTGATACCTTTCATAGGGGGGATGCAATGAAGCTGACAAAAGGAACGTATAACGCCATTACAGATGTGCATGGTGTCAACGTAGGACATGTTACATTATATGAACAAATTGATGAAGCGAATACTATTTGCACCGGAGTAACTGCTATTCTTCCTCATGGAGGAAACACCTTTCAGGAAAAGCTACCTGCTGGCTGTCATGTTATCAACGGCTTCGGAAAGACTACAGGTCTCGTTCAAATGGATGAGCTAGGGCTTTTAGAATCTCCTATCATGCTAACGAATACATTTTCTGTTGGAGCCGTTTTACAAGGGACGCTTGATTACATGCTGAAAGCGGATAAAACAATAGGAGATACAACAAGCACGATCAATATTGTTGTTGGTGAGTGCAATGATAGTTACTTAAATTCAATTCGACTGCAGGCCGTTCAACGTGAGCATGCCTTCGAAGCAATTAAGCGCGCAGCTAGTGGTCCTGTAGAGCAAGGTGCAGTCGGTGCTGGAAAAGGAATGGTTTGCTTCGGTTATAAAGGAGGCATTGGTTCTTCTTCGCGCATAGTCGATCAATATACAGTCGGTTGTCTTGTATTAAGTAATTTTGGTAATCGGGAGGACGCACTATTTGCAGATTGGGCAACAAATGACATAGAAACTCCTGATGGATCGATTATGATTATCGTTGCAACTGATGCACCCTTATATGATCGTCAGCTTAAACGGCTTGCGAAACGTGCAACAGCGGGGTTAGGAAGAACAGGAAGCACGATTGCGAATGGAAGTGGTGATATTGCAATTGCATTTTCCACCGCTAATCGCCAAGCACATACGGAGAAAATGCCTCTTACAGCGTACTCGTTTATCCGGGATGACCATCCAATAATGAACAAGCTCTTTCAAGCTGTCATTGAAGCAACAGAAGAAGCGGTTATAAATTCATTACATTATGCAGAAACAACTTATGGACGAAAAGGAAGAGTTATTTCCAAAGCACCAATAATCGATTAACATAGAATGGAGCGTTGCAGAATGAAATTAGAAATCATTACCCTTCATGAGGAAGATACATTACAAGCACAGCAGCTAGGTGCAGATCGCGTCGAACTCGTCAGTGCCATGCAAGAAGGCGGACTCACACCAAGCTACGGCACGATTAAGAATGTATTGCAAGCCGTTACGATTCCCGTACAAATCATGGTTCGTCCCCATAGCTTTGGATTTGTGTATGATGAAAAGGACTGGAAAACAATCAAAGAGGACATCTCTATCATTCGCGAGCTTGGAGGAAATCGAATTGTATTTGGAGCAATTACTTCTGAAGGGGAAATTGACGAACCGTTACTCGATAAAGTAATCTCCTTTGCACCTGATTTTGATATAACCTTTCACCGTGCCTTTGATGCAGTGGAATCACAAACTAAAGCCTACCAAACATTAACGAAATACAAGGAAAACATTAAACGTATTCTTACTTCTGGAGGAAAACCAAAAGCTGAGGAAGCAATTGAAGAGTTAAAACATCTTATAGCGCTTTCCAAGGAGCTTGATGGACCATCCATTTTAGTAGGAAGCGGAATAAGCACAAATAATATTGAATTGATTCACAACCAACTTGGAGCATCGGAATACCATGTTGGTTCGGCTGCCAGAATCAATCATGACTTTAATAACCCTTTAAGTAAGGAAAATGTAGACAAAATTACCCGCGCACTGAACTAGAAGTTCCGTGCACGGGTTTTATGATCTCTGGACTTTTGCTTTTTCAAATTTTAATCCTAAAGATTTCCTAATATAGATGATCCAACTTCACAAACGATTGCACGAAGCCAATTTCATATCGGATTAAAAAAAGTTCATTGTGAGGGTTAGTCTTCTCTTAGGTCAGCCGCTATGGAAAAAGCAGTAAGCTGTATCTTCTTAATCTTCATCTTTCACATCAATATCTTCAGGAATTGGCTCCCGTAAATAGGCTTCGATCATTTCACGGTATTTTTCTACCTGCTCAAAATGGGTTTTAAATTGCGCTTGATTAATTAAATATTGCTTCCCATCATGTACTGCTCGAATACGTCCTTGAAGAACGAGTTTTTCAATTTTTGCTTCATCTATCGATAAATACTCTGCCGTCTCTTTTATTGTTAAATACATTCGAATCACCTCACATATGCTTCCTGTTATTTTACCACGAAGCAAGCGCGAGCGTCTGTTCAGAGAACGTAAAAGAAGAAACCTAATATACGAATGCTTTCCATTTCACGTAGATTATAGCAGCTGTCTAACGTTTCTATGTGAATTACGACTAAAAAGCCACCTCATTTCAACTAATGAGATGGCTACTGTTTCTATTTGATTGATGTTCTCGATGAAATTATTGTGACTGAATAATTTGGTCATTAACAAATTGCTTTAAGAAAAATAATTCATTATCATTAGGATCCCTGTTATTTTCTGCCTTAAAGGACACTATCGAATTTTCTAGTGAAGTGGAATTAACAGCTTGACTTGCTCTCGTCAACTCTTCCCAATAGCAACAATTTAAGTTTTAATCAATATACTTTGTCAATTCACCTAATTCCTTTTTGGAAATAAACCGATGCTCGTAAGATAAAACACTGTATTTAGAGTCTTTTTCTCCAGGTATTCGAATTGTCGTACGAATCAACTTGAAAGGAGGATTATGTGGGCCTTCAAATCCAATCACTCTTAATGAAACATCATACGAATCGTTTTCTATATCCCTTGATATTTTTTCAATTCGCTCGTATGTAAATAATTGTCTATCATCATGTGCATCCATCACTTCAAGAATTGTACTACCAAGAAATCTTAAAAAAGCTAACTCCATTATAGAAGGATATTGATTTTGTGGGATTATTTCTGTTTTGGCTTTAGACTCCACGCTATTTGCGAACAAGAATATAGGGATAAGTAGGAACAATAAAGTTTTTTTCATTTTAAAATCTCCTTGTATTCAGTTAAATTAGTTTTTCACGAGAATAAAAGCTTTTATTCATAAAAATCCTAATTAGACTAAAGGAGACTTTAATTGAATATGACAAAAAGCTTGGGGATATCCCCAAGCTTTTTAGTCAATTGTATTTACTTCTATCTTTGAATGATTATTTTTTACCACGTAGCTTGCCTATTTCATCGGCTACGAATTGAACATTTGTACCAACTATGACTTGGATACTATGTTTTCCAACTACATTAATTCCAGGTACATTTGTTGCTTTAATTTTTCCTTCATCCACTTTATCCATATCTTTTACTTCGACTCTTAATCGCGTAGTACAATTATCTACTGAAGTAACGTTTTCTGCACCGCCTAAACCTTCGTAGATTTTAGCAGCCATTAGAGCGAATCTATCTTGCTTATCTCCACTCTCATCTCCTGTTACTTCTTCCACAATTTCTTCATCCTCACGACCAGGAGTCTTTAAATTGAATTTTGTAATTAAGAAACGGAATAAGAAATAGTAAATTACCGCAAAGACAAGTCCTTGTACAATAAGCATATACGGTTCATTAGCTAATGGAAGTTTTGAGCTTAGGAAAAAGTCGACAAACCCGGCACTAAAACCAAATCCTGCTGTCCAGTTAAACATTGCCGCAATGGCTAATGATAGTCCTGTTAAAACCGCATGAACAAAGTAAAGTGCAGGAGCAAGGAACATAAATGCGAATTCAATCGGCTCTGTAACACCAGTAAAGAAAGCTGCAAAACCTGCTGCAAGCATTAAAGAAGCAGTTTGTTTTTTACGTTTTGTTTTTGCAGTGTGGTACATTGCCAAAGCTGCTGCTGGTAAACCAAACATCATGATTGGGAAAAATCCTGCTTGATACATTCCAGTAACACCTTTTACGCCTTCACCTGACCAAAACTTACCGATATCATCGATTCCGGCAACATCAAACCAGAACACCGAGTTTAAAGCATGGTGTAGTCCAGTTGGAATTAAAAGGCGGTTAAAGAAGCCGTATAAACCAGCACCTGCAGCGCCTAGCTTACTAATCGATTCTGCAAAGTTTACTAATCCAGTATAAATAACCGGCCAAACAAAGAATAATACCGCTGCTGCTAAGATCATAGCAAAGGATGTCATGATCGGAACTAATCGCTTTCCACTAAAGAAGGCAAGTGCATCCGGTAACTGCACATGACTAAAGCGATTATACATATTCGCTGCAACAATACCTGAGATAATCCCGATAAAAGCGTTACTAATTTTTCCAAATGCTGCGTTGACACTCTCTGGATCTATCCCTTGTAAAAGAGCTACTGTATTCGTAGAGAGTAGAGTTGTTACAACTAGAAAAGCAACTAATCCACTTAATGCAGCGGAACCGTCCTTTTCCTTCGCCATTCCTAACGAAATACCTACCGCAAATAAGATTGGGATATTATCAATAATTGCTGATCCTGCTTTAATTAAGAAAGCAGCAACTGCACTTCCTTCCCCCCAGCCTGAAGGGTCGATCCAATATCCAATACCCATTAAAATCGCTGCTGCCGGTAATACTGCAACTGGTAGCATTAATGAACGACCGAGTCGTTGAAAATATTTCATCATTTTGTTTTCCTCCCTTTCATCATTTAAATGCTTACTTACATTTTCCTGCCGTTCTATTACACTTCACTTCTAATCAAAGCAGATGAATGTGTATCCGCTCTCAAAAAAGATATTAATAAAGTCAGTAATCATTGATATTTCCGTAAGCGTTCAATATGAAGTGTAATATAGCCTAATTCTTCCTCAGGTAAATGGATTCCGTGTGTTGCGGACAACTGCTTTGAAACAGCCACGGCACATTCAAAAGACAATTTAAATTTTCGTTTAATCATTTCTAGCATTTCTACATCCATGGAATGTACCTCATAATGATTTGCTCTCATTAAGGCAAAGCGAAGATGTGTCATAAGCCGTTCATAAGCGACATCGTCCTCTTTCAGTCCAATGTTTAAAAAGCGCTTGATCGTCTTAACCATGTCTCGTACAATTGCTGTTTGTCGAACTGTTTCGTGTAAATCACCTCCTTGAATTTTCATTGTGTGTATATGAAGGGCAATATAGGCTGCCTCATCTATCGGCATTTCAACCTGAAGTTTTTCCTTTACATGCTGGATAGCCCATAGCCCAATTTCAAACTCTTTTTTGTACAAAATTTTAATTTCCTGTAACAGCTTATTCTTCAGATGAATACCCTTTTCTTCTCGCTCAATCGCAAAGGATAAATGATCGGTCAGCGCAAGTAAAACATGCTCATTTAATTTTGTATCGAGTTGTTTTTCTGCATAGGAAATAATTTCTTCTGAAAGAATAAGGTGTTCTTCCGGTATTCTTAACAGAAGCTGTTGAAGCTTTTCATTTTCCTTTAATACATATAGTTTTTCTATTTTACTTTGATTGACAATATCATTTCGTTTTTTCTGAAACCCAACCCCTGCGCCGATGGCGATTTTTTCTTGTTCCCCATCTGCTATGACGACTGCATTATTATTTAGGATTTTTATTATTTTCACCGGAAGACACCTCCTTATACATCATTATTGAATAGCATACTATTGTTCTATTACCATTCTATGAAAACGGTTCCGCGGATATCCTTGTATCAACCTGTTTACTTTCTTACTCAGAAACCGTTATGATAACTGTTTTCCCGGCATTAGCTTTCTTTTCATCTGTCAATGTAAACTGTTTTTCACCTTCATTACTGTTCGTGATAACCATTGGCGTGACAATATCCTTTGCATGGTTCTGAATATATTCTAAGTCAAACTCTAATAAAGGCTGTCCAACTGTTACCTTTTCTCCAGTTTCGACCTTTAGTTCAAATCCTTCTCCCTTTAAAGCAACTGTTTCTAAGCCTACGTGGATTAGAACCTCTGCTCCATCGTCTGACAACAATCCAATTGCATGCTTTGATTCTGGAATTTGAATAACCTTTCCATTCACAGGAGAAAGTACTTGCCCATTGGTTGGAATAATTGCCATTCCTTCTCCCATCATTTTTTGACTAAACACTGGATCTGGCACTTCCTCCAATGGAATGACGTTACCAGTTAAAGGTGCATATAATTTTTGTTCTTTTGCTGGTTTTTTAAATAAATTTTTAAACATCGTAATTACTCCTTTCCTATCTTCGATGACTTTTCTTATTAGAGAAATCCGCATACATAGTTTCCCATGAAAATAAAGAATTATTTTTCCACCCACATCGGATGGCACTAAAAAAGGCATGGGGCACCTAGAGGAATGAACTCCCTCTAATTGTACCACCATGCCTGATCGAATCAGTAACATGTGATGCATAATTTTATTTTCAAATTCATCATACCATTTACCTAAAAAAAAATCAAACTGAAAGCGTAATCATTGTGTGACCGCTATGACCCTGCTTATTCTTTTCCATGGCGAAGCTTATAAATAAGCATCGCGACAAAGACAGCGGGCATGTTAAAAATATTCCCTTGTAAATTATACTGCAACTGTTGCTGTTCAAATGGTAAGGTTTCATGTAACTCGTTATGGGTTTTCTTTGATTTCACAGAGGCTGATTTCGTTTCCGTAATAGTATCATATTGTAGTTTCGTTAAAACAAGATAGTAAATGATGATAGGCGTGCCTAGAATGAAATAAATCTCCATGCCTCCACCTCCTTGCTTACAATACGAAGAAATGACCTGTAAGGTTTCATTTAAAACCGTCTGCTAACAAGGATTGGTATTTTTTATTTGACTGCATGTATGCAGCAGCATAAGAGCATTGTGGAATTATCTTTTTGTTGTTTGCTTCTGCATGAGCTAATAACTTCTCCATCAACAAGGCAGCAATTCCTTGACCACGTAATTCCTTTGAGACATACGTATGATCAATAATCCATATCGATTGCCCCTTCTCAACATACGTGATTTCAGCCTTAGCATGTTGTTCACTATCTCCTAAATAAAACGTATTGTTTCCCTCTTTTATTTCCATCTTATCCCTCCATTTGTTTTTACTATTTCTTTATAATATCTTCATTATAACGTGACCTATGACAATTTGTTTAACGTAAGTTGTATTACATGTATCAAGTAGAGCAAAGGTGTATGATAACAATGTAAGTGAATTATTATTAGGAGGTATTAGCATGGGTAGATTAGACAATCAAGTAGCAATCATCACTGGCGGAGGATCAGGTCTAGGTAAAGCGATTGCAGAGCTTTATGCAAGCGAAGGTGCAAACGTTGTTATTGCAGACATGAATTTAGAAGCAGCCGAGGATACGGTTAATGGTATTAAGCAAAATGGCGGACAAGCTCTAGCCATCAAAACAAATGTCACAGAAGAAAATGATATTGAGCAAATGGTTTCAAAAACAGTAGACACGTTTGGAACAATTGACATTCTCGTTAACAATGCTGGGATTGTTGATAATATGTATGCAGCTGCAAATGTACCAGATGATGTATGGGAACGCGTATTTAATATAAACGTAACTGGTACAATGCGAACGATGAGAAAAGTCTTACCTCTCTTTATGGAGAAAAAATCCGGAACGATTGTGAATATGTCTTCTGTTTCAGGTGTTGCTGGAGGCCGTGGTGGCCTTACGTACACTGCTACAAAGCATGCCATTGTCGGAATGACAAGAAACGTTGCCGCACATTATAAGCATTTAAATATTCGCTGTAACGCAATTGGACCTAGCCAAGTGCCAACAAATTTAACCAATTCAATAAAGCAGCCAGATCCATATGGCATGGAACAAGCTCTTGCTGGTGTAAAAATGATGCACCGTCCAGGTACTACAGAAGAAATTGCTAATATTGCTTTATTCTTAGGTTCAAATGAATCTTCTTATGTAAACGGTGTTATTGTGACAGCCGACGGTGGCTGGTCTGCATATTAATAATAGGAGAGCTGCCTGTGAATAGGCAGCTCTTGTTTAACCTTTTCATTACAGTAAGATTCTTTGTGATTCAGGATGATTTTCCACCATTAATAAAACTTTCCCCTCATCCATATCTTCTTCATATTTCTCCGCTTCAACCTGTGAGAATCCCATTTCTTTCATTTTCGTGCGTAATTCATCACCCTGCTTGCGAAATAGATTTCCTACCATATCCTTCAAATCCATTTCTTCCATTCCAATTGTATTCGCTCCTGCATTCGAAGCAATACGATCTGTACGATCATCATCATGTGCTAAAATGTAAATATCTTCTTTACGTACGCCGTTTTCTTTTAGTTTGTTCACATCATTCGCTAATTGTTCATCATTTAAATATTCTTTTACAAATGGTTTCATGTATATACCTCCTAGTTAGTTGCTTAGTGTGTATATTCCCACCTCATTAAGGAATAAACATAGATTGTTTTCAGCCAAGTAGTGTAAAGTTGCTGCAACAAGAATAGGAAAGCGACTTCCAACTTTTATTAGGGTAAAATTAGAGTGATAGTTTTATAATGATTAGGAGCGTGAAGGATGAGGGTGAATTGGTCTGTTTGGAAGCATCCATTTATTTTGTTAAATTCAGTTGGTATCGCTGGAATCGGGGACTTTATTTATTTAATAGCGATTAATCTACTCGTATTTGACATGACTGGCTCAGCTGCAGCAGTAGCTGGTTTATGGATAATTGGTCCGTTCGTTAACGTCGTTACGAAATTTTGGACCGGAAGCTTTATCGATTATCGTAGCAAGCGGAAGATTATGATGATAACTTATATCGCAAGAGGGGTATTCATTTTTTGCATCCCTTTCTCTTCAAACATTATGATGGTCTATTTCTTTTTAATTTGTATTAGTATAGCAAAATCTTTTTTTGTTCCTTCATCCATGACATATACAACACAGCTTGTACCAAAGAAGCTTCGAAAAAGGTATAATTCCATTCACGCATTAACATCTTCTGGTGCCTTTATTATTGGACCTGCGGTTGCAGGGACATTAATTCTTATGACTAGTATTAAAGATACGCTCTTTATCAATGCAGGAGCTTTCATTCTTGCTGCTTTGTTACTTTTGTTTCTTCCAGATAAAGAAGCCTTCACTACAAAAGCACCTGCAATCTCTTTACATCAAATAAAGCAAGACTGGACAACTGCTGTTCAATTTTTAACAGCGTTTAAATATGTAGCAATTGTTTATGGTGCATATTTGACGACAACTATTTTCTCTTTTGCAATGGATACACAAGAGGTTGTATTTACCCAGCAAGTCGTTGGTTTATCCCAGCTTGATTACAGTCTATTAATCAGCATTACAGGTATTGGATCTATTATCGGCGCTTTTTTACTAGCAATCTTTACACAAAAACTATCGCTACAGCTTTTAATCGCAATTGGTATTTTCATGCAAACGGTAGGTTATTTATTTTATGCTTTCTCTTGGTCTTTTTTCTCGATTGCATTTGGCTTTACAGTGCTCGGATTTTTCAATGCTTTTCTCAATGCAGGGATGATGACGTTTTATCAAAATAATGTACCTACTGAATTAATGGGAAGAGTAACAAGTATTTTACAGCTATTACAAAGCAGTTTCCAAATAATCTTTGTTTTAATGGTAGGTGTAACAGCAGAGGTCATTCCTTTACGTGTCACGATTATTTTACTCGCTTTTGGTATGCTCATTTTAGCAATGGTGCTTATCTGGAGTGTTAGTTTACCAAGCAAAAAAAGATATTTTGAGGAAGCTACTTAATCGTAGAATCTGTATCCATATATAATGAAACGTTCATTAGTCAAACGATAAAGCCAGGCAGCTCATCAATAATTTGATGAACTACCTGGCTCTTTTTAGTTATTCACAGCCTTTTGAATGGTTTCTGGCTTATGATAAATAGCCAGTTTATCCAATAGCTGATTACTTTCCTCATTTAATCCAATTAGTTGCACAGAAATTCCATTTTGGGAAAATTTATAAAGCACTCTGTCTATTGCATCAACAGCTGAATCATCCCAAATATGTGCTTGGCTTAAATCAAGCTTTACTTCCTTGATATTTGCTTTATAATCAAAGCTCGCTATAAGATCTGTAACAGAGGCAAAAAACAATTGCCCTGTAACACGGTAAACTACTTTCGACGCTTCAGCGGATGTAATCGTAGTTACCTTTACCTTTGATATTTTCGCAGCAAAAAACAGTGCGCTCAGGATAATTCCAACGAATACTCCCTTAGACAGGTCATGCGTAATCAAAACCGTACCAACGGTTGCAACCATGACGACTGTATCGGTTATCGGTGTTTTATGGAGCGTTTTTAATGAGCCCCAATCAAAGGTACCTACCGAAACCATAATCATAACGCCTACAAGTGCAGCCATCGGAATTTGAACTAAAAAGTCATGTAGCAGTAAAATTAATATCATTAAAAAAGAACCCGCTACGAAAGCAGAGAGTCTTCCTCTTCCACCTGACTTCACATTGATAACAGATTGTCCAATCATCGCACAGCCTGCCATCCCGCCAAAAAAACCGGATACGATATTCGCGATCCCTTGTCCTCTTGCTTCTTTATTTTTATCACTAGACGTATCTGTCATATCGTCCACGATAGATGCAGTTAAAAATGACTCTACAAGACCAACAATCGCAATTGATAAAGAGTAAGGGAAAATAATTTTCAATGTTTCTAAATTAAATGGAATATCCGGAATAAGGAACATCGGTAACGTTTGTGAAAGCTGTCCCATATCTCCTACAGTACGAACATTACTATCGCTTACTATCGCGATAATGGTTAATACAATAATTGCGATCAGTGGAGATGGTATTGCTTTTGTGACACGCGGTATAAGATAAATAATTGCTAAAGCAAAAACAACCATCACATACATTACCCAAGTTTCCCCAACAAAATGCGGAAGTTGCGAAGTAAATATTAAAATGGCAAGTGCATTCACAAAACCAACCATCACCGATTTAGGAACAAACTTCATTAAGCGACCAAGCTTTACTATTCCCATTCCAATTTGGATAATCCCAGTTAAAATTGTTGCTGCTAACAAATATTGTAGTCCATAATCAGCAACTAAGGTAACCATGACTAAAGCAGTCGCTCCAGTTGCAGCAGATATCATCCCTGGGCGCCCACCAACAAAGGAAATAACAACTGCAATACAAACCGAAGCATATAATCCAACCATTGGATCTACTCCTGCGATAATAGAAAAGGCAATTGCCTCAGGTACTAATGCAATTGCTACTACAATTCCCGCTAGAATATCGCCCCTTATATTGCCGAACCATGCTTGTTTTATTGTTTCATTAATCACGTTTCATCCTCTTTCTATTTAATTTTTCTTACCTATGCACGAATAGTAGTCCATAACGGCAGTGCAAAAGGAAATATTCCTCGTTTGAACAGTTCACAGTCCAAACCTAAAATAGATTCCTATTTTAGGAGTAAACGATTAACTTTCCGATTACTACTGAAAGATAAGTCCGAAGACAACAAACTGTATTATAAAGGCTTTATCACTTGTTTGGCAAACTTCTATGTAAACGCAGTCATTGCTCTTTTTCTCTCTTATCCTTCTATTTTCGCTCTTATTATACTTCATGCTATACTAAAAAATAGAATTGGGTATATAGGAGGAGTTATCGATGTATGAAAACATTTTGCTAGCTACGGACGGCTCTGAGCATTCTATCCGTGCCGCAGATCATGCTTTTAATCTAGCTACTCTTTATTCAAACACAAAAGTAACCATAATCTATGTCATTAGTGATGCAAGCGCAAAAGAAGATGTCATTCACAACTGGGGAAAAGATATGAAGCAAATTCGCAAGGAAAAGCTGTTGCTAATTGAACAAAAAGCAAGACATGCGCGCATTGAATATGAAATTGTATTTCTGCATGGAGAACCAGGGCCGACAATTGTCCAATATGCGAATGAGAAGGTTTTTAATCTCGTAGTAGTGGGAAGTCGCGGTTTAAATACATTACAGGAAATGGTACTCGGAAGTGTTAGTCATAAGGTCGCAAAACACGTTCACTGTCCTGTGCTTATCATTAAGTAGATTCCAATTTTACAGAAGCTTTACACTGGGGTCATCGTTCATTCATAAAGTTTTAGTATGCTAGAAATAAACAAAGATAATCTCTCTCCTTGGAGGTGCCGAATGCGATTTCTTATGAAAGTAATGGTTTGTTTGATCGGCATACTGTTTATTAGCTAGATTGATGTTTCACTTGTTTCATATACAAGGTCGGATACAAATTGAATGCATCCGACCTTCTTTATGTTTTGAAGTATTATGCAAAAAGAGAAAACGCCTTTTCAAAAGAAAAGACGTTTGTTAGTTACACTAAAGTGAATCTATGCAATAACTAGTTTTAATTCAGCTTTTAGACTCGCTAGAACTGGCGATTTTTCAAGTGCTACCTTTGCAATCTCCGTAATTTGCTGCTTAGATGCATCTGACTCAACCGTTAACGTTAACATTGGATTAAGAATACCACCATCGCCTTCCTCCAAGCCTAAAAATACAGCAGCATTTAAGTCTGCATCCACTTCAACAGAAACATGTTCAAGTGCAATACCTGCCTGTGATGCAAGCACTTCAAATGTTATCGCAAAACAGCTTCCTGCTGTTCCGATAAGCATTTCAATCGGATTCGCCCCTTTATCAGTACCACCTAAAGGAGTAGGTTCATCCATCAATATAGGATCAAAATCACGAATCTTTAAGCTGTTAACGATGCCTGATTCTCTTTTCACGTGTGCCTTCCAGCTTTTTATTTTTAGTGAGGGATCTGCTTTGATCGCCTTTACGGTTTGTTCCATTGCTTCGAAATTAATTCCATTCATTATAAATCCTCCATTCATTAATAAACATTACAATAGTAAGCATACCAACGATGAAGGTTTCCGTATGTAAGCAAGCTTACATCGAACTAGAAATCCATATCCGATTATTTTCAATTTTTACCGTTCCATTTTGTGTTAGTTTATTAAGCAAGAAGGTCACTGTTTCTCGAGTAGAAGCAATCATTCCTGCAATATCGCGATGGGTTAAATATGCAGGGAGTGGATACCATTCATCCGTTTCCATTGATGTATCTGCAAGCTTTATTAGCATTTTAATCAAGCGCTCTTCTACTTTATCGTAAGCAACCTGTTCTAATATCGAAATGACGTCCTGCATCTGATTCGCAAAATGGGTAAGTAATGTAAAGGATAATTCTGGCGTTTGTTGAACAACCTCTCGTATCTCCTGCTTCGTTATTTTCACGACCTCAACATCTGTTAATGCAATCGAATAGGCACCACTCGTTTTTTCGGTAAATGCACTTGGTAAATCAATAAAGTCTCCTGCTGATAGAATACCTAATACACATTCCTTTCCATCTTCATGCAAGTGAAAAACACGTACATCTCCAGCTAATATCATATAGATTGCATCATCTAACTTGCCTGGGTAGCATAATTGCTCCCCTTTTTTAAATTGTTGCTTTGTTCGTTCTCTCCATTCTCTAAGCTTAGAATCTTCGATAAAACGAAGCAGACTTGCTGGCTGAAAAAACTGATTTGCTTCCATTCCGCACATCACCACCACATTATTCTAGCAATCCACTTATTAGAGCCGCGCTTCGTTTTCCTCTTTTCACTTTCGTTTTCGAATCATATCCAATGGTGCTACAGGATGATCTACTTTAACCTTAAGAACCATCATTGGATGTGGAGCAACATTGATCGGATTTCCTGCCTCATCCCACATTTCTTTTACATGCTGATACACATGCTTGAATTGTGGCCCATAAAATTCAATTTCATCTCCGACTCCAAAAGAGTTTCGCTGTTGAATGGTGGCAATTTGGGTATCCGCATCATATGCTAACACTTGTCCAGCAAACGTATAGACTGGTATTTTCCGTCGTTTCCCAAACAATTGCTGCTCTTCTTCTGGTGTACCATAATAAAATCCTGTTGCTAATTCACGCTGGGCAACCTTCCACAGTTCATCTTCCCATTCTGGATTAAATTGATAGTTTTCTGGATCATTACAATAAGCATCAATCGCCTGGCGATACACATTAGACACGGTTGACACATAGTGAATGGACTTCATTCGTCCTTCGATTTTTAGACTATCCACTCCCGCTTCTACAAGATCAGGAATATGACGAATCATGGACATATCTACTGCACTCATCGAAAAAGCTTCCTCTGGATCTCCAGCTAGCAACGATGTTTTTCCCATTGGCTCATCCATTTCAAATAAGTCATATTTCCAACGGCAGGATTGTGAACAGCCGCCTCGGTTTGCATCTCGCATCGACATATGATTCGAAAGCACACAACGTCCAGAATATGAAATACACATGGCACCATGAATGAACACTTCTATTTCTACATCTGTATTTTGACGAATTTCATTGATCTCATTCATTCCAACCTCACGAGCCAACACAACACGCTCTAATCCTTCCTGCTTCCAGAAATTTAATGTTTCATAGTTTGTAGCAGAAGCCTGTGTTGATAAGTGAATTGGCAAGCCTGGCGCTTCTGTTGCACATATCTCAATTAATGCAGGGTCAGATACTATAACAGCATGAATGCCGATATCGCGAAGTGTCTGGAAGAAATCTCCCGCACCTTTTGCATCTTCCTCATGTGTCACCATATTTGCAGCTACGTATACTTTTGCTCCATGTGCATTGGCAAAGGCAACCCCTTCTCTCATTTCATCATAGGTGAAATTACCTGCACGACTTCGAAGGCCATATGCATTTCCACCAATATATACTGCGTCTGCACCATAATGTATCGCTGTTTTCAATTTTTCTAACGTTCCAGCTGGTGCTAGCACCTCTGGTTTTTTAAGCTTTGTTTGCATTTTTATTCCCTCCAACTCAAGTAAAGCATCAACATCATTTCCCCATTAAAAATAAATACACTTTCTGTATGTTTCTTATCATTTATTTATTTTATATCAGCAGGATCCTTTAAAAAGAAGCCGGTCCCTAACCCTCTTCCTTTCGGATGCAGTGCATGTAATTGTTTTGCACGTTCCTCAAGTGCTTCCACAGACCATGTATTATTCATTATCGCGTCTCTTTCGTTGACGAATAACCGCACGATATCTACAAATGTATCCCCTTGCACAAACAATCCATCCAGCTTCCATTTTCGAATGCCTACATCCTTTAGTTTTTGCAAATGCAGGATTAAATTAATATCATCCGTGGCGAAAATATGCGTTCCATTCATGTCCTCATAAATAGAGTAATGCGTATCTTCATCCTTTGCTTCTGATATAAATAACCCTTTCTCTTTTGCTGTATCATTTGCTTGCTCTACAAAATGCATGTAATTCGATACAAGTGGCCTTTTCGACTGATGGATACAGGTTGAACCATATACTTGTACTTCTACAGGAACCGTTGCTTGCTCACTTATCGTCTTTAACTCTTCATACGTAAGTTCTCTTGCAAGTACTGCGCCTACCGCACCACGTTTTGCCCAAAAATTTACCTGGTTTGCACTTGTTACCATTGTTTGGGCATCATATACGAATGGAAGCTCTATTTTATTTGTTTGCAAAAGATGGATAACACCTGGATCTCCAACCGAAATCCAATCAACACCTATCTCCTCTAACGTACGCAAATAAGGGAGCACCTGTTTTATACGCTCATTATGCATCAATGCATTTACCGCAACACCTACTTGTTTTCCTTCATGATGTGCTATTTGTGTAAGGGTTTTGATCTCATCCCCGGTAAAAGATGCGGGTAGTCTTAAGCCGAACTTGTCTTCGCCAATATAAATCGTATCTGCACCAGCTTGGAGCAGTTTTTCTCCTTGCTCTACAGATTCCGCAGTAGCAATTATTTCAATCATTCTCATACACCTCTTTACTATTCCTATCCTCAAAAATCGTATCATAAAAAAAGCCTATAAAGTTTGTGCTTTTTGTGACAATCATTACTATGCGAAATGGAACTATTTCAAATTTTAAAAAGAGTATATTGGATTTGTTTAAAGGAGCCAACTATCTTTTTGAGAGGAGCACAAAGGGGAAATGCAGGATAAGGAAGAAATTCCCTATCCTTATCCAAACACCAATTATTCAATATTAAATGTATAAAAAGCTTCGTTTATTTCTTTGCGGATACTTACACTTTCCCATTCAGCATAATTTCCGAGACAAGCACAAATCATTTTCGTGTGGTTACTCGTATCAGTTTTTCTAAAATGAACATGTCCCATAATACTATACTGTATATTATAGTCTTCAAAAAGTCTGTGATAAGAATCACTGCCTAAAAATGCATTAAAATAATCCCATACTTCATGCGGCATTGGGACAATGAAATTTGGATGTGTAACCATATGTGTCATCATAATTATGTTCTTGTTTTTATATGCTTCTAGATCCTGTTTTAGTTTTTCATAGAAGAATTCATGTACTGCTTTATTATCTAAGTTCCAATTTGTATAAACAGAATCCTTCCACGTTCTACCGTTATATTTCATTTGATTAAATTGTTCGTTGTTAAATTTTCTGCTACCAAATGAGTGGTCATACCAACCAGAATTCCCTACTACAACCCATTCCTCATTAAGCACATATGGATTTTCAGCAATACAACCATCCCATTGTTTCAATGATTCATAAACCTTCCAAGTGTCTGTAACATGATTATCCTTTGACCAATAGTCATGGTTACCAGGAACAAACAACACTTTGACCTCGGTACTTTCTTCTAATGATGTTAGAAAGTGAAGTGTTAAACGATAATCGTTTGACACATCTCCCGGTATTAGCAATATATCTATTTTGGATTCCTTAATTTTCTCAACTAAAACAGTAAGTATATTTTCACTTGAGGATTCAAGCACACGATTTTTATCAATATGCAAATCAGAGATAACGCCAATTTTCATCGTATCGCCTCCTCTATTGTATCTTTGCTATTCCCTTCAATTGTCTTGTATAGGTGACAACGAACAACATGCGTTTGATTCAAATGCACGTCGGACGGTTTAAAAGATGAACAGGTTTCCATTGCTTTTGCACAACGAGGATGGAAAGGACAGCCAGCTGGCGGCGTACCTGAGTTAGGAACTTCTCCTCCTAAAACAATTTGAGTCTTATTTTCATCTACTGTTGGGTTTGCAGAAAATAATGCTTGTGCGTAAGGATGCTTTAAGTTAGAGCCAATTAGATCAGTACGACCTTGCTCTACAATTTCACCTAAATACATGACCGCAATCCGATCACAAAAATATTGTATGACATTCAAGTCATGGGAAATAAATAAATAAGTTAATTTATATTTATTTTGCAGCTGTTTTAGTAAATTTAAAATTTGAGCTTGGACAGAAACATCTAGAGCTGAAACACCTTCATCAATAACGATAAATTCTGGATTTAATATGATTGCAGTTGCAATGGCCACCCTTTGCCGTTGCCCTCCGCTCAATTCATGCGGATAGCGATGTAAATAGGATGCATCCAAACCAACGTCTTCCAACACTTCTACAACTTTTTCCCGCCGCTCGACCTTTGTCCTTATACGATGAATCACTAGCGGTTCACTTACAATCCATTCGATTTTCTTTTTAGGGTTCAGTGAAGCATACGGATCTTGGAAAACTATTTGCACTTTCTTACGCCATGCTTTCATTTGTTTATTAGTAAATGTTGTCACATCACTTCCTTTATAGAAAACCGTTCCAGACGTTTGTGATATAAGCTGAGCAATAATTTGGCCTGTTGTTGATTTCCCACTTCCACTTTCTCCAACCAATCCAAGGGTTTCTCCTTCAAATAATCGTAGAGAAACACTATTTACAGCTTTTACATACGATGGTTTCCCTAAAAAACTGGAACGATTCGATTTATAATGTTTTTGCACTTTATCCAGTTCTAGTAACGGAGTGCTCATATATTTATCGCCTCCTGAGCATAAAGATGACATTTCACTTGATGATTCCCATGTTTCTTACCTTCGGGATATGTTGTTTGACATATATCCATGCGTAACGAGCAACGGTCAACAAATGGACAGCCTCCTCTTCGTTCTCGTAAAGCAGGAACTCTACCTGGAATTGTATGCAATGGCTCTCCTCGTTTTTTATAATCTGGGATAGATTGTATTAGCCCCTGTGTATATGGGTGTTTAGGATGCTGCAAAATCTCCTCGATTGGTCCTTCTTCCACGATGTGACCAGCGTACATAACAATGACTCGGTCACAAACTTTACGAATGACTCCCCAATCATGTGATATAAAAACTAATGATGTATTTCGGGTTTGCTTAAGCTTACGAAAAAGCTCTAAAATTTGTAATTGGATTGTAACGTCAAGTGCAGTAGTAGGTTCATCAGCAATGACCAAATCTGCTTCACCAATCAATGCGATTGCTATAACAACACGCTGCCTCATTCCTCCAGAAAGCTGATGAGGATAGGCACGATACAATTCCTCTGCTCTTGGCAAGCCGACCTCTTTCATCAGTGCAATGGTCATTTCTTTTATTTCTTTATTGCAAAAGCCGGTATGCTTTTTTAACACCTCAGAAATTTGCCTACCTATTGTTAAAAGTGGATTCAGGGACGTCATTGGCTCTTGGAATATCATAGATATTGCGCTACCTCTTATTGACTGCCACTCTTCATTAGTAAGTGAAACAAGATCAGTACCTCGATATTGAATACTACCTTTTTTAATCATTGCATTTGTTGGAAGCATACCTAAAATAGCGTGAGAGGTTAAACTTTTCCCGCAGCCTGATTCACCTACAATACCGACAATTTCCTTTGGATAGACTGAAAAGGAAATATTCTTCAAAGCAGCATAATCTCCATCTTGGAAAGTAAACGATACATCTAAATTTTGTACTGATAAAAGCGGTTGTGACATTGCTTATCCTCCTAGGATTTTTTATCTTGCAAATCACGGATTCCATCACTAAGTAGATTGAACCCAAGTACCATGAAAGTAATAAACAGTCCCGTGAGAATTACATACCAAGGTGCTGTACTCATAAACGGCTGTGCTTCTTTAAGCATCCGCCCCCAACTAGGATCTGGAGGCTGTACCCCTAAGCCTAGATAGCTTAATCCTGCTTCTGCTAGAACAGAACCTGAAAAGCTTAACGTTACTGCGACTAAAATGGGCGATGTGACATTTGGTAATATATGTTGAAATATTATGCGAAAGGAACCAGCTCCTTTTGCAATACTCGCTTTTACAAAATCAAATTGTTTTACTTGAATAAATCCACTGCGCACAATTCTTGCAAATGATGGGATGCTCATTATCCCAAGAGCAATAATTGTATTTCGTATTCCGGTCTCAAAAACAGAAATAAGCATAATCGCAAATAAGATACCTGGCAATGCCATCATTGCATCAATTATCCGCATACTAAGCTCATCAATCCATCCTCCGAAATAGCCTGCACATGCACCGATCAAAAATCCAAAAAACAGACCGATAGAAACTGCCGAAAATCCAATTAAAAATGCGGTTTGTGATCCCTGCATCACGCGACTAAAGATATCTCTTCCAAAATTATCAGTTCCGAATAAATGTGTGAACGAAGGTTGTGCTAATCGATCACTTGGATCCATTGCATTCGGACTATATGGTGTATAAAACAAGCTAACGAGCATCATTATTGTCAATACAGTTACAAAACTAACCCCGATTATTAACGGAATGCTTTTAAAGATATTATGTTTTTTCATATTTCGTCACCCCTTTAATCTAACTCGCGGGTCAATTAGCTTATAGAGCAAATCAACAATAAAATTGACTAAAATTACGAGAATCGCAATGTACAGAACCATGGATTGAACTAACGGAAAATCGCGAGATGTGATGGATTGAATTAATAGATTTCCTAATCCTGGTAATGCAAATACGTTTTCAATAATGATGCTTCCACCTAACGTATCGGCAACAATTAATCCCATTATTGTTAGGACTGGCATAAGCGCATTGCGTAATATATGTCCATACATAATTGTTTTTTCTCTTAATCCTTTACAACGTGCTGTGCGGACATAATCCATTTTTGCTTGATCCAAAATCGTATTTCGCAAATAACGGATAACTACAGCAATATTCGAAATAGCTAAAGCCAAGGAAGGTAAGAAGTAAGAACGTAGCGCTCCAATAAAGCTTTCAGACCAAGGCACATATCCAAAAGTCGGAAATAGCTGAAATGTAACCCCGAACACTAAAATTAATACAAAGGCAAACCAAAAAGAAGGAACAGCTATCCCTAACTGTGTAAACATAGAAAGAAAAACTGATATCCATCTACCATCTGTGCGAGCAATATAAATCCCTAAAGGAATACCAATACATATTGTTAACAGAATTGAATATATCGCTATAGAAAACGTAACAGGAATTCTGTCCTTTAACACATCTAAAACAGGTTGCTGATATTTTAAAGAATCTCCTAGATCTCCCATTAAAAATCCGGACAACCAGCTCGTATATCTTTCTCCAATAGATTTATCTAAACCGAGTTCTTTTTCCAGCTGTGCAATTTGTTGTGTATCGGCATCCATGCCCAGAATAATCTGGGCAGGATTACCAGGTAACACTTGAAAAACAGTGAAGATTATTAATGAAACAAGTAAGATGGTCATCAGAAAAGTAGATAGTTTATACAACGCATATTTCATATTAAAAACTCCTTACTTTTCTATTTTGTAACTGTTACATCCTCTAAATTAAACTTTTGAATCGGAAATAACTTTAGTCCATTTACTCCATTGCGCATGGCAGTAGTACGATCAGGATCCATAATAAATAATGCCGCTGCCTCATCCGTTAGAATAGTTTGTGCTTTTTTATAAAGAGCCGCTTTTTTCGTTTCATCGGTTTCACGAACAGCTTCTTTAATCAGTTCATCATACCGCTCGTCTTGAAACTTCATAAAGTTTTTTCCGTAGTCACTAACATATCTTACGAGCACTTCATAAGGATCCAATTTCCCTGTAAATCCAATTATTGTTGTTTCGTATTGCGCATTATTATATACATTTTCCAACCAGGAACTGAATTCAATTTGCTTTATTTCTGTTTGAATATTAATTTGACTTAATTGATCCGCAATGACTTGCGCTGTATCAACGTGGAATTGATAATCAGACGGAACAGTTAACTCCATCGTAAATCCAGATGCCAATCCCGCTTCATCTAATAATTCCTTTGCTTTTTCAATATTTTGCTCGTATCGATCTTCTAAGCCTGGTTCATAATAAAATTGCATTGCTGGACTCATGTTCGTACCTAACTTTGTACCCATTCCATCTGCAACCGTATCAATAATTACGTCTTTATTAATTGCTAGATTTATAGCCTGACGTACTCTAACATCATCAAATGGCTTTACACTATTGTTCATTGCCATAAGCTGTACCATGTTTTGCGGACCGGATATTGAGTGCACCGTATCTCCTAATTGATCCAACCCTTGTTTACTAATTCCTGGTAGAATATCGATCTCACCAGCCTGCATTGCTAAAATGGAAGACTCTGGATCTGGCATAATTTTAAATTGGACTTCATCTATTTTGGGAGTGTTTTCCTTATCATAGTAGTTTTCATTTTTACTTAAACGGAGCTCCTGCCCAACCTTGTATTCCTCAAACTTAAATGGTCCTGCGCCAATAGGCTTTGAGCTCTGTTCTTCATAATCTTTCGGAACAATTGCTACAATATTACGAGCAAGAAAAGCCGAGTCTACTTCCTTCAATGTTACAACTACCTCAAGCGGAGACTTCGCTTCCACTTTTTCTACTATTTCGAACCTTGAGGAAAGTGGTTCTCCTCCATTTAAGCCACCAAGCTTTGCATAAGAATAAACAACATCGTCAGCAGTTAATTCAGAACCATCATGAAACATGACACCTTCTTTTAAATAAAATGTATATGTTCGTCCATCATCCGAAATAGCATACTTTTCTGCAATAGCCGGAACTAATTTCCCATTCTCATCGGTATCCAATAACCCATCAAATACGTTATCCATCATAGAGCCTGTATCTGTAGCTGCAGATAAGTATGGATCCAGATTATCAATTTCTGTACTCATTGCTATACGTACAACTCCACCTTCATTACTGCTCTTTTCTTGATTCTGTTCAGAATGGTTTGTTTTTCCTTGTGTATCTTTAGAAGCTGTTGGAGAAGAGCATCCTACAATAAACAATAATACAAACAACATAATGAATAGGCGCTTTATCGTGATCATTTTCATATTTAAAACCTCCAATTATAATAGAATGGACAAGCCAGTATGTGCTTTTGAAATCTTTTTTTGAAAATAAGGACGTACCTCGTTTATTAATTGTGAAATATCGCCAAAGTGTGGCAAGTGTGTTAACACGAGCTCTCCAACATTCGCTTTTGAGGCTATTTCACCAACCTCAGTAGTAGACAAATGTCCTTTTACATACCCTTTCTGCCTTTGATAAAAGCTACACTCAATCAACAACAAATCCGCGTCCTGTGAAAATCTAATTAAATTTGGTGTATACCCTGAATCACCGCTGTACACTAGCGATGTTCCTTTAGCATTCGTAGCCTTTATTGCACAAGTCGGAATTTCATGAAGCATTTCTGCAAAGGTCACTTCTAATTTTCCAACTTTAATCACACTCGTTAGGTTAATTGAATGAGCTCGAATAGCTGTTGGATATTCCAAGGGAAGATGATTTAAATCCTCCGTGTAAATATAAACATCTAGTGCGGAGTTTCGATTTCCAAGCTGTTGTTGTATACGCATCGCATATTCTAAGCAATAAAGATCCGCTATGTGATCTGCATGTATATGACTAATAAAAACCGCATCTATTTCGTTAATACTGATGTAATTTGTTAATTGAGATAATGCACCACTCCCACAATCAAATAAGATTTTTGTCTCATCTTGTTCAATCAAATAACATGCAGTTGCTTCATTTTCCTTTGGATACGCTCCCCAATAACCAATAACAGTGAGCTTCACGTAATCCCCTCACTTTTATTCCAAGCTATTTTCTTCAAAGAGTTCAAAGTAATCTTCCATATTTTTAATATTTTTTTTAATACGTTCTCCACCAACATATGAAATTTCTTTTAAAATTGCATGGCATACTGATAACGCGGCAGTATAGGAATCTAAAAAGCTTTTTGACTTATTTTTCGCTAGAATACAATAATCAGCTAGAGTATATACAGGAGATAAGGGAGAATCAGTTATTGCAATGACACATACTCCCTGTTCCTTTGCAGCTTTCACTACTTGAATTGTTTTTTTACAGTATCGAGGAAAAGCACATATGAAAAGTACTTCTCCATGACGTAAATAAGCGGTATTTTCAGCAATCTCTCCTTGTGGAATAAGCATGGTGTTTCCTAGCATATACTGTAATGCAAAACGCATATATGATGTAACAGATAGTCCCATTCTCCAACCAGCTATCCATATTTTGTTTGCATCCAAAAAAGCATGCGCAATCATAGTTACTGTTTTCTTTTCGAGCTGCTCATTTGTACGAAGGATATTCTCCGCTTCTTGTATAAAATGCTGCTCTAGCCATGATTCCTGTTTCACCGTTGTTGTTGAAGCTAGCTTGTGTACAACCCGTTGATCTTTTTTCATAAAGTGATGTATAGCTTGCTTCATTTCCAAGAAGCTCCGAAATTCAAGTGCTTGTGCTAGACGATGTACCGTAGCTTCACTAACATTGGAATTAACACCAATTTTATGTGCTGATAGAACCGTGATCTCTTCCATATTTTCTAAAATATAATGTGCTGCTTTTTGTTGGGTTCTGCTTAATGACTCATACTTTTGCTTGATTATTTCATTAATAGAATTCATCTATAGCCCTCTTACAGGAACGGAAGCTATTAATTGTTGAAGATTTCCAACTCCTCGGATGACTTTCACGCCAGTATGGAGCAACTCTTCAATCCCTGTAATTCCATGGGCATTTATTAAGACACAATCCATTCCAACTCGATTACTACCAATAACATCATCATAATAATTATCACCTACGTATAAACACTCTGATGCGGAAACACGTGCTTGCTGCAATGCATGTGTGAAAATTTTCTCATCAGGCTTTTCAATCTGAAGATCAGAGGATATGATGATTTGTTCCATAAATGGTTCAATGCCTGTCTTCTGCAATATAGTTCTCGCAGTTTGATCCCAATTAGAAATCAATCCTAAGCGATAACCGGAAGCTGTTAACGCCTGTAATGCTGGAATTGTCTCAGAATATATTTGCCACTCCATTTTCTCGTTTACCTCATGGGGAGGAAATGGGGGTAGTGATATACCGATAAAGTTATGAAGCTTTGAATAATATACATCATAAAAGTCTGTCCCTTTATTACTAAGAAAACCTGGGTGTTCTCGCATAAAATACTTATCTGTCAAATGAAATGCCACTGCTAAATCTTCAACTGATCTATCAATCCCTTCCTCCTTTAAGAGCTGGTGATAAATTTCTTCACGATTTAGATGAACAAGAGTATAACCAAGATCAAACCAGATGAATTTTTTTGCTATCGTCTCCACTCTCCCTTTGACGTGTTTCCGACACTTCTAATCATGCCGAATTATTTCCTACACATATTATTATAGAGAGCGATTGTTCTAGTAGTATTAACCTTTCGTAAAGAGTTCGTTAATTCCCTACTTTAAATCTTTGGCAAGCTTTATTTAAAAATATAGTCGGACATGCAATTGATAAAGCATACGTATAACCATCACAAAAGAGCAAAGCGATGTCACTTTCTTTCGTTGTAATGTTGCTCTTATGCCCGTGATAAAAGCAACCACCTGTAGTGCAAGGTAAACGTCGATGCCATCTGCAGGGATGGAAAAAATCAGGATTATCTTATTCATTAAAAAAAGTCAGACAGTCCATCGAAAGATGAACAATCTGACTTTCTTCATTTACTTGAGTTTTGTCCTAGCTCCGCAATGCAGTCTAAGAAACAGGTGTTTTTGTGAATCGATCAAATCGCAGCGGATTTACTGGGATAATCGTTTCTTTTTCACATAGCAACGCTTCAATTAATTTACCCGTTACTGTTGCAAGACTGATTCCGTCTCCTTCATGCCCGGCAGCAATGTAAAACCCAGGCATCTCTTCCACTGCGGATACGATTGGCAAATGATCGGCTGTCCATGGTCGGAAACCAGTGTAAGTACGGATCATATTAAAATCTTCCATTTTCGGAAAGAAACGCATCGCCCTTCTTGCCATCGTTTCGACAACCTGCATATCTACACTACTATCATAGCCGACAAACTGACGACTGCTTCCAAGTAAGAAGTTTTGACTTTCTGTTGGTTCAAGGACTAATGCAACACCATGCTCCATTGTACGTGCATCGGCAACTCGCTCACGCTCGAACTTGTTCATCAAATAGCCAAATTCCATGACGTTTCGCATCATAATCGGCTTTTGCCTTGCTCCGACAATTATATGTCCTTTTCGAGGCTTAATGGGAATATCGATACCGAGCATTTCCCCGATAAAAGGTGCCCACACTCCTGCCGCATTTACAACTTTTTTCGCTCGAAAAGTCCCTTTCTCTGTATCTATTTTAAAATCGTCTTGCTTCGTAATACCTTTTACTTCAGCATGTGTATGTAATTTAAGCCCATATGCTTTTGCTTTATCAATGAGTGAATAACAAAATAAATAGGGATTTATTAACGAATCCGTCTCACACTCTAACCCACCAGGTAAATCATCTGCAAAGTAGGGCGATTCCTGTTTGATATCTGCTTGATCAAGTACTTTAAAGCGTAAACCAGCTTCATTTTGAATCTTTACCCACTCCACAGCTGCTTCCATCTCTGCATCATTTTCACATACAAGGATGCTTCCTAATGCTCGATATTCAAATGGAAGATCAAGATCGTCTCCTAGTTCCGTGGTG
This sequence comes from Virgibacillus sp. LDC-1, assembly GCF_030137545.1. Classification (GTDB taxonomy): domain Bacteria; phylum Bacillota; class Bacilli; order Bacillales; family Amphibacillaceae; genus LDC-1. The sequence goes on along the minus strand of NZ_JARUVL010000013.1, from coordinate 26,798 downwards.
AGCTCCTGACTTACAAGGGACATTTGACTATCAAATCCAGGGTCCTTATCTACAATCGTTATATTGCCATCACATTTAGAGGAAGTGCCACTTGCGATATCATTCTTTTCAATAAGCATGCAATCTATTCCTGCCTTTGCCACGTAATAGGCAATTGCACAGCCTACAATTCCCCCACCAATAATGGCTACTTCTGCTTGGTTCGCCTTTTCCATCATTATCCCCCTCGTATATTTTATCCACTACCAACTACGTAACATATTCGGATCATTTATTTTTCTAAAAACACTTGTTAAAAAATTTATTCAATTCTATCATATATGTTAGAATAGCTTTGAATCACATGTCAATCTTTTTTAATGCATTTTTGAAATCGCTTACATGAATATGATTGGGAACAGGGGGACATCAAAAAATGGAAGATATCATTATCTGTAGATGTGAGGAAGTAACCTTACAGCATATAACAGAGACAGCAACAAAATATAAGTGCTCTGCTCGTGAAGTAAAATTGCGTACAAGAGCAGGAATGGGATTTTGTGGAGGACGCACATGCAGACCAGCTATTGATACAGCACTAGCTACTATAACAGGTGAAACTCCTGGTCATGATATTCCCTTAAAAGTCTCGCCTCCGATTAGACCTGTATCTTTGGCGGTACTAGGAGGGAAGTCGAATGAATAGCAATCGCATTATCGATCACCCAGTTTTAGGGAGCTTCGAAGACCGTCCTATTATTCGTTTTACATTTGATGGTAAAGAATATGAAGGCTTTCAAGGAGAAACCATTGCTGCTGCATTACTTGCCAATGGTGTACGCACTTTGCGTGTTCACGAGGAGAGTGGAAGCCCTCGTGGTATTTATTGTAATATTGGACATTGTTTTGAATGTCGGGTTACCGTTAATAACCAGTCGAACACCCGCGCTTGTATGACAGAAATCAAAGAACATATGCGAATTGAAAGTGGTAAGCTACAGCCTGCTCCTTTAAAATCTGAAGCTGGTTCAGCGCATTTACCGCGGACCTATGCAGCTTTCGCAGAAAAACACCCTACAAGAAAAGACGGTGATTTGGATGTATGATGTCGTCATTATTGGAGCAGGTCCTGCTGGATTATCTGCTGCAATTGCCTGCCGCGAATGGGATTTACACGTGCTTGTCATCGATGAATTCCCGAAGCCTGGAGGTAGATTGCTAGGACAGCTTCATCAAGAGCCAAATGGTGAATGGTGGAATGGCATTCACGAGACAGAGCTTTTATTACATAAAGCAAAAGAATTAAACACCGTGATTCAATGTGGAGTTTCCGCTCATCATATCGAGAAGCTAGCGGACGGGTTTTCCATTCGTACGAACGAAGGGAGTTTTTCTGCAAGAAAGCTATTAATTGCAACAGGAGCAGCAGAAACCGCTGCACCAATTCCTGGCTGGACATTGCCAGGTGTTATGTCGATTGGAGCAGCACAAGTAATGACGAACGTGCATCGTGTACGTGTTGGAAAGAAGGGCATTATCGTTGGTGTGAATGTGTTATCTGCTGCAATTGCACGAGAGCTGCAATTAGCGGGAATAGAACTACATAGCATGGCTTTACCAGCTAAAAACACTATAAACGCGGAACATGGCCACCCTAAAAAAGTAATGGAAGGGCTTGTTCGAATTGCTCATCTTGCTCCTTCCTTCTTTATTCGCTTTGGAAGTAAGTTTGCGAAATCGAGCTGGATACGAAATCTTGCGGTTACTTTTTATCCTAAAAGCGGGGTGAAAATGTGGGGTATGCCGATTCATATAAGAAAAGCAGTGCTTCAGATTAATGGTACNACTTTTTATCCTAAAAGCGGGGTGAAAATGTGGGGTATGCCGATTCATATAAGAAAAGCAGTGCTTCAGATTAATGGTACGGATAAGGTAGAGTCGGTTACAATTTGTAATATCACCGCTGAGGGAGAGCCGATTAGCGGAACGGAGCAGGAAATTAAAGTAGATTTCGTATGTATTGCGGGAGGCTTATATCCGCTCACAGAGCTTGCAGCGGTGATTAACTGTCCATTCCAGTATGTAGAAGAGCTTGGTGGTCATGTGCCTATCCATAACGAACAAATGGAAACAGCCATTAGCGGACTTTATGTTGCTGGAAATATTACTGGCATTGAAAGTGCGAAGGTTGCAAGAGCACAAGGACATCTAGCAGGGCTTTCTATCGTACATGCGAGCATTCAGGTCGACAAGATAAAGTATAAGATAGATGAAGCCATTGCAGAGGTTAAAGCAGTTCGTGAAGCAGCATCCATTCAATTTCATCCAAGCATCCAAGCAGGTCGGGAGAAAATCGAGCAGGCTTTCAACAAGCAGAAGCAAGCGACATAGGAATGTCAAAACGAATTAGTAAAAAAAGCAAGAGCTTTAGGGCAGTGCAACCTAAAGCTCTTTCTCTTTAAAGCATTATGAAAAAATTACTTCCACATTCCGTTGTCTACTAATGTCTTCTTCCCTTTAAACGCAAGGATAACAAGTACAATATTAATAATTAGCATAACAACAATCGTATATAATACAGACGTATAGCTTCCTGTTATATCATATACGAAACCATAGCCAGGTAAAGCAACAATTCCCGCTACTGCTAATCCAATTCCAACAGAAGCATAGATAACACTATATTCTTTGTTTCCAAAAATTGCTGTTGTTAAAAGTGGTCCTAATGTACCGATCGAAGCTGTAACAAATCCAAAGATCCCAATCGCTACAGTAAATACAGTTGCATTTCCAGGTACAAATAACAATAAATTAACGGATACAATACCAGTCAACATAGAAAAAATTGCTGTGTTTCTCGCACCGATTTTGTCAGTTAGAAAACCGAATGCCAATGCACCAACTAACATTCCAACCATAAATGCACCCATTACATTACCCGCAAATTCTACATCATATCCAATTCCCATTGCATATGGGGCAATGTGCTGTGCAAAGCTGCCGATCGCAGTCATAAAGAAAAAGAATAATAAAATTGCATAAAATGCCATCGATTTTTTCGCATCCGCCATTGTCACACCGCGTTCTGCAGAATCCTGGGATTGGTCATCTGTTCCTGTCATTTCTTCCATGCCATATGGTAACAGACCTTTTTCCGCTGGTGTTTTCCGAATCATTAACAACACAACTGGGATAATAATTACAATTGCAGCTACCCCAAGAATAATGTATGCGTTTCTCCAGCCTTGTTCTGCAATTAATCTTCCAACTAATGGTTGAATAACCGCTCCAAATAGTCCTACCGCTGCCATCATAACACCCATTGCTAAACCGTTATGCTTTTTAAACCAACGATTAATTAGTACTGGACCTGCCATTGTTGTTACAAAGATTGCTCCGATTGCCATTGGAACTGAAAAGATATACCAGCCCCACACAGAATTCATTAATCCGAACATTGCAAATGAACCTGCTTGCAAAATGATTGCAAAAATTAATAATCCTTTTATATTAAAGTTCGCCATCATTTTCCCAGCTATAGGTAAAAATATCATCGTTACAATAGAAGAAATACTAAGATATAGTGTTAAACTACCAATCCCTATTCCTAAATCCTCTGAAACCGGAGTTAAAAATAACCCACCGGCATTATTTATTCCACCTCTTGCCAGTCCAATCATAATGGATAATCCTAATAATACCCACCAAGCAAAGTGAATACTTTTCTTTTTATTATTACTCACCGTAATTCCCCTTTTCAGTATTCTATTTTTACAAAATAGTATTCACAAACTAGCAATATACTAGCTTGTGAATCTATTTCTTTAACCCCTTAACGCAATTTGATTGATCCACCGTCAACCATAAATGTTTGACCTGTAATATAATCTGAATCCTCACTCGCTAAAAATACGGCAACACGACCAATATCACTTTCTAGTTCACCTAGTCTTCTTAGTGGAATATTGGATAGCATTCCTTGATAGTATTCTGGATTGGCTTCTGCCCATTGCAGCATACCTTCCGACTTAGCAATTGGAGAAATAATATTAACATTAATTCCAAACGGTCCAAACTCATTCGCTGCAACACGTGTAATCCCACGAATTGCTTCTTTAGCAGCTGCATATGAGCCCTGATTTTTATCTCCTTTTAATCCAGCTCCTGAAGCAAAATTAATAATCTTACCTTTTGTTTCTTTTAAATATGGTAATGCAGCTTGCATCAAATAAAATGTCGGATAAAATCCTGTATTAAAGGATAAATCCAATTCCTGCTGGGTCGTATCTTCAATCGATGCCATTTTAGATGCGTGTGCGTTGTTTACTAATATATCAACTTGTCCAAATGCATCTACAACTTGTTTTACAATGTCAGCTAATTTATCATGCTCTGCTAAATTGGCTTGAATAAAAATAGAGTCAGACTGATGCTCTTTTAAAACTTCTAACGTTGCATTTCCTGCTTGCTCATTTAAATCAACAATTGCAACCTTTGCTCCTTCTTTTACAAAAGCAGTTGCAATTCCTTTTCCAATTCCTCCTGCACCACCTGTAATAATGGCTACTTTCCCTTGAAGTCTACTCAACTCCCCCACCCCTTCTCATTCGAATTTTATTCATACCAATGTAATCATATTCAATATTGACTAACAAGTCAATCAAAACATATTCCTTTTATTTGTGGTAATATATGGAAGATGAGACTTATTCACTTTTGCATGAAGTCTTTTTTTAGAACATGTATAATAGCAATATATATATACAAGGGGGGGGAACTATATCATGGCAAAAAGTGAAGAACAATTTAAAATGATTCGTGATCAACGCTATGAAGAAATTAGTAATGCAGCATTGAAAATTTTTGCCCGAAAAGGCTATGCTGGGACAAAAATTAGCGATATAACGTCTTCTATTAATTTAAGTCATGGATTACTGTACCATTACTTTAAATCGAAAGAAGATATTTATATGTCTTTAATTCGCAATGTACTTGATTTGTTTATCGAAGCAGTCGATCAAGCGGAAAACATGGAAGGTACTGCACTAGATAAGCTAAATTGGCTAACAGAGCTTACCTTTTCTGGTGCTGCAGACACCGCATTAGATCGACATCTACTCATTATTGAAGCACTACATGCCGATTACCTTTCTTCTGAAATGAAACAAACGATTTCCAAGCATTACTCGGAGTCATTACAGGGAATTGCTAGGATTATAACAGCTGGACAACAGGATGGAACGTTTCGTTCAGGAGATGCCATGGAGCTAGCGTCTATTTATTTATCGCTTTCACAGGGACTCGTCCTTTGGAATGCAAAACAGCTCTATCCTATTAATGTTTCCACAGAAATGGTAATGGATCCTATTTTAAACAAGTGAAAAGCGATGGATTAGTTAGAGGAGAAGAAACGAACAAGAACATTTATCTCAAAATCCATTTATTGGCATCGCAGTTTATAAGCGGGTTCGCTTTCCCCGGTCACAGTCTCCACTCGGAAAAGAAGGAAGGCTTTTCCGAGTAGGTTTTTCGACATACAGGACGTACTAGTGCAGATGTTGCCACAGGGCGTAGCGGTTTTCGTCTGCGTTCCTCTGTTGCTATTTCCGTGGAACAAGGAATGCTTCGGCAGCAACACATCGCACGGACAAAGAGCGATCTTCTTTTTCAAGGAGGATCCCCTATTTCAACTGCTCGTTTATCTTATAATCAAATCCCAACCATCCATTTCCGTTAAATTATTTTATATTAATCCGATTCCATAAGCCAAACGCTTTTTATCCTTCATCAAAAAGCTTACAATGTGAGGGAAAGGGGATATTATATGAATAACTTACCTGAACAAATTCATGCAATATTACAGCAAAATAAAAGAACAGACCCCACAAACTACAACTACTTAATTAAGCAAGGAGGCTATGTTGCGCCTAACTCAGCCTTGATTACTGACGCGATTACAGCACTTAGCTTAGGAAAGAACATCCTCTTAAAAGGACCTACTGGCACCGGAAAAACAAAGTTTGCAGAAACCTTATCCTTTCTGTTTCAGCAGCCGATGTTTAGCGTGAATAGCTCCATTGATTTAGATGCTGAGAGTCTGCTCGGCTTTAAAACGTTAACATATGAAAACAACAAGCAGCAAATACAATTCGTTCCAGGTCCTGTTATTAATGCGATGAACGATGGTAGTTTTTTATATATTGATGAAATAAATATGGCGAAGCCTGAAACACTACCACTCATAAATGGTGTATTAGATTACCGCCGAACGCTAACGAATCCATTTACAAATGAAGTAATAACGGCGAAGGAAGGTTTTCGAGTCATTGCCGCAATTAATGAGGGGTATATTGGAACCGTACCTTTAAATGAAGCGTTAAAAAATCGATTTATCGTGCTTGAAATCCCTTATATTGCAGGAGACCAGCTACTAGCACTCATAAAATCTAATTCAACATTAACGGACATGCAAACAATCAAGCTTTTTGTACAGCTGTCTGAGGACCTTGTTCGTGGTGTTAAGCAAGGTAAGCTAGCAGAGGATGCAGCGTCGATTCGTGCATTACTGGATGCTTGTGATTTAAGTAGCCTTATTCCACCGGAACGTGCAATTAAACGCGCGATTGTCGACAAGCTAGAGGATGACCGTGAAAAGCAATTTGTACAAAATCTAGCAGAAACACTTTTCTAGAAAGGAGCCTTTCTATGTATCGATTTCACAATCAAAAAGTAGATACGGGGCTTTTTCTACAATTACAGGATTTAACGACCGTCCTTTCTCGACATGCTAAACTAAGCTTTTCTTTTCAGAATGGCGCAATTATTGATCTTGTTCATCAACAGGTGAGCGCAAGTCGTTTTTGGGATCATACTGCTGAAGACGATCGACCATATGGCTATAAAACGGATATTTATTTACGAACTTTAGGAACACTTTACTTTACATCTGTTCCAGCATTCAACGATTTTCGAGCACGTGCAACAACTACCACGCTTGAAAATTTTGCTTTACAGCTCGTAACCCTTTTTGAAGATATTCGCTTAGAAGAAATCATAAAACGCATTCGTCCTGGGACAAAGAAAGCATTTCAGATTCGAAAAAAACAGCTTCTTCATCATTTTTCACATCAACTTACCGCCAATGTTACGAGAAGCTATGAAACAGACGAATTATTTTGCTTAATCTATCTGCTCCTGCAAGCAGATCGCCCAGATCCAGATTTTCCACAGGCAAATGCGAAACAGCTTCACTATTTGAATGCGGTTAAATCGCTTGTTTTTTCGGTGTTTGACGCGAATACAACAAGCGAGGTAACCAATATTACCGAAGCGATTGTACAAAAGCTAAACACCCATTATACCGATTCAAAAAATATCTATTTCCCTTTTCCAATTGCTAATATCGAACACTATACGCGAAATACATTATTCGATGAATTAACACGAACTGACGCCTTAAACAATGATGATATCGAACAGGTAGATGAAGATAAAAGCGATTATTTTGATGAAGCGTTTTCTACATGGCATCGGGAAAACAAAAACAGTACAGGCAAGCAAAATTTTCTGCAATTTGAACTAGAACAAGGAACAAAAACAAGCTTAATGGGCGGTGGCGCGCGTGAAACTGAGGATGGCGATCAAGCTTTTGCAGCGATTCAAGGTGCCTCGGGAAAAGCCAAGCAACAAGACTATTCCAAGATGGAAACACTTGAGAAGAAAGAAAACACCGATGAAGATTCGATACAAGCGTCGATCTTTGGGAATGAAAATAAATATGCTGTTATTCGGAACAAGCCTTCCATACAACCATCCTTGCAGGATAAGCGAGTCTACGAAGCTTATGTTGAAGCAATTAGCATCTATAAAAAAAAGCTCGCCAAAACATTAGAAGCAACCTTGGAGCATAAGCAAACAATGCCTCGAAATGATTTACATTATGGACGACTTGCTAAAAATCTTTTGCCAATCGTTACAGACAAGCATCCGCGCATTTTTTATAAAAAAGAACAGCCTGCTAAAGAATTGGATGCAGTCTTTTCACTCCTAGTTGATTGTTCTGCGTCTATGCATACGAAAATGGCGGAAACTAAAAAAGGAATTACCCTATTTCATGAAGTGCTAAAGCACTTAAAAATAAAGCATGCAATCACTGGTTTTTGGGAAGATGCTAGTGAAGGGACAGATTCCATTCAGCCGAATTATTTTCACCAAATCCATTCCTTCACAGATTCCCTGTATCGTGAAAATGGTCCAAAAATTATGCAGCTAGAGGCAGAAGAAGACAATCGAGATGGCTTTAGTATTCGAGTCGCAACGAAGGAGTTGGAAACAAGAACCGAAAAAAATAAGTTTATCATCGTTTTCACCGATGGCGAGCCCGCGGCAGCAAATTACCACGAAAATGGGATTGTCGATACAAATAAGGCGGTTTATGAAGCGCGTAAAAAAGGAATCGAGGTCATCGGGATATTTCTAGCAGACGGTGAGATTCAAGAAAACGATGATCAGATGATGCAAAATATTTACGGTAGAGAACGACTAATGATTCCAAACATAACCGAGCTGCCGGCTTATTTTACACCCTTGTTAAAAAAACTTGTTTTAAAAACGATGTGAAGAAGGACACACCCCTTTGAAGAAAATCTGTAATAGAGTAAGGGAGCATAGTCTCCCCTTATTCTATCTGCCAGCTCTCTAATAATAAGGGAATAGCAATTTCAAGCTCTTCCTCGGGTATTCCTGCAAATCCTAGCACGATCTTTGGAGCAGAATTTTCCATTTCTGATAATGAATAAGCGGACAGGGAATGAATTTTTATGTTCGCCTTTTTTGCCCGTTCCACCAATTCTTTTTCCTCCATCCCATTATGCACAGAAAGCATCATATGCAATCCAGAATGCTCGCCAATGACGTTAATTTGACTTGCATAAGGCTTTAATAGTTTTAATGTCTTATCTAATTTGCGACGATAAATTTTCCGCATTCGATTTAAGTGACGCTCAAAATCTCCTGCCCGCATAAATCGGGCTAAAATATGCTGATCTATTCGAGATACCGAGCAATGAAAGTATGAAAAAAGATTCCGATAGATAGGTAATAAGCCTTTCGGAAGCACCATATAGCTAATACGTAAGGAAGGAATCAAGGATTTCGAAAAGGATCCTAAATAAATAACCTTTTCTGCTTTGTCCATGCTTTTCAAAGCTGGAATCGACTTCCCACTATAGCGGAATTCACTGTCATAATCATCCTCAACAACATAATGATCTTCCTTCGAGCTCGCCCAGTTTAACAGCTGTACGCGACGATTAGCAGATAATACCGCCCCATAAGGAAAATGATGGGAAGGAGTTGTATACACGAGTTGCACATTGCTTCCCTCTAATGCGCCAACATCTAATCCTTCTCCATCCACCCGAAGCGGATATACATGGTTTGGATAATGCGCAAGAATTCGAGAAATCACATGATAACCAGGATCTTCCACACCATATACGGCACGCTCACCAAATAAGAGAACAAGCTGTTGCAGGAGAAGCTCACTTCCTGCTCCAATAACAATCTGTTCTGGGTCACATTTAACACCGCGAGCATGATATAAATAGTAGGCAATCTCTTCACGCAGCTCTAACTCTCCCTGCCAGCTGCCCATCAAGAGCAAGCCATGATGTTCTTGAGATAAAAGCGTCTTCGCATGTTTTCTCCATTTCGTGAATGGAAAGCTTGCTGTATCAATCCAGCTTGGGTGAAAATTATAACGAATAGGTTGTTTCTGGGATTGATGATTGTCTCGTTTCGTAGCTGGCGTTTGAATATATTCCAAATCCTCATAGGCTAAAACGAAGTAGCCTTTTCGCGCACGTCCTTCCACAAACCCTTCTGCAATTAATTGTTCATAGGCTGTCTCTATTGTATTCTGACTCACCTTCAAAAACGCCGCAAAATTGCGCTTTGATGGAAGCTTTTCCCCGTAGCCTAGTCTTCCTTCTGTAATTTCTTGTTTGATATATAAATATAATTGCTCGTATAAAGGGGTACTATTTGAACGGTCTAATTGGCACGCTAATATTTCCATCTAAACATCCTCCATTTATCTGGCATGGTCAATTCACTCAAAACTGGTGCTTTTAACCATATCACTTACTTTCTATAATAAAGGAAATAAGAAATAATACAATATGTTGATAGGAGACGATTAGATGTCAATTTCAAATCAATCAAAAAAGCAGCTTAGTTTTAAACAAGGTGGCGTCATCATGGACGTGATCAATGCCGAACAAGCAAAAATAGCAGAAGCGGCTGGCGCTGTTGCAGTAATGGCTTTAGAAAGAGTGCCTTCCGATATTCGCGCAGCAGGTGGTGTTGCCCGCATGGCAGACCCGCGCATAGTAGAAGAAGTAATGAAAGCTGTATCCATTCCAGTCATGGCAAAGGTACGAATTGGACATATTACCGAAGCGAAAGTATTAGAAGCAATGGGGGTTGATTATATTGATGAAAGTGAAGTGCTAACCCCCGCAGACGAAGAATTCCATTTATTAAAAAACAACTATGATGTTCCTTTTGTTTGTGGTTGCCGTGATTTAGGAGAAGCAGCTCGTCGCTTAGGTGAAGGCGCTTCTATGCTGCGCACAAAAGGAGAGCCAGGAACAGGGAACATTGTCGAAGCAGTTCGTCATATGCGTAAAGTAAATGCACAGGTCCGTCGCATTTGCCAAATGCAGGATGACGAGCTTATGACCGAAGCAAAGCTGCTCGGTGCGCCATATGACGTGTTAAAGCAAATTAAAGCAGCTGGAAGATTACCAGTAGCTAATTTTGCAGCAGGCGGAGTAGCGACACCTGCAGATGCCGCGCTTATGATGGAATTAGGAGCAGATGGCGTATTTGTTGGCTCGGGTATTTTTAAATCAGAAACACCTGAAAAATTTGCAACAGCTATCGTACAGGCCACAAAGGACTATCAAAACTATGACCTGATTGGCAAGCTATCGAAAGAGCTAGGAAGCGCAATGAAAGGACTGGACATTGCAAAGCTTGCAACGGAAGAAAGAATGCAAGATCGCGGCTGGTAAAACTTTCGCTTTCACAGAGGATAGCTGCACAAACAGAAAAGGTGAGTTCCTTTTACAAGGAAGCTCACCTTTTCCAATTACTTGCTAGGCATAACAAAGAGCCGCTTTGTTTGGCTTTTTTGTATACACTTCGCCCTATCAATTTTTTATTTAATCGGTCGCTTTTAGTATTTCTAGTGATCGAATATGATATCCATCTGCTTCAAGCACTTTAAACTGATAATCAGCGAAATGAATCGTATCACCAGGCTTTACTTCTGTTTTCTGAAGCAATACCCAGCCACCAACCGTATCAACATCGGTGTCATCAATTGCAAGACCAAGCAAATGATTAATTTCTTCAATCAAGACCTTACCATCTACAATGGTTTTGTTCTCATCAATTTGATTAATTTCCGGAACCTCATCTACATCAAACTCATCCCGGATTTCCCCGACAATTTCTTCTAAAATATCTTCGACCGTAACAATTCCCTCTGTTCCGCCATATTCATCAATCAACACAGCCATATGGATACGTTCTTTTTGCATTTTCACTAATAAATCATGAATTGGCATGACACCAACCACTTGTAAAATTGGTCGCGTATAGGTTTCTAGTGGCTCATCCACTGATTTTCCATTAGCATGATGCAGCAATACTTCCTTTAAATTGACGATACCAATAATGTGATCCTTATCGTTATCCATAACAGGATATCTCGTATACGTTTCATTTGAGACCGTTTTAATAAAGGTTTGTAATGAATCACGCTTATCAAAAGCAATGATTTCCGTTCTTGGCACCATGATTTCCTTCGCAATTCGGTTATCAAATCGGAAAATATTTGTTACATAATTATATTCAGATTGGTTTATTTCTCCACTTTTATAGCTTTCTGAAAGAATCATGCGAAGCTCTTCCTCTGAATGTGCTACCTCATGCTCGGATGCAGACTTCATTCCAAATAAACTTGTAATCATACGTGCAGAACCATTCAGCACCTTAATAAACGGGTACATCAATTTATAAAATAGAATCATCGGCTTTGCGAACAATAGTGTAACTTCTTCTGCTTTTTGAATTGCTATTGTTTTAGGCGCAAGTTCCCCAATAACAACATGCAGAAACGTAATGAACGCAAACGCAATCATAAACGAAAGAATCGATGCCACTGTATCTGATACATGTAATTGTATAAAGAGCGGTTCAAGAATTCGCTTCACTGTTGGCTCACCTAACCAACCTAAACCTAATGCGGTGATTGTAATCCCTAGCTGACAAGCCGAAAGATATTCGTCGAGATTGTTTACGAGCTTACTTGCTGTAATGGCTCGCTTATTCCCTGCCGCAGCTAATTGATTTATTCTTGTACTTCGAACCTTTACAATCGCAAACTCAGTTGCCACAAAAAAACCAGTTAATGCAATTAATATTGCTACCATGACCAAATTAAATATTTCCAAATAAGTTCCTTTTTTGCAAGCGCAAAAAAGGATACACCTCCTGTTGATGTTCAATTTTTTTCTTTGCCACTAGAAGGACTTGATCATGGACGACGTTTACCCTAACAATACAAGGATCGATTGGGATAGTGCGGCTGTATGCGGAAGAATATGCTTTAACACGATTTCGCGTTGACTATGATCCAATTTATCTAGCTTGGATGCAATGTCCTGCACTTCAAGCTCTAAAAACTCCATCATATCTGCTAACTGTCTAGCTTGTTGTTTTACTCTATCGCCATCAATCGCATTGGTTGATATTTTAGCGCCTATGATCTTTTTTATTTCATCTAGCGGCATGTGAAGCTTCTTATAATAGTTGATTAGCTTCAACACCCGTAGGGCATTTTCATCGTAAATCCGATAGTTTGTTTTCGTTCTTTCAGGATGTAGTAATCCTAAGTTCGTATAATAATCTATCGTTCGTTTTGATACATTTGCAGTTGCTGCTAATTCTCCAATTCTATAAAACTTCCCAATTAAATCACTCCATTAAAATAAGATAATTTAAATCTACTATACCCAAACCGTACAGTCAACGTTATTGTTTTGTATGGATGAATTATCATAAATCATGATTTTTGTGGGAAGGTTTTATAGACGTCAGTTTAGTTCCTTTAAATCAATTTTAAACAATCGTAAAAAGCATGAAATCAAATTTAATTCTGATTTCATGCTTTTTGTCACTTATTGAGCTTTGCGTCGTTTATTATTTTAATCTTTTTTTACTTGTTTTAGTGCTGTTGTGAATTTTTCTCCAAATGTCTCTTCCGTATAAGAACCTTGAATCCCTCTAATTTTTACTTTATACTTTCCATTTTCCTCTTTCACCTTTGAATTTCCATCAACTTCATAATAATAATCTCCATTTTTTTCAAGAAACATTAAATACGATTCCCCAACGTTTACATACTCAAGAGCTTGATCTAAAACTATCGTATCTGAAGTAGATACTGAACTTTCACTATTATATAAGGTTTTCGTTAATTTTAAGGTTGCTAATTGCGCATTCAGTTCTTGTTCCTTATCTTTCTTATCCGTCACCGATTCAACCTTTACAAAGGCAACTAAGTCCGCTCTTTCATTCATGATTTTATTAAAATCATAGACAGGCCAATCAGCATGTGCTTCAGAATTATATTGAGGTGTATTCGTTGAGCTTTCCTCCATACTCTTTATACTCATCACAGCAACCACTGTTCCAACAGTAAAAAAAGCTATTAGAGCTACGAAAATAATGGTTTTTTTCATTTTGATACCTCCTCGTATTTTGGTTAGGCTTCACTTTTCGCCTCTTAATTATTACCTTTTTTGTTACTAGCAGAAGCTTTCCGAGGGCATTTGTTAGGTAATTCCTTTAAAAGCTCTTTGTCTGCTGTATACTATTTTCAACTCAGTGATAGTTACTTGTTCTAATTAAAGTTATCATAAATAAACTACATGTCTTTTATCTCATATTTTGAATATCCGTAATATCATGTGATTGTGGTTTATATATCGTGTCTCTGTTTCGTTCATAGCTCATAATTGATGCATTACCCCAACCAGATTCAAGATCATTTAGAAATTGTGCATGACCAAATTCGTGAGTAGCAGTACTTACGATAGATTGCCAGCTAGCATAACCACTATCTGAGCCATAATCTCGAGCTAATGTTCTAGTATTCACCCGAATATCAAAAGCATAGGTTTTTCCACCGCTTACTTTCGGAGCATATTGTCCATACCAAGTATAACTATAAGAAGCTAACCTAGCTGTATTACCACTATAGCCATTTTGAGAAATATTTGTTCCTACTGCATTCCCCCAATTTTTCGCGGCTTCACTGAAATACCAGTCTCCACCTGTTTTAAGATTATAAGTCATCGAGTAGAGACTATACCCATATGCATAGTAATGGGCGAGAGCAGAAGTTGCCGAAACAAGAAAAATAAAACCCGTTATGATAGTCACAGAGGTTAAATTAAAAACCAATTTCTTCAGCTTTTTCATCACAATTTTTTCCTCCCTATCAAAATATATACTATTCTGTTTATTTAAATAATTATACATGGCAAGTTAAAAATCCTCTATTTTTATATAAAATAAGTCTTTATTACCATAAATTGTTAAACGAAAGTGAATAAAGATATTTAAAACGCGATATTTGTTCCACTCCATGACTGAAGACTTTCCTCTCAGGGTGTTAATGATAACTATCTAGCATTCTACAAAAATACCTTTATTTTCTTTTATACATGTGTATACTGAAAGCGTACAGATAGTAGAAAAAAGGGGAAAACAATGGATTTCAAACAATTAAAAGAGGTTACACGTTTACTAGAGGAACAGCATATATCTTATGCTTTAGGAGGAAGCGGACTTCTCTATAGTCTCGGATTAACGAAAACTGTGAATGACTGGGATATAACAACAGATGCTTCTGAAAAAGAAATAACAACAGCCTTAAAGGAAATTCCATTTCATAAAGCCAAAGTAGGAACCTATCCTTTTGCTAGTCCTTTCCTGCTTCAAATTCCGTCCTCACCAATGCCCATTGAAATAATTGGTAGATTCTCCATCTTTACTGCAGAGGGGAAGGTTTGTCCTATTCCAACAATCCACACTTTTACTTGGCAAGGAATAAAAATCGGAAGCCCTGAAGCTTGGTATGTTGCTTACACATTAATGCGGCGTGAGGAAAAAGCAAAAATACTCCTTCACTACTTGCAAGAAAAAGGAGTATCGAGCACTTCTATTGATGAATTATTAAAAACACCATTACCGGAATCCATCACTTCCACATTAAAACGATTGCTGAATTAAAGCTATTATTTTTTTATAAAATTAGATAGATACTACCGTTCTAAATCATGGAAATAGGCCGTCCGTTCTTCATCTGTAATTTTTCGAATAACACGGCAAGGGTTCCCAACTGCCACAACATTTGCAGGGATATCCTTTGTTACAACACTTCCAGATCCAATAACCGTATTGTCGCCAATCGAAACCCCTGGGTTAATAATAGCTCCTCCACCGATCCATACGTTATTTCCAATCGTAATTGGAAGTGCATGCTCCCAGCCAGCATTTCTAGGCTTATAATGTACGGGGTGTCCAGCAGTAAATACGCTCACATTCGGGGCAAGCATCACATTATTCCCGATTGTTACAGGTGCACAATCTAATATCGTGCAATTGTAATTGGCATAAAAGTTGTTACCGACAGCTATGTTATATCCATAATCACACCGAAAAGGTGGCTCTACATATAAGTTTTCCCCCACCTTCCCAAGAAGCTTTTTCAATAAGTCATGTCGTTGCGTCACTTCAGTTGGGGGCAACGTATTGCATTGATACAAAAGCTCCTTCGCATATTGCCGTTCCTGAAATAATTCATCACCAAACGCTTGATACGGCTTTCCTTGTATCATCTTTTCTTTTTCAGTCATCGCTTGTAGCTCCTTTTACTATCGTGTTGTTTATGTAATCGCACTCATGAATATAAGCTTGAACCTGTGAATGGAGATAAGTTTTAATCTGGATAAGTTCTTCATTATTCAATTTCGTTCCGTGCTTCCTAAGCATAACCTTTTTCACCGTATTTGCCAGCGGTTGTGGCAACACGTCCATCCCCCATTTACCAGCTTCTTGCTTAGAAGCAACTACGCCTTTCTTCAAATATATGTAGACACGAAGCATGTTTAAGATGGAATAACGAGGATCTTCTATTATTTTCACTAGACAATCTTGAAAGTCAGCCATGATCGAATCGAGATAATCCTTACGAGGAATGTGCGGAAAAACAGTTTGAATTGCCTCGCCTTCTAAGCATATACCACGCTCTTTCGTAATCACGATATGGGCGGCTAAATCACGATCGGTGAGCGTAAGTTTTGATAAATAATCGGATGTGTCTAAATTCACATCATGTGTATAACTTTCTCTCCAAAATTCACTATAATGAAGGTCATACGAACACGGATGATGCCATGTTTGCAACTCTGATTTTATCAAAAAACTAATTTCTAAAGGATAGGGTTTGTTAGAGTACGACAGAAACAAAAGAATTAGCTTTTTTTTCGTCTCAAAATCCATCGCTTCTTTTGTAACGACTAATACGTCAATATCACTTTGCTCTGGATGAAAGCCCCCCATCGCCAATGAGCCGTGAAGATAAAAGCCAACAAAATTTTCCTGGACAATATGTTTTATTTCCATCCGAACATTTTCCACCCAGCTTTTTACATCCGTTGGACATGCATCCCAGCTATACACCATGCCCCAGCACCTCCAAGTCATTTTCCAAAACACGAATATAAGATTACTTCCATAGTTAGATGCCTTTAATTCCTCTATCATTTCTTAAAAACTACATCTACCTTATCACAATCTCGTTCGGCAGCTGAGGCTATAATTATAGTGCGTCCCGAATTATCGTGAGTAAGCGTTCAGCGCTTTCGCTAGGCACATTTTCCGAGAGTCTTGCAGCAGCAATAATAGGCATCCATTGAAGAATTTCCTCTCGAGCATATCCACTCTTTTTACAATAAAAAAATAAATAGCTCTCTGCAAGATCCGTGGAATATGATAGGTATAACAAATATGTACGACAAACATCTGCACGAACATCACCTGCACTGGAATCAACCCAATCAATAATGGTCACGCTACTTCCAGATTTAATCAGGTTAAATAAGTGAAAGTCTCCATGACAAAGCTTACTTTCATAATGAAGCGCATCCATTTTAGCGATAATTTGTTGCTTCTCATGTTCTTCTAATTGGGATGTGTTATTTATTTGTCGTTTTAATTTTACTGACATTGCTTCCATAGCTGGAGCATAAACTTGGTGCATCTGTTGCTGTACATCGATAGAGAGCTTTACATAGTGCTCTGCCTTCGCTTTATTTTCAACAAACAAATGACCTAATGTTTTTCCATTAACATATTCCATCAAAATTGCCGGTTTTCCATCAACCGTTGTTACATCCAATATTCGTGGAGCACAGATACCATAGTTTAAGACTTGTTTTTGTTTCGCTGCTTCATACATTGCTTCTGAAGCAGAAAAACGGGCGTTAAATAATTTATAGATAATCCCTTCATGAAGATAAATACATGCTGTATTTCCTCTTGCAATTGGTTCTCCGAAGTCCATCACATCACTCATTCCTCTACCTTTTTAGAAATGGCTAGGTGCTTTTCTAAAATAATCTTATGTAATCCCCTTTCATCAGTGCATGTATCGATAATATCAAATCCATTTTTATATTTAATAACAACATGTTGCGCCATCGATTCATTGTTTTTGTTTGAATTACTTGATAGCCTTTTCCCCTCAAATATTGATGCTGCACATCCATCAGCTTGGAAGCAATCCCCTTTTTTCGATAGTTCGGATTTACTCCACCTAGCCAGCTGTAATATGTATCTCTATCCATTTCATAGCCGATTATTTTCTCTTTATCTTTCGCAACAACAACCGTCAAGCTAGGCTTCGATTCAAGCTTAGGAATTAATGTTCCTGCATCTCCAAAAATAGTCTGGTGAAGTTCAACAATCCCTGCTAGAACGACCTGTTGTGGCATGCCATTTATCATCTGATACGTGATAGTCATCTATCGTATTCCTTTCTAGTTATTGTTAAACCGTTCTTCATCATCTATCCTGTTTATTTTAACATAATTTTCTAATATCTTTTCAAAACAAAAGAAAAAAGCTAAATCTATCCAACTGATTTAGCCTTTCCTTTGCACCGATCATTTTAGGGTAGCATCAACTACACCAAGCTTTACTTCTTTTCCATCCACATAAAAGCTCTCCATTTCTTCCAATCTTTCATCATAGATAGTGTTTAACAGAAGATTTTTATGGATCATCTCCATGTGTTTTTTGCAGCACTTGAATAACAGCTGTATCTGTATTGATATAAAGATCAATTCTTAATTCAACTGGTAGCTCTAGTTCTTTTCGATATGGAATAGACTAGCAATTGGAAGATTCTCCCTCCACCTTGTTATTATACTCCATCAACCAACAATTACGATATTCTCCTTCATGCCATTCGTGTCTTGGAAGCAGCTTTACCTTTTGAAAGCCACTTTTTTTATAGCAGTGAATCGCACGTTCGTTCCAAGCTTGAGGATCCAATACTATTTTGTCCGCTTCATATTGATTAACTAAATAGTGAACCAATACTTGGATAAGCAATGTTCCAATTCCTTTATTCCAATAAGTTGATTCCCCTATAAATTGATCCATACCATATATAATATCTGGGTTATTCTCGTAACCATATATTTTTCTTGTATGATTATCTAACGGATAAAATTGACAATAACCGATTTCCTCCACGCCATATTCCACAATACATCTTGTTACTCTGCCTTTCTGATTGAAGAATTTTCTATTTACCTTCTCTAAGTTAAAAGGATTGTCTCTTCCTTCATAATATTTTAGAATGAGTGGATTAGAAAGCCATTTTACTAATAACTTATTATCTTTCTTTTCTAGACTTCGAACTACTAAACGATCCTTTTCAAAGAACATACCTTTTACCCCTCTTCTCAGCTATAGATCTTTATCCAATATTAAATAGCTCAAATGTGAATTTTGTAAGCCAGGCAATATATTTAGCTCCTGGAATGAAAAGCACTTGTGCAAGGATGGTTCCAAATAAGCGCGAAACAATCATCATTAACGATAATGACTTTAACTGAAGGTAACTTCCCTTTTGATTAATAACTTCATCAGCAATGACAGAAACCTTAGGGTCAATAAAAACAATCAATAGAATCGTAGCTATGCCATTTATTAACCCCGATGCCATAATGGCTGTCGAAGCCCTTTCTGGTGCTAATAAAGAAGCATATAATGCAGCTAACACACCTATCGTATAGATTGCCGTAATGATCATGTTCAAGAGGAATAATTTTATCGGTATTTCTTTCCATCTAACATCCTTTAAGTAGGAATTCTTTGGTAAATGGATATATTTAATCCCACGCCGTATGTATTCAAGGGTAAATCCTTTTTTAATTAAAGAAGGAATCGATCCCTTTTCGTGCGTTAAATGAATGATTGCTCGTGAAAAAATTGCAATAAACGTAGGAAGTAAAAGAATCCCTAAGAGCTCCCTATCGTGGAGGCACCAATAATGATTCTGTATTGCGTTTCCACTACTTGCAAGGCATTTTCGACCGGGGCCGTATCAATAAGACTTCCTGTAGCAGGCTGCTGCAGCATATTTGCCGTTCGCGACACAATGACCATAATGTTAAACAAGGAAAGAGCAGAAGCTAATAGTCTTACCCGTGCACCAGATAGTCGAACTGCATATGCCAACGTTTCCACGCAATGAATGATTAATACAAAAAGCGAAACAAATATAACGACGATTGTGACCGTTCCCATTTTAATAAGCCTACCTTCTCTATTTTGCTCATAGATATGAATGTACTGACGTTCACCTTTCCTTCCATACGTTGAAAATATCTATAATTCTAATTTGGTGAATCTACGTCTTATAAGTTTGTCTACCACTGAACTCGAATGCTTTACTGAACAGAAATCCGCTAATTATTTTCTAACGCTTTTCTCAGTAGTTCAATCGCTTCCTTTACTTCTTGAATCTCTTTTTTACCTCTCTTTTGATTTCGAGCATGCAGTAACACTGGTCTAACAGATTCCACAGACCGCCCAAATTCATACATCCAATCATACCTAGGAACCATCCATGTATGAAAATGATGGGTTGTATCTTCGTTATAAAAATAATAGACATGCTCAATTCCTAAAATTTCTCTTTGAGCCTTTCTTATCTTTGCCAGCAGATTGATATAATCATATCTTTCATTTTCTGTTAATTCATCGAAGCATGTAATATGGCGCTTTGCCGCCAATATAATTAGTCCTTTAATAGGATACGCAACATCTTGGTGCGCATGAAAATACTTTGTTTCAATAACTGTTCCACCTTCGGGCTCAACCCATCCATTTACTAATGCACAACTCAAACATTCAACCTCTACTACCTTACCAGTGGATAAAGTAATTGTTCTCATGGGCAGGCTCCTTTCCCTAATAAAAATCTCCTCTATTAGTTTGTTGTAGATTTATCTTATCATAAATTTCTTAATTATTTGGTAAATTATCCCTTACTACAATTGAAGCCTTTTCACATACATAAAAAGAGACTAAACCCTAACAGCTAGTCTCCAATCGATTCTTCTATTAAACACCGATACTATTCCAAGTTCCAGTAAGCTTCATCTATCAAAGATATCCCTAAGTTCACAACCCCTCGCCTTACAAATATCCTCTGCGAATTATTTATATAAGCCTATGAATCTAGGTTGATTACTCCACAGTATACGAGATCCTTATACTGATTTTCTTTCCGCACATGGTCAACGAGTACCCCTTCTTTTTTCATGCCTAATTTTTCTAAAACCTTGCCCGAGGCTGGATTCGAATCAAAGTAACGGGCAAATACTTTATGATATTTCTTTTCCTTAAAGGCAAAGTCTAACATTGCTTGCGCTGCCTCCGTTGCATAACCATTTCCCCAAAATGGTTCTCCTACCCAATATGCTAGTTCACCATTAATAAATTTTTCATTGTTAGAAAGTGCAACCGCACCAAGCAAATCTCCACTATCTTTTTTCGTTATCGCAAATTCATAGGACTTATCTGCATTAAAGTTATCAAGATGATGTGTTATCCATGATAATGCGTCCTGTAAAGAATACGGGTACGGTAAATGTAGTGTGTTTTTATAAATATTGTAGTTATTGCAAAGCTCCGTCACAGCTGGGGCATCCTTTTCTTGAAATAATCGAAGTACTAGCCTATTCGTTGTAATTGTTTTATTTTGACTATCGTGAATCATGATAAAATTCTCCTCCTTCAGCATGGCGCAAATGATATTGTTTCACCTGGGAGACCTTTTTCAGTATTATGTGAGATGAATTCTATTTAATCCACATTATTATTTGGTTTCCAGTTTTTTTTAGTTTCTGAATATAAACATTATGCGTGGGCAAATTGCCGAGAACTTCCCACCACATGGCTTTCACAAACTCCTTCTATAATTAGTTAGACTTCTAAGCAATCCCATTAAAAGTGGAGCACCTTTTCAAAACAAATGCATTCATGAACGCGTTTAAATCTGTTTCTAATTTTTTCTTTTTCTTCCCCTACATAATGCGCGAAGGCATGAACTGGATATAGATTCGATACTTCTGGTTTTAGTGCACCCTTTATTTCTTCATCACCATCAATAAATACATGCAAATAAGATGCTACCTTTGAAAAGCTGTTCTGTATATACCAATCGTTTACCCATTTATCATCTCTAGTCCAAGCTTCTAGTCGGTTCAGCCCTTTTTCTTTTGCGATTTTTTCGGCTTCGTTTAATAAATGCGTCCCAATGCCTCTTCTACGATAGTCTGGATGAACTGCAATATGCCAAATCATACCGCCTAAGCCGCTTCCTCTTGAACAGACAGTCCTTGCCTCCACTTCATACTCGACATCTATTAATCCAACCACTTGATTATCTTCAATTGCGACAAGTTCAATTGCTGGATTCTCATATTTCTCCTTCTCTTTTAGAACATTGTCAAAATATGCAGTATCTAAAAATGACAATACTCTGCAGCGGAGCCAACCCGTTTCATCTTCCCTATGATAAGCTCGAATTTCCATATTTACCTCCATATTCGTTGAATATCTATGCATTTCTTTCCGTTAAATGATAGTTTATAGATATCTGGCATTTCGAGTTCTTTCCAAAAATCAAAGCCATATTGATTATCGAAATAATTCATTATTAACACCATTATATTCCCATGCGTTCCGATTACTATATTTTTACCTAAATGCCTCTCTAATACGTTGAAAGTCGCGTTAACTCCTCTTAGTTGGGCAACCCTGTTTGATTCTCCACCCTCCCATGAAAAATCATCATCTTGCCAAACCTTTGTGATGGCTACTTCAAAATCTTCTACAGGCTCTTCCGCCAAGATACGTTCTTTAAAACCATCTAATTCGTTTATCTCTTTGTTTATGTATGCGGCAATTCCCTCAACTGTTTGGATTGCACGTTTATATGGACTTGAATATACAAAATCGATCGCTTCTCTTTTTAGCAAATCGGTTACAGTTTTTGCGTCAGAAAACCCACGTTCAGACAACGGTCTCCCTAACTCGTCTGGCGTATATGTAGAATGCGCATGCCTAACGAAATACAAGTTCGTCTGCAAACGAATCACCCCTTCCACAAACGTGTATATTGTGCATCATTCTTTGTGATTCGCAATAAATACACATCAGGGTTCGTTAACTCTTTCCACCGTTCAAATCCAAATTCCTTATCATAATAGTTTAATAATAGAGAAATAATACCGCCATGTGCGACCATCACTGTATTTTCAGTATCACTTACCTCAATTTCTGTAACAACGTCTATAATTCGGTTCATCGCTTCCCTACTGGATTCTCCACCCTCATACGTTAAATCCATATCGTTGAATGTTGCTTCTAATTTCTCCATCCAATCTGAAAAAAAGCTAGAGCTAAGAATACGTTCACTTAATCGGTTATCTATTTCAATTTCAATATTTGCGTCCTCCGCAAATGGCTTTATCGTTTGAATAGCTCGTACGAAAGGGCTGGAAATAATTCGATCGACCTTTCTATTTGATAAAAACTTAGATAGTGCATTTGCTTGAGTAAAGCCTTTTTCCGTTAATGGAGAATCAGAAGACTGTCCCCCTGCTTCACAATGCCTTATAATATAAATGTTTTTATTCATACTTCCTCCTATACAAAGGTAATTTTAGGTTGCGTCTTTTAAACAAAATCAAAATCTCTTCTTGATGATACATCTTTCTAGTATTGGTTAAAAAGATTCTTTTCCACGATAACCGCCTCATTGGAATTTCTTATCACGATATCAAAATACCGATGATACGGATGCATAAACAATTCGTATTGAATTCTACGTTCCTTGTGTGAATCCCTTAAATAATTGATGACTGCTCCCCTCTCAGAGACATCCCGATCACTTCTTCGCATGAATTCTGTTTCTCCATCCGTATAGAAGTAAATCGTCAAATCGAACAGATCTGGATTACAAAATGCCACACTCATTCCTTCAACAATAGTTACGTTATTATGTGAAGCGAGTAATGTACTTTCCATATAATGTGTTTCAATCGTATAAAGATCTAACCCCTCCCTAATCATATTAATGTCTCTTTCTAAGGCCAAGAGATTATGAGCCGCAGGGTGGCATGCTGTCATTTTATAATGATGTTTTCTTTGTTTGAATTCATAATCTATTGCAGCGTATTTCCTTAGATTCGATCCAATAATATAGGGATCCGTGTTCATATAATTTATATCGTTCTGTTTTAATAGCTTCATAAGCTTGTTAGAAAAGGTGGTCTTTCCAGAAGCACCATGACCTGAAATTCCAATGATAATTCTATTCTCTTTTTCATTTATCAAATTAGCTATCCGTTGCAATATCTCGTCCATGAGTTTCCCCCTTTACACCATCCAAGTAAAATTCTAAACATATTCTCATCTATCTATAATCATTCATTTTCTTTTTTACTTGAAATAGCTAAGGCAGTAACTCCAAATAACAAACCTAATCCAGCTCCTAAACTAATGAAGTAAACTAGAAAATCTGGCTTGAAAAACATCGATAAAATTATCCCGATATTACATCCGAAAAGCATCCCCATTGGAATGAATAAACTTTTTATATTTCCTTTTGAATTTTTCATCCTTGTTTTTCCTTTCTAATTTTTTCTGACTACTTCTCTCTTTAAATCATTATCATATATAGCCTCTATTTTTATGTATTTTTAAAACTATTTCGTCTTTTTATTATAGCATTCAGAAAAGCTTTATAGGATATAGAAGACAAACCTTTATAAAATAACATGGAATGTTGATTTTTCTGATATCTAGTGCCATAATAATAAAAATGAATAACAACGAACACAGTGATGATGGGAAAAGTAAATCTGCTTATTCTTTTACAGAGAGCTTCGGTAGCTGAAAGGAAGCATGGAAGAGTTGATTGAAGATGGTCCCAGAGCTGCATGGCTGAGCTTTTTGAAAGTAAGGGCATGACGAGATTTGGCACTCGTTACAAATGTCAGAGTATAAGAACAGGTCTGTTCCGTACTTGCTGAGATCAATCATGTGAGTGGTTGGTGAACAAAGGTGGTAACACGAGAATAATCTCGTCCTTGGACAATTTTTTGTCTAGGACGAGTTTTTTTATTGCAATTATTTCAAAGGAGGAATCATGATGAATATATTTATTGGCGGTGCTTGGCCATATGCGAATGGCTCCTTGCACTTAGGCCATCTCTCAAGCTTGCTGTCTGGTGATATTTTGGCACGATATTACCGAGCAAAAGGACATCGGGTGCTGTATGTGTCAGGCAGTGACTGTAATGGGACACCTATTTCCATTCGAGCGCGCCAAGAAAACGTATCCGTACAAGAAATCGCTGATCGTTATCATAAGGAATTTGCAAAATGCTTTGAGCAACTTGGTTTTACGTATGATTGCTATACCCGGACAGACACCCTACATCACCAGCAGGTCGTTCAGCAGCTGTTTCTAAAATTACTCCAGAACCAGAGCATCTATAAAAAGGAAACCGAGCAAGCCTACTGCAATACGTGCCAGCAATTTCTTCCTGATCGTTACGTAGAAGGTGGGTGTCCTAATTGTGGAAGAGAAGCAAGAGGAGATCAATGTGACTTTTGTTCCAGCATCCTCGATCCGTTAGAGCTTGTGGATAGCAAGTGCAAGATTTGTGGTGACACGCCTGTAAGCAGGTATACTGAACACTTCTATTTCAGGCTCCGTGCATTTCAAGATGAACTCGAAGCGTATGTAAAGCAAGCAAAAAGAAAGCAATTGTGGAGGGAAAATGCAGTTCAACTAACTGAAAGATACCTAAAGGAGGGACTCCATGACCGTGCAGTTTCACGAGATCTACCAATTGGTGTTCCTGTACCAGTTAAGGGATACGAAGACAAGAAGGTCTATGTCTGGATAGAAGCTGTGTCCGGCTATTACTCAGCTAGCAAGCTGTGGGCACAAAGCACAGAACAGGATGATACAGCATTTTGGAATTCCGATACAAAATCCTATTATATTCATGGCAAGGACAATATCCCTTTTCATTCCATTATTTGGCCAGCCATATTAAAAGGAGCAGCGATCAATAGTTTGCCTACACATATCGTCTCCAATGAATATTTAACAATTGAGAGAAAAAAACTTTCTACCAGTAGAAATTGGGCAGTTTGGGTTCCTTATATGTTGGAAAAATACGATCCTGACTCTATCCGGTACTTCCTAACAATCAATGCCCCAGAAACAAGGGATTCCGATTTTTCGTGGAGGGAATTTATTTACAGCCATAACAGCGAATTATTAGGAGCATACGGAAACTTTGTAAATCGCACACTAAAGTTTATTCAAAAGTCATTTAACGGAGAGATTCCAAAAGGAAACATTGATAACCGAATGCAAACGGAAACAAGTGAACTTTATGAGAATGCAGGAATATTAATCGAAGAGGCTCATTTCAAACAGAGCTTAGAACTTATATTTCAATACATCCGAAATGCGAATAAATATTTTGATGAAAAACAACCTTGGATACAAATTAAAGAAAAACCCGATGACTGTAACGACACACTGATAACATGTGTCTACCTGATAGCGAACATGGCACAGCTTCTTCACCCTTTTTTGCCATTCTCAAGCGAGAAAATTATGAAGACACTCGACATGACGCACCCGAAATGGGAGCCAGTAATCTCTCCTATTCAAAAAATCAAAGCTGTCACACCATTATTTGCACGGATTGATGTTGAACAAATTGACAAAGAAATAGAAGCATTGCACAAACAGTCAGAAAAATGATTTGAAGAAAGAATGGGGCATATTGATAATGCGGAAGTTCGTGGTTTCAGAACGGCAAAGAAAATCATAGATATGCTGCATGGAGTCCGAGAATCTTATAATGATTCTCGGTTCGGGTTTGTCAAATAAAGTGTGTAAGTTCTAATTTACTCAAGATACTTTAACACTCTATCTTTTAATTCATCTTGAAGAAGAAGTTGGTTCATAACCATTGCCCAGTTCTGGATATGGCCACTTTCCCATTTCGTCTCTAATTCTTTAATTCGTAAAAATAATACTTTTAATAAGGCGTTCTCGTTTGGGA
>NZ_JARUVL010000012.1 GCF_030137545.1 Virgibacillus sp. LDC-1 | reverse complement strand
CGCTTTGACTTGGTCAATAGAATAACCTCCCAATCGCTATATTTTTATCTTACAATAAAAAAACTGAACTGCGAAGCAAGAGCCGTACGCTCTCCTACTTACACAGTTCAGTTTACACTCCCAAAAATTGTTTTTCTCTTTTCGTATTTTAAATCAAGCGAACGAACTATCGATTGTACAGTGGTAGTTCGTTTCCCATTCAAAAAAGCGCTAATCCTTTTTGGATCAACGCCTAATAAAAAAATCTCTGCTTCAAGAACCGTAAACTTCCTTCAGCACCTTTGTTTCCTCGTGATCGAGCATGTTTTTTTGAATTAAAGCTGTTACGTTTTTATTCATTTGCGCTTTCATTTCATTTGCTTCATCTGCTTCACCTAGAATATATATTTCCTCCCAGTGATGGTTCTTTGCCAGTTTATCAATCTTCGGTGCGATTTGCTTATACCAGCGTTGCTTATTCGCTTTAAATCTTGCAGCAAATTGCTCTTTCTGCAAATTACTCGACCCTGCTCCCGAAGTCGGAGCGGCTTTTCTTGGTCCTTGTTTAACCCGCCAATCATCTGTGTCAATATCTAACTGATACCATATCTTTTCCATTATTTCATTCAAAAACGTATCTATAATTTTAATTTCATCCTGCTGCACCAACACGATTCCTGCTTTTGGATATTGTGACATCATTTCTTTTAATTGTCCTAATTCCGGTGTTTCCTGCCAAGAAAAGGAGGTTTCAAGTCTTATTTGCACACGTTCAGCAAACCAAATTTCCTCATCCGCTGTTGCAAACAAGATGATGCCGCGCATCAAATGCTGCTCATACTCACGAATATATTTTTCTACCTTTTGTTTTACAAGCTGAAAATGTTGCAATTCTTCTTTATTGTTATCTTTCTCTAAGTACTGTTCAAAGTTTCGCATACCATTCTTAAAGTGAATCTTCCATTCTCCACCCTGTTGTTCGGGATCTGATGGATCCGTATTTAAATACATC
Organism: Virgibacillus sp. LDC-1; assembly: GCF_030137545.1. Lineage (GTDB taxonomy): Bacteria > Bacillota > Bacilli > Bacillales > Amphibacillaceae > LDC-1. The sequence goes on along the minus strand of NZ_JARUVL010000012.1, from coordinate 86,648 downwards.
GTAAATATTTTACTTGGGCTGTTTCGTTGAATCTTCTCCAACCGTTCGAGCATACTATTCCATTCCATGTATTTGCGCTCCTTTCAATGTTATCGTCTTTTTTTGTTTATCCGATATTTAAAAGACATAAACATGAAGGAGTTCTAGTTATATATTATATTTCTACTTACTCACCTGCTCTACCGGAACAGGAACTGCTTCGATTATTTCATTAACAATTTGCATGCGGGTTTTCTTAATGGATCCCTCCATTGTTAAAATGATACGGTGTGGAAAAACATAAGGAACTAATATTTTTACATCTGAGGGCGTGATATAATCTCGATTATCGATTGCTGCTCGTGCTTGCGCAGCACGCATTAATGCTAGCATGCCTCTTGGACTTACACCGAGTTCTACCTCAGGATGCTGTCTTGATTGGTGGACGAGAGCTAGCAAATAATCAGTGACAGCATCTGACACGTGCACATGCTTGATTTGCGCCTGTTGATGACGTATATCATCTAACGACAAGGTAGCTTTAATCGTTTCATATGGGTCAGTCGTTCGATATGTAGAAAGGATTTGCTTATCATCTTGAAGTGTTGGATATCCTAAATCAATTTGGAATAAAAATCGGTCTAACTGTGCTTCAGGCAAAGGGAACGTACCATAATTACTTTCTACCGGATTTTGGGTTGCGATAACGATAAACGGTCGTTGTATTGAAATCGTCTCTCCATCTATTGTGGCTTGATTTTCCTCCATTATTTCTAATAGACTGGATTGCGTTTTTGGCGTCGCCCGATTTATTTCGTCTGCTAATAGAACATTAGATGCAATGGGACCAACGCGCAATTCAAATTCCTGTGTTTTCGGATTAAAAAATCGAATCCCAGTTACATCACTTGGCAAAACATCTGGTGTAAATTGTACACGTCCAAATTTCCCATCCATCACCTTTGCAAAGCTTTTTGCCAGCTTTGTTTTTCCAGTACCAGGAACACTCTCTAATAAAACATGCCCCTGTGCTAACAGTGCAATATAAAGTAAATCAATTACTTCTTCTTTCCCAAAAATGACATCATTTAATATAGCTCGTGCTTTTTTGATTGCTTCCATATTCTCTTCCTCCTCTAGCTTAGAAACTTTCTATTTTAGTCCATACCTTATTGAAATCAGTTATTTCAATAACGCTTCTCCGTCAATAAGCTGTTTTTTCAATGCAGTCATTTCCGCTTTGCTTACATCTTTTTCTCCATAACGAACCTTTTGATAAGTATCCGTATCGATGGAGACACCAATCCGATTAAACCATTCTTCAAGCGTTTCATACGCTTTTCGTCCACGACGGTGGTTTATTGCTTTTCGTTCAAAATCGACAATCATTTTTCTTACCGGATGGATGCGATATTGTTCCCATAACTTTTTCAAGCGCCCATTTCGTTTCTTTGCACTGGTAGAAGTAGCTTCCGCCTCATACGTTACGATAACGCCTCCTTCTGCTGCCAATCGCTCACTTCTGAACCTTTTGCGAACAGCCTTTACTACGCTAAAGAGCAGGAATACAATGATCAAGCCGAGCAACGTTGCATAAAAAAAATCTAGCCAATTACCTTTGTCTGAGGCATTTTCGTTCATTATCATTTCTTCTGTTATTTGATCAGCATTGGAACTTTCAATTGGGATTTCTGGTTCTTTGAGTGGTTTTAATTCAATACCAAACGCGTCTAAAATACGAAAAGGAATACTTGCTATCCAAGCGATTACCATTATGAAGCCTTCCAATGCCTTGTCTATGATAGGAACCCCAAAGCCGTATAAAAATAAAAACAGACCCCCTACCACAGAAAGAATAAGTAATATTAACCAACCAATCCTTGTTGATAACAGCTGTTCCTTTGTACTTCTGTCTGCTTTTATATGACCACCCCAATACCCACTAACTAACAGGATAAGTGTAAGTCCAGTAAAGATGGCTATTTCCATGTACTGTAGCCACATTAATAAGATAATTGCCTCACAAAAAATAATCTTTATGTAAAGCATCTCATTTTCGAGATAGGCTTCATTTCGAAGCTTTATAAAACGCCATGTAAATAAGATAGGAAAAACAATACTCCATAGTAATGGATACGAAAGAAAATAGAAACAAAGCATGATTACTGGCGTCGTCACTATGTATATGGCATACGTATCAAAGTACGTGGAATACAAGGAATAGATGATCATTATGCCAACTAAACAGAATAAATAAGACCAGAATGGTATCCATTGATATCCATAATGGAGGATTGGTAAGAAGCATAGAAAAATAATGATCATTTCACTTATAAAGTGATACGCTCTCGTTATCATTGGTTGTTTCAGTTGCAACAGCTGTCTTCCCCCTTTCCAAAGGTTGAATGGATGCACCATCATCAAAAAGCTTTAATTGTAAAACGGATCCAAAATGATGCCAGCCCCTTATTACACGATGACTCTTTTCCGTTAACTCACCGATAATAATTAACGTATTTCTTCTTTCTCTACCTTGTCCCACATGATAAAGCATTTCACCAAAAGGAACAGTCATTGGCAGGCTATGAATCCGTGCAATCATTTCTAAACAATGCATATAATGCTTTTTTCCATCTCCTGCTAATGTATGAACGAACGGAACAGAACCAGGCTTTCTAGCATTAATAAACAGCTCATAAGAAAATCCTTTTTCCAATGCATAATGACACAGAAATGCAGTATAGGAAAGCAGCCTCTCCATATGGAGGAGACCTTCACGCCGCTGGTGATGCGAAGTATGTAAGTTAACAATAAATGTAATCGAATGGTCAATAACAGGTTCAAATACATTTGACTGTAGCTGTGTCGTTTTCATCGATGCGTTCCAATTTATTCGATGAAATGGATCGGATTGTTGGTAAGCTCTTGTGCCAATAATTGTTTGCACATCTTCAAAAGGAGATATTCGCGTTCGATGTGAACCATAGATTACCTGATCAATTAATGGAGCTCCAGCAACAGGAAGGAGCCGCGGATAGATAATAATTTCTGTATTTAAATATGGCTTATACTGAAGATTTACTTTTCCAAAATTAAATAAATGTGGAAAGACAAATGAAATATTCGTTAGCTTAGCTACTCCTCGTTGATTCGCTATAAATGGAAGCTGCACAACTGGATTACTATTTCCTTTTATAGAAAAAGGCAATTCAAAGTCTGCTAATTGTCCGCTTGTTTTATCCTTATAGGGCGAATCAATCTTTGCCGGCATTTGAAATCGAAGCCGCCCATTTATATAAGGAAAAAATGATTGATTTCGAAAGACGATAAACATTGCTTCTTCCTCATCCGGAAACAACCGAATCGTTTGCCTCTTGTTTTGTAATTTTAATTTCTTTGCTACAACATTGTCGTACCATTTATTTAGGATGATATACGAAATTAGCAATACCGTTAATGCAAGCAACCAATATTGCTGAAAAATAACGCCAAGCACAAGCATCAACAGGCTAATGCTTAGTAAAAAATCCTTGTTTTTACTATAATCAACATCAAATACACTTTCCCAATCCAAGCCTTCTCCCCCTTCTGATAATGCATACGCTGAAAGCATGTATAAGTATATCTACTTTATATTTAGAAAAATGGAATAGTTCTTTCTATTATACATGTTGAATTTTGAAAAAACTACCACTTTTAAATGCAAGCTTGATCGTTCAACCAAATAAAAAAGCGCCTATCTCATGGACAGAAATAGACGCTTCTTTATGGATGTTCATTTAGTTTTTATTCGTTGTTTTTATCGTCTTTATAAACGAGGCAACAATCAAAAGCAAAATAATTGTAAATGGTAGAGCTGCGATTAACGAAGCTGTCTGCAATGCATCCAGTCCGCCTGCTAACAGGAGAACAACCGCAATAGCAGTCATCAACACTCCCCAAATAATTTTAATAGGTAATGATGGATTCAAGCTACCATTTGAAGTCATACTCCCTAGAATATAGGTAGCCGAGTCAGCACTCGTTACTAAAAATGTGAACACTAATAAGATTGAGAGCATAGATAGCACATTTGAAAATGGTAAAGTTTCATAAAGCTTAAATAGTGCGACAGTAACATCACTATTAACTGCTTCAGCGATTTTTGTACCTTTAAACAAGTCGCTATAAATCGCTGTTCCTCCAAAGGCAGCAATCCATAAACAAGCAATAGCAGGCGGGACTACTAATACTCCAAATATAAACTCGCGAATCGTTCTTCCACGCGAAACCCTTGCTACAAAAGCACCTACAAATGGAGACCAAGCAATTACCCATGCCCAGTAGAAAATAGTCCAATCTCGTACCCATGTTCCTCCTTCATATGGAGTTAAACGCAGACTATATTCAATAAAATGAGATAAATAATCACCAATTCCTAATACGAGCGTATTTAAAATAAATACAGTTGGTCCGGCAAAAAATACGAACGCTAATAAAACGAGACAAAGACCTAAATTAATATTACTTAACCATTTAATTCCTCGATTTAGTCCAGTACTGGAAGATAGTAAATAGGTTATGAGCATGACGACAGCAATTGCTAATTGAACCCAAACAGAATTCGGTATATTAAAAACACTTTTTAACCCACCATTCATCTGTAAAATACCAAGTCCAAGAGAGGTAGCAATTCCCATTACCGTAGCGATCACAGCTAAGGAATCAATCGTATTACTCACTGCTTTATTTTTTCCCATGATTGGTTTAATGGAGTTAGAAACGAGTGCACTCTTTTCTTTTTTAAATTGAAGAAAAGCCATAATAAGACCAACGACTCCAAATACAGACCATTGACTAATTCCCCAATGAAAGTAAGCATAACCCATAGCAACTCTAGCAGCTTCTTCTGTCTGTGCTTTTAAATCAGAAAAGGGGGTAATAAAATAGTGACTCATTGGTTCTGCTACTCCCCAAAAAACTAAGCCAACTCCAAAACCAGCAGAAAAAAGCATGCCAATCCATGTGAAAAATGGATAGTCGGGTCTTGAATCGACAGGACCTAAACGAACCTTTCCATACTTACTAATCGAAATTCCAATTAAAAAGATAACAAAAATGAATACAGCTAATAAATAAAACCAACCAAAACTATTTGATGTAAAATTATACAATTTTTCTGCTACAGCTCCAAAGCCCACAGGAAATATTGCACCTAAAATAACTAAAATAGATACTACTATCGCAGAAACAATAAAGACGGGATTTTTATATGCACGATTCTTCATAGCCATTCCTTTCTAATCAACGCGTATTTAAAGAGTTAAAGAGAAGATAACATGAGGTATTTATACAATACCCGGCCTAAATAATCCTTAATCCTCTTTTTGTATATTTAGGCAGTTTTTTTATATTATAAAGGTGGATTTAAAAAGGGAAGCAATTTTATAAAAGAAGAAATCGAGATGCGTAGAATAGTATAGATTTTTGTTAGATTTGAGTTTTTGAATAGATAACGAGTAACTGCTTCTAATTTATCTTCGGAAATAAATTTTGCCATAGAAAAACTGCCCACCAAATTGTTAGAGGCTGTCTAACAATTGGTGGGCACTTCACCTTCTCTTTACGGCTGTTAATTATTTAAATGAACCTTCAAAAACAAAGGTGTCAAATTCATTACGGGGCGAAGGAATTTCGCGTGCTTGAAATTGCTCAGGTAATGTATCCTTTTCACCTTGATAGCCGATTGCTACAACTGCATTGACTGTATATCCAGCTGGAATATTTAAAACTTCCTTTGCTTTCTCACGATCAAATCCACCCATACCATGTGTGATTAACCCTTTACGAGCAGCCTCTAGAGCAAAGAAACCCCATGCTGTTCCTGTGTCAAATGCATGTGTAGGATTTTTCCCTCCGAAGAGCTCTGCTTCTTCCTTCGAGATTACCGCCATTAATACAGAAGCATGCTTACACCATACTGTATTTGATTCATATATAAATGATAAGAACTTTTCTTTGTCTGCATCCTTTTTCGCGAAAACAAAACGCCAAGGTTGGACGTTTCCAGCTGATGGTGCCCAACGTGCTGCTTCAAATAAACTATACAGTACCTCATCAGAAACTTGCTTATCTTGAAACGCTCTTGGCGACCAACGCTTTATGTAGATTGGATCAATGTCATAAGTTGGCTTACGATAGTCATTTATATTCATTAAGAAATTCCCTCCACAAATGTAATTTATTTAAATTTACAAATTATATTATACCTTCAAAAGTTACAAAAAAGAATCCTTTTACATAAAATAACCTTGTTATATTTCTTTTCTAGATTAGAACAAATTCCTTTTAACCACAACAAAAAAACACACTGGAAGTTAAACTTCCAATGCGCTCTAAATTTATATATTAGCGAACACGTCGTACATGTCCATTAAATTTGCTTTTCCAATAACCGCTTGTCATATCTGCAACTGCTACTCCAGTGGAATTTTGTGCACCGATAAATTTACCGCCACCAATATAGATTCCAACATGACCATTCGTCTTGTACGTGTTGAAGAATACGAGATCACCTGGCTGTGGCCCTGAAGTTACCTTACTTCCGACACCAGATAGTGCAGATGTACTTGATGGGATAGAAACACCCGCTTTACTATATGCCCATGATACGAATCCGGAACAGTCAAATCCACCAGGTCTTTTACCTGCCCATACATACGGTGTACCAAGTACAGAATAGCCTGCACTTATCGCAGAATTAAAGCTTTTAGATGGTGCTAGGCTCTTACTTCCAAGCGTTGTTAGCTGTCCTCCAGCACTCTGTGAGCTACTTACTTGTGGTGCAGTAGCTGAAGAAATACTGTTTCGAACTTGAGCTTCTAATGATGCAAGATTACTATCTTTTAACTGTAGCTTGTCTTTTTTCGCTTGTAAATCTTTTTTCTTCTGCTTAAGCTCTTGCTTCTTTACTTCGTTTTGTTCTTTCTGCTCAAGAATTAATGTTTTCATACCTTCAAGTTCAACCTTCATATCTTCAAGGTTAGAAAGCTTTTTTTCAACATTTTCTTTATCTTTTTCGATTTGTGTCATTAATTCCTGATCTGATTCGGTAATTTTAGTAACTGCTGATACACGACTAATAAATTCACCGAAACTATTAGAACCGAATATTACATCTAGATAACCGATGTTACCACCGCTTTTTTGGTAAGAAACTGCGCGCTGTTTTAATATTTCATAACGCTTTGCAATCGCTTCTTCTAATTCTGCAACTTCTGCTTCTGTAGCAGCAATATCATCCGTCGTTTTCTTCATCGCTTTTTCATTTTCTTTAAGCGCTTTATCTGTACGAGAAATTTCTTCGTTTAAATTTTCCAAATCAATTAAAATATCCGCAATATCTGCTTCAGCCTTTGATAGATTTGCTTTAATATTTGCACGTTGATCTTGTATTTTTTCTTGTTTTGTTTTTAAATCATGTAGCGTTTCAGCATGGATCGAATCTGTGAAAAAAGCACTACCTAATCCTACTACAGTAATTGTAGCAACCGTAATCATTGTCTTTTTTAACACGTTATTTTCCTCGCTTCCCCATGTCACATCTGCTGAAAATGCTAGAGTTTATATATGTATCTGTTTATAATCTATCAAAATATGTAGGCAGTATGTGATTCATTTTTATAATCTATTAACTTAGGCAATTAGAAGTATATCATCTAAAAATTTCACCTATGTTATGATAATGTTACAATTATATTTCAAAAGTGATGATTTCTGCGCAATTTTCATTCAGACACGCTACCAATGCTCTATCCTAACAGCATTCTTTCCATTCGCCAACATGAAATATTCGGGAAATAATTCGACATAAAGCGAATGTTTCATTCTAATATACTAGAAAAAGTAGAATTCCCTCCAACTCGGAATTCTACTTTTTCGGTTCTTAATACGTGAATTGTTCTTCTTCTGTCGAACCAGCTAATGCTGCTGTTGACGAGGTTCCTCCAGATATAATTTGGGCCACGTCATCAAAGTATCCTGTCCCTACCTCTTGTTGATGTCTTGTTGCAGTATAGCCATCTTTTTCACTTGCAAATTCAGCTTGCTGCAGCTCCGAATAAGCTGCCATTCCTTCTTCTTTATACTTGCGTGCCAACTCAAACATACTATGATTCAAAGCATGAAATCCTGCTAATGTAACAAATTGAAATTTATACCCTAGTTTCCCTAGTTCCTTCTGAAATGCAGCTATCGTCTTTTCATCCAGCTTTCGTTTCCAATTAAATGAAGGCGAGCAGTTATATGCTAGTAATTTATTTGGATATTCTGCATGAATGGCCTGCGCAAATTGTGCCGCTTCTTGTAAATTCGGCTCTGATGTTTCACACCAAATAAGATCTGCATATGGCGCATAAGCTAATCCTCTAGCAATTGCTTGCTCTAAGCCTGCTTGTGTTCGATAAAACCCTTCCGTCGTTCGTTCACCTGTCATAAACGGGTGGTCTGCTGGATCCATATCACTCGTAATCAATGCTGCTGCATTAGCATCCGTTCGGGCAATTACTAATGTTGGTGTTCCCATCACATCTGCCGCTAAACGCGCAGAAATAAGGTTTCTTACGGCTGATTGTGTAGGAAGTAGCACCTTGCCGCCAAGATGTCCACACTTTTTCTCGGATGACAGCTGATCCTCGAAATGAACCGCTGCAGCCCCAGATTCAATCATCGCTTTCATTAATTCAAACACATTTAACTGCCCACCAAATCCAGCTTCTGCGTCGGCTATAATTGGTGCAAACCAATCAGTTTCAACTTGGTCATCGACGAAATTAATTTGATCTGCCCGTTGTAATGCTTGATTGATTCGTTTCACCACATGTGGAACACTATTCACTGGATAGAGACTTTGGTCTGGATACATATGACCAGATAAATTTGCATCTGCAGCCACTTGCCAGCCACTAAGATAAATAGCTTTTAATCCTGCCTTTACTTGCTGTACTGCTTGGTTCCCAGTTAATGCACCTAGCGCATGAACATAATCCATCTGTTGTAGCATATTCCACAGCTTATCTGCTCCTCTTTTAGCAAGAGTATATTCAATATCTAAAGATCCCCTAAGTCTTATTACCTCTTCAGCTGTATACGGTCTTTTAATCCCTTCCCATCTTTTGTCATTCTGCCAGCTTTGTTTTAATTGTGCTATACGTAAATCATTCATCCATTCTCTCCCCCTCTAATTAATTGCTCGTATGCAGGCAATGTTAAAAATTCCGTGAAACTATCCTCCTTGATCAGCTGCCTGCATATTCCCTCTGCTTCTTTTATAAAATGTGTATCTAATTTAGTTTCGTTTTTACATAGTGATTGAACTTCTGTTTGCATCATTTCAAAAACAAGTTCCAATGTAATTTTTCTGCCATCCTCAAGTATTCCTTTTTCATGACGAACCCATTGCCAAATTTGAGCTCTTGATATTTCCGCAGTAGCAGCATCCTCCATTAAGTGATTGATTGGTACTGCACCATAACCTTGTAGCCAATACGCAGTATACTCAATCGCAACTCGTATATTTGTACGTAACCCCGCTTCTGTAATGCTTCCTGAAGGAAATTGGAGTAAGTCCGTTGCACCCACATCTACGTCTTCTCGTTTGATAAATAATTGATTAGGAGTCGGCATTCCTTCATTAAAAACTTCTTTTACTAGTTGAACCATTCCTGGATGCGCAACCCATGTACCATCGAATCCATCGTTTCTTTCACGTTCTTTATCTAATCGCACTTTCATAAATGCTTCCTTGTTTCGTACTTCATCATCTTTAACAGGAATTTGTGCAGCCATTCCACCTATTGCAGATGCATTTCGTTTATGACAGGTTTTTACTGCCAACTGTGTGTATGCACGCATAAAAGGTACATTCATTGTGATTTGATCCCGATTAGGTAGCAATAAATCAGGATCATCATGGAATTTTTTTATCACACTAAAAATATAATCCCATCTGCCACAATTCAATCCGGCAGCATGCTCCTTTAACTCATATAAAATCTCATCCATCTCAAATGCTGCAGTAATTGTTTCAATTAATACAGTTGCCTTTATTGTTCCCTCTGGAAAACCTAACTCCTTTTGAGCAAAGATAAAAATGTCATTCCAGAGTCTTGCCTCAAGATGATTCTCTAGCTTAGGAAGATAAAAGTATGGTCCAGCTCCTTGCTTACATAACGCTTGTGCATTGTGATAAAAGAACAGACCAAAATCTACAAAGCTTGCTGCCATTGCCTTTCCTTCTACAAAAAGATGCTTTTCCTCTAAATGTAAGCCTCTCGGTCTTACCATCAATACAGCAGTTTCTTTATTTAAGGCGTAATGCTTTCCATTACTCCCTACAAAATCTATTTTCCTTCTGACAGCATCGATTAAATTTTGCTGTCCCTCGAGAATATTTCTCCAAGTCGGCGAGGTAGCATCTTCAAAATCTGACATAAAGCCTGTTGCCCCAGAATTAAGCGCATTGATTATCATTTTACGATCAACAGGTCCTGTAATTTCTACCCGCCGATCTTGCAAATCTTTTGGAAGTGGAGCAACTTGCCAATCTCCTTCTCGAATGCTTTTGGTTTCTGGTAAAAAGTCTAACTGCTTTCCTTCTTTAATTTTTTGTTGAATCTGTTTTCGAATAGCGAGCAGGTTTTTTCTGCGATCATTAAATCGGTGATGCAGCTTTACTAAAAATTCCCTCGCTTCCTCTGTTAATACAGCTTCACAATGCGAAAAAATTTCTCCCCTTATTTGTAACGAACTTTTCTCCAATAACATAACACCCCACCTTTTGATGTATAACAATATAACTTATTTTATTAATGTTATATAACAACTAACCCAAAAAAATTAATCCTTCCATTTTGCTAAGCAATACGCACAAACTAAAATGTACCCTCTTTCCTCCATCACACAACCACATTCTGCACAATGAACCGTTTGGATTAGCAATTGATTCACCTCCTTATATATAACAGATAAATTATTTTAATATTGTTATAAAACAGTTTATGCATAAAATTGCAATAATGCAACCCCTTTTTTAAAAATATAGAAGCAATAGTTGCAATCTACGTTCTTTGTTGAAAAAATAGAGATAGTATTTCATATTGGAGGAAAGATAAAATGCGTTTTCGATTTGCAGGTGGACGAGTTGTCAAAACTGGTGTAGCGGTATTCCTAACGGCTTGGATCTGTCAGCTACTAAATTGGCCACCAGTATTTGCAGTAATAACAGCTATTGTTACACTAGAACCCACTGTTTCTGATTCCATCAAAAAGGGGATCATTCGTTTTCCCGCATCTGCGATAGGATCCGCCTATGCTGTTTTATTCATTTCCCTCTTCGGAAATTCACCAATTACCTATACCCTCGCAGCGGTATTTACCATTGCAACCTGTTACCGTTTAAAATTGCATGCGGGCTTACTTGTTGCAACATTAACAGCAGTTGCGATGATCGAGGTTATTCATAGTAACCTTTTCATTGCCTTCTTTATTCGATTAGCAACAACAACGATTGGACTACTTGTATCAACTGGTGTAAACATGTTTATTTTACCACCAGACTATACAAAGGAAATTTTAGAACGCATCCAATCCATTCGAAAGAAAACTGCGCAAAATATAGAGCGTGTATTCTCGAAAATTCTACGAATGAACGAGGATAATGATCAGATTGTTAAGCAAAGCTTAAAGGAAATGAATAAAACGTTTCAAAAAGCCGATTCCTTTATTCGTTATCAAAAAGAAGAAGCCACGTTTCATCCTTTAGTAGGCACAGAAAAAGACAAGTTTAAAAAGGCGCAGCTCCAGCTATCGGATTTACGACTTATTCATTACCATTTAAGTAATTTAATTAACACACCAATGCAATCTATTTCATGGACAGAAGAAGAGCGCTCCTTTTTACTCCATGCCATTGATATGTTAGTAGCTAGTTTAAATAATCCATCCCAATTTGATCCTTTACACCATCAGGTTACATTAAAACAAGTTACCGCGTTATTTTGGGAGGATAATGAGGAAATAACGAAGAACAACGCACAGCATCCAACCTATTTTCCTCCTGAGCTCATTATTCTTTATGAATTACTCGCTATTTTTAATGCCGTCAGTAGCTATTATGATAAAAATGATTCTCACCAAAAAACATGAAATGAAAAAGAGGCCCTACCAAGCGCGAGTGCTTGATGGGCCTCTTTTTTACCAAAACAAAAACCGCCTACAGGCGGAAATATACTATTTTACTATGAATAAATTATTTACGAGGGACGAGATCGTGATTAAATGCATAGATGACGGCTTGCGTACGGTCAGAAACCTCAAGCTTCGATAATATATTGCTTACATGAACCTTAACCGTTTTTAAGGCAATAAATAACTCATCGGCAATTTCCTGATTCGTTTTTCCGTGCGCCATCCATAATAACACTTCTTTTTCTCTTTCTGTCAATTGCTCATGCAATGCCATTGGACTTTGCTTTCGCATACGGTTCATCAGCTTGCCTGTTACCTCTGGCTCTAGCGTCGGTTGCCCTTGATAGGTTGCTCGGATCGCTGCAGCAATCTCACTTGCTTTTGAGGTTTTGAGCATATAACTCGTAGCTCCTGCCTCAAGTGCAGGATAGACTTTCTCATCATCTAAAAAACTCGTTACGATGATTATTTTTGCTTCTGGCCATTGTTCGATAATTTTTTTTGTTGCTTCTATTCCATCCATTTCTTTCATCACGAGATCAAGCAAAATAATATCCGGTTTTAATTGAAGCGCAAGCTGTACTGCTTCAGCCCCGTCATCCGCCTCTGCAATTACCTCCATGTCTCTCTGTGCTGAAAGATAGGAGGAAACACCGATTCTTACCATTTCATGATCATCGGCAAATAAAATTTTTATCATTTTCATTCACCCTTTTTTTGGATTGGGATTTTAACCTCGAGTCGTGTCCCTTCATCTGGAAGGCTAATAACTTTAAGCATTCCACCTACCTGGAGCGCTCTTTCATGCATATTGTTTAATCCATAGGAACTTGTCTTTACCTTTTTCAAATCAAAGCCAACACCATTATCAACACTACGCATAATCACCATTCCATCCCGTTCAATGAAAAGGACTTCTAATTTCGTAGCATTCGCATGTCGCAATGTATTAGAGATTGCTTCCTGTAGAATGCGAAACAATTGATCTTCAATTCCCTTTGCTATCTCCATATCCTCTATTTGCCAGTGAATGGACATCGGAACCTTTTGAGAAAGCTCTTGAAGCAGTTCTTCAATGCCTTCTTGGATCGACTTTCCTTTTAGTGGGACAGGACGCAAATGAAGCAACAACGCACGCATTTCCGATTGTGATTGATGAATGGCTTTTTCTATCAAATGTAGCTGCCGCTGCATTGTCGGTTCTATTGGTGCGTTCATTTCGTTTATTGTTGACATCATCATCGAAGCCGCGAACAACTGTTGACTAACCGAGTCATGAAGCTCTCTTGCAAGTCTATTCCGCTCTTGAACAACGATTTCTTGTAAGCTTTTTTCTCTTTCAACTGCATCAATAGTAGCTTGTCGCTGCGCTTGCTCTGTTTGATTACGAAGCTTTTCTTCTACACGCTCCAACGCTTGATCGATTTTTTTAAGTTGACCATCTTGTTCTCCTGGTCGAGATACTGGCTGTCCTTTTGCAAGCTCATCTAGCTGTCGAGCTATTCGTAAAGTCCGTTGGCGCCAATACCATCCAATCGACACACCGAAAACCGTACCAGCAACAATTGGGATACCAATGATAATATACAAAATAGGGACATCTGCTATTGTTTTATCAAGGAGAAATTGCCAATTATCTGTAGGGAATACGGTCGCTAGAACACCAAATACGAGCAAAATCAGTAATAAACTAAAAAATACCGACGTGAATACATGTCGTATGAAAATAGTCATATCCGCCTCACCTCAATATCTCCTGAAAATAAAGAGGTAACGATTTTCACACGAGGATATGTCGAAGCATAAGCTTCTGTCTGGTATAGTACGGATTGATTCATTAATTTCCAATGATGCTGACCAAGAATTTGTGCTCTTCCAAAAACAGCACTATGATGGATACTTACTTCCACTTCGTATGGAACATAGATTTCTAGATTTCCAATAAAATGACGAATAGAAATAACAGCGGTATCCTCTGGAAGAACCGTGTTACTTAAGTCAATGATCCGATCACCAAAGCCGCCGTGAATATTCATATCATGCCATTTATATGCTTCGCTTTCTGTGGACTGCTCCCCGAATAATCGATGATTAAAAAGAGGCTTTATTTGAATAAGCTCTTCTTCTTGTTGTTCAGAAATAATAGTCCGATCTGGATGTAATTGCTGAGCTTCCTTCTTCGTTTTCATATAATCCATTACGAACAAAACAATGCCAGCTACAATTAAAAATCTTACAGCCAGCATATTAAGTACCGAAAATACGAATCCAATAACACCAAGCCAAAACACAACCTTGCCCCATACCTCATATAAGTGTTTCCGTCCAATATAGATGGCAAGTGCAGAAAAGAGTGCTGGAATCACCATTCCGCCATGGAAAAAGGCTAATTCTAAAATAAAAAGGGCTATCCCAATGATTATTATCCAATTTAGTGTATCTGTTGATAATCGATGAAACACGTGACTAGCCCTCCTTCAAATTAACTAAACAGGCGTACATGTACGCCTGTTTAGTATAGCATGAATTACTGGATTTCAACATGTACGTCCCATGTAACTGGCAGTAAATTGTCGATTGCGCATAGCTAAACTACAATGTGCTACTTAAGGTTTTTCTTTATTGTGCTATGTTTTTGTCATTTTCTTTGAGTTCTTGTTCTAGCTTTGCAATTTTACTATCAAATGTACTTCGATAATAGGAGCTGTTCACCTTGTATTCCAGATTCTCTATATACCGTTCCATTTCTGCAAACCGTGAAAAAGGCTTATCCGTTGTTTCTTCTAGCACACGGTTAATTTGCTGCTTGGCATTCGCGATATTTTCCCTTCCCATTAGCTCCATTCGCTTTAAATGCATATCCTTTAACTTATGCTTCATTTCTTCATATTTTTGTTCAAGTAAATCTAGCTGTTCCACTGCTTCCTCACGTGCTTGCTTCATTCGAACCGCACGCTCCTGGTATTCAGCATGCTCTCTCTCAGCAAAAGCTTGCATTTCCAGCTCCCCGGCTTTTTCTGCGATTGATGCTTGCTTGGCACGTTTTTCTGCATGATCTTGCGCTTTCAAAAATTCTCTTTCAAATTCCTCTTTTAAGCGATATTGACGTTCAATAAGCTTACGAACCTTTTCTTTTTCTTGCTCACTTTGACGTAGATACTGGTTTAGAGCGACAATTGGATTTTTTTGCTCCTTTTGATCTAAGAAATAATGTAAATCCGCGTTGATACTTTCCTTCATCCGTGTAAAGATACTCGTCATTAAAATCCTCTCCCTTATCGATTTAATTCCGCCCATTGGCGTTCAAAGTTTTTAAATGGATCATTATTATTTTCATCTATCACTACGGAATCATCCTGCTTCCATTGTTTGAAAATGACATACAAGACATATGCAGCAGCAATTCCGATAATAGAATAGATGTTAGACAAAGCAATACCGAGTACAAAAAGCCCAAGAATTGTCCACCCTATCTTTCCTCCAAATGATGGACTTTTCATGAATTGCTTAAAGATAACATATAGAAGCCAGATACCAAGTCCTAATAAAACCATCGGACCAAGGTTTACTAACAGTACAAAAAGCGCAACTAGGCCTCCGACAAATAATAGGAATTTTTTCACTGTTTGTTCCTCCTTTCCTTTCTTAATTCCATCTTATCGTCTAGCCTGTTACGGCGTAATGCACCTTAGGCATATTTCTTATAAGACCTGAGACGTATTTTAGAAAAAATTGCACAAAAAAATACTGTCACACCTTTTTAACAGGTGGACAGCATTTAGTCGTCTTTTTCATTTTGTGCAACCATTCCATCAACGAGCTTTTCCGCTGCTCTCCGATAGAAGCTACTAATGTTTGCAAAAGTTACAGCAAGTAACAATGTCTCTAAATAATCCTTATCCGTATCAGCTAGTTTTTCTACTTCGTTGGTCACTTCATCTGTGATGTCCGTTATATTTGATAAAACACGATTCTCATTTTGTTCAGAAAGCGCTAAAAAGCTCTCATAGAGGGCATCTGCTTGAAAATCTTCATGGGCTATCTTATCATTTAACCGTTCTAATAACTGTTTAATATCTCCGATAGACAGTGCGCCTTTCATATGATAAATAAGACTAATTAAGATCAAATGCTCTCTGGAGTACTTTTTGTTCTTCACCGGGATAAATAATTTCCCTTTTGCATAATTATTAATCATCGTTTTCGTTAATATCTTTTCTTCTTCATTTCTTTTTGAATCAGAAAATTGCTTTTCAAATAATTGAATAACCTGGTCCATATATAAATCAATATCAGGAATATCCTTTAAAGATAAATGATTATCCAACTTAAGAGAAGCCATTATTTCTTGTAAATTGTCCATGTAGTAACCCTCTCTTACGATTAATAGTCTCTATTATACAGAAAAAACCACCGAAAGTAAATCTTGACTACATGACGTTATGCGTGTATCATTACATGTAGTATTAGAAACTACATCAAAACGTAAGGTGTGATAATAATGGGATTTCATATTCGAGAACCTATAAATGGGCTGACTCATTTATTTGGAGCAATTTTGTCCTTTGTAGGACTGTTAGCATTGGTAATCAAAGCAAGCATCGACACACAATCGACATTAGCAATTATTGCAGTTGGCATTTTTGGAATTAGCATGATCCTGTTATATGCCGCATCTGCAACGTATCATATGGTCATTGCCAAAGACAAAGTTATTGCCTGGCTTCGCCGTATTGATCACTCCATGATTTTTGTATTAATCGCAGGGACATATACACCAATTTGTTTAATAAGTCTTAACGGATCTACTGGTTGGATTCTGTTCGGTGTTATTCAAGGATTGGCTGTTCTCGGGATTATATTTAAATTAATCTGGTTCCATGCCCCAAGATGGCTGTCGACATCGATATACATTGTAATGGGCTGGATTGTTATCTTCTTTAGTGTTCCACTTGCATCCATTATTGGTGGAACTGGTATCTCCTTGCTAATAGCTGGCGGTATTTTTTATACGGTTGGTGGATTAATCTATTGGTTGAAGCCATCCTTTCTTGCCTTCAAGAATTGGGGATTCCATGAGATATTTCATATATTCATTATGCTTGGAAGCCTGTTTCACTTTATCTGTATTTTTGGATATGTATTGTAAATCAAGTTTGATTTCTAAAAACTAGATCTGCAACAAAAAATCTTTTGTTGAATGGTATAAAAAGTGAGGCAGAGATAAAACAATTTCCTATCAAAAATCCGACAAAATTATTGACTACAATAAATTAATGCAATTAAATGAATTTATTGGAAGTTGAAAAGGGTGAGACTCCTTGAAAAAGAAAAGCACTTTTTCTGCGTGCGATGTGTCGCTGCCGAAGCATTCCTTGTCCTGCGGGAACAGCACGAGCCGAAAATCCACACGGAAAAGCGAAATTTCTTTTCCGTGTTAGTTGAGGCCGTGCCCGTGGAAAGCGAACCCATTTTCAAACTAAAATGGAACTGTTCGGATATTGATACTAATGCTCTTGTTTTGTCTCATCTTCCTTTTTTAATGGAACTACTTTATCGGTTCTAATTCTGATTGTACATAATGATACAAAAGCTCCTCTGTACACTGAAGCGACGATTCATGTGTTCGTTCAAATGCATGGGAGGAATCAATTCCCGGTCCAACTAAGCCGTGAATAATATCATGTCCACTACGAATGGCCGCAGATGCATCTGATCCGTAATATGGATAAATATCTAGTTTGTAAGCAATGTCATTATCTGCTGCTAACCGCGTTAGCTTTTGGCGAAGGCCATAATGATAAGGACCACTTGCATCTTTCACACAAATTGAAACGGTGTATTCATCGGTCGATTGTCCATCTCCAATTGCCCCCATATCCACTGCCAAATACTCTACGGTTTCAGGAGTAATATTGGAGTTCCCACCATAACCAATCTCCTCGTTATTTGAAATAAGAAAATGGGTGGTATATGGTAAGGTAATGCCTTCTGATTTGATGCGCTTTATAAGCTGAAGCAGGATGGCAACACTCGCCTTGTCATCTAAATGACGCGATTTAATAAAACCGTTTGCTGTTTGCTGGACACGAGGATCAAAAGAAACAAAATCGCCTACCTCGATACCTAGCGCACTTACTTCCGCAGCATTATTCACCTTTGCATCAATACGAACCTCCATATTCTCCTGATTACGTTCCGCTTTTCCTGCATCCTTATACACATGAACAGATGTTTGATGCATTAATATCGTCCCTGTAAAAGATTTACCGCTTGATGTATGTATCTCGCAATACTCGCCTTCAATGGAATTGTATTTAAAGCCACCAATTAAGTCCAAGCGAAGGCGACCATTACTTTTAATTTCCTTCACCATGGCTCCAAGTGTATCAACATGAGCTGTCAGCATACGATGCTGATCATCGCTCTTTCCTGGTATCGTTGCGATAAGACCGCCTTTGCGATTCCGCTTTGTTGCCACATGATACTTCTTCAAATGGTTTTCTACAAAAGCAATGACGTTATCTGTATAACCAGATGGGCTTGGTATAGCAACAAGCTCTTTAATTAGCTGTGTTGTTTCTTCGATATTTGGATAGTTCATAAAACAGACTCCCTTTCTTTTCACGCTTTCTTTCTATTTTATCGTGAATAGTGGATTACAACAATAACAAGGCTTTAATACCATGGCAACGCTATTCCTCTTCCAATGGACGAATAACTGCTCGCACTGGACTTCCATCCCCTCCATAAATAGCAAGCGGCAAAGCGATTAACTCATAATCACCTGGAGCAACATGCGTTAAAACAAGATTTTCTAAAATAGATACACCATGCTTAGATAGCGCATGATGTGCTGTTAACTCCTTGCTGTCCACCGGATCAACAGAAGGTGCTTCTATTCCAATCAGATGTATATGCTTTTCCTTTAAAAAGGGGCCCATATTTTCATGTAAAATAGGATAGGCTTCAGGAAAAACGTTAAAGCTTTCTCGTTCCTTCATGCGCAATAAGAGTCGGGACACCCCAGCTAAATCAAAGCTTTCTAGCTCCTCCTGACCGATTACATCCCAGTCCCGTACATCGATTACTCTTGCCTTGCCAATAAAGCGATTTATATCTAATTCATGTATTTTATCCCCGTGGTTATTAAAATGAAACGGAGCATCAACATGTGTCCCAGTATGAACACTCGTTGATATGCTTCCGACATTCACAGAACCACTTTGCTCCTTTGTACAGCTTAGCGCATATGTAAAAGGCGTATCTCCTGGCCAGACTGCGATATTATTTGTAAGTGGTTGCGATATATCAATCCATTTATTTTTATTCATGTTCTTATCCCCCTTATAACAGTCCAATTGTATGAAAAAACACAACCAGAATGGTGAGTGGTACGATCCAAGTCATTAAAAACCGCCATGCTTGATACAGACCTTTTGATGGCGCACTTCCCAAGTGGAACTCGCTTTCTACTAGCACCCGGTCCATACGATGAATAATGAAAATGGCGATTAACAAGCTACCAAATGGAAGTAAAATATTACTCACCAAAAAATCTGTTGCATCAAATATAGTAAAACCAACGATGGATACTTCATGAAGTAGACTAGAAGATAACGCGGATGGCAATGCAGCAATAAATACAATTGCCCCAAGGAGCCATGTAACCTTTTTTCTAGTTCGTTTCTTGTTCGCTGTAAATGCTGCGACAATAATTTCGTATAAGCTAAAGGAAGAAGTTAACGTAGCAAATAAAAACAACCATAAAAACAATACTAAAAATAGCTCACCAAATGGCAACTGTGAAAATACTGCGGGTAAGACAATAAATAACAGACCAGGCCCCTCCGTTGGCTCTAACCCAAAAGCAAAAACCACTGGAAATATCGCCAGCCCTGCTAATAGGGACACAAGTAAATTCATACTCACTACCGTCGCAGCAGAAGATGGCAAACGGACATCCTTTTTCAAATATGAGCTATACGTTACCATACAGGAAAAACCAACAGCAAGTGAAAAAAAGGATTGACCTAACGCATATAAAATCGCTTCTTTGTTAAGTCCTGAAAAATCAGGTGTTAGAAAAAAGGCAATTCCCTCCATTGCTCCTTCTAAAGTGATGGAACGAACAACGAGAATGATTAAGAAAATGAATAGCAATGGCATCATATACTTATTTGCCCGTTCAATGCCTGCACTGACACCAAAAGAAACGACAATAATATTAATCAAAGTAAAAAGGAATAAGCCTACAATTGTAATCCACGGTGTTCCAATAATGCTTCCAAACAGCATACTAAAGTCCATACCCGTTGCAATAATGCCCCCAAAAAGCGCACGAATACTATAAATGAATACCCAGCCACCAACTACACTATAGAAAGAAAGTAACAAAAAACAACCTATAACTCCTAGCCTGCCAATCCAGACCCATGCTGTGTTAGGAGCTAGCTTTTTATATGCACTAACCGCTTCTAAGGAAGCACCTCTCCCAATAATAAATTCAGATATTAGCATCGGTAATCCGATTAATACCGTAAACAAAACAAATAATAAAAAGAACGCTCCGCCACCATTCATCCCAGTTACATAAGGAAATTTCCAAATCGCACCAAGTCCTACAGCCGCCCCGGCAGATGCGAGAATAAATCCTAGCTTGGAGGACCATTGATTATTCGGATGCTTCATTCGTCATCCCTCCTTCCACTTGCTTCCATAAAAATAAACCGCGTCGCTATAACGTTGTTCGAATATCCCAAAGCTCGGGAAAAAAGCGGTGATCAAGCACTTGTTTTAAATAATGCACGCCACTCGAGCCGCCAGTTCCTGTTTTAAATCCAATAATTCGTTCTACCGTTTTCATATGTCTAAAACGCCATTGCTGTAGCCAATCTTCTATATCCACTAATTTCTCAGCCAACTGGTATAAGTCCCAATATGTATCCACGTCTTGGTAGACTTGCTTCCATGCCTCCTTCACAGAAG
Source organism: Virgibacillus sp. LDC-1 (assembly GCF_030137545.1). GTDB lineage: Bacteria > Bacillota > Bacilli > Bacillales > Amphibacillaceae > LDC-1. The sequence continues at coordinate 65,456 of NZ_JARUVL010000012.1, read as the reverse complement.
GATCACCTTCATAGACGTTTGCATAATCACGATTAATTAATGCTTCATTAATCGGAAACCCAGCCTGGTGCAACGCTTCTATTGAAACATCATAGATGCTTGGAGAATGGAAAGCTACTTTCAGTACGTCGTATACCCTGTTGTCGTTTTTATAGATTTGTAGTATTTTACTTGATTTATAGCCTAAGGCAAATTCTATTAATCGATATTGATAAGATTGAAATCCAGATGCTTTGCCAAGCGTATCACGAAACTCCATATATTCCGCTGGAGTTAAGGTTGCTAACACATCCCACGCTTGAATGATTTGTGATTGAATCTTCGTTACACGAGCAAGCATCTTAAATGAGGCCTGCATCTCACCTTTTTTAATCGCCTCAATCGCAGCGTGTAACTCATGAATAATAAGCTTCATCCAGAGTTCACTCACCTGATGAATAATGATAAATAACATTTCATCATGATGATCAGACAATCTTTTCTGACTAGACAAAATGCCATCAAGATGTAAATAATCACTATAGGTCATATCATTTTTAAAGTCTGTATGAATGCCCTTTTCATTTTCCAGTCGTTTATATAACTCAGAAATAGACTTTGACATGTGCTCATCAACTCCTCGATTCATTTATCCTTGCCAGCCTTTAAGCCTATGCAATCACATCTCGTTTATTTTCATACTGTAAGTATCGTTTTTCCTCCATGATCTTTTTTAAAATCTGCACTGCCCGCCATATTTCTTCAAAAGAATTATAAAGCGCAACAGGAGCAAGTCTTATCCCATTTGGAGAACGAAAATCAGGGACAACGTGTGAATCCTTTAATGCTTTACATATACGGGCTGCATCCTCATGCTCGATATACACATGCCCGCCTCTTTTAAAATCTTCCCTCGGATTTGCTATTTGAAAATGAAATGGAGCTAGCTCATGCTCGATTAATTGCATCATATAGTCTGTCATCTTTAATGATTTTCTTCTTACCTTTTCTAATCCTGCTTCGTGGAATAGTTGAAGTGACCCTAATAAAGGAGCTGCACTTAATAGATGGGGCGTGCCCATCTGAAATGCTCCAGCATGGGATGCAGGCGTAAACTGATGTTCCATATCAAATTGCTTATCCTTTCTTGAACCAAACCAGCCTGCTAACCCTGGTTGTTTGGAAAAATGGCTTTCATTTACATACATGCCACCGACAGCTCCAGGACCTCCATTCAAATGCTTATAATTACACCAGCAGGCAAAATCAACACCCCAATCATGGAGCTGATGAGGAATGGCTCCGATGGAATGACATAAATCAAATCCAATAACAATATCTCGCGCATGTGCTTCGCTAGTCAATCGTTCGATGTCTAATAGCTGACCACTTCGATAAAGCACACTTGGAAGGAAGATTAACGCAACATCCTCCTCCATCGCCTCGATAATATCCTCTTCGTTAAGCTGCCTTCCATCACTACTCTTCACTTGTACTAAATGTTCCTCGGGTGACAACCCATGAAGCTGAAGCTGGCTTTTTAACGCATAGATATCTGTTGGGAAGTTTAGTTCATCTGCTACTATTTTATTTTTATTCCCTGTCGGCTTAAAAAATGTCGCGACAAGCTGATGCAAGTTAGCCGTTGCCGATCCTGTTACAATGACTTCATCCGCTTGAGCACCAACAAGCGGCGCACTCATTTCGCCGAGCTTCTCTGCATAGTAGAACCACGGTTCTTTTCCTTTCATCCAGCCATCAATTCCGTGTTCCTTCCAAGATGCTAATATTTCGAGTAACGACTTTTCTGCACGTTTCGAGAGTAATCCTAATGAATTGCCATCAAAATATATCGCATCCGCTTGTTTATAAAACGCAGCTTGAAAAAATGCCAGTTCATCTTCCTTATCCAATTGTTGGGCATATGCCTGTGTATATTTATTATGCACCGTCATCCAAGACCCCCCTACTGAATTTTCTGTATAATAACAATATATCGAACCTTTTCTTTCGTTGTCAATGTGGGCAGAAATTATCCAGAACGAAAAAAATCGGTTGACTAATCAACCGATTCTTCCTAATACCCTACGCCTTTAACAATTTTGCATTAATCGCAACAATTACAGTACTTAAACTCATGAGAACTGCTCCTACAGCAGGGCTTAATACAATTCCTAATGGTGCTAAAACACCTGCCGCAAGTGGAATAGCAACAATATTATAACCTGCTGCCCACCATAAATTCTGCACCATTTTCCGATATGTTTTCGTTGATAGATCGAGTAAAGAAACAACATCCATTGGATTACTTTTCACTAGCACAACATCTGCTGTCTCCATTGCAACATCTGTTCCTGCTCCAATTGCAATTCCTAAGTCAGCAGTCGCAAGGGCGGGTGCATCATTTACTCCATCTCCAGTCATTGCAACCTTCCAACCCTTATCTTTAATCTTTTTAATTTGATTTGCCTTATCATCAGGCAGCACTTCTGCATATACTTCATCAATTCCAACCTGCTTACTTACCCAATTGGCAACGTTCTTATTATCTCCAGTAAGCATAACAGAATGAATACCTTCTTCATTCAACTTTCCAATCGCTTCTTTAGCGGTATCACGCACCATATCTGCCAAAGCGATCATACCAATTAATTGCGATTCAACTAAGACAAATACAACTGTCTTCCCCTGTTCTGATAGCGCTTGATATTGTTCTTTGTCATAGCTGATTTGTTCCGCCTGCAAATAACCTGGACTAACGACATGTACTTGTTTTCCTGAAACGTTACCAGAAATCCCTTTTCCAGTAATAGATTTAAAATCGGATAGCTCTTGAAGCTCTTTTTCCTTGTCTTGTGCTGCTTTTACAATGCCTGTTGCAATTGGGTGCTCTGAGTTTTGTTCAAGACTCGCAGCCCATTGCAGTACATCTGCTTCCTCATAATCATGTACTGTAATCACGTCTGTTACACCAAATGCACCTTGTGTTAATGTTCCCGTTTTATCAAATACAACGGCATTTAAATTTCGCGCGCCTTCAAAGTTTGCACGGTTTCGAATAAGTAACCCTTTTTTAGCAGATATAGACGTGGAAACAGCTATCACAAGTGGAGCTGCCAGACCAAGCGCATGTGGACAAGTGATTACCATTACCGTAACCATACGTTCTAAAGCAACATCAAATGAATAGCCAAGCATAAACCAAATAGAAAATGTGATAACACCTGAACCAAGTGCAATATAGAACAACCATTTGGCCGCTCGATTCGTTAAATCCTCTGTTTTTGATTTAGAAGCTTGTGCCTCTTTTACAAGTGTAATCACTTGAGATAAATAGGAATCTTCCCCTATCTTTTCAACATGAATAACGAGCGATCCCTCTTTATTTATCGAACCGCCAATAACCGTATCACCTTGTTTTTTCTCAACTGGTACCGATTCACCAGTAAGCATCGCTTCATCGATTGCTGATGCACCTTTGACAATGGTTCCATCGACAGGAATCTTTTCGCCAGGCTTTACGAGCACTCGATCATGGTGCTGTAATTTACTCACTGGAACATCTTCTACCTTTTCATTATCATCAAGCCTGTGTGCATCACTTGGCATTAATTTAACAAGTTCCTCTAATGCATTAGATGCACCCATAATAGAGCGCATCTCGATCCAATGACCGAGCAGCATGATGTCAACTAATGTAGCAAGCTCCCAGAAAAAATCTTTTCCTTCCCAGCCAAATACTGTTAAAGAACTATACGAATATGCAACGAATATAGCAAGCCCTATTAGCGTCATCATACCTGGACTTTTTTGCTTGAGTTCATCAACCGCGCCTGTTAGAAATGGCCAACCGCCATAGAAAAATACGAATGATGCAAGAATAAACAAGATATATTGATCATAGGAAAAGCGCCAATCAACCCCTATAAAGCTTTGAATCATTGGAGAAAGAATTAATATCGGAATCGTAATTACAAGCGAAATAAAGAAGCGCTTTTTAAAGTCTGCGACCATATGGGCATGGTGCCCCCCATGCCCATGTCCATTAGAATGCTGTGCTTCTTCAGAATCATGCTTTTGAGTATCATGTGAATGCTTTTGTTCATGATTACTCATTTTATCCCCTCCTAGCATCTTTTTTATTTTTCCTTTAATTTTTCCTTTATCGCTTCAAATTCATCCATCGTTATTTCCCCTCTTGCTAACCGGTTCTTGGCAATGTCTAATGCACTATTCTCAGACTGTGCGGATGACTTATCCTTCATTATCCATACTAGTCCAAGGATAATGACAATAATTAAGAAAAACCATGTAAAACCAATACCACCAAATCCATGCATCATTTACTATCACTCCTTTTAATTAATACCCATAATAGAAAAACTTCACACACCATTTGAAGGTTCTAGCTTTTAATTTTAGTTTACCCATCAAATATCCAGTTTCTATGCAGAGAACCGTACGGGAAGTGATGTTTTAAAAAGAGACAATGATTTTTGGCGTTGGAGCTAGACACGACTATTATTCTATAAAGAATTATCCTCTAGACAACAAGTAAAAAACGAATGATCACTTACCGCGTGACCATTCGTTTTCAAAGATAAGGTAGCATTTTATATTCAGTTTTTAAGCATTCGATTCCAGGGCTTTTCGCATCCTTGTTTTATAAAGGATTGGTACTATCCAAGAATAGATAACGAATAACAAGGCTGTAAAAAAAACTATCATTGCTGGGACAAATAATTGAAGCACTGCCAAAAGCATGACCAAAACCATCGCACCTATAAAAACGATTGATCGTCGTCCGATTTTATCCACTAGCCGAAAAGGAGCAAATAAAGGGTGGGTCAATGAATCATGGCACGCTAATAAGGCAAGAATATTTGCATCTTCTTGTTGAAGTAATAAAGCTTGCTGATAACATTGCCTTGTTTTTTTCACCTCGCCTTTTAGCGCATGGAACATCCCCGTATAGACCAAGCTCTGAACTTCTTCTTCAGCTGATTCCATCACATTATTTATGTGTACTTGTTGAACTGTTGCATCATAGATTGCAACATAAAATTCACAGAGAAACTGGTTTACACGAATGTTTGATGGATTAATCTCTCTCGCTCGCTCTAATGCTGCAAGTGCCTTTTCTTCTTGTCCTGTTTGTAGCATCAATGCTCCATAGGACGTAATTAATTCACTATCTCTCGGAGTTAATTGAAGCGCTCTCAAAAGAGCTTCTTCTGCTTCTTCAAGTTTTCCTTCCCTATGGTAACTGAAACCGATAAGGTGCATTGCTTTGGATTCATCATATCCTAAATGTAATGCTTCCCGACAATATCCTCTTGCTTCTAAATAATTCCTTCGAGACATTTCCACGATTCCCATTTGAAAAAGCGCTGTAGCATTATCAGGGTCGTCTTCAAACACTTTATCTAATAAAGAAGCAACAGTCTCATATTTCCCAATATCTAGATAATGCTGGATCATTTCAGAATCATTTTCTATCCCTTTGAGTACCATTGACGAGCTCCCCCTTTGTCCCAATCAAGAATCCATTTTCCTTATAATTATCAATCAGTAATTAGAATTATGTATTGAAGCCTTTTTTCTTAAACACGAATGTAGGTAAAAATTCCTGTGTATTCTATTAAGTATATCGACCTATTCTATTGAATTATTAATAACTTAAATCTACTATTTACTTCTTTATAATAAAAGTTGAATAATAGTTACATTCTCATTTATTAAGTAAGACTAGCTTTATTTGTAACATCACAAAAAGACCATCTACTATTAGTAGACGGCCGTCAAAGCTAGACATGAAGATCAAACTGTATTAAATCCGTTTCAAAGAAACTACCCACAATTATTTAATGTAAAAAGTAAAGAAATTGCTTTTACGAAAAAACATCTTCTCTAATCTAAACGAGCAATTAAATTTTTGATTTCTTTTAAAAACAGTAATACTAAACCTATTAGTATAAAAGCAATGCTTAAAAAATATGGAATATTGACCATAATATCATCACGAACTTGCTTAAATTTCCCTGGTGGTTCACTCCATCCACCTATACTAGGCACATAATTAGCAATAGCAAGATGTATGATTCCGTACAAAAATACCCCTGAAATCAAAAACACAGCACCTAAAAAATCCGTTCTCTTCAATGTCTTCCCCCCCAAAATGGTTTAACTAATAATTTCCCAAGGTAAAACTTTTTTAGTGCTCTTCTATTCGGATACTTGTATAATGATTAAAAAAATCATCGTAAAAGCAAGTAAACTAAGCATATCATGTTTTACCATAATTTGTATTATGTTTTCAACCCTCAAGTCATTCGTTTGGAATTTTAAAATTAAAGCAAGATAAAGTGCAAGATTTTATTGCAGCTCGTTAAATTTCCAATCTTTTCTTACGCTAAAAATATAGTTTCGAATTTACACTTATTAGGATTCTCCTTATCAGCATAATGGTACTTCCCTTCTAGTCGTTAACGCTTCTTTCGTTTACTTTTTTCAGTATAAAAACAACCCAGTAGAATTTTTATACTAGGTTGTTTACTCTCTGGATTAACTAATTTTCTGTCTTTGTAAAAATTAATATAGCAGTATGTAATACTTTTTCTGATCCAAAAGCGCCCCCTTGAAAAACGGAGTTGAACTTAATGTCTTTTAAAGTAACTTTTGCATTTTGAGTTTCGTTAACAATAACCTTATTTAATTCTTCTTCAAGGTCATACGTGTTTTCTGCATATACCACTCTAGTAAACGTCAAATAATCACCTCCAAAATTCAATGTTCGACAGGAAAGGATAAAATCCTCTTTTTTAAACGATACTTTGTTTAGGTTACCGCTCTTGTTATTTTCAAGAAATTATAACAATAAAAAAATCATCCTCTTTTAATAGAGAATGACTTCTAATCTTCTTATATAAATCTAAAACGCATTATTTTTCGTTCGCACCAATTTACAGTAGTATGTATTGGTGGAGACGGTGGGAATCGAACCCACGTCCAGAGATATCGCCACTAAGGCATCTACGCGTGTAGTTGATATATTATCTTTCACTATCATGTCGGCCTATCAACAGGCTTTCATGCAGCTAGTCTGATTCATTTCAACCAACATCCTCAGACGGCGAATGGTGGTGTAGCCCGCTCTAGTTGAGACCCTTCAATCTGCACCACGGGCGAGCGCAGGAAGGATCCTTTAGCTAGTGCTTACGCAGCTGCTAAAGAAAGATTACGTTCTTTGCCAGTTATATTTAGGCGATTAACGTTTTACGAGCCGTAACCTCGACGCGCAACCAAAGCTCGATCTACCCCTGTCGAATCCGTAACGTCCCCATATAATAGGAGTACGTCGAAGGATATATCAGCTTTACTTTCCTTCTGACTTCTCCTATTATAACATATTAGTCGATGAAATCAACCAACCACACGGCTGGTACATAATGGAGACGACAACTAAAAGTAGAGCGCTTTATTTCTGCAATACATATTGAATAACACGATTCGTTAAATTAGGAACAATTTCAAGTGAATACGTCATTTCCATCCGCTCCAGCTTTTTATGGCCATCCATTCCATATGGACCAACATTAATGACTGGAATATTTAAATCCTGGATATCTTCATAATTCGCATATAGCTTTGTACCCCAGGCAGGATTATTTTTTGTTGTCCAAGCAATATCCTCCATCGCATCACTCATGGCGATAAAGCTCATATCTGAAATATGCGGAAAAAAATTACGCGTTTTAATCGGAAAACGATAATGGTCTTGCATATCCGAAACCGCTTGATCGAGTGCTTGTATCAAATTCGTCTCTGCTTTATCCTTTCCTGTTAACGCAACTCTTGGTGAGTACAAGGAAGAATAAAAAACAAAAATAGCCGGACTTTTATCCTCCATCCAACGCCAAGCTTCTTCAATTACGCGCGCAGCAAACATGCGTATATCCAATGTCTCATCATATAATAAATCTTGTTTAAACTGCTCCATATGCGTGCTATACGATTCTCCGTATTTCGAAACGAGCATTGTATCCATCTCTTCATACGTAAAGACCCGCGGCTTCCACGGTAGTGGACGACACACCTGCCCATTTGCCGAACAATATTGCTCATAACGTGCTTGAAATAATTCCAGTGCATTTTGAAAGGCTATCTCTGCCTGATCTTTTAGTAAAGTTAATACTTTTTCTGGTGTCCAAGAATGGACAAAAAAATTATAATAAACAAAAGCAGATAATGCGGTTTGCACCGTATAGGATGGCTTTAAATCGGTTTGCTTTAAGGATACAGGTGGAACTGTCCGTTCTCCTAAGCTAACATCACATAAATCAGGATTATAATTAATTTGTCGCGTTAGCTCAGAAGCAATAAAATTCGGATCAAGCCCATCAAAGCAGGAGCCTACATGTGTTTCATCGCCAGTTATAAAAAATGACGGAAGGAGCTTACCTACCGTTCCTTTGTATACATAGCGATTTTCGTCTCCTTCAAACGCAGGTGCAACAAAATCACTGTTAATTGCTGCTACATAGTCAAAGTCATGGTCCTCACGCCAATGCTTTAACGTTTTTAAAGAAGACAGAATACCATTCGAGCTATCCTCTTCATCACATTCTGCTAAAAATACGATATTGCCATCTAATTGCTCTGGGTGGGTTGCGTAGTGGGATAGTAAGTATAAGTTACTGGCAATGCCACTCTTCATGTCTAGCACGCCTCTTCCAAAAAGCCAGTCACCTGATTCTAACTGGTCTTTCACTGACTCAGATAGCTCTTCTTTGCGTAAAAACTCCATCCAAGCATCTGGATCAAAAGCGAAGTCCTGTTGCTGATTAAAATCATCGACACCAACTGTATCCATGTGCCCCATTAAAACAACGGTTCGATTACTTGTTCCTTTTGTTCCTTTTGTTCCTTTTACAAAAGCTAGAACATTGTATCGTTCTAATTCATCGCCAATTGTTTGTTCAATCGTAAGGTGTGTTGGATTCTCGGTATAATAAGGTAAAGCAGATAAGTACGTGAATATCGAATGCGCAATTACTTTTTCCCCTTCTGTATTCACAATACTGTTAATGCGAACAAGCTGTTTCGTTAAAGCTAATAACTCCTCGCGACAATCAAACCACTCGTGCTTCTCATCCATACCGTCTTCCTCCCTTTGCGCTGCTTGTATACAAAAACCATCAGCATGATTTAGCCTGCTGATGGTGTATTCCCTGATGTGTGTCTATCGAACCTAAACGAAATCATTTTTACGAATATTATTGCATGCGATCCTTGATTGCTCTGTCGATATCTCGTTTCATTTGTTTTTGTTTTAAATCCTCGCGTTTATCGTATTTCTTCTTTCCTTTTCCAAGGCCAATTAAAACTTTAGCAAATCCATTTTTTATATAAACCTTTAGTGGCACGAGTGCATATCCTTGCTGCTGTGTTAAACCTATTAACCGATCAATTTCCTTGCGATGTAATAAAAGCTTGCGAGTCCGTGTTGGATCATGGTTAAATCGGTTTCCTTGTTCATAAGGCGCAATGTGCATGTTAATGAGCTGTACTTCACCACGATGATTTATTCGAGCGTGGGCATCTTTTAAATTGATCCTTCCTGCTCGAATGGATTTAATCTCGGTTCCTTGCAACACAATGCCAGCCTCATATGTATCTTCAATAAAATAGTCATGTGATGCTTTTTTATTTTGTGCAATTACTTTTCCAAGTCCTTTAGGCATAAACGTATTCCTCCAACTTCATGCGTGCCATAATTTTAGCAAATAATCAGGAGAAAGCCAACCCATATTCCATGATAAATGCAAAGTCGATGTCACCCTCACTTTTATTAGAGGAGACTTCGACTCGTAAATTACTTATTTTCCCCCAAGTCCATCCGTTATCATATCTAAATTCCATTCAATCATTTTAATATACGTATCTCCGTCCTCACCAGACTTTCCAATCGAATCGGTAAAGATCTTTCCAGCAATCTCAACACCTGTTTCATTGGATACCGTCTCCATGCTACGTGGATCTACACTTGTTTCCACAAACAGCGCTGGTACTTTCTTTTCATGGATTAAGTCGACAATCGTCTTAATTTGCTCTGGTGTACCTTCGTTATGTGCATTTATTTCCCAAATATAGGCGGCATGAAAGCCGTAGGCCGCTGAAAAATATTTAAAGGCGCCTTCACTTGTTACAAGAATTCGTTTTTCTTCAGGTAACGCAGCAACCTCCTTTTTAATTTTCGCATCAAGCTCTTCTAGTTTCTTTATATATTCGGCAGCATTTTTTTCATAGTCTGCTTTATGATTAGGATCTACTTGAATGAGCGCATCCCTCGCATTCTCTGCATACGTTATTCCGTTTTGTACGTCTAGCCATGCATGTGGGTCTTCTTCTCCCTCATGACCACCAGAGGTTAGGTATTGAGGTGTCACGCCTTCACTAATTCGGAATACCGGCGCATCTTTTCCATCCTTACCAGCCGTTTCGATCATTTTCTGAAACCACGAATTTCCGGTTTCTAAATTCAATCCATTATAAAATACAAGGTCAGCATCCGTAGTAGCTTGAACGTCTGCTGGTAATGGCTCATAGGAATGAGGGTCTTGCCCAATCGGTACAAGACTTTTTACATTCGCGTGTTCTCCAGCAATGTTTGAAACGATATCGTAGACGATAGAATATGTTGTAACGACTTGAAGCTTTCCATCCTCCTTACTCATGCTTTCATTGCTATCGTTGGAACAGCCCGCAGCAGCGAACAAACCAATAGCTATAAAACCAAGTAACCATTTTTTCATATTTATAGTCCTCCGCATTCATTTATATTAAGAATAAGACGTGCGCTTTTGACGAGTACGTATTGCTCTCCATAGCACACCTTGCTTTGGTGAAAAGATTAACGTTAGCAAAAATAACGTTGTTGCTACTAGAACGATCGTTGCACCTGAGGCGAGATTCGCTCGATAGCTAATATAAAGTCCTAATACACTCGACAAGCTACCAAAGCACGCAGATAAAAATATCATGCTTGATAAACGATTCGTTAATAAATACGCGGTCGCAGCTGGTGTAATCAGCATTGCTACAACAAGAATTATCCCTACTGTTTGTAATGAAGCTACCGTTACCATCGTCAACAACGTCATCAAGAAATAATGGATCAATTTATTTGGTAACCCGTAAGCCTGTGCCATCGTTGGATCAAAAGAAGTAATTAATAGCTCTTTATAAAAAGCAAATACACTAATCAATACAATTACTCCAATGATCATCGTCATCCACATATCTGATGGTCGAACAGCAAGCACATTCCCAAATAAAATATGGTAGAGATCTGTACTACTCTTTAAGAGCGTAATTAATATAATCCCTAAGGCAAATGCTGCCGTAAACATAATACCAATTGAAGAATCATTCTTTATCCGACTGTTTTGACTAATATAACCAATACCAACCGCAGTTAGCACACCGGTTACTACTGCTCCGAAGAAAAAGTTAATTCCGAGAAAATATGATACAGCAACACCAGGTAAAACCGCATGAGAAATCGCATCTCCCATTAACGCTAGCCCTCGTAGAACAATAAAGCTTCCGATGACACCGCTTATAATACCGACCATAATCGACGTCAATAACGCTTTTTGTAAATATTCATACTGCATTAACGCTTCTAAAAACATCATGGTTTCACCGCCAATTCTTTTAAAAAGGAAAGCTGCCCCTGGTATGCTTTAGCAATTTGCTCTGGTTGAAGCACATCCTCGACCTTCCCAAATTCAATCAATTCCTGATTAAGCAAAATTAATTCCTGAAAGTATTCTCTTGCTTTGCTTAAATCGTGGTGAACAACGAGTATTGTTTTTCCTTGATCTCTAATTTCCTTTAAAATCCGGACAATCGTTTCTTCACTGCCAATATCAATTCCAACAAATGGTTCATCGAGAAAAAACATATCCGCTTTTTGCGCGAGGGCTCTAGCAAGAAAGACCCGTTGCTGCTGCCCACCTGATAATTCACCAATTTGCTTTTTACTATATGCTTCCATACCTACTCGCTGAAGGCATTCCATTGCCCATTGCTTATGTTCCTTTTTCGGTCTGTGAAAAAATCCAAGCTTTGGATACGTACCTAACAGCACCGTATCTAATACATTAATCGGGAAATCCCAATCTAAATTATTCCGTTGTGGAACATAGGCAATTTGTTTCCGTACTTCTTTTAACGGTCTTCCATTAATGATTACCGTTCCTTTATCCTTTGGTATTAATCCGAGCATGGCCTTCATTAATGTGGATTTACCAGCTCCATTTGGACCGATAACACCAATTAATTTTCCAGTATCAAAGGAAAACGAAATGTTTCGAACAACTTCTTTTCCATAATACGAAACGTGTAGGTCCTTGACAGATAACGCTTTTTCCATTCTATTGTCACCTTCCTGCCTAATATTACATATATTATTTACTTAACCTATAATAGTTTCCTTAATGCAACTTTTAAATTAAAAAAATAGCTTTTATAAAAATATAATCATTCACCTATAAAAATGTACCAACTACATTTAAATTAGGCGTATATCTTTCCCTTTACTTAATAAGTAGTATAACGGTCAAATAATTACCTGTCAACAATTAATTTTCCCTAATGCAACTTTTGTTTTTTACGTTTCTTGCACCATAAAAAAAACCGAAGTTCATTGCTATCGCAATAAACTCGGTTTCCTTTTTATTTTGATTTCTTTTTTTCTTTTTTTGCTTTCAGTTTTTTTCCGTTCCCATTCTTTGCTGAGGCAGTTACAAGTTCAAAATCAACGATATGCTCTTCTTTATTCACACTAATTACTCTTACATCGACTGGCTCGCCAATCCGATACACCTTTCCTGTTCGCTCACCAATTAAAGCATAGCTACGCTCATCAAAGTGGTAATAGTCATCGGTTAAATAACTTACATGAACTAATCCCTCAACTGTATTTTCAAGTTCTACAAATAATCCAAAGCTTGTTACGGAGCTAATAACCCCTGAGAAGATTTCACCAATTTTATCTTCCATATATTCCGCTTTTTTCAAATCATCTGTATCTCGCTCTGCATCAACAGCTCGTCTTTCTCTTTCAGAGGTATGGCGAGCAATTTCTGGTAGCGTATCCTTCCAAGCTTTGATTGTCTTGCCCTGAAGGTTATTTTCAATTAAATACGTTCGAATTAACCGATGGACAATCAAATCCGGATAACGACGAATCGGTGAAGTAAAATGGGTATAAAATTCAGTAGCAAGTCCAAAATGCCCGACACTTTGCGGATCATATTTTGCCTGCTTCATCGACCGTAGCATGAGCTTTGACAAAATCATTTCCTCTCGTGTTCCCTTTGCTTCCTCCAATACTTTCTGTAATGCTTGTGGATGAATGTCATTAGCAGTCCCTTTCACGATATAACCAAGTCCCGCTAAAAATTCAAAGAAATGCCCCAGCTTGCCTTGATCAGGGTCTTCATGGATACGATGTATAAAAGGAACATCCATCCAATGAAAATGCTCTGCTACCGTTTCATTGGCGGCCAGCATGAATTCTTCTATTAGTTTTTCGGCAACTGAGCGCTCTCGTAACACCACATCAATCGCTTTTCCTTCATCATCAACGAGGACCTTTGCTTCTTTGAAATCAAAATCAATTGCTCCTCGACCCATTCGCTTTCCTCTTAAGATAGCAGCTAATTTCTCCATCCGCTCAAACATTGGTACAAGCCTATCGTATTTGTCTCGAAGTGCTTGATCTTGATCAACTAAAATTTTATTTACATCTTGGTAGGTCATTCTCTCTGTTGTTTTTATAACACTTTGAAAAATTTCATGATGCACTACTTTTCCACTCGGATCAATTTCCATTTCACAGCTTAAGGTCAATCGATCTACTTGTGGGTTTAACGAACAAATTCCATTCGATAGTCGATGAGGAATCATCGGTATGACCCGATCAACAAGATAGACGCTTGTCCCACGCTCAAATGCCTCTTTATCAAGCGGACTTCCCGCTTTTACATAATAGCTTACATCAGCAATGTGAACCCCAAGCTTATAGTTGCCATTTTCAAGCTGTTGAACTGTTACCGCATCATCTAAATCCTTCGCATCTGCACCATCAATCGTGACGATCGTTTGGTCACGTAAATCACGTCGATCTTCCATATCAGCTTCTGAGATTGTTTCTGGTGTTTCTGAGGCCTGCTGTAACACTTCATTCGGAAAATCAATTTGAATGCCATGCTTATAAATAATTGAAAGAATATCTATTCCTGGATCATTTTTATGACCAAGAATTTGTACGATTTCTCCTTCTGCACTCATCCGCCCCTCAGGATATTTCGTAATTCTAGCAATGACCTTATGTCCACCGACAGCGCCATTTACATTTCCTTTTGGGATGAAAATATCATTTGGGATACGTTTATCATCTGCAATAACAAAGCCAAAAGAGCGATTATCCTCATATGTACCGACAACCTCGGTTACTGCACGCTCTAAAATGCGGATAACTGTTCCTTCTGGTCTGCTATCTTTTTCATCCTTCTTTTCAATCCGAACAAGGACCTTATCATTATTCATTGCAGATGCTAAGTCCGAATGATGAATATAAATATCAGATTGCCCTTCTTCATCCGGTATTAAAAAAGCAAACCCTTTCGCATGCATCTGAATACGTCCTCGGATAAGGTTCATTTTTTGCGGCAAGCCAAACCGGTTTTTTCTCGTTCGCACGAGTTCACCTGCTAATTCCAATTCATTTAAAGCCTTTACTAATGCTTTAAATTGAACTGCATCCTCTAACTGAAGCTCTTCTTCTAGTTCATTAACGGCAAGTGGTTTTGTTCCATTTTCTTTAAAATAATTGCGTATCGTTTCTTTCATTTGTTCTGTCATCCATTACACCTTCTTTCTATTTATATCATCGGTATCCATCTATTCTTTTTTATTCTTCCCAATTTAGCGATTCTAAAAACTGAAAAATATCCTCATGAAGCTTGTCTTTTTCTTTATCTAATGTAATCACATGTCCTGATTCTTCATACCAGGTTATTTGCTTTGTATCTGTTTCGACATGGTCATAAATATAGTTTGCACTTTCCGGATTAATCATTTCGTCTTTTTGAGCTTGAACGACGAAAGTCGGCGTATAGATTGTATCTACTTGCTTTTGTACCGTTTGAATAAATGCTCCAAGCGCTTTAAACATATTCGCTGAATCTGAAAGTAATGCTTCTACCTCGGTTTTAATCGTTTCTTCCTCTTTACCCTCTAGCTGCTTGTATTCTTTAGCAAAAAGTTTAAACCCTGCTGTTAATTGTGCTTCATTATCAAAAAACATCGGTGCACACATTGGAATAACTGCTTTCACCTGCTCGGAATAAGCAAGCTTTAATCCTAATACACCACCTAATGATAAGCCGGCTACTGCTATTTCATTATGCCCTTCATCTTGCAAAAAACGATACGCCGTTAACACATCCTCCCACCATTCATCAGGATTAGCTTTAATTAATTCTTCTGGTGGAAGTCCATGCCCGCGATAAATTGGCGCATGAGTTGTGTAGCCTTTTTTTTCTAAAAATCGTCCTAGCATTCTTACATCTGCTGAATGGCCTGTAAATCCATGGAGAAGTAATACTGCGCGCGGACCTGCTTTGAATGTAAAAGGTTGGGGTTGTTTTATTTTCATGATTGTTCACCTTCACTTTTAATCTAGATCATTTATTCTATTAATCGATTTTTATTCAAAAGAAAAACCCTCATCATTAACTATGATAAGGGTTGTCTCTATTATATTACATATGCACCAACAAATGCCAATATAAAGAATAACGTTCCTGTAATAACCGTTCCACGGTGTAACACTAAGTCTATTCCACGGGCCTTTTGCTTACCGAATAGCTGCTCTGCACCACCCGAGATTGCTCCTGAAAGACCTTCACTTTTACCACTTTGTAACAATACTAGAACAATTAAAATGATTACATCAATGACTAATAACGCATTAATTACAGTAGCCATTATTCAAACACCCCCACTAAAATAACCACATACTTTAAGCTCGAATTCCGAATAACACCTCGAAGCTTGTCACGTATATATCTAATCTTTACTTTAGCATAATCTTTATTTGTATAGCAAGTCTTATTTATAAATGGATGTTTCTCGTTGTTGGATTTATACTGGAGTTGAATCTTAACTTGATTTCATCAGCTTATGTTGAATGAAACCATAGAGCGAGAAACTCATTAAAAAGGGGATCGGTTAACCATGAAAAAATCATATTGGCTCTCCATGAAAGATGGCGTAGACGTCCATGTTGTAAGCTGGACAAATCCACAGGAACAACCAAAGGCAATTGTTCAGCTCTCACACGGAATGGTAGAACACATTGAACGCTATGATGAATTTGCTAATTTTTTACTAAACGAACGTATTTTTGTTTTTGGAAATGACCATCGCGGACATGGAAAAACTGGTCAAAAACAAGGAATTCTTGGTTATTTTGCGGCTGAGGATGGTTTTACCAAGACTGCTTCAGACTTATTTACCATTACAACGGATATTAAATCAACCTATCCGAATATACCGCTCTTTTTATTAGGTCATAGCATGGGCTCTTTTCTAGCACGTAAGTATATTCAAACGCATAGCCATGCCATTAAAGGCGTTATTTTAGCTGGAACAGGCTATTATCCAACATCACTTACAATGGTAGGAAAACAAATGGCAAGCATTCTTCCCCCAACAAAAAAATCAAAACTTATGAACCAACTCGCTTTTGGCTCGAACAACAACCGCATCAAAGGTAAAATTACGAAATTTGATTGGTTAACACAGGATAAAGAAGCTGTAAAAGCATATATCGAGGATCCATTAACCGGTTTTGTTCCTACAGCACGTTTTTTTTACGACCTAATGTCAGGCTTACAGGATATTCATCAAAAACAAGCCAATGGGTCAATCAGAAAGGACTTACCTATGCTTCTCATAAGTGGAGCTGCTGATCCAGTCGGAAGCTATGGAAAAGGCGTGTGGAAAACCGCACAGCTTTACGAAGAAGCAGGACTAGAAAAAGTTACAACGATGTTATACGAAAATGGTAGACATGAGTTACTAAATGAGTTAAATAAAAAGGAAGTTTATCAAGCAATAAGCGGCTGGATTTCACATATTTTGGAATAGGTGTGTCGAAAATGATAACATTGTAGTCCAAGTGACCAACAATCTTTGAACTATGATCAGAAAAAGCTTAAAATAGAAAGTATACGAACAGGGACACCTGGTATCGGTAGCAAGCTTTCGTAATACTAATTTCTTATTCAACTGAAGACAGAAAGGTGGACAACAAATGAACTCTATGGAAGGAATTGCAGCTTCATCAGGCATTGCAATTGCAAAAGCGTATCAGCTCATTACACCAGATTTATCGTATGAGAAAGTAAAAAGCGAGGACCCAGAATTAGAATTAAAACGATTGGATAATGCACTAGCAGTTTCAAAGGAAGAGCTTGAAAAGATTAAAGCTCATACAAAAGAAGTACTAGGTGACGAGCACGCAGAAATATTTTCTGCACACCTGCTTGTGCTTAGTGATCCAGAGCTAGTCAATCCAATGAAAGATAAAATTAACAATGAAAATAAAACGGCAGAAGCAGCACTAGAAGAAATCGCCAACATGTTTATTGACATGTTTAAAAACATGGATAATGAATATATGCGTGAACGTGCAGCCGACATATCTGACGTAACCAAAAGAGTGATGGCACATTTACTTGGCGTTAAGTTTCCTGATCCAGCCTTAATCGATGAGGAGGTTATCGTGATTGCCCATGATTTAACTCCTTCTGATACAGCACAGTTAAATCGACAGTTTGTAAAAGGCTTTGCAACAGATATCGGAGGCAGAACCTCTCATTCCGCTATTATGGCTAGATCCTTAGAAATACCAGCAGTAGTAGGAACAAAAGATATTACATCAAAAATCACACATGGAGATACCATTATTGTCGATGGAATTGAAGGCTTCGTCCTTATTAACCCAAGTGAGAACGAGCTACAAACCTATCGCAAAAAACAAGAAGCATTTGCAAATCAGAAAAAAGAATGGGAAAAACTAAAGGATGAACCGACATTTACAAAAGATGGGGAACAAGTAGAGCTTGTTGGTAATATCGGGACACCTGAAGATGTTGCCGGTGTAATTAATAATGGTGGTGAAGGTGTCGGGCTTTACCGCACAGAGTTTTTATATATGGGAAAAAGCGAGCTTCCTAGCGAAGAAGAACAGTTTAAAGCTTATAAATCTGTTCTTGAGCAAATGGGGGACAAGCCTGTTGTCGTCCGCACACTTGATGTCGGTGGCGATAAAGAATTAAGCTATTTAAGCTTACCAAAAGAGTTAAATCCATTTTTAGGATTTCGGGCAATCCGTTTTTGTTTAGAGAATGAAGACGTATTTCGTCCACAGCTACGAGCGTTGTTACGAGCAAGTGTTTATGGAAATCTAAAGATTATGTTCCCGATGATCGCAACCCTTGAGGAATTTCGCCAAGCAAAAGCGATTTTATTGGATGAAAAAGAAAATCTTCTAAAAGAAGGAATTGCCGTTTCCGATTCAATTGAAGTTGGGATTATGGTTGAAATTCCAGCTACTGCAGTACTTGCAAAGCAATTCGCCAAAGAGGTTGACTTTTTCAGTATCGGAACAAACGATCTGATCCAGTACACAATGGCAGCAGATCGAATGAATGAGCGCGTTTCTTACTTGTATCAGCCATATCACCCTGCTATTTTAAACTTAGTAAACAACGTCATTGAAGCAGCCCACAGTGAAGGTAAATGGGCTGGAATGTGTGGCGAAATGGCTGGGGACCCACTTGCTATTCCATTACTACTTGCTTTAGGTTTAGATGAATTCAGTATGAGCGCAACATCCATTCTTCCAGCACGTACACAGTTCCGTACACTTTCAAAAGAAAAGCTTGCTTCCTATAAGGACAAGCTACTCTCCATGGGAACAGCAGAGGAAGTAATTGAATTTATTAAAGAAAAGACCGAATAGAAGCATTAAAAAAGCGTCTGCAACGGATATTTCCGCTAGCAGGCGCTTTTATTTCACAATAAAGTCCAGCTTATGCTGAATGGGAGTTCGGCCTTTACTTATTGGCGTCTTTTCCGGATAGCCAATTTGCAGCACTGCCGCTATTTTAATCGTTTCATCCTGCAACCCAAGACTAGCCGGAAATTCAGGGTCATGCATATACGGTGTAATCGTCCATAGCATTCCGACTCCATAAGCCCATGCAGCAAGCTGCGCATTTTGAATAAAGGCGCAAATGGAAGCATACTCCTCCTCATAACGAATCGGATCTTCCTCTTTATGAAAATAGATTAATGCATGGTGTGGGATGTGTGTTAAAAATTGGCGCATTGACTGCATCATTTTCATTGTTTTCATTTCTTTATTTTGCGGAATCATACCAATCCGTTGGTAGCTTTCTAGGATCTCGTCTACTAGCCTCTCTTTTCCAGCTCCCTGATACACCTTAATATTCCATGCCTCTTTCATATAGTGGGTCGGTGCCCAAGATGCATGCTCAAAAATCGCTTCAAGCACCTCCTGTTCTACTTCCTCTCCCTTAAAGGAATGAATCGATCTTCTATTACGAATCACATCCAAAATATCCACTGACATCTCCACCCTATGTTTCATTTTAAGTCATCGCATTTATATGCTTTATTTTTTAGTATACTATGATTATATTTAGATTTAAATCAGGTAACGAGCAATCTAGAATCCCGATTTTTTTCTCATAAAAAACACCTCCAAATCTTCTACGATTTGGAGGTGTTGTTGCATACACACTTACTATTTTTTCAAGTTATAAAAAGCACTTAGACCAGCATATTCGCCCATACCAGCTAATTCGTCTTCAATACGAAGTAATTGGTTGTATTTCGCTACACGGTCTGTACGTGACGGTGCTCCTGTTTTAATTTGACCTGCGTTTGTAGCAACAGCAATATCAGCAATGGTTGCATCTTCTGTTTCACCAGAACGGTGAGAAATAACAGCCGTATAACCTGCACGTTTTGCCATTTCAATTGCTTCAAATGTTTCAGTCAGTGTACCAATTTGGTTTACTTTTACTAAAATAGAGTTACTAACTCCTTGCTCGATTCCTTGGGCAAGACGCTTCGTATTCGTAACGAATAAATCATCCCCTACGAGCTGTACACGATCGCCAAGACGTTCAGTTAGTAGCTTATGTCCTTCCCAGTCATTCTCATCTAATCCATCTTCAATGGAAATGATCGGATACTTGTTCACCATTTCTTCATACCAAGTAACCATTTCCTCAGAAGTACGAACAACGCCCTCTCCTTTTAGATGGTATTTACCATCTTCGTACATTTCAGAGGAAGCAACGTCCATAGCTAGTTTTACTTCTTCTCCTGGCTTATAGCCTGCTGCTTCGATTGCTTCAACAATCGTTTGAAGCGCTTCTTCATTTGAGCCAAGGTTTGGCGCAAATCCACCTTCATCTCCAACAGCAGTATTGTAGCCTTTATTTTTCAGTACATTTTTTAAGGAATGGAAAATTTCTGTTCCTGTACGTAATGCTTCTTGGAATGTAGGTGCAGCAACTGGCATAATCATGAATTCCTGAATATCCACATTATTATCCGCATGCTCTCCACCATTTACGATATTCATCATTGGTGTTGGCAATGTTTTTGCATTGAATCCACCAAGATAATTGTAAAGTGGGATCTCGAGATAGCTTGCTGCTGCATGTGCGACCGCCATGGAAACACCTAATATCGCATTTGCACCAAGCTTTCCTTTATTTTCTGTGCCATCTAGCTCAAGCATAATTTGATCAATGATGTTTTGGCGTGTAACATCAATGCCTAATAGCTCAGGTGCAATAACCTCGTTTACATTTTGTACTGCTTTAAGCACACCTTTTCCATTGTAGCGTGCTTTATCTCCGTCACGAAGCTCTACTGCTTCATATTCCCCAGTGGATGCACCACTTGGAACTAATGCTGCGCCAAAAGCGCCAGATTCTGTAAAAACTTCTACTTCAACTGTTGGGTTTCCTCTTGAATCTAAAACTTCACGTGCGTAAACATCTGTAATATAAGGCATATTAATTCTCTCCTTTTTGTTTGATTAAGCTTGTGCCAGTCATTTCTTCTGGTTTATCAACATGCAGTAAATCCAATAAGGTCGGTGCTAAGTCTGCTAGCTTTCCGCCATCGCGCAGTTCAATAGCCTCTTTTGTTACAATCACAGGAACTGGGTTCGTTGTATGTGCTGTCATCGGTTTTCCGTCTAATGTTAATACTTCATCGGAATTCCCATGATCTGCAGTAATAATCGCATGGCCACCTAGCTCCAAAATCTTATCTACAATTTTACCAAGACATTCATCAACCACTTCTATCGCTTTAATTGTCGGTTCTAGCATACCTGAATGTCCAACCATATCTGGATTGGCAAAATTTAATATAATCGCATTGTGTGCTTTTGCATCTAATTCCTTCAATAATGCATCCGTTACTTCATATGCACTCATCTCTGGCTTTAAATCATACGTTGCTACTTTCGGTGAGTTGATTAATATGCGCTTTTCACCAGGAAATTCGGCTTCTCGACCACCACTCATAAAGAACGTAACATGTGGATACTTTTCTGTCTCTGCAATACGTAATTGCTTTAAATGATGTTGTGACAGAACTTCTCCAATTGTATTGTCCAGATTAACTGGTTCATAAGCAACATAGCCATCAACGGTTTCGCTAAAATTCGTCAGCATGACAAAATCAAGATTTTTAGGTGGATGCTCGCCACGATCAAAATCGCGAAAATCTGCATCGGTAAATGTTCTCGAAATTTGAATCGCTCGGTCAGGTCTAAAGTTATAAAAAATAATCGAGTCTTCATCTTGAACTTTTCCTACTGGATTACCTTCTTTATCTAGAATAACAGAAGGAAGGACAAATTCATCATATACGCCGTTTTTATAGGAATCCGCAACAACATCCAATGGATTTTTATATTGAGGTCCCTCACCATAAACCATTGCATCATATGCCTTTTCTACGCGATCCCAGCGTTTATCACGATCCATCGAATAATAACGTCCAGAAATTGTCGCAATCTCTCCGACACCATATTCTTTAATTTTGGCTTCCGTTTGCTCTATATAATTTTTAGCTGTTTGTGGACCAACATCGCGTCCGTCTAAAAATGCATGGATATATACCTTTTCCAAATTTTCATTTTTCGCCAGCTTTAATAAGGCAAATAAATGGTTTATATGGCTGTGCACGCCACCATCGGAAAGTAATCCAAATAGATGCAAGGCTTTCTGTTTTTCCTTTGCATGTCTCATCGCCTGCAGAAATGCTTCTTTTTCAAAGAACTCTCCGTTTTCAATCGAGAGGTTTACTCTGGATAGACTTTGATATACCACTCTACCTGCACCAATGTTTAAATGACCAACTTCTGAATTGCCAATTTGTCCTTCAGGAAGACCAACTGCATTCCCACTTGCTTGTAATTGACTATGTGGGTACGTATTCCAATAGCGGTCAAAGTTTGGCTTTTTTGCTTGCTTTACTGCATTTCCTGTTACTTCATCTCGTATAGCGAATCCGTCCAGGATAATTAATGCAGCAAGTTTTGACTCCGTCATTTTGCACCAGCCTCCACTAATTTGACAAATGAAGCTGCTTCTAAGCTTGCTCCGCCAACAAGTGCACCATCAATATCTGATTGGGACAGCAATTCATCAACATTTGCTGGCTTGACACTACCACCATATTGAATGACGACTTTCTCTGCTGTTTCTGCATTGGTTACTTTTTCTACGACTTTACGGATATGAGAACAAACCTCATTCGCATCCGCACTGGAAGCAGTCTTTCCTGTTCCAATTGCCCAGATTGGTTCATATGCAATAATTGTTTCCGCAACTTGCTTCTTATCAAGACCACCTAGTGCAAGTTCAACTTGCTTTTCTACATGTGCTTTTGTTTCATTTGCCTCACGCTGTGCTAGCGATTCACCAACACAAACAATTGGTGTCAAGCCATGCTTGAATGCGGCATGAATTTTTTTGTTTACGGTCTCATCAGTTTCTGCAAAATATTCACGGCGCTCTGAATGTCCAATAATTACATGAGTAACGCCAATATCCTTTAACATAACAGGACTAACTTCTCCTGTGTAGGCTCCATCATCCGCAAAGTGCATGTTTTGCGCACTCACTTTTAATGTTGTTCCCTTTGTTTTTTCGACAAGCAACGTCAAGTATGGAAAAGGTGCACAAACAATTGCTTCCACTTCTTCTGAATTTGGAAGGCTTGCAACGGCTTCCTCCACAAATTGCACGACATCCGTCGTTTCCTTATTCATTTTCCAGTTACCAGCAATAACCTTTTTTCGCATCTGATCACCTCTCTGTTTTATTTCTGTCCATTTCTTGCTCGTTTTTATTTGTCATCCAGTGCTTGCAAGCCCGGAAGTAGCTTACCTTCCATGAACTCTAGGGAAGCACCGCCACCAGTTGACACATGATCCATTGCAGCCGCAAAACCAAACTTTTCAACCGCTGCTGCAGAATCTCCGCCACCGATGATTGTATAGCCTTCCGTTTCCGATAACGCTTCTGCTACAGCTTTCGTTCCACCTGCAAAAGGTTCCATTTCAAACACACCCATTGGACCATTCCAAATAATGAGCTTCGAAGCTTTTACAATGTCACGATACGTTTCACGAGTTTTAGGACCGATATCAAGTGCCTCCCAATCTGCTGGGATTTGATCAATATCAACTGTTTTAATCGAAGCTTCCTCAGAAAAGGCATCTGCTACTATAGCATCCTCTGGAAGTACAAAACGAACGCCCTTTTCTTTTGCCTTCTCGATAAATTCTTTTGCAAGTGAAATCTTATCTTCTTCAAGTAGTGAATTACCGATTTCATATCCTTGCGCTTTTACAAACGTATATGCTAATCCGCCACCAATAATTAAATTGTCCACTTTATCTAACAGGTTATCAATGACACCAATTTTGTCCTTTACTTTAGCACCGCCAATAATGGCCGTGAATGGTCGTTCTGGATTTTCTAACGCCTTGCCGAGAACTTCAATCTCTTTTTGCATCAAAAAGCCAGCAGCAGCAGGGAGCTTCTCAGCGACACCAGTTGTCGATGCATGTGCACGATGTGCCGCGCCAAAAGCATCATTTACATACAGGTCTGCCATTTGGGCAAAAGCATCCGCTAAAGCAGGATCGTTTTTCGTTTCGCCTGGCTCAAAGCGAACATTTTCGATAAGCAATATGTCACCATTCGACATTTGGGCAATTGCGTTGTTTACTTCTTCCCCATAGACGGCATCTGTTTTTAGCACGCTTTTCCCAATAAGATCACTTAGTCGTTCCGCAACAGGATCAAGTCGGAGTTCTTCTACTACTTGTCCTTTTGGTCTTCCTAAGTGACTCGCTAAAATAACTATGGCTCCATTATCTGATAAATATTTAATCGTTGGTAAAGCAGCTTTTATTCGCGTATCATCCGTTACTTTACCATCCTTCATTGGGACATTAAAATCAACTCTACAAAAAACTTTTTTTCCACTTACATTTACATCTTGAAGTGTTTTTTTATTCACGAGAAACCCTCCCAATTAAAGTATGTACCAACATCATTATAGTCGGTTTCTTTCTTAATTGCTTTTAATATCATGTGAATTTGCGGAAAAATCATGAGTCTAAACTATTTTAACGCATAAACGTTTAAAAAAGGAGGAGGAATACCCCCTCCTTTTCGAAGATAGCATGTCTACTATATTATAAACCTTTTTCCTCCATATAAACCGCTAAATCAATACAACGAGCAGAATAACCCATCTCATTATCATACCAAGAAACAACCTTTACTAAGTTGTCTTCCAGTACCATTGTTGATAAAGCATCAAGAATAGATGAATGTGTATTTCCAATGATATCTCTTGAGACTAATGGCTCTTCCGTATATTCAAGAATTCCTTTTAGTTCTCCTTCTGCTGCTGTTTTAAATGCTTTATTTAACTCCTCAACCGTTGTATTTTTCTCTAATTCCACAGTTAAGTCGACGATCGAACCGTCTGGAGTTGGAACACGCATTGCCATTCCGTTTAATTTCCCATTTAATTCAGGTAATACTTTACCTACTGCTTTAGCTGCTCCAGTTGTTGTTGGAATAATGCTTTCAGCAGCCGCACGTGCACGACGATAATCTTTATGTGGTAAATCCAATATTTGCTGATCATTAGTATATGCGTGAACAGTTGTCATTAACCCGCGCTTGATGCCGAAGTTATCTTGTAGTACTTTTGCAAACGGTGCTAAACAGTTTGTTGTACATGAAGCATTGGATACAACATGGTGGTTTGCAGCTTCATATTCATTTTCGTTAACTCCCATAACTACTGTTACATCTTCATTTTTACCTGGTGCAGAAATAATTACCTTTTTAGCACCTGCATCAAGATGCTTTTGACAAGATTCGCGATCTACGAAACGACCAGTGGATTCAATTACGATGTCAACACCTAATTCACCCCATGGAAGCTTTGCAGGCTCACGTTCTGCTAGAACCTTAATTTCTTTTCCACCTACTATTAACGCAGTATCAGTTACCGTTACTTCTTCTTCTAATTTTCCGTGAACAGAATCGTACTTCAATAAATGTGCTAGCATTTTGGCATCTGTTAAATCATTGATTGCTACTACTTCTACCTTATCATTCTTTAATGATTGACGGAATACATTACGTCCTATACGCCCAAATCCATTAATACCAATTTTTACTGCCATTTTATACTCCTCCTGTTTTGTGTATTTATATATTTAAAGGGATAAATCCCTTAAAATCTCTTCTGCTGCTGCTTCATCAGTAATAAGTAAATCACTTTTTCCTCTTTGAAAATAAGAGGATATCGCTTGTCCTTTTGATTTACCTCCTGCAACTGTAATAACCGTTTTCGCAGCATCTAAATCCTCCAAATGGATACCTACTGTGTTTACTTTGTGAACGATTTGTCCAGCTTGATCAAAGTAATACCCAAATGCTTCACTTACCGCATTGGTTTCTTGTAACAATGTAATAACTTCACTTGCTGTTTTCCTACGATAAGCCATTTTTAATGCGTTCCCTACTCCATGTAACACAATGTCTGCTTGTTTTATTTGCTTTAAAATTTCATCAATAGAAGGCTCGCTAATGATCGATTGGTAGGAGGCATCACTAAGTAAGTCGGGTACATATAATAGTCGATAATTTCCGTTTGCCTTTTTCGCCATTTCTGAAACAATGGTGTTTGCTTGGTTTTCCATTTTTTCACCAATACCACCGCGGGCGGGGACAAACAATAAATTTCCCTGTTTATCAAAAGGCGTCATTACTGCCGCTATCGCTGCCATTGTTGTACCACCTGTTACAGCGATTGTTGAATTAGGATTAACAATAGATTTTAGATAAGCGACACAGGCCTTTCCCATTTCCTGCTTTACCCAAGCATTTTCATCACTATTACCAGGAATAATGATGACATTACTTAATTTAAGCTTATCCTTAATCTTATTTTCTAAAACACTTAAACCCATTACTTCACCCATGAGCTCTGCTAATTGTTCCAAAATTATTTTACCCTCATTTGCAATAAGCATCCCTTTTGCGGTTACATGGATAAGCCCTTGCTCCTGCAAAAAATCAACTTCACTTCGAATCGTCCGTTCTGTCAAATTAGAATTATCAGCCAATGCTCTTCTTCCGATTGGTTGAAAGCGGGCAATATTGTGAAGAACCGCATATCGTTGCTGCATAACTGCTAACACTTCAGGGTATAATCTCTTTTGTAGCTCAATTAAATGTCTCACAGGTATTGCTCCTTTTCTTTTGGACATTTTTAGTCCCAGCCGGATAATTATCGTCCCACTAAGTGTAAAAAAATATGAAGCTTCTTTACACTTAGATTATACCACACTACTAAAAATATACAATAAAAATCACTTTTCTCTTTGTACTGTATTTTCCTGACAAAAGAAAAATGATAACTTCATTTGTCAGGATCCCTTTGAAACGATAGCGCTTCTTAAGTTTTTAACAATGCTTCTTCCATCACATCAAGCTGGATAGAGCGACAATCGAATTCAGTTTCCCCAATAACAATATGTGGAATTGTTAATTGGTAGGTTTCTAACCATGAATCATTGCTATAAATATCCCGTTCTTCGATAGAAAATGAATAGTCCGTTTGAAGTAGCTCTAAAAGAGTTTTTGCTTCATCGCATAATGGACAATTCGCTTTTGTATATAATATAACCTGCTTCATCATGTTCTTCCTCCCTGTCTTCTTTTTGTTGATGCACGTATGTGTAACAGCTCACGATATTTCGCAATCGTTCTTCGAGCAACCTGGATTCCATAAGCCGATTCTATCTCCTTTTTTATTGCTTCATCTGAAAATGGTTTATGTTTATCTTCAAGTTGAACAACCTCTCGGATAAAGTATTTTAACGCAAAGGCTGAAATCGCACTCCCATTCTTTTGCTTTATTCCCGGTTGAAAAAAGAACTTTAGCTCGATAATTCCCTGTGGTGTTTGTACATATTTACCTTGAATTGTTCGACTTACGGTGGAAATACTTACACGGATACGTTCAGCAACTTCTTTTAATGTAAGTGGCTTTAGCCATGTAGCTCCATGCTCAAAGTACATCATTTGTTTTTCTATAATCGTCTGGATAATACGCTGAATAAGGGTAGATCGATAGCCGATTGCTTGGTTAATCCGTTCAATTTGCTTCTTTTTTTCTTCTATGAATGCCAACGTTGGTGCATCATACCCGTCGAGCTGTTTATATGTCTTGTTTAAGGAAATGGTAGGCGTGCTCCAATGAAAGAATTTAATCTTCCAAGCTCCCTTTTCCTTTATAATGGAGGCTTCAGGAATAATATAGGTTGCCCTTTTTGATGACAATAGTTGTCCAGGCTTGGGATGACTGGCTTTAATCTGTTCGATAATATTTTCGGCATCCGACTTTGCTATTGCGTACGTTTCAGATATTGCGCTCGTATTTTCATCCGCAATCCAATCTAAGTGTTCGTTTAAAAGGATATGAATTGCTTTTTCTTCGTGGGACTTCACTGTTAACTGTAATAAAATACATTCCTGAAACGATCTCGCTCCGATACCAGGTGGATCTAGCTGTTGAATATAATCGAGTGCTTGCTCTACAATTTCAACAGAAGTATTACATGCAGAAGCCCAAACCTCAAGACTGATTTCTAGATACCCATCCTCATTTAATGAATCAATTCCGAATAATACAACCGGCAATATTTCCTGGGGAATATCTAATGTATAAAGCTGTTTTTTCAATTGTTCATACATAGAAATGGCGCTTTCTTTTGTTTCCCCAATCGGTAAATGATTGATTGCTGTATCTTTATATGCCGAGAAATCAAAATTATATTCAACATCTTCTATTAATGGATTCTCTTTGGAAAGCTGCTTCAAGTAATCGACTAATTCCACACTTGAAAGCTGCAAGATGTGAATCGCCTGCAGCAAAGACTGATTCATCTTCCATTGAAGTGATTGTTCTTGAATAAGCTTTGGCTTCATCTAATCCTCTCCAAGTAAACCATGCTTTTTTTCTATTTTGCCATAACTAACTGGAAAACGCACGAGACTGTAATTGGTAAATATATAAAATTAAAACCTATCCACCTATTTTGTTATTTCAAAAATTTTTAATACAATGACATAAAGATTATAAAAAGGTAATTTAATGTTTTAAGGGGGATATGAAATGGAAGGAAGCTATTATGTTGGCTGGGGTACACTTGCGTTGATCAATGCAGGATTGGCACAAGGAAAAAACAGAACCGCTTTCAATTGGTTTTTACTCTCATTGTTTTTGGGGCCTATTGCTACATTAATACTCCTATTTGCTGAAAAGCGGTAAAAGCAGTGATAGAAAAGAAAGACAGACTTATCTTATCTATATAAAAAAGTCAGATTGCCCATCGAAAAATGAACGATCTGACTTTTTTACATTCCTGGGTTTCCGCCATACTTCTTCTTAAAGTAAATCCTTATAAATTTCAGCACTTGATTTATTCGTCATAACTGACAAAGGAATATCAAATGCCGTTTTTGCTCCCGTTTCGCCTCTTTTGTTTAAATGATAGGCTGCTCTTGCATATGCAACTAATACACTAGCCGTAAATTCTGGGTTACTATCCAACGCTAAAGCGAACTCAACCGTTGCTTGATTATCATCACTTGTATTTCCAGAACGAATCACAAAGCCTCCATGCTTCATCTTGCTATGATTTTGCTTTAGCTCTTCTTCACTTATAAAATGAACCGTCGTATCATATGGTGCAAAATAGTCTGGCATTGTTTTAATTTCGTTTTCAATCCGCGTTTGATCCTTTTCATCAGCTACCACATAACAAACTCTTTTATGGCGATCTGCGCCAGTTAGTTCCGCACCTTCACCAGCTCTTGCTTTTTCAAGAATTAGATCAATTGGCACCGTATATTGCACTCCAGCTTTTACACCTTCAATACGTCTCACTGCCTCAGAATGCCCTTGGCTTAGTCCTTCTCCCCAAAAAGTATGTGTGCCACCTGTTGGAAGTACGATTTCTCCTAGTAAACGATTCATGGAGAAGAGTCCTGGATCCCAGCCTACCGAAACAACACCGACTTTTCCACTTTCCTTTGCAACACGATCTACTTTTTCGATATGTGCTGGAATTTTTGAATGATTATCAAAGCTATCTACGATATTAAACTTGGCTACAATTTCTGGACTCATCGTAGGTAAATCACTTGCTGAACCACCACAAAGTACCATAACATCAATTTTATCTGTAAACTTTTCCATTTCATCATATGTGAACACTTCAACACCAGGAAATACAGTTTGAATAGTTGAAGGATCTCTTCTAGTAAATACTCCTACTAATTTCAAATCTGGATTTCGATGGATTGCGATTTCTACACCTTTTCCTAAATTACCATAGCCTACTATTCCTACTCGGATGCTATTTTCCACTTTCTCCACTTCCTTTATCCAAAATTTCTATCTTTCGAGTATAAGGGTTTTCCTAAAATTGTTCAAAAGTTTTCTACTCTGGTGGTACTAATTTTATTCATCATTAATGAATAGGGTCGTCTTCATTAAGGAGCTTCATATGCTATAATAATGCAAACATTGCACGCCAGATAGAAACTGTTATCAACAAAATGCTGAAGGAGGTTATTAGGATGAAACATTCATTTTCTGTACTTATTATTGGGGGAGATGACCGTTACCTAGAAGTCATTCATCAATTAATAAAACAAAATGGGACCATTTATTTAGCCGGCTTTGAAAATGTTCAGGTACAGCTTCAGCACAATCGGATTCATCATGTCAAACTGGATAAGATGGATGTTAGCCAATTGGACGGATTGCTCCTTCCAGTAAGTGGAACAAGCGCACAGGGAAGAGTTGAACATGCTCGTTTTACAAATGAGCCCTTGATTGTGACTGAAGAGTTAATCAAAAATACGCCAAGTCATTGTAAAATCTTTACGGGAATATCAAATGGGTATTTAAATGAAGTGATTCAACGAACAGATCGAACATTAGTGGAGATATTCAAACGAGATGATGTTGCCATCTTAAATGCTATTCCAACGGCAGAAGGTATATTAGCTCTAGCGATAAAACATACAAACTATACAATCCATGGTGCGCGTGTTATGATTCTTGGATTTGGACGTGTCGGGATGACAGTAGCCCGACTGTTTGCTGCGATTGGAGCCTCTGTTTACGTTGGAGCACGTAACCCTACAGCGTTTGCTCGAGCAAAAGAAATGGGACTAATACCTTTTTCTATCCTAAACGAAATGGACAAAGCAAAAGAGATGGACATTATAATTAATACCATTCCTACTGAAATCCTAAATACAACAGTGCTTTCCACTTTATCAGACTCGACACTTATAATTGATATCGCATCCAATCCCGGAGGCACAAATTTTCAATTTGCGAAAGAGAAAGGAATAACAGCAATCCATGCGCTTGGGCTTCCTGGAAAGGTAGCACCAAAAACTGCTGGTACCATTATTGCAGATGTTATCATTAAAAATTTAATTGAGCAGTAGAAATATAGAACTTCCTTATTTCGCTTTTCGACCCCCTGATTATTATTTTTTTCTTCGTACTAATTAAATAGCCGTTACGTATTTCCCCTAATCCCCACGTAACGGCTGGGGAGTTCTGCGCTCCCCTTTTTTAGTTTATGAACTATCCCAATATCTTTCCTTCAACTGAAACAAATCCTATTTTTTGCTAGGTTTTAGAACAACCAAAAAGGACTTTCCATCACAAAAAAAGAGATACAAAGATTGTATCCCTTGCTAAAACGATATTATAGCGCGCTCGAGAGGAATCGAACCCCCGACACATGGCACCGGAAACCATTGCTCTATCCGACTGAGCTACGAGCGCATTTAATAAAATGTAATTAACACACATAGGCTATTATAACGCGACAATAACAACAAAACAAGTATTTTTTCTACCTGTGTTTATGTTTTATTCCATTAGGGAATGCTTGAAATGTGCTATGTTGGTGCGTATATTTAATATAGAAACCGATTAAAATTAAATGTTGTACATAAGAACTTTTTGTTTGACCTTTATTGACCTTTTCGTTATGATAAATTTACAACCTAATAAAAGGGTTATGGCAATCGAAAAAAGGAGGATTTTTATGAATTTAATTCCAACAGTTATTGAACAAACAAACCGCGGTGAACGTGCATATGATATTTACTCTCGTCTATTAAAGGACCGTATTATTATGCTTGGCAGTGCAATTGATGACAATGTTGCAAATTCCATTGTAGCTCAATTGCTTTTCCTAGAAGCAGAAGATCCAGGTAAGGACATTTCGCTTTATATTAACTCCCCTGGTGGTTCGATTACTGCAGGTATGGCTATTTACGATACGATGCAATTTATCAAATCTGATGTATCGACGATTTGTACTGGAATGGCTGCTTCGATGGGTGCATTTTTACTCGCAGCGGGCGAAAAAGGAAAGCGTTATGCATTACCAAACAGTGAAGTAATGATTCACCAGCCGCTTGGAGGTACACAAGGCCAAGCAACAGATATCGAAATTCATGCTAGAAGAATTATTGAAATGAAAAAGAAAATGAATCAAATCCTTTCTGAACGTACTGGACAGCCGCTAGAAGTTGTCGAGCAAGATACAGAACGCGATAACTTTATGACTGCTGAAAGAGCAGTAGACTATGGATTAATTGATAAAATCCTAGAGCGCAAACCAGATACAAAGTAATCCAAAAAAACATAAAAAGCTACCTTCTAAACGTCTCAGCCATTTGGCAAATCGTTTAAGGTAGCTTTTTTATTTGCAGTTCAATTATGTACGCGAAACATATGCTACAAGATGATTTAATGCCGCTTCTTCATCTAATCCATCTGCAAGTAGTAAGATTGTTTCTCCATGACTAACCGCTAAACTCATTAATCCCATAATACTTTTCGCATTAACACGTTTTTTGTCCTTTTCAATAAATAAATGCGCTGCATAACGATTTGCTTCTTGTACAAATTGTGCAGCTGGTCTTGCTTGGAGTCCTGTTTCTAGTTCTACTCTTACCGTTCGTTCAAGCAACCTATTCACCCTCCCCATATTCACCGAAATATAAAAAACGCGTTCCAACTAAAATACCTCTTTTTACCCAGATTCGTCTCTGTTTGTAAATTATCGATATTATAACATGGAACACGCTTTATGAAAATGAAATTTTCCAGAATATTTAAATGTTTTCTCCGCGTCTTATCTTATCGGCAAATTCATCGATTTTCTTTAACCGATGATTTACACCAGATTTAGAAATTTTACCTGAAGCACAAAGTTCCCCTAGCTCCTTTAATGTAACATCATCATGCTGAACACGTAATACAGCAATTTCACGAAGCTTTTCAGGTAATGCATCCAAGCCAACTGTGTTTTCAATTAACTGGATATTTTCAATTTGTCGATAGGCTGCTCCAATCGTTTTATTTAAATTTGCTGTTTCACAATTCACAAGACGATTTACCGAGTTGCGCATATCTCGTACAATGCGAACATCCTCAAATTTAAACAACGCGTTGTGGGCACCAATAATACTTAAAAATGCCGTGATTTTTTCCGCTTCTTTAATATAGACGATATAACCATTTCTTCGTTCTAACTTTCTCGCATGTAATTGAAATGCATTGAATAACTCACATAATGCATTATTATGCTCCTCATAAAAATTAAAGATTTCTAAATGATAGGAGGAAGTTTCCGGATTATTAATCGATCCACCAGCTAAAAAAGCGCCTCGCAAATATGACTTTTTGCAGCAGGATTTCTTTAGATACGTATCGGATATCGTACGAATGAAAGAATATGGTTCTTCTAAGATATTAAGATCTGCTAGCATCTTTCGGACGCCATCCTTTAATCGAACGATATATACATTGTTTTTTTTCAGCTTCATTTTCCTGCGAACTAAAAGCTCAACAGGCATC
The DNA here is from genome assembly GCF_030137545.1 of Virgibacillus sp. LDC-1. GTDB lineage: Bacteria > Bacillota > Bacilli > Bacillales > Amphibacillaceae > LDC-1. Next base: position 31,772 of record NZ_JARUVL010000012.1, on the reverse strand, counting down.
GCGTATCTCGATTTGATTAACATATAGATTCTCCGAGCAATCGCAGCATTTTCTGTTTGCACATCAAGCATGTATGCCTGCTGTGAAAAAGAAATCGTCCCATTCATTCGGATTAATGCAGCTAGCTCTGCCTGTGCACAGCACGTATCTACTTCAATACTTGTTAGTTCTTTTTTTATTTCTGATGCGAAGGACATGATGATCCCTCCTTTACCAAAAAACTACGTTTAACTAATTTAATACAATAGAATGTAGTAATTTGGATATTTTATGTGTGTCATGTCGTAATGTAAAGTGGTGCTGTGTAATGATATCTCCCTCAATAATCTGTAGACCCATTTCTAACAGTTTCTCGATATCATATTGCACTGGAACAGCATTTTCTTCTGCATAAACATGGAGTATTCTTTCATTGATTGGTTCATTATGAACGACAACTGCATCCACACAGTCTTCTCCGATATGGTTCCAAATTGCTTTCACATGATCGGATGCCGCATATCCCGTTGTTTCTCCTGCTTGTGTCATTACATTACAAACATAAATTACTTTTGCTTTTGTTTGTCTTATCGCCGCATCAATACCTGGAATAATTAAATTCGGAAGAATACTCGTGTATAGACTTCCAGGTGAAATAACGACAAGATCCGCTTCATTTATTGCTTGAATTGCATTAGGCAACGGTTGAACTGGTTCAGGACGCAAAAAAACACGCTTTATTTGCTTGTTTGCAAGCGGAATATTTGATTCACCTGAAACAATGGTACCATCTTCCATTTCTGCATGAAGCGAGATCATTTCGTTCGATATTGGTAAAATATCCCCTTTTACGTTTAGCACACGAGATATTTCCTTAATTCCTGTATAAAAATCACCTGTAATGGATGTCATTGCTGCTAACAATAAGTTCCCCATCGAATGTCCAGAAAGTCCATTTCCACTTGAAAAGCGGTGCTGAAAAAGCTCTACAAGCATCGGCTCTACATCTGATAAAGCTGCAATTACATTCCTTATATCCCCTGGAGCGGGAATATCCATTTCTGATCGTAATCTTCCAGTACTGCCTCCATCATCTGCTACAGTTACCAGTGCTGTTAAATGGACTGGTAAATGCTTTAAACCACGAAGCAAAACAGGCATTCCTGTTCCTCCACCAATGACAACAACACGTGGCTCATGATTTTCTGTCATCGCTAATGTCCCTTTCTCTTGTCGATATCACGATGGCTCACATGCGTAATATAATTGTTCGTTAATTGCTTTGCAAAGAATTCAGCCAACGCTACAGACCGATGCTGTCCACCAGTACAGCCAATCGCTACAACAAGCTGTGATTTTCCTTCTTTTTTATATAATGGAAGCATAAATTGCAATAGCTCAAGAACCTTTTCTTGAAACTTTTGCGTATCGGACCATTTGAACACATAAGAAGAAACATCCGGATTTAAACCGGTTAATGGCTGCAAATTAGATACATAATGCGGATTTGGGAGAAAACGAACATCAAATACAAGATCCGCATCAATTGGCAATCCATATTTAAAGCCAAAGGATACCATATGAACGGAAAATATTTCTTGCTTTTCTTCTTGATAAGCTCGAAGGATTTTTTCTCGTAAATCCTTTGGTTTTAAATTCGTTGTATCAATGATTCGTTGCGCCCTACCTCGCAATTCATCTAGTATTTCTCTCTCCTGCTTAATCCCCTTTAAAGGTAAATCACCGATTGCAAGTGGATGTGAGCGGCGTGTCTCCTTATAGCGACTCACAAGCTGCTCGTCCTTTGCATCCAAAAATAATATATGCTCATCAAGCCATTCCTCATCACCGAGTATATCCAAGGCTTCAAATAATGAATCAAAAAATTCTCTTCCTCGCAAATCCATGACAAGTGCAACTTTGTGAATATTGTTCGTTGAATCTCGCATTAGCTCTAAAAATTTTGGCAGTAGCATTGGTGGTAAATTATCCACACAATAGTAGCCAAGATCTTCAAAGCTTTGAATAGCTACCGTTTTACCTGCTCCAGACATCCCCGTAATAATGACAAGCTTTGTTTCTTGTTCTTTTTCTAACATTGTCATGGTGTGCTCCCCTTTCAACCTCTTATCACAGTACTTCTATTAATCAGTAGATGGATCAAAGCGATATGCTAAAAGATCAAAATCTTTTGTGTATGAAAAAGCGCCGTAAAGCAATTCATCCGATGAAAGAATGTGGGCAAAGATTTTTCGATCTCCCTCTGCCATTGGAAGAGAAGCAATCGTATCAATTGGTATCCATTCCAATTCTCCCTCTTTACAATTGTCTGTCAGCTCTCCAGTAAACGTATCACAAACAAACGTAAACATCATCCATTCCTGCTGTAAATTCTCTTCTTCAAAAATAGAAAAGGTAAAAACCCCAGCTAAGGAAGGGTTTTTAACATGTAATGCTGTTTCTTCTCGATATTCACGAATTGCTGCTTCTTTGATGGTCTCTCCATGCTCCATTTTTCCCCCTGGAATTGCATACCATCCTCGTCTTGGTTTCTTTATCATTAAAATATGATTATTATTTATTAATATGCAGTTTGCAACACGCTGCATAAATCATCACCTCTATTTCTCTCTAAACATTAAAGCTCGTAATTTATTAAATGAATACAGTGGTGTGAATTCTAGTTTCAAGTTAAATCTTCCTAGGCAAAGACCTCCCTTTATTATACATTGAATTATATGAACATACCAGCCAAGAAAGCTCGCTCAAAAAGAAACAAAAAAAGGCACAGATGCTTTTGACATCTGTGCAAAAATAATCTATTTATTAAAAAAGGGGGTCAATTAGTTAACTCTATTGTACCCCTTAATTGTTTCGTGCGTGTTACAGCAACGTTAAAATGAAATTACTTTATCGTTTCCTTCTTTTTATCTTTCAATTCTTCAATATATGCTTGTGCTTCTTCAGCAGCTATACTACCGTCTCCAGTAGCTGTAACGATTTGACGAAGCTTTTTCTCGCGAACATCTCCCGCAGCATAAATTCCGGGAATACGCGTTTCCATATTTTCATTCGTTACGATATAGCCTTCTTCATTTGTAATACCTAATGATTTAAATGGATCACTTAATGGGAACATCCCAATATAAATAAATACACCGTCTGTTGGGAAATCATATTCCTCGCCAGTATTTCTATTCTTTAAGGTTACACTACTTACTTTTCCATCAGGACCATTTATTGTTTTTGCCTCAGTATCCCAAATGAATTCGATTTTTTCATTATTGAATGCACGCGTTTGAATAATTTTTTGGGCACGTAATTCATCACGACGATGAATAATCGTTACCTTGCGAGCGAATTTCGTTAAATAGATGCCTTCCTCAACAGCAGAGTCTCCCCCACCAATAACGACAAGATCTTTATCTCTGAAAAAAGCACCATCACAAACAGCGCAATAAGATACACCACGGCCTGATAATTCTTCCTCACCAGGAATACCGAGCTTTTTATGTTCAGCTCCTGTTGAAATAATTAACGTTTTTGTTTTGTATTCTTTGTTGCCCACTTTTACAATTTTAACATCGCCTTCGTCAACTACTTCTTTAATATCTCCGTACGCATATTCTGCACCGAATTTTTTCGCATGCTCAAACATCTTGTTTGATAGATCAGGCCCTAGAATATAATCAAAACCAGGAAAATTCTCTACTTCCTCTGTATTAGCCATCTGTCCACCAGGAATACCTCGTTCTATCATTAAGGTTTCTAGGTTAGCACGTGATGCATAAACAGCAGCGGTCATACCTGCTGGACCTGCACCTGCGATAATAACATCATATATCATTTCTTCGGACATTTTATTTCGCCCCTTTTTATCCTTTTTATTCGTTAGTAATAGCGTATAAGATTAGACTATTTTCGTCTAATTATTTGCTCACACATACACTTCCCAAGGAAATTTTTCTTGTAACAACAATTGGTGCTTTTTACATCCTTCTTCCCATAAGGCAATCGCTTTTTCTTCAAAACCAGTCATATACAATGTAAGACTATACCATCTATAAAACGATATATGGCTCCGAACGATTCCTTTATCCACCAGCTTAAAACGTTGTAGGGCTTCTGAATAACATGCTGTTCTAGCAAATGTTACCGCTATTTTTAATTTTTGCTGCTCGTGTATAGGATATACATTTAGTAATGCACGCTTATGCTTTTCATATTCACTAATATCATTCATTTCATAAAAGAATAAAGCCAAATTAGCATGCGGAAACAACGCATTCGGCTCTTCTTTCAGATGCGCTTGTTCCATTTGAATAGCATCTTCTTGATAACCAGCAAAAAAGAGGGCATGAGCATATTCGTGCTTTGTCGTTTTATGCTCTGGAAATAGATGAAGCATTTCTTCTAGCGTAGCAATTGCATTATCCCAATCCATCGTTTCCATATAATAAAAAGCAGACTCTTGATAAATGATTAATTCATCTTCGTCTTCTACATCCCAATCGTCATCCTGTTCCTCATCAATTTCGATAAAGTAGAGTAAGTCCTCTGCCTCTTCTCGAAAATCACCTTTAGGAGCTAAATTAAGATAAGACAATGCGTATTTTTTGGCATCATGTAACAAGCCTAGGTGGGCATAATTGTTTGCAAGCAAATAATAACAATCAATATATTTATCACCAGAGGTTTGCAAAACATTCGTCAATAACTGATTTGCCTTATGAAAAGAACCGATTTCGGTATATATTATTGACATTTGACATTTATAAAGTGGTTCATCAGGTGTTGCTTCAATTGCTTTCGTTAGCCACTTAATCGCAATCTCAAACTTCCGTTTCTGAAAGGCTTTAACACCCTTCATGTAATAAAAATCTCCTTCAGGAATAAAAGGAATAATCTTATTGGAAGCCTCCACCCTATTCTTCGTTTGTTGCATGTATATTCCCCATTTGTTATGTTGACATCATTTATTCGAAAACGTCGCATAAGCTACGTTTCACCAGAACAAAGTATACCATATCTACTATGGAAATAATAGTTGCCAACATCAGTTGCATACACCCAATCATGTTATGGGATTTATGGAAGACAAATTTATGTAAAAAAAGCGGTGGGACAAAAGAGAAGTATCTCACCGCAGTTTGAAAATGGGTTCGCTTTCACCATAGGAACAAGTGCAACATCTGCTCAAAATAACTTTAGCAGAGTCTTCTTTGCCCAAGAAACGGTCTTAACTATTTCAATCGAATCTTTTCTTTCGGCCGCCCTCTTCCATTTTCTTATTCATAAACAGTTTCAGTTGGACGTGTTGCTTCATAAATCTCCCTATCCAATTCAGATTGATAAGATGCCGCTTCTTCCTCTTCCCAATTTAGTGCTTTTTTCATATAATTCATTACCGCTTCTTGATGTTCCTTTACCCAGTTTATTTCAAAAAATAAGGCGCCAGTTCTTCGGATGAAGAAGTCTACTGGTTTATAGACAAGCTCATATTGTAATCCATATTCAAGCTCAGCAAGTACAACTGTATCCATTTGTTCCTTTTTAGCTTCTTCTTGTAAATCTTGATATAACTGGAATACACGCTCAACATTTGCCCCATATCGCTCGATTAACCGAAGCGTTGTTCTTTCATCTAATCCTAATGCGATCCCTTCTTTTGACTTTTTCCTTACATAGGTTGAAAAGCCTTTTGACCCACCAACTTCTCCTCCTGCTATTGGCAGGTGCTTTGTGGTTGATTCGGAATAAAGGATACCTTCCTCTTGCTTAAGCATAGCAACAACCTTATCAACTGCTTGCTCTGCCATTTTACGATACCCCGTCAATTTTCCTCCTGCCATTGAGATAAGTCCAGAATTAGAGATAAAAATCTCGTCCTTTCGCGAAATTTCTCCAGGCTTTTTTCCTTCCTCTGCGATTAATGGGCGAATTCCTGCCCAGCTTGACTCAACATGTTCTGCATTAATTTGCAATGAAGGGAACATGTCATTCACCGCGTTAATAATATAATCACGATCTGCCTCTGTTACGGTCGGGTGTTCGATAGCTCCGTCGTAAAATGTATCCGTTGTTCCTACATATGTTTTATTCTCACGCGGTATAGCAAAAATCATGCGTCCATCTGGCACATCAAAATAAACCGCCTGCTGAAGCGGAAAATCCTTCTTCGAAAAGACGAGGTGAATACCTTTCGATAGGTGCAAATGCTTCCCTTGTTTTGATCCATCTATTTCACGAAGCTTATCTACCCATGGTCCACCAGCATTTACAATTTTTTTTGCATAGATTTGCTTCGTTTCATTTGTTAGTTGATCCTCCACAACCACACCAGCTAGCTGCCCTTGATCTGAATAAATAAAGTCAATTACCTTTGCATAGTTTATTGCATGCGCACCTTTTTGCACTGCTTTTTTCATTACTTCTATCGTTAGCCGTGCATCATCTGTTTTATATTCAACATAATAGCCAGCTCCTTTTAAATTCTCTTTTTTTATGAGTGGCTCTTTTGTTAATGCTTCTTCTACATTTAACATTTTCCGTCGTTCTGATTTTTTAACAACGGCCAAAAAATCGTAGACACGAAGTCCGATGTTCGTTGAGAACGGTCCAAATGTACCTCCTTTATGAAAGGGAAGCATCATCCATTCTGGTGTTGTGACATGTGGTCCATTTTCATAAACAATTTCTCGTTCTTTTCCTACTTCTGCAACGAGTTTTACTTCAAATTGCTTTAAATAACGTAAACCCCCATGCACTAGCTTTGTCGACCGTGATGAAGTCCCAGCAGCAAAGTCCTGCATTTCAACAACACCTGTATTCAAGCCTCTCGTAGCGGCATCTAATGCAATTCCTGCTCCTGTTATTCCACCTCCAATAACTAATAGATCAAGTTTTTCCTTTGTTAAACTACTCCATATATCCTTACGCTGTCTACTAGAAAATGTCGTCATACAATTCACTCCCACTTATTATTTTCCCTCTACCTATCCATACCCGAAACACGATAGGTTCATGTCATACAATAGGTTCTAATTCATACTTATGGCGAAACATAGAGACTAGTCCTAAAAAAAGAAAAAAACCACAAAAACATCCCAACACAAAAATAATTGTATTAGAAGTTTGCGGTTTCTCCATATCTCCGTCCATTTATTCACTTTTCAAAATTAATCTTATCATAGCAATGGTACAAAGACAATATATAGTTTATTCTTTCTGTTGTCTTTGCTCCATTTCTTCCTTCGAATAAATTAGCTGCATCGGGTTTCCCCCTACAAAAGCACCTGCTGGAACATCTTTATGCACAAGCGTACCAGCAGAAACAATTGCATGGTCCCCAATCGTAACTCCGGGCAATATCGTTGAGTTTGCTCCGACCATTACTTCATTTCCTATCTTGACTTCCCCTATGCGATATTCCTTTAATAAATATTCGTGGGCAAGAATGGTTGTATTATACCCAATAATACTGTTTGTACCAACAGATATTTTTTCCGGAAACATAATATCAGGCATTACCATAAGCGCAAAGGCTGTTTTATCTCCGACTTTCATTCGCAAACATACACGATACAACCAGTTTTTCATACGTAAAAAAGGCGTATAACGGGCAATTTGAATAATAATAAAATTTTTTACAACCTTCCAAAAAGAAACCGTTTGATATATTTGCCACAGTGAATTCGCATTTTTGACCTGATATCGTTCCGTTTTCCTCATTTATCGCACCTCAATTATTCGCAATAAATCACGCATATCTTCAAGCATATAGGTTGGGTGATAGGATTGTAGAAATTCCTTCCCTTTATGTGACCATGAAACGCCAGCGGTTTGAACGCCTGCTCGATGTCCTGCCTCAATATCATGGTAATTATCCCCTACCATTAATGTCGATTCTGGCTGTCCAGCTAGAAGTTCCATTCCTTTTAACACAGGCTCTGGATTCGGCTTAGCATTGGTCACGTCATCTAATGTGACAATTGCATCAAACATCTTTTCGAGCCCACAAACCTGAAGTCCCTTTAGAACGCCTTTCTGCATCTTCGTAGAAACAATCCCAATTTGAATCTGCTTATTTTTTAGTTCAATAAGTGTCTCAATAACATGTGGAAACGGCTTTACATAAGCATCATGATGTAAAAAATTATGGGCACGATATGTTTCCACCATCTCCTCTACTTTATTTGGATCAATAGAAGCGAATGTGTCCTTTAATGGTGGACCATTAAATTCCTTTAGCTCTGCCCGTGTATATTCTCTTCCATACTGCTTAAAGGTATGAATAAACGATGCTATTATTAATTCATTGGTATCAATTAGTGTTCCATCTAAATCAAAGAGTATTGTACGAATGCTCATCTTTCATTTCCTTTCCTTTTCGTTCATCCAACCGTTTCCATATATGCGCAACGAGCATTGTCAGTATAATCGCTGTAATGAGACGAATAACAAGTAACGGCCATACAGGTATGCCAAGCGGAATAAAAATTAACGTATCTTCAACTACAGCGTGACAGGATACAAGAAAAATAAGTGCAAGCATCATATCTTTTCTTGATACGCCATCTTCCTTTACAGCCTGTATCATTACACCAGCACCATAAGCAAGACCAATGGTAAGTCCGGCAACTAAGGTCATGGAAGTATTGCGCTTCATTCCTAGAAGCTGTGTAACAGGCGCAAACATATTGGAAAATTTCGTTAGCCATCCTTTTTCACGCAAAAACTGCATTACTATCATTAACGGGATAACAATTAAAGCAAGCTGTACAATCGCCATGAAGGCAGTTTGTACTGCTTGAAACCCAATTTCTTGCCACCCCGAAAGCACTGCCTGCTCTGTGGAAATAAAACCGTATTGTGCAAGCTCCTGGCCGCCATTCCAAATCAGATGAATGAGCGAACCAGCTAGCAACGCAAGTCCTATTCGAATTCCAGAAATAAGCCACCAGCTTACCCCAACTTTTGCTGCTACCGAGGACTCAATAAATAAATTATGGGAGAACGATAGCATCATTGCCATAATAAATACTTCTTTCACGGTAAAGTCAAAAGAAATAATAGCTGCAATCCCAGCATATAAATTTAGTGCATTCCCTAATACTAGTGGTACAGCTGCTTCTCCTGATAAACCGAACAGCCCCATAATTGGACTAATTTTATCAATTAACCATGGCAAAATAGGTGTGTGCTGCAAAATTGTAACAATAAGTGTAATTGGAAAGATTACCTTTCCTAACGTCCAGGTTGTGTCTAATCCTTGGCGTAAGCCTCTAAAAATTATTCCCGCCAATCTCCCATCCCTCTTCTTTCTATCCAATAAACATGTTTATTTTCTATTTACCTTTTTTCCATCATAATGTTTATCTGCTATTCCAGATTTTCGGCGATAGATCATCAACCCTATAGAGCCTATAATCAGAATAATTGACATCACTTGTGCAGCACGTAGGCCGCCTCCGTACAGACTATCCGTCCGCATACCCTCTATAAAGAAGCGTCCAACAGAATAAGCAATAATATACGTAAGGAACACATTTCCTCGTAATGGATTCTTCCGTCGCAAAACAAGTAGCAAGATAAGTACGAGTATATTCCACACGGATTCATATAAGAATGTTGGATGGTACATCACACCGTCAATACACATTTGATTCATAATAAAATCAGGTAAATATTGATGAAAGCTTTGATAAGCAGACTCAGATATTGGACCACCATGGGCCTCTTGATTCATAAAGTTACCCCAGCGACCAATTGCTTGCCCAAGTATTAAGCTTGGAGCAGCTATGTCTGCTAGCTGCCAAAAGGATACTTTTTTAACTCGTGCATAAATGATGGCTGTTAACACCGAACCAATTAACGCACCATGAATAGCTATTCCGCCTTCCCATACTGCAAAAATCTTCCACCATGGCTGTCCTACATAGTTTTCCCATTCAAACATTACATAGTATATACGCGCAGAAATAATGGCGATTGGAATAGCAAAAACGACAAGATCGACCATCAAGTCTTTTTTTAATCCAAGTCGATCTGATTCCTTCGTCGCTAAATATAATCCTAAAAAAGCGCCGGTTGCAATAATAACGCCATACCAATAGATGGTGAACGGGCCAACTTCAAAAAATACGCGATCCAACGCAGGTGCATTACAAGTCATAACATCACTCCTATTCCATAACATCCTTTTCATGCTCAATCATTTTCGTTAATCGTTCTGAGAATTCTTCTGCTGCATTAACACCCATTCGTTTTAAACGGAAATTCATTGCAGCAACTTCAATAATAACTGCTAAGTTCCGTCCTGGGCGAACAGGAATTGTTGCTTTTGGAAGGTTTACATCCATAATTTTCATCGTTTCTTCATCTAATCCTAAACGATCATACTGCTTTTGCTGATCCCATAGCTCTAAATTTATAATAAAAGAGATTTTTTTATAATTGCGAACGGCACCTGCTCCAAATAATGTCATTACATTAATAATTCCTAACCCACGTATTTCTAATAAATGTTCAATCAGGGGTGGAGAATTACCAATTAATGTATCATAGTCTTCTTGCCGTATTTCCACACTATCATCGGCAACTAGACGATGCCCTCTTTTTACGAGTTCTAATGCTGTTTCACTTTTACCAACGCCACTTTCACCCGTTATTAGTACACCAACACCGTAAACATCAACTAGCACACCATGAATGGCGGTAAATGGTGCAAATTTAACTTCAAGGAAATTCGTTAGTCTACTAATGACCCGTGTTGTTTTTCGCGGAGAGTGTAGAATAGGAACCCCTGCATTATTCGCTGCCTCTATTAAAATTTGCGGAATCTCCATACCTCGAGAAACAACAATGCCTGGGGTGATATCCGTGCATAATCGTTCACATCGATCTTTTTTTTCTTCGTCAGAAAGGTCTAGAAAATAAGCCATTTCTGTTTTACCGATAAGTTGTAGCCTTTCACTTGGATAATATGTAAAAAAACCTGCCATTTCAATTCCAGGTCGATAAATATCACTTGTCGTGATTTCCCTATGTATGCCTTCTTCTCCGGCTACTAAGGTTAAATTAAAATTTTCAAGTAAATCCTTTGTTCGCACAACTGTCATGACGTATCTCCTCCAGATCTAACTGCTCTTTATTGTAGCACATTTTAACATGTCGTAGGAATGATTAAGAAAGCAGAGTACGTAAAGGTAATCTGTTCGTTTCTATCATCATAGAAACTTCATAACGGCGTCTTTCTCTATAAAAAATAGCGCAGACATATCGTCTACGCTCGAAGCGTATCCTTCACAAGTCGATTTAAAACGAGATTGATGATGGAAATGATAATAGCTGCAATAATTGCTGTACCAAATCCTGAAATTTCAAAGGAATCCCCCATCAGTCCTTGTGTTAGCATCAATGTAATTGCATTGATGACAAATAAAAAGAACCCAAGTGAAACAATCGTAATCGGCAAGGTGAGAATAATTAAAATAGGCTTTACGATTATATTTAATATCGCAAGGATAACACTCGCAAGTAACGCTGTTCCAAACCCGTCCAAATAAAAGGAATCAAATAACTCTGCTACCGCTATTAACGCTACAGCATTTAAAAAAATAGATAAAAAACCCCGTAATAGCATTAGTAATCCACTCCTCCATCTGGGATGATAAATATAGCAATTACATAAATAATCGCCAAAGTAAACGCACTGAAAAACAATGCAATGATGAACAATAAGCGTAAAATAGTAGGGTCGATACGTGTATATTCTCCTAGACCGCCTAGTACACCAGCTAGCATGCGGTTTTGAGTTGAACGATAAAGCTTTTTCATCCTTATTCCTCCCATCTTTATTTACTCTAGCTTATGGTTTTCTTTCATTTTGGTACAAATTTAATGTATTGCTACTGCTTAAAAGCCACAATTTACGTTGCTACATGCTTAATCAAAACTCCCAAATATAAAATCTTTCGATACCGAGGCGTTGTTTTGCAGCGTCTTGCACATCTTTTGCTAGCTTATTCGCCTTTTTAAAATTGCCTAATATACCATCTGCCTGAGATTTATGTGCTTTAATTGTATCCATCTTCTTCTCAAAGTATGGGGAAATATCATTGATAATATCCGGTTTTCCCAAATCCTCCATAAAGGAATTCGTAATCGCTTGTGCCCAAACCGTTGGTCGAATCGAAGGATCCATTAATCCAACTGCTTCTACTGCGGCCGCACCAAGTGCATTATGATCCGGATGGACTGCATGTCCAGGATAATGTGTAATAACCAAACTTGGTTTTATTTCTTCGAGCATTGTCTTTAAACGTTTTGCAATTTCCTGCCTGTCTTCAAATTCTAACGTTTTATCCCGATAACCTAACATTTTCAAATCGATATCTAACACGTTACACGCATTTTGTAATTCTTGCTTGCGAATCATAGGCAATGATTCTCTATTTGCGAATGGAGGTGCTCCCATATTTCTCCCCATTTCACCAAGTGTTCCACATAGGTAAGTAACAGGAACACCTTCTGCACGAAACTGAGCAATGGTTCCAGCCGCACCAAACGCTTCATCATCTGGATGCGGATAAATAACAACCACATGTTTTTCCATTTTATTCACCATTCCTTTAAAGTCAAAATTCTAATAGTCAATAACGTAATTTTTGTACGACAAATCCTTCACTAATTGAAGCATTATTTTATCGCTGAACACAACTTTCAATTTAATCTACAAAAATCGAATTAATAATCAAAAGGTGTTTCACTAATTTGCATTGCGACCATTAAGCGACCTTCACGGTCATGGCCGGCTAAAAGTAATTTATCATATTCGTAAATTTCCCAATCAGTTAGACCTTCCGCATATATCCAGCCCATCGGCATTTTCAAACCTGCGCGATAAACATTGCCATCCCTTACAATCTTTGCTTGCGAGAAAGTAACCTTAGCGTTTCTTACAAATACACCTACATTATATGCCTTTTCATTAAAGTGGCTTGCATAGGCTCCATTGGTTGTTTCAACATGGACATATACTTCTTTGTTAATAAAGCTTTCTAGCATTTGCTGCGCGTTTTCTATATCTATTGGTTTCATGTCATTGTTCCTCCCAACATCTTCTCTTTTTACATTACCGAAATAGACGGGTGTCGTCAAAACATACAATCTATCCAAGCTAAAAAACTCATTCAATGTATTGGAAATCTACATTGAATGAGTTTTTATTCGAAATTTTATTTGTTTTTCGCAATTACTTCTTCATTTCCAAGGATTAAATAATTTAATTCTTTCGTAGGTATTTGTTTAAGTTCTGTGCGCTTTGCTAAGTAAAATATCACACCAAGTATAATCCATACTGTGAGTGCAATTCGCGATTCAATACCTAGAAAAGCTGGCGATCCAGGTACTAATAATAATCCTAAAAACACTAGACTAGCAATCATACCGATTGCTGCAATTGATTTTTTAAGTGGTGATACAACATGCTTCGATGGATTAAAATCTTTATCCTTTGACCATTTAAATAGAGAAAATGCGGTGAAGCATGTATAGAAGTAAGCGATCGTCACTCCAACTGAGGACATATCGACTACCCATAGTAATGCCTGTCTACCAAACCACGGTGCAATCATAGCAAGTATCACTGTAAAAGCGATGCCAAAGTAAGGTGTCTTATAGGTTGGATGGAGCTTTGAAAACGACTCTGGGATAATTTTCGCGCGTGACATGGCGAACAATAAGCGGCTAGATGAAATAATAAAACCATTTAGCCCGGTGAATATTCCCATCGTTAAAGCGACAACAAGAATAAGCAGGCCAATCGTTCCTAGTAAATCATTAATTGCAGCTGCTGTTCCCCAAGCATGACTTGCACCAGCTAATGTTTCCCAAGGCTGAATCATTGCTGTAGAAATAATCATTAAGCTATATAAAATCGCTGCAAAGAAGATTGCTAGAATAATTAACAGAAATGCCTTCTTTGAAGAAAAATGGAATTCTTCTGCAGCTTGTGGAACGTTATCAAAGCCTACAAATGCCCATGGAGCTATAGCAACAATGGAAATAATTGCTGCGAATGCAGTTTTATCTGTTGAAAATAATGGCTGCACATTACTTAATTCTGTACTCGGATGGAACCCAACCATTGCCGTGATCGCGAGCACACTTATAATCATAATACTGCAAAAAACAAACTGCATACGTCCAGATAATCCTGTCCCTTTGACATTAAAATAACCAAATATAGCTAAAACGAATGTAGATATAACAATCTCCATCGCATAGATATCCCAACCAGCAATTTGATAAAGTTTAAGATTTTCAATTATTTTTGGAAAAATAAATTTGAACATTAAAGCAAAAGCAGAGGCATTAAGAGCAACGATACAAATATAGCCGAGGGTTAAAAACCATCCACAAATAAATGCATGCGTTCGTCCAAGACTGATAAATGAATAAGCAAATTCTCCTCCTGAAACTGGAAAGCTTTTAATGAGAAATCCATAGCTTACAGCGATGAGCATCATAAGAAAAGCACCAATGATAAAACCGAGAATAACACCTATAGGCCCTGCAGTTTCAAGCCAATTCGTCGGCTGTACAAATGCTCCCCAACCAATTGATGAGCCTAGAGCTATTGCCCATACCCAGTGTGCTTTTAACGACTTTTTCAGCGTCGTTCGTTCTTCATACTGGTAATTTGTCTGTCGTTTATTAATCATAATTCGACTCCTTTTCTTTCTCTACACTCTATTATTTCAAAACAGGAATATCTTTACAATTTAGCTTTCCACAATGATATTGGCGTATTTTTGCTTAATTAATCGTATGAGGATACTGATATCGTGCAGAAAGAGAAATATGCGTTTATTTGCTCTAAAATGGCGAACTACGTATGTTAACACCATATTTTGTTTTATCTACCCCTTCTTCTCCTTTTCAAAACAAACAAAGAAGGGCTTGACAAAAATCTAGTAAATAAAAAAAGTCAGTTAGTTCATCGAATAATTGATGATCTAACTGACCTATTTATTTGCATTCTGTTATGTTTAATTAAATTTCTGGTGGTTACGACTACCAGTTTATTTACTTACGAGCTTTTCTTTTTCAGAAAGACTTTCTTCCATACGTTTTAAATCACGTTCTAAAACCGACTTTAAATAACGTCCTGTATGTGATTTTTTTACGTTTGCAATCTGCTCTGGGGTTCCTGTTGCAATAATTTGTCCTCCACGATCCCCGCCTTCTGGACCAAGATCAATAATATGATCAGCAATTTTTATTACATCGAGATTATGTTCAATGATTAATACGGTATCTCCATTATCTACTAAGCGTTCTAGTACAGCTATTAAACGTTTAATATCGTCAACATGTAAGCCTGTCGTAGGCTCATCAAGAATATAAAATGACTTTCCGTTAGAGCGACGATGCAATTCACTAGCAAGCTTCACGCGTTGTGCTTCTCCACCAGATAATGTCGTTGCCGGCTGTCCTAACGTGATATACCCTAATCCTACATCATAAATCGTTTGGAGCTTTCGTTTAATCTTTGGAATGTTTGCGAAGAACTCTAATGCTTCTTCAATCGTCATGGCAAGCACATCTGCAATGTTCTTCCCTTTATATTTTACTTCTAACGTTTCACGGTTATAGCGTTTGCCATGACAAACCTCACAAGGTACATAAACATCTGGAAGAAAGTGCATTTCAATTTTAATAATACCATCACCATGGCACGCTTCACAGCGACCGCCCTTCACATTAAAGCTAAAACGTCCTTTTTTATATCCGCGAACCTTTGCTTCATTTGTTTGCGCATAAACGTCACGAACATCATCAAACACGCCTGTATAGGTAGCTGGATTAGAACGCGGCGTTCTCCCAATTGGCGATTGATCTATATCAATTACTTTTTCAATATGCTCTAAACCGTTTATTGTTTCATGCTTTCCAGGCTTTTGCTTTCCACGATAAAGATGTTTTGCTAATGATTTATATAATATCTCATTCACGAGCGTACTTTTACCTGACCCGGAAACCCCTGTTACAACCGTCATCAATCCTATTGGGAATTGAACGGATACATTCTTTAAGTTATTCTCTGATGCTCCAACAACCTCAATATGACGATCATCTGCTTTTCTTCGCTTTGCTGGTAATGGAATATATTTCTGTCCAGATAAATATTGACCGGTTAGTGATTTCTTCGTTTTCATTACTTTTGCAGGCGTACCACTTGCAACAATTTCTCCACCATGCTCTCCAGCTCCTGGACCAATATCAATAAGCCAATCGGCTGCAAGCATCGTATCTTCATCATGCTCTACTACAATTAGTGTATTGTCCAGATCACGCATACTTTGTAATGTTCCGATTAATCGATCATTGTCACGCTGGTGAAGTCCAATTGACGGTTCATCTAATACATATAAAACACCGGTTAGTGCTGAACCGATTTGTGTAGCAAGTCTAATTCGCTGTGCCTCACCACCTGAAAGTGTTCCAGCTGCACGAGATAACGTTAAATAGTCTAATCCGACATTATTTAAAAAGTCCAACCGATTACTAATTTCTTTTAGGATTAATCGTGCAATTTGCGTTTCCTTTTCAGTAAGCTCCAATTGTTGAAAAAAGGACTTCGCTTCTGTTATAGATAAATCCGTAATTTTACTAATATGCTTTCCATCAATGCGTACCGCTAATGCTTCTTCTTTTAATCGATATCCTTTACATGATGGACAATTTTTCTGTGCCATATATTTTTCTAATGTTTCACGAATGTAGTCAGAAGAAGTCTCTCGATACCGTCTCGCGATATTTTTTAGCACACCTTCGAATTCAATTGTGTTGTCTCGCACATTACCAAAATCATTCACATAATAGAACCGGATTTTGTCTTTACCACTTCCATGCAAAATTTTATCCATTTGTGTTTTAGGAATATCCTTTACCGGAATATTCATGTCAATCCCGTAATGCTCACAAACACTTTTTAATAGCTGTGGATAATATTTTGAACTAATTGGTTCCCACGCGGCAATGGCGTGCTCATTTAAGGTTTTATCCCAATCTGGTATCACTAAATCCAAATCAACTTCCAGCTTTGTACCAAGTCCATCACAGGTTGGACATGCCCCGTACGGACTATTAAAAGAAAAGAGACGAGGCTCTAGTTCCCCAATTGAAAACCCACAAATGGGACAAGCGTGGTTTTCACTAAATGTAAGCTCTTCTTCTCCAATAATGTCGACGATTACTTTACCTTCTCCTAGCTCAAGCGCTGTTTCCAATGAGTCACTTAGCCGTCCAGTTACGCCTTCCTTCACGACAATGCGGTCCACAACAACTTCAATCGAATGCTTTTTATTTTTTTCGAGGTTAATCTCCTCTGTGACCTCACGCATTTCCTTGTCTACACGGATGCGAACATAACCCTCCTGCTTTAGCTTTTCAATCGTTTTAATATGCTCACCTTTTCGGCCAGAAACGACTGGGGCAAGAATTTGGATCCGTGTACGCTCTGGATAATCCATAATTCGATCCACCATTTGCTGCACCGTTTGTGAGCTTATTTCAATTCCATGCTTTGGACATGTCGGTCGACCAACACGAGCATAAAGCAAACGTAAGTAGTCGTATATTTCGGTTACTGTTCCTACCGTAGAGCGTGGATTACGACTCGTAGTTTTTTGATCTATTGAAATCGCTGGGGATAGTCCTTCAATTGTATCAACATCCGGCTTATCCATTTGCCCTAAAAATTGGCGCGCATAAGCAGAAAGTGATTCTACATATCTACGTTGTCCTTCAGCATAAATTGTATCAAAAGCTAAGGAGGATTTTCCTGACCCTGATAGTCCGGTTAATACGACCAATTTATTTTTGGGAATGGTAATATCAATGTTCTTTAAGTTATGAGCCCTAGCGCCTTGAATTTTTATTGATTTACTTGGCATGCAACCGTCATCCTTCCGCTTTTAGTTCCAATATGATATCACGAAGCTCTGCTGCTTTTTCAAAATCTAATGCCTTTGCAGCTGCTCGCATTTCTTTTTCCATGTTTTGAATCACTTTTTGACGTTCTTTCTTCGTCAGCTTCGTTAGCTCTTTTGCTTTAGATTCATACTGGATAGTATCCTCTGCAGCAACGGTAGCACGAATAACATCCCGCACTTCTTTTTTAATAGTTTGTGGTGTGATGCCATGTGCTTCGTTATAAGCAATTTGTTTTTCTCTCCGGCGATTTGTCTCATCAATTGCATATTGCATGGATTTCGTAATCTTATCTGCATACATAATTACGCGCCCATTTTCATTACGGGCAGCACGTCCCATTGTTTGAATTAGGGAACGATCTGAGCGCAAAAAGCCTTCTTTATCAGCGTCTAAAATTGCTACTAAAGATACTTCGGGAATGTCTAAGCCTTCTCGAAGTAAATTAATACCGATAAGCACATCATATTTTCCGACCCGAAGCTCCCGAATAATTTCAATTCGTTCTAACGTTTTGATTTCAGAATGGAGATAGGCAACTTTAATACCAATTTCCTTTAGATAATCAGTCAAGTCTTCCGCCATTTTTTTCGTTAACGTCGTGACAAGTACACGCTCATTCTTTTTGGATCGTTTGTTAATTTCACCGATTAAATTATCAATCTGTCCTTCAATTGGACGAACTTCTACTTGCGGATCCAATAGACCAGTTGGACGAATGATTTGCTCGGTCATTACTGGACAATGCTCTAGCTCATATGGACCAGGTGTTGCCGATACATAGATGAGTTGATTAGTTGCTTTTTCAAACTCCGCAAATGTCAATGGGCGATTATCCAGAGCAGAAGGTAAGCGGAAGCCATGATCAACTAATACTTGTTTTCTAGCTTGGTCACCATTATACATTCCTCTAATCTGCGGCAGAGTAACATGAGATTCATCTACAACAACTAGAAAATCATCCGGAAAATAGTCTAACAGTGTATATGGTGTAGAACCTTGTTCGCGAAAAGCAAGATGCCTAGAATAATTCTCTATACCCGAACAAAAGCCCATTTCATTCATCATTTCAATATCGTAATTTGTTCGCTGTTCAAGTCGCTGTGCCTCTAAAAGCTTATTTTGTTCGCGCAGCTCTTTTAGTCTATCTTCTAATTCCTTCTCAATATTAGTAATCGCTTTTTTCAGCTTTTCCTCACGCGTAACAAAGTGGGAAGCTGGAAAAATAGCTACGTGCTCCCGATCACCAATAATTTCCCCTGTTAAAGCATCTACCTCACGAATTCGATCAATTTCATCGCCAAAAAACTCAATTCGAATACAATGCTCCTCACGTGAAGCTGGAATAACTTCAACAGAATCACCACGGACGCGAAACGTTCCACGTTGAAAGTCAATATCATTTCTAGCATATTGAATATCAACTAGGTCTCGTAGGAGTTGATCACGATCTTTTTCCATACCCATTCGTAATGAAAGCACTTGACTTCCATATTCTTCTGGAGACCCTAAACCATATATACAAGAGACGCTGGCAACAATCAATACATCACTTCGTTCAAATAATGACGATGTTGCCGAGTGTCTTAGTTTATCAATTTCATCATTGATGCTCGCATCCTTTTCAATAAACGTATCTGTAGAAGGAACGTATGCCTCTGGCTGGTAATAATCATAATAGCTCACAAAATATTCCACCGCATTATTCGGGAAAAATTCCTTGAACTCACTATATAATTGGCCTGCCAACGTTTTATTATGTGCGATTACTAATGTTGGTCGATTAATTTCTTTCACTACATTTGATACAGTAAATGTTTTTCCTGTACCTGTTGCTCCAAGTAAGGTTTGATGTCGTTGTCCTGCTAAAATTTTATCCACAAGCTCCTTGATTGCTTTTGGTTGATCTCCTTGTGGTTTATATGCAGATACGAGTTCAAATGTATTTTCCAAAAATCGTCCCTCCGATCACCTGAATAATATCAGCTTATCATAGATGCATTTCTATTTTAACATAAAAGACGAACAAATATTCGTTTTTTATGTTAATTTTAATTTTATTTGTATCCATGAGCATAAAATCTTATTTTGTCCATTTCAACTAAAAAGCATTAGCCTATATTAGGCTAACGCTAGTATAATTCTCATTTTATTGGGTGAATCTAGTCTGATTCTGTTCGATAAACAAGCAACAAGATGAAAATCTTGCTTATTAATTCATTATTGTCCGACAACCTGTTGAATGCTTTTCTGATGATGTGGGGCTGTTACAAAAAGTAAACCAAGCTCATGATGCTCCCCTTCATACAACACGCTTTGCACAAAACGTAATTCGCCATTTTCATCAAGCACATCTAATTTAAAGGAAGCCCTGCTTTCCTGAAGCGCTTCATAGAATTGATCTGCTGAATTTATTTTAATTCCATTCACTTTCGAAATTATTTCACCTACTTGAATATCAAGACGTGAAGCAGGAGTACCTGGAATAACACTCAAAACCGTTATTCCTTTTTCAGTTTGACAAAAATACGGCTTTTTATTTTGCTCATCCGAACGATATCGAAAATTGATAAACTCTCTACCTGCAACAGCAAAGACAATTGCAAGAAGTGTTAGCCACGTCACATACATACTTAAAAATCCTAGCACAAGAACGATAGACGCAAGTAAAAAGAGAGGCTTAGCCATCCTTTTTGCTGCTAATTCCGGGAGTGTTCCTCTTACAACTTGTTCGATTCCTAAGACAAATGGGAGAATAATAATGCTAAATGTCTGTTCATCTCCTACTGAAAAATAAGGCCAGAAGGAAGCGAATGGTGTGATCATTCCTGTTGGTACAACAAGCAAAAAAGGAAGAAACAGGATTTTCTTCATTCGAAGCTGTCCAATCCACCCTCCTCTACTGCTCAAAGAGAGCTCTGGAAAGGTTTCATTTCTACGAACACGAAAGTATAAGAAGCCTTCTATAAAAAGAAGGAGACCAAGTAAAATAACAATGCCTGTAAAGTTAACCTCGGAAAATAAATCAGCTGTAAAAAAGGTTTGGTACTCCATAATAAATGGCGCCAGCCATAGAATGAAAAAAAGCACACCAATTGTATAAGCAGGAGAAAGCAGCGTTAAGCCAGCAATTAATGAAAATAAAATAATAATTCCACTTAGTACAAGCACAGTTTCATATGAAAATACGACTCCAATCCCAACCATCACTATGGATAGAATCAATCCAAAGCAAACAGAAAGTATCCATGTATTCTTAAACTCTGAAAAAACATCGAATACTTTTGTGCCAAAATGGTTCCGCTCTTTTTTTACTCGTTTGAATCCTAATATCATCCCTAACAATAGAAGCCAATAAGACAGAGGGTTTAAAAATAGGCTTCCAATTGTTTTCCCAGCTTCAATTAATCCTGTTTCAAACATATGATCACCTTCCGTGAAGTAGCAATGGAAAACATCGTTTATTCGCTAGTCAAACGAATATTTCCTACTTAATTGTAACCTTTATTATATCATAGTACTGGGAAAAAATAGCTGTCCCAAAGTGATTATCCTTAAAAGTTAAATGAGAAACCATCTTTCTTTCAAGGAAAGCCTTCACCTTGGAACAGCTATATTAATTATTTATATAAAGAATCTAAAGCCTTCTCCAATTGCATATCATTCTCTCCGTTACGAATGCTTTCAACTACTTTTGCCTCGACCATTCCAGCTGTCTTTGAATCAACATCGCCTGTCACTTTTAAATCGTTGTCTTTTTGAAAGGCTTTCACTGCTTCTACTGTCTTTTGGCTAAAATAACCATCTGTACGTGCTGTGTCATAGCCTAAACCCGTTAGCATTCTTTGAATGTTTTCAATGGCTTCTCCAGTATGGTTATAAGTTAACGTTTTCTCTAGCTGCACTGGATTTGCATAATAATAATCTGGCTGTTTTACTTCAATTGTAGGCTCTACGCCTTTTTCATGAATCCAATTTCCTTTTGGTGAAAGCCATTTATAAAACGTTAGTTTTATTGTACTGCCATCTCCAAGTGGAACTGCTTGCTGAACTGTTCCTTTCCCAAAACTCGTCGCTCCAACAACGTCATAGCCAATCTCTTTCATCGCAACTGCTAATATTTCTGAAGCTGATGCACTTCCTTCATTGATCATCACTCGAATTGGGTAATCTTTCTTCTGATTTAATTCAGTATAATATTTTTCCTTTTTTCCGTTTTTATCTTCGATTTGCACGTAAGGCGTGTCCTTTGGTATAAAATTTCGTAAAATATCTTCAACGGAATTTAATAAACCACCTGGATTTCCTCGAACATCTAAAATTAATCCTTCCATACCATCTTTTTCTAGCTTTTCTAATGCAGTGCGAAATTCATCTGCAGTTCGTTCGGAAAAATTAGTGATTTCAATAATTCCTGTTTTTTTATTATCGATTGTTTTCATGTCCGCGTAGATTGTTTCTAAAGGAATAGTATCCCGTACAATTGGCACGTCAAATGGTTTGGAAGCTCCAGTCCGTTGAACCTGTAACACCACTTCAGATCCTTTTTCACCACGTATCTTGGATACAGCTTCATTTAAGTCAAGCCCTTCTAGGCTTTCACCATCTACACTTAATACTTGGTCATTTGGTCTTAATCCAGCTTTTTCTGCTGGTGAATCTTTAATCGGAGCAACAATCGTTACTTTTCCATTCACCATACTTACTTCTGCACCGATACCTTCAAAGGAAGATTCAATTTGCTCATTGAACTGCTCCATCATTTCAACATCCATATAAGCGCTATAAGGATCTTCTAATGAAGCAAGCATTCCCTGTATAGCTCCTTCGATTAATTGCTTCTCATCTACGTCCTGTACATAATTCTTTTTAATTAAATCATAGGCCTGCCCTACTTTATCTATATCAGTAGCTGGCTTAGACGATTCTCCCGAAATACTTGCCGAAGGGTCATTATGTGCTTCTTCACTTTCCTTTTGTGCATATGAAACGCCAAAGTATGCGCCGACAAACCCTAAGAAAAGTGCTGCAACCAATATTAGGACAACATGGCTCTTTTTAAAGTTCATTATCTCACCTCTATATGTAAAGTTAATGGAAACCGCTTAATAATTTGGTTTGCATCGATACTAAAATTCATTTTACCACTATTATTATGTATATTCTAATACAAAAAGACATCACAAAAATTTTATGTGATGTCTTTTTCAATCAAACGTCATGTCATTCCAGTGCTTAATTTAAGTAAGATAATGGGTTAACGGCATTTGATTTACTCATATTCCAACTCGGATTATGCAGCTCAAAATGAAGATGTGTACCAAATGAATCACCAGTGTTACCCATGATGCCAATTTGCTGTCCTTTTNGGCATTTGATTTACTCATATTCCAACTCGGATTATGCAGCTCAAAATGAAGATGTGTACCAAATGAATCACCAGTGTTACCCATGATGCCAATTTGCTGTCCTTTTGAAACCGTTTGTAGCGTCCGAACCATTGGTGTATATTTCATGTGAGCATAAACGCTCTCATATTGCACACCATTTACAATATGTGTAATAAAAACGACATTACCATAGGATTGAGAATAATATGCTTTTGTAACAACACCTGATGCAACTGAAAAAATTGGAACATTTCCGCCAGCTTTTGCAGTTGCATTCCCTATATCCAGTCCTTTATGAGTCCCACCACGCGTTCCAAAGTGATCGGTAATGTATCCTGATACTGGCCATGTAAATGCTCCATTGCCAGAAGGCTTTGTTACAGTGCCCCCACCTGAGTTGTTATTCTTATTATCAGAAAGCTGTTCTAATTCTTCTTTTTCTTTTTTCGCTAATTCTAAGGCTTTCTTAACGGCAGCTTCTTGGGAACGTATTATTTCTTGTTCCTCAGCAATACTCATTTTATGATTCTCCAAAATGGCATGCTCTTTTTCTAGCTTTTGTTGTAATTTTTCCTTTTCTGCCATCTGGCTATCTAGTTCACCTTTTAAGGATAAGAGTTCTTTCTTTTGGCCTTCCAATGAAGCTTTCTTTGCTTCCACTTCCTGCTTATTATCTTCTATCTTTGTTTTCTTTTTTTCCACATCTTTTTTCATCTGTTCCATCGCTTTTTTATCCGCTGCAAGCTGATCCATTATCGATCTATCCTGATCCATAATCGTATTTACTGCAGAGGAACGACTAATAAAATCACTAAAACTTCTTGACCCGAGAATTACTTCCATATACTTCATCTGTCCACCGTTCTTTTGAATGGCACGCAACCGATCCTTTAAAATTGCTTCTCGTTTTTTTATGCTCTCCTGAAGTTCTTTAATTTCTTCTTTTAATTTTTTTATTTGCTTCTCTAAATCTTTAATTTGTTGCTCAAGGCGATTAATTTCCTCGTTTGTTTCATTAATTTCATTTTCCTTTGTACTAATTTTAGACTTTGTATTAGCTAGCTTTTCGTCAATGGATGCCATTTCGTTTTTCACAGAATCCTGCTTATCTAGATTCTCATCTATTTTTTTCTGTGTTTTAGACTTATCACTATTTAGTGCACCGTCTTTTTTATCTAGCTCTTGTTGTTTTTTTTCAAGATCGCTAAGCTTGTTTTGAATATCACTTATTGATTCTGCTTGTACAGTATGTACTCCAATACCACCTGAGCTGATGAGAAGCGCGGCTACTGCAACATATGTAATCGTTTTTTTCAATTTAATTACTCCTTTCTCGAAATCTATGTATGTTCGTACAAGGATCAAGCATCTATTTTATTAGTGACTCTCATCGAGAATGAAGCATTCCCGATGAGAGACTTACTAGATTAAAAGATTATACTTTGAGGAATTTCCGAACACTCATAACGCTTCCCCAAATTCCGATTAATGCTCCGATAAGTAAAATTAGTAAGGATAGCTGCCATGCAAACGGATTAAATGGTAGCAACTCTACAAATCGAATCGTTATCTTACTAGCGAGATTTGATAAAATATAATGGTATCCTGTTAATAAAGCTGTAATAGGGATAACGGATCCTAGTACACCTAAAAGCATCCCTTCAATAAAGAATGGCCATCTAATAAAACCATTTGTTGCTCCAACTAGCTTCATAATTCCAATTTCTTTGCTTCGTGCCATGATGGTAAGCTTAATCGTATTGGAAATGAGAAAGATAGCTGTAAACACTAAACCAACAATTAATGCTAATCCAATTAATCTAGCATAGTTATTAAATTCAAATAAGCGTTGTACAACATCCTCGCCGTAGGTAATGTTTTCTACGCTTTTCATTTGTTGAATTTGTTCTGCAATAAGCTTTGTATCAGTTGGATTTTTGGCTTTTACGATGTATGCATGATTTAATGGATTATCCTGCTGGAACATTTTCCATGTTTTTCCTTCTTCACCCATACTGTCAATTAGCGCTTTTAATTCATCATCCTTTGAGGAGAAAGAAACAGCATCGACTTGATCTATTTCGTCAATTTGATCGCCGAGAGTTTTAATTTGCGCATCATCAGCTGTTACATCAATAAATACCTTTATCACTACATCTTCTTCTACTTTATCAGCCATGTGGTTTAAGTTAAGCATCAGAGCTAGAAACGCAGCAACTAAGATTAGTGTAACGGTCACTGCCCCAACCGAGGCTATCGTCATCCAACCATTTCTAAAGATGTTTTTTACTCCTTCACGCAAATGACGTTTCATTGTTCTAACTTTCATAGCCGTATTCACCTCGGTCTTCATCTCTTACTATTAAGCCATTTTCAATAGCAATAACACGTTTTTTAATCGTATTTACAATTTCTTTACTATGGGTTGCCATGATAATTGTTGTGCCACGAGAGTTGATTTCATCAAAAACACGCATTATTTCTCTAGAGGTTTCTGGATCTAAGTTCCCGGTAGGTTCATCCGCGATCACAATTTTAGGATGATTAACAATAGCACGGGCAATAGACACGCGCTGTTGTTCTCCACCAGAAAGCTCATCTGGGAGAAAGCGTGCCTTATTTTTCAATCCTACTAGATCTAGTACTTCCATGACACGCTTGCGAATATTTCGAGGTGTTTCCTCAATTACTTCTAAAGCAAATGCAATATTTTCATAGACTGATAGCTTTGGAAGCAGTTTAAAATCCTGAAACACGACACCGATATTTCGGCGTAGTTGCGGTACCTTTCGCTCACTTAAATCACTCATATCTGTATCATTAATAATAATAGAACCACTAGTCGGCTTTACTTCACGATACATAAGCTTGATAAATGTTGACTTACCGGCCCCACTTGGTCCAACTATGTACGCAAATTCGCCTTGGTCTATATTAATAGAAATTCCATTTAGTGCAGTTACTCCATTGGCATATGTTTTATAAACATCATTCATTAATATCATTCATTCTCACCTTTACTTCATTTAATTAGGACAAAAGAATGTCGAAACTAATCATAAAGTCCCTATTTTTATGTATAAGTTATTCTTTTATACAATTTCTTACTTTAATGATAACATTTCCACTATATTATAACATCTTTCGCCATGTTTTTTAGACATAAAATTATTACATTTGTATTTCAAACCAACAATTTTCTGTTATTTTTTTGAAATTGACTGGAAATTCGTGTAATATTTTCTATCAACAAAGAGGTTTGATAGGCATAAAGTCCCTGTTAATTTGCACAAAAAAAACGTTTATCCAATTAGATTGGATAAACGTTTTAACACTTTTACCTGTTACTTCTTTTCAGCGAGCCAGTTAGCAAGGGTTGTTGCATCCTGATCAGAAACACCCTTTACTGCAGGCATGCTGCCGATTCCGTTATGGATAATATCGGTAATTTCTTCAGCACTATACTTAGATCCGATATTTGCTAGCTCTGGACCAGCACCTCCTGAAAGATCAGAACCGTGACACGCGGAACAATTACTTTGATAAATCTCTTCTGCTGCTGCAGTATCAACTGTTCCACCATTTTCATTTTCCTTCGCATTATCATCGGCGTTATCATCCCCACCACCGCATGCACCAAGCACAAGTACTGCTCCAAAAAGCACTGCTAATAACGACTTTTTCATGCTAAAATCCCCCTAACAAAATATTATAATTCTCTACATAATTATAACCTATTTCCAGATTTTTAAAACCTTACTTTCTACTATTAAAATAGTGTAAATCATAGGAAAATGCTGGTATCGTAAGGGTTTTAGCAAATTGTGGCAATTTGATGAAAACGCCGCTACGATGTGTTCTTGAAATAGGAGATCGCTTATTCTACCTGCGATCTTTTGTTTGAGAACATGCTACAGTTTTAGCTCTGCATCTTTAGCTCATAGTTGCTCGTAAATAGGCATCAATAAATGGATCAATCTCTCCATCCATTACACTTTGCGTATTTCCAATTTCAATATTGGTTCGATGATCCTTCACCATAGAATAAGGGTGGAAAACATATGAGCGAATTTGACTTCCCCAACCAATTTCTTTTTGCTCACCGCGAATCGAAGCTAATTCAGCTTGCTGTCTTTCGATTTCTGCTTGATAGAGCTTTGATTTCAACATTTTCATAGCAGCTTCACGGTTTTTAATTTGCGAGCGTTCGTTTTGACAGGTGACAATCGTATTCGTTGGAATATGCGTAATCCGAACCGCCGAATCAGTTGTATTTACATGCTGTCCTCCAGCCCCACTTGCTCGGTACGTATCAACTTTAATATCCTCTGTTCTAATTTCAATATCAACATCATCTGACATCTCTGGTGTTACATCACAGGATACAAAAGAAGTATGTCTACGACCAGAGGAATCAAATGGAGAAATGCGTACAAGTCGATGAACTCCTTTTTCAGCTTTTAAATATCCATACGCGTTATGGCCTTTAATTAACAATGTAACACTTTTTACACCAGCTTCATCTCCTGGTAAGTAATCAAGTGTTTCTACTGAGAAATTCTTTGCTTCTCCCCAGCGTTGATACATGCGTAAAAGCATACTTGCCCAATCCTGAGATTCTGTTCCACCTGCTCCTGGATGCAGCTCAAGTATGGCATTATTTGCATCGTATGGCTCATTTAACAACATTTCCAACTCAAAATTATTAATCGATTCCTGTAGTGCAATGATTTCTTGATTTAGCTCTGCAAACAAGTCATCATCATTTTCTTCTTTTACTAGCTCATAAGAAACCTCTAAATCATCGAACTTAGCCGCAATCGCTTCAAAACTATTCACATACTGCTTTAAACCGTTTACCTCCTGAATTACTGTCTGTGCTTCGTCTTGATTATCCCAAAAACCTGGCTCCGTCATTAAGAGCTCTAGCTCATTGATTCGTTCTTTCTTTTGATCTAAGTCAAAGAGACCCCCTAAATTGTGTAATTCTTACTTTCATTTGTTCTAATTCATTTCTTATTTCTGCTAATTCCATTCTCTTCACCTCTACACATTTCATTCCATGCCTATTTTTGATAAAGAAATCGGCCATACAGCCGATTTCAGTTTTTATTGCTATGATCTTCCATGACAGTTTTTATATTTCTTTCCGCTACCGCACGGACAAGGGTCATTTCTTCCAACATCTTCTTTTTTAATATACGGCTGTCGCTTTTTTTGTTTCTCATCCTGTCCACCGGAAACAGCTTGCGTATTTTTCGCGACCTCTTGTCGCTGCAAGTTATCTTTAATTTGTGCTTTCATAATATATTTAGCAACTTCGTCTTCTATACTTGCGATCATCGCTTCAAACATTGCAAATCCTTCAAATTGATATTCTCGAAGTGGATCATTTTGACCATATGCTCGTAAGTGGATACCTTGTCGTAGCTGTTCCATTTGATCAATGTGATCCATCCATTTTGTATCGACAGTGCGTAATAAAATGACTTTTTCAAATTCACGCATCTGCTCTGGAGAGAGCTCTTCTTCTTTTTGATCATATTGACTCTTTACTTTTTGCATTATTAAATCGGTTATTTCTTCTGGTTCTTTTTCTTTTAATTCTTCTTCGGTAATTTCTTCTGTAGTTAGCAGATTCCCTTGAGCAAATTCTACGATTGATTTATAATCCCAGTTATCTTCGTCATCGTCCTGAGTATGCGTATGAACAACACGCTCAATCGAGGATTTGATCATGTTTTCTATAATCTCTCGCAACTCTTCGCCATCAGAATCAATTACTTCAAATCGTTGTTTATAAATAATTTCACGTTGTTCACGTAATACATCATCATACGAAAGCAGCGTTTTACGTGCATCAAAGTTATTTCCTTCCACTCGTTTTTGCGCCGACTCTACAGCTCTAGAAACCATTTTACTTTCAATCGGTTGGTTGTCATCCATTCCTAATCGTTCCATCATCGACTTCAAATTATCCGAGCCGAAACGACGCATCAATTCATCTTCCATAGAAAGATAGAACTGCGATAATCCTGGATCACCTTGACGACCTGAACGTCCACGAAGCTGATTATCAATACGCCGTGATTCGTGTCTCTCTGTACCAATAACTGCAAGTCCTCCGAGTTCTTTTACACCTTCACCAAGTTTTATATCTGTACCACGCCCAGCCATATTCGTAGCGATTGTTACTGCACCCTTTTGCCCTGCCTGTTCAATGATCTCGGCTTCACGGAAATGGTTTTTTGCGTTTAACACGTTATGCTTAACGCCTGCTTTTTTAAGCAACTTAGAAATAAGCTCTGATGTTTCTACTGCAACTGTACCTACTAGAACAGGTTGCCCAGCTGAATAACGTTCCTTAATATCACTTACAACGGCCTGAAATTTTCCTTCCATTGATTTGTAAATCATATCTGCTCTATCATCTCGGACAATCGGACGGTTCGTAGGGATCGCAATAACATCCATGTTATAAATGTTACGAAATTCCTCTGCCTCTGTTTTCGCTGTTCCAGTCATACCTGCAAGCTTATTATACATCCGGAAGTAATTTTGAAACGTAATGGAAGCTAATGTCATGCTTTCATTTTGAATGTTTAACCCTTCTTTTGCTTCAATTGCTTGATGAAGCCCGTCACTATAACGACGTCCTTTCATCAATCTTCCGGTAAATTGGTCAACAATGACAACCTCTCCATCATCGACAACATAATCATCATCTCGGTGCATGGAAGCATGCGCTTTTAAAGCTTGATTAATATGGTGTGTCAATGATACGTTCGCTAGATCAAATAAATTATCTATGGCGAAAAAGCGTTCAGCTTTGTTTATTCCTTCCTCTGTAAGCTGAACCCCTTTTGTTTTTTCATCATATGTGTAATCTTCCTCGCGTTTTAAGGTGCTTACAAAAGAATTTGCCTGTAAATAAGCTGAAGCTGATTTTTGCGCCGATCCGGAAATAATTAATGGCGTACGTGCTTCATCAATTAAAATAGAGTCAACCTCATCAATGATTGCAAAGTTCAACGGACGCTGTACCATTTGCTCTTTATAAAGAACCATATTGTCACGCAAATAGTCGAAGCCGAACTCATTGTTTGTACCATAAGTAATATCTGCTAGATAAGCTTCTTTCTTTTCTTCCTTAGATAATCCATTTGAATTTAGTCCTACCGACAAGCCTAAGAAATTAAATAACTGACCCATTTCATTTGCATCACGGTCAGCTAAGTAATCATTTACCGTAATAATATGCACTCCTTTACCAGAAATAGCATTTAAATAAGCAGGCATAGTGGAAGCAAGTGTTTTACCTTCCCCTGTTTTCATTTCTGCAATATTTCCTTCATGAAGTGCGATTGCTCCAGTAAGCTGTACTGGAAACGGACGCATTTGCAACACACGTTTTGATGCCTCGCGAACAACAGCATATGCTTCTACTAAAAGATCGTCTAATGTTTCACCATCTGAATAACGTTGCTTAAACACCGCTGTTTTTTCGGTTAGTTGTTGGTCTGTTAGTTTTTCCATTTCAGGCTCTAATGCTTCAATTTGATCAACAATCTTTTGCATTCGATTTAGTTGCTTCTGATTTCCATCACCAAAAATCTTCTTTAATATTCCAGCCATGAATAAACGCTCCTCTATCTATAAAAAAATGACATACTTAAGTGTAATATTAGCAATATATGTTAAATCACATTGAAAAAATTGAAATGAATCCACCATTAATAATAACACTTCTACTTCTATTATGACAACCAGTAACGGGTAGAGTCGGTTTCAACAAGCTCGACCTGAAAAGTGAAAAGAGTAGTTCGGGGATAAACTACTCCTTTCGGTGAGGATATAGCGGGGACATTTCGAGGAAATCGACCAACGGAGTCAAATCGTTATTCTAGGGATGGTAGTAGAAGGGGATCACACGTATTGTGCGTATTGTTTATTCGGGTAAAATTGTGTTCCATTTTTGAATTTTTCTCTAAATCAAGAGCAATGTGTTCCCCCTATTTCCGTTACGATCTTCTCCATACTAGTTATAGCATAAAGTGGTTCTAATTTCCTAATGGCTATTTTCTTATTATCAACGGTATTTCGACAGGATTATTTAGCGAAAATCAATCTTTTCGACATCTATTGGCAATAATTTTATTGTTTTCAATCTTTTTTTTATGCATTTTAATATAAAAACAATCGTTAGACAACATTCGACATTACCGGATTCAGATATACAAAAAATTAGAGCACAACATATGTATAGATGTAATTACGTAAAGTAACTATCCGCCCGTAAAACGGGCGGTTTTAGTTTCGCCCTATAAGGGCACTTTACCAACGAGGCCCCTAAAGGGGCTTCGAAATTGACCGTCAACCGTTTATATTCCTATCTATTTTTTA
>NZ_JARUVL010000011.1 GCF_030137545.1 Virgibacillus sp. LDC-1 | reverse complement strand
TGTAAGATTGACACCAATCAATCTCAATTTCTTAGCTTGTTCAGAAGTCTTTGCTTCTGATTTTATTTTGAAAAACGAGGTCCGTTTTTCTTGACATACTGGTCGTTTTGTTCAGTTTTCAAAGATCAATTTTTTACTTTGTCGTTTTTTGCGACAAGATATAATTTATCATGGTTGCGAGTGATTGTCAACTGTTTTTTTGAAAAATATTTAATTCCTTTCACAACCGTTTTGCTAAGCTGACAACAGAAATTAATATACCATAAATAATAGGGCAAATCAAGATGTTATTTACCGTATTTTTATGATTTTTTATTAACGTGCATACCAACTGAAGGTCCTTTGCATTTACTATACAGCTTCCTCCACTAAATTATACGCATTCTCTATTTACATTAGTTTATATTTATTTTTAGGTCGCCCTGTTTTACCATATTCAAGGATTACCTTAACAGCTCCCTCTGCCTCTAAATAGTTCAAATAACGGTGAACAGTTTGGTAGGACACAGGAAGGTTATTTTGAATCGTGTTTATAGTTACAGGGGTTTGTTGATCAAGTAAATAGTTTTTAATCGAACGCAAGGTTGCTTCATTAATTCCTTTTTCAACAAATGCACTCTCCTGTGGCTTGGTTAGCTTGCCAACCTTTAAATTAATTCGAATCCGTGAGATTAAGTCAGGAGCTTTAATTGGTTTTAAAGCGAAATCGGTAGCCCCGGCAGCTAAAAATGCGTTTGCAATATCCTGACGCTCATCAACCGTCAAAATAATAATCGGAACGACACTATTTAATTTGCGAATTTCCTTCGTCGTCCGAATCCCATCCCAGTCAGGCATATGGTAGTCCACCAACACAACGTCTGGTGTGTATAACCGAAAAAGCTCCACCGCTTTACGTCCAGTCGAGCATTCCAAGACATTCCAATTCGCATACTGACAAATTTCTCTTAATGTAAAACGAATATCCGAATTATCATCTACGACTAGTACTGTTGAGGTCATCTCTTCCCCCTCCTTTTAGCATTTACTTCTTTTCATTACACTGATACCTGAGATTCACTGACCTCCTCCGGCATTCTAATATTCATCTGCGTCAATAGATTTGGTCTACTATTTACCGTAATGGTCCCTCCGTGATTCTCGATTACTCGCTTTACAAAAGACAATCCGATACCGGTGGAATTGGTAGTACTGAATCCATCCTTCCATATATGCTGCAAATCATCTTGACGGATGCCCGAACCGTTATCTTCGATTTGTATCAATACTTGTCCTTTATCCCGCTTCACATTAATACGAATAAACCCTCCACTTCCTGTAAATGAGCAAACCGCATTCTCTAACAAGTTCGCAATTGCTCGCGAAAAACGAATTTTATTTACATATAGAATTGGTACATTTTCCACCATAAAAACTTCTAACTTAATAGCCTGGTCATCTAAATTAAGATGGCTAACTACATATTCTAGTAATTCAGAAACAGGTGTCGCTTTTTTTGTGTTCTCATGCATGATTTCGGAGATCATATCTTTCATTTTATTCACCGATTGATTAATACGGTTAAAATAATTCCTCCACATCCCATCAGGAGACGTCTTCATTTGCATTTCAATTAAGCTAATTAACCCCTCCACTGTAACCAGTGGGGTTTTAAGGTCGTGAACTAATGTTGTCATTTCTTCATATACTTTGGATTCTACAAGGGCGATTTTAGTTTCCTTTAACTCTTCTTCCTGCAGTTCATACCGCTTTAATGTATCCATTTGCTTTCGCTGTAAAAAGATTAATAATGTAAAAATGATTGCAATTACTAAAAATGCAGCAAAGAATATGGTCGCAATCGTATTGAATAGACTATTGTCGGTAAAGTATGCATCCGCCATTTTTATACTTGCTGCCATATCATTCAGACCAAATCCAAAGCTAGATAATGCAGGAATTAACTGGAGCCATTGCATCGATATAATTAATAACAGTAAAATAATCGAGAAAATAAAATAGTAGTACTTCTGTTTCGGTATATAGACTTGGAGCAGTAATAACAGCCCAAGTGTAAGAAAATGTGTTTGGAACGTCAGATTCTCATGATGTAGCCCATTAAAAAGAAACATGCTACTAGTCGTAAGGATGATAAAGCACCCTAAATAACGCAACATTTCAACACGCTGACAAAACACTCGTGAAAATAGAAATGCACCAAAATAAATAAAAAAGAAGATAACCGTATACTTGGCAACATACATAAAAGATGTAATAAGGAGCTGACCGCTATCACGATCGATAATGCTTTCATTTATTTGTATGATCATAAAAGCCGTCATACGATCCAAAAAATAAGGTAGCATTCCTCCATAAATTAACATCCCAAGCCCTAGCAATCCGACGACATAATGTTTCTTCGCTTTCACTCTTCCACCTCCTACGTCTAGCAGAAAAGGGATTCTGTTGCATCTTTTGTATTTGCTAGCCCATCTCAAGTTACAAGCTTAACGAAAAGCCGAATTGAACGGAACACGAATATCATCTAACTCGCTTACAAATGTAGCTGGTACACGAAATTGCTTTAAAGCATGTTTGATTTTGCTGCCATATTTATTCTCTTTCATACCAATATAATAATCTGCACGCTGAACTAATTGTTCAAACAACTGCAAGGACTTCCTATCACTGCGATAATTTCCCGATAAATGAACAAGAATCAACGCATTTTCCTGGTTTTCCACTTCCTCCGCAATCGCTTTTATCCGATTAACCTCTTCTTCGAACGTTCGATTTACTTGAGTCATCCCATTCGCACTATACCCAATCACTACAGCAACCGTATTGTAATCATATAAATCTGAGGCAAGTACTCTCGGGCGGTAATCCACATCTAAGTGAAGATGTTCCGCAATGGAATAAAGTATCGATGCTTCTACTGCTTGTCCAGCACTCGTAATTAATAGCTTTTGATCTCCAATTGGCGCAGGAAGATTCGGATAAGAAGCATATGGTTTACTTTTAGTTGCCGTCTGCTGTGGCGCAATGACAAACAATATTAAAATGAAAAAACAGATAGTAGCAGGGATATATTTTTTCATTCGATTCCCCCTCAAAAAATAGCTTGGAAGCAAGAAAAAAGGTAAAGCAATTGCTTTACCTTATCTTACTATAAATATAAAATATTCAAAATACTTTCCTTTCAATTAACTTAAATTAGACCTGCTTCCTTATCAGTCATCGCTTTAATCTCGGATCTAGCGCATCCCGCAACCCATCTCCAAATAAGTTAAAGCCTAGAACAACAAGAAATATAGCAAGTCCTGGGAATGCTACAACCCATGGAGCAGTTTGTAATGCAGCTCGTCCGTCACTTAGCATTGCCCCCCATTCTGGAGTTGGTGGCTGTGCACCAAGACCTAGAAAGCTTAAGCCTGCCGCATCTAAAATTGCCGTTCCTATCCCTAAGGTTGCTTGTACGATAATTGGTGCTAGACTGTTCGGCAGTACATGTTGAAACAAAATACGGCGATGCTTTGCGCCTATCGATCGCGCTGCCTCAATATACTCGGTTTCCTTCACCGATAACACCGTTGCCCGAACAATTCGAGCAAATTGAGGAATACCCACTAGCCCGACTGCAATCATTGCATTTGTTAAGCTTTTTCCAAGAACAGCAACCAGTGCAATGGCTAACAAAATACTCGGAAATGCCATCATAATATCGATGATGCGCATAATAATTTGATCGACCCAGCGACCAAAGTAACCAGCAAGTCCTCCGAGTAACACACCGATGACTAAAGAAATACCGACCGAAATAACTCCGATTTGTATGGAGATTCGTGTTCCATATACAATGCGACTAAAAATATCTCTTCCAAGTTCATCTGTACCTAAAATATGTTCTGAGGATGGAGGCTGGTACCGATTCACAATCGATTGATCTGTCGTACTATGTGTAGCAATGATCGGAGCAAAAATAGCCGTAATTATTAACAACAAAATAATACATAATCCAATCAAGGAGGTTTTACTTTTAATAATTCGAGTTAACGCATCTACCCACAGCCGTTGACCTTTTATTTGTACATTCTTGTCAACAGCATCGATACCCGGATCTGTAACAGGATTTGGTTGTATAGCCATAAGACACTTCCTTTCATTCAAGATAAGCACAAAACCTGTTCAACTTGATCAATTAAATTTGATACGCGGATCGAAATATTTGTATAAAATATCCGTAATCAAATTAATTAATACAAATAAGGTAGCGATAATTAAAATGGTTGCTTGAACAATGGGATAATCTCTGCCAAGTACAGCAAGCAATACGTACCTTCCTACACCAGGCCAAGAGAATATCGTTTCTGTAAGCACTGCACCTCCGAGCAATAACCCAAATTGCAGCCCAATTACAGTCAATACTGGTAAAAATGCATTTTTTAATGCATGCTGAAAAATGATTAAATGACGCTTTAGCCCTTTCGCATTTGCGGTACGAATATAATCTTGTCGCATCACTTCCAGCATACTTGACCTCGTCATCCTTGCAATAATCGCCATCGGAATAGTTGCCAGTGCAATTCCTGGCATAAGCAAGTGTAAAAATACATCTTTAAACGCTACCCAATTCCAGGTTAGGATACTATCTAATAAATAAAAGTTCGTAATCGTATCTAGCTCCACTCCAGTCGTAATCCTGCCAGAAGGAGGTAAAATGTTAAATGTAACTGAAAAAATCCAAATCATCATCAGCCCTAACCAAAATATTGGCATCGAAACCCCAAAAAGCGCCCCAGTCATACTAATGTTATCAAACCAGGAATATTGCTTTACCGCGGCAATGACCCCCGCTAAGATTCCAATTACAATCGCAATGGTCATTGCAAAAACAGCTAATTCCATCGTGGCTGGTAGCTTTTGCATCAGTTCATAGGAAATATCTTCTTTTGATTGAATTGATTCACCTAAGTCCCCCGTAAGGACCTTGCCCATAAAACGTCCGTATTGAACCATGTATGGATCATTTAAGCCTAACTCCTCCCGCAATAGCTCGAGCTGCGTTTCGGAAGCTTTTTCCCCTAGCATACTCCTTGCTGGATCACCGGGAATAAGATGAATCAATGAAAATGTAATGATGGAAACGCCAAGTAATACAGGGATTAACATCATTAATCTGCGGATAATATATTTTGCCATGTTTGTGACCCCTCCGTTCACGCACTTCAATCTTTCCTATTCGCATGATTGGAAAAGGCTCTTTCCCGTTCATCATCGACCGACAAGGAAAGAGCCTTCCATAAACTACATCCTTCGTTAATCAACGAACCTAGAATAATCGTCTATTCTTGAATATCTAGCAAATTAAAAGGTTCACTTCCCGTTGGATGCGGAACATAATTCACAATACTTTTCTTTGCAGCCAGTGGTGGAGTCGTATGCGCGATTGGGAACCAAGGCGCATCGTCATGAATAATCTCTTGCGCCTTCATATAAAGCGCTGTCCGCTTTTCTTGATCCATTTCAACCTGTGCTTCCTTCAATAGGTCATGGACTTCATCACTCTTGTAGAAAGCAATATTTCCTGCTGACCCCATTTTCGCATTATCCTTATCCAATAATACGTACATGAAGTTATCTGGATCTCCATTATCACCAGTCCAACCGAGGAAGGCCATATCATGCTTTCCATTCTCTGTTGCATCTAAATGGGAATCCCAATCATTTTCAACAATCTTTACCTTAATATTGACTTCCTTCAGCATTTCTTGGATTGCTTGAGCAGTTACTTTTGGCTGTGGCATATATGGTCTTGGATTTGCAAACGTGTACAATGTGATTTCAAAGCCATCAGCATAACCAGCTTCAGCTAATAACGCTTTCGCCTCTTCCACATCATATCCATAATCCTCTACATCATCATTAAAGCCCCATAATGATGGTGGAATTGGGTTTTTAGCAGCCTTTCCAATCCCTTCATAAAGTGAAATAAGCTGTTCCTTATCGATCGCTAAATTAACCGCTTGTCGCACAAGCTTATCCGCTAATGGGCCTTCCTTATCTGTGTTCATCGCCATATACGATACATTCATTGAAGGACGACGAATAATCTGTAAATTATCATCTCCTTCAGCTGTTGCAATATCCTGTGGATTTAATCCCATCATTAAATCGATACTACCAGCCTGAAGCTCCATGAAGCGCGCACCATTATCCGGAATTACACGAAAGACAACTTGATCGACATTTGCTGGTTCACCAAAGTAATCAGGGTTTTTCTTTAACGTAATCTTGTCATCTGGCAACCATTCTTCAAATGTAAATGGACCAGTTCCAACTGGATTTTTAAAGTAGTCTTCTCCATGCTCTTCTACAGCCTTTGAACTCGCAATTCCAAAAGGTGGCATCGCAAGCGTATAGAGGAATGGTGCATTCGGTTCTGATAAAGTGAACGTAACTTCGTAATCTCCTGTTGCTTCCACCTTTTCGATAATTCCTTTCATATTATCTTCAGAGGCCCCAAACATATAGCCATAATAGACAAATTCTGCTGACGTCGTCCAACGCTCAAAGTTGAAGACAACATCTTCTGCTGTAAAATCATTGCCATCATGGAACTTTACATCATCTCGTAATTGAAAGGTCCATACTTTCCCATCTTCTGAAACCTTCCACTCGGTTGCTAATGCAGGCTTTACTTCTGTGCTTTCTTCTTCATAGCGTACCAATGTATCATAAATTTGGTTTGTAACATAAATGGATTCTCCATCCGTTACTTTTGAAGGATCGAGTTGAATCGAATCCGCTCCACGGCCAAAAACAAGAATCTTATCTCCACTCGCTTCTCCTTCTGAAGCTTTGTTTTCGCCTTCCGCATTTCCGCTTCCTTCGCTTTCTGATTGCGTATCCTTGTTACAAGCTGCAAGTATAAAAAACAGTGCTATTGACAAAATGAACAGAAATAATAAACGTTGCTTTTTAATCATAATTCTCCCCCTGCTTTTTTAGATTCTGCTTTATGTGCATAACGGTCAGCTTGCTGTTAAGCTTCGACCACCTCCTTGACAAAATGACATGCTGCCATTACCCCGTTTTCGGATGCTTTTCGTAATGATGGTTTGGAGGTTCGGCAAATTTCTTCGGCAAATGGGCAACGAGTATGGAATTTACACCCGCTTGGTGGGTTTTGCGGTGAAGGCAAATCCCCTTTTAAAATAATGCGTTGCTTTTCCTCATT
Source organism: Virgibacillus sp. LDC-1 (assembly GCF_030137545.1). Lineage (GTDB taxonomy): Bacteria > Bacillota > Bacilli > Bacillales > Amphibacillaceae > LDC-1. The sequence goes on along the minus strand of NZ_JARUVL010000011.1, from coordinate 82,957 downwards.
TGGATTTACTTGAGGAACAGCAGAAAGTAACGCTTGGGTGTATGGATGCTTTGGATCACGATATACTTCTTGCGCATCCCCAATTTCAACTAGCTCCCCTAAATACATCACCGCAACACGATCACTAATATGGTGAACGACACTAAGATCATGGGCGATAAATACGTAAGTTAAATCAAATTCCGCCTGCAAATCCTCCATTAAATTAATTACCTGTGCTTGAATAGAAACATCTAATGCAGAAACCGGCTCATCACAAATGACAAGCTCAGGATCTAATGCCAAGGAACGCGCGATTCCAATTCGTTGGCGTTGCCCCCCACTAAATTCATGTGGATAACGTTGCTTATGGTATGCACTAAGCCCAACAACCTCAAGCAAATAATCTAAGCGTTTTTCCCGTTCCTCTCGAGGAATATTAAAGATTTTCATCGGCTCTGAAATAATTTTCTCAATGGACTTTCTTGGATTTAACGATGCATACGGATCCTGGAATATCAGTTGCATTTCTCGTCGTAATTTGCGAAGCTTTTCCCCACGAAAGTTCGTAATGTTTTCACCCTTAAAATAAATCTCTCCACTCGTTGGCTCTAACAGTTTGAGCATTACTCTTCCTGCTGTTGATTTCCCACAGCCACTTTCTCCAACAAGACCGAGCGTCTCCCCTTTTTTAACGGAAAACGAAATCCCATCTACCGCTTTTAAGACACGCTTTTCCCGCGAAAAAACCGCATCATTTTTAATCGGAAAATGTTTCTTTATATCTTTCACTTCAAGTAATGCACTCATGTCGTTACCGCCTTTTTTGATTGATCGTACAATAAACAACGAACACGATGATTTTCATCCACCCTCGTCATTACTGGATCCGTCTTTATGCACGCTTCCATTGCATGTGCGCATCGGGGTGCAAAGCTACATCCCTTTGGAAGTGCTCGTAAATCTGGGGGCGAGCCTTTTATTGTCGCAAGCTTTTCCTTTTCTGGCGTGATTTTCGGTATGGAATGCATTAACCCTTGCGTATATGGGTGTTTGCCGTTATCAAACAACTGCTTTGTGCTCGTAAATTCCGTTGGCTTTCCCGCATACATAACCATGACATTGTCACATACCTCTGATACAACACCGAGATCATGGGTAATCATGATCATTGCCATATTGAGTTCCTGTTGCATTTGCTTAAACAACTCTAGAATTTGCGCCTGGATGGTTACATCTAAAGCAGTTGTTGGCTCATCCGCAATCAATAACGATGGATTACAAGATAACGCCATTGCAATCATCACGCGCTGCCGCATTCCCCCGCTAAATTCATGTGGGTACGTCTTAAGACGCTTTCTTGCATCTGGAATACCAACTAGCGTTAACAACTCCACTGCACGTTCTTTTGCTTGTTTTTTTGTTAGTCGTTCATGCGCTAAAATGGTTTCAACCATTTGCTTTTCAACAGTAAAAACTGGATTTAGTGATGTCATCGGGTCCTGAAACACCATCGCAATTTCTTTTCCTCGAATTTGGCGCATTTCCTGTTCTTTTTTGTGCAGCAAATTTTCACCTTTAAAGATAATCTCACCTGCTACAATTTCTCCAGGAGGATTGGGCACAAGACCAAGAATGGACATAGCAGTTATACTTTTTCCAGAACCTGACTCTCCCACAATACCGAGTGTTTCCCCAGGCTTGATAGAAAAATCAACACCATCGACTGCTTTTACCACTCCAGCCTTCGTGAAAAAATGTGTATGTAAATTGCGAACCTCTAGGAGCGGTGAAGTCATATGCGTCCTCCTTTTTAAATTAATCAAATTAGTTAGATATTTTTGAATTTATACTATATTACATCTATATGAGAGCATGTATAAAGTTTTTCTCATTTTTCTTAAAAATAATTGACACCATATGCATTTGTTTTTCCAATATAAAAAGCCTTCTGCTCTTGGTTGAACAGAAAGCTAGCCTATCTCCATATGTAACTTCATCCATTGACATTTTGCCAATACATATGAATCGCTTATTTCGATTATCCTTCGTTTTTTGTTTTCTTCGGTACATATTTCAAGCATTCTTCATGACTGGCTACTCTTCTTAACAACTGAAAAAGGACCCGATATCGTTCTCGCATAGACTGTTTTACAATGGGGTCAATGCGATGATCCTCTAAATCAAAGAGCAATTCTTCTAATTCACGTTTCACTAAATATTGCATCTCTTTTTGCTCTAATTCGTTAATAATCAAGCCTAACATTTTCTCACCTCACACCATACCACAGTTATTCGTGAAAAATGTGGAATTTTGTCGGTTGGTTTTCTTAATTTATCCATTCTTTATCATTTTATTCAGAAGTTGATTTTCTCGAAACTTGTCGAAGTAGTTTTCATTTGTTATTTCCTTTTTTACTGCTTTATAAACCCGTTTGTTTTTTATTAGCTTGTTCATAATATCGCTTTTATCTCATAAATATAATAAAAGACAAGCCTGATACAAAAGGAGGGAACCGTATGCAGCATTTTTATGTATGGAAATTCGGTAAGAAAGCACGAATCCTTACCCTTATACTATTTGCTCATCTTGCTGCCATTTTTATTTGGATGGAAACAACTGGAACGCTATCGGTGTTTTCCAATGAGGAACCAAATGTTCTGGCAAAGGGGAATGAAAAAGAACCAAATATTGCACTTACCTTTAACATAAGCTGGGGAGAAGAACGTGTAGAAGGGATATTAAAGCAGTTGGAAAAAGAACAAGTGCAAGCGACGTTTTTTGTTAGTGGAGAATGGGCAGAAAGACATCCAGAACTTGTTGAAATGATTGTCAAAGGAAAACATGAGCTAGGGACGTTGGGCTATCGCTATAAAAGCTATCTTGATCAGGAAATAGAGCAAGTGCGAAAGGATTTATTGCACACAAAAGAGGTCTTTAAAAAGCTTGGCTACGAAAATGTCGAGCTTCTACGCACACCTAATGGCCATTTTAACGAAGAGATTGTAGAGCTCGCAGAATCAATTGGCTTTAAAGTGATTCATTGGAATGTCAATTCACATGATTGGAAAAATCCCGGTACCCAGAAGATTATTGATCACATTATGAAGAACACCTCAAATGGTGACATCATTCTGATGCATGCTTCTGATTCCGCTAAGCAGACAGCTAATTCTTTAAAAACGATTCTGCCAGGTTTAAAAAATAAAAAATTGTCCTTCGTAACAATTACTGAGTTGATCAATCAAGCCCACGCAAAAGCAGAAATAGTTGATTAAATGGAAGCTTTCACATGTATCTGACTTCATAAAAAAACCTGATGAATCATTGATCCATCAGGTTTTTGAGCTTGCTTGTTTTTTATTGTTTAAGGCAACAGCTGGCTTTTTAGATCTGCCGTCCTCTTGTTTAATAAGGCGGTGTAAAGCAAGTAATTGATATGTATTCGAAACAAGTAATGGGACAATCATTAACAAAGCATAATCGGTTCCACTTGTACGGAGACCCGGCACCCACTCAATCGTTGTCATAACAACCATTAAAAAGAGGGCAGGTATAAAGGCGCTGCTATTCGTTTCCTTTGCTTTGATATAAGATACAATTACACCATATATAAGTAAGCCTGCCGCTACAAGAACATAACGAAGAAGCGATCCATCCCCGTCACTTGCTGTATATGGAAAATAAACTAAATCAAACAACACGAACAGGATAAGTAATACTTGAACGGTTGGCCAAAAGGAACGGAAAAGTCCCAAACCAAACCGATGAATAAATAAATAAGCAAAAAACCCTGTTTGACTTACAACCGTAAACACCAAGCCTAAGCCAAGCGAAAACAATAACACACCAACTAATTCTTTCAAATTAAGTGGATTAAGATAAGCGAGGTATTGATCGGTTTTAACAAAAAAACTCGTAATAAGTCCTGCTAATCCCCCAATTAACAAAGTTCTCGTAAATAAAGTAACTACTTTTCGACTATTCAATCTCATTTCCCCCTGCCGCTTATGATGCACAAATCATACCACCCGTATTTTAACATGAACAACTTGTTTTTTCCTCTACAAGTGCATATTTTTTCGTTTCGGTTCCATATTAAACATAAGGAGGAAGGAGGATTTCCTTATGTTTCCGAGATCACGATTCATACTGTTTAGCATAGTAATTATGACGCTTCTTTCTGCTTGTAGCGGAGAAAATCCAGCTGCGAAAGAAGGGGAATACGATACAACAAAAAAAATGGTTGTTGATATATTACAAACAGAGGAAGGAAAAAAAGCACTCGCAGAAATTATGGCCGATGAAAAAATGAAGCAGGAGCTTATCATGGATGCGGAGGTTGTTAAAAAATCAATCAATGAAGCATTAACCTCTGAAAAAGGAAAAGAAATGTGGGAAAAGCTTTTTAAGGATCCAAAGTTTGTAAAGGACTTTGCTAAATCCATGGAGGATAGTCATAAAAAATTGATGAAGGACTTGCTAAAGGATCCCGAATATCAAAAACAAATGATTGACCTCATGAAAAATCCAGAAGTGGAAAAGCAAATGCTAGATGTACTAAAAAGTCAGCAATTTAAAGCGCATTTAGAAGAGTCCATTCAACAAACATTTGACTCTCCATTATTTCAAGCTAAAATCCAAGAAATCCTATTAAAAGCTGCGGAAAAGCAAGGGAGCCAGCAGCAAGGTGGACAAGGACAAGGCGGAGGTGGAGGTGGAGAACAACAGGGTGGAAGCGGAGGCGGTGGTTAATTTACCCGCCTTCTTTTTATACATATTTCCCATCTTACAAACACAACCCATTCCTTTAAAAAATTGATTCTAATCATTCCATTTTTGTTCACAAACGTTCGCTATTTTCTTCCCATTTCATTGCTTCTTGTTCATTCATTCATTACACTATATAATAGAGAATGATTCTCATTTGTAATTAGGAAGGGTTGATAAAATGAATCTTTCAGAGCTTCGATCTGGGCAGTATGCCATCATTGATAAAATGGAATCGATTGATTCCGCATTACAGCTTCGGCTAACTTCCGTAGGACTCTTGCCTGGATGCAAGCTATGTATGAAGCAATCTTCCTTATTAAACGGACCGTGTATCCTCGAATGTCGTGGACAAAACATTTGTATTCGTAAAGCAGAGGCGAAAAAAATAGAGGTTATACAATTATGAAAACATCCCTCCTTATCGGAAATCCGAATACAGGTAAAACCTCTCTTTTTAATACATTAACGCGCTCCTATGCGTATGTTGGTAACTGGACAGGAGTAACCGTTGATAAAAAAATAGGAGAGCTTGAAAATAATCAAGGGACACTAATTGATCTGCCAGGTATTTACGACTTATCGCCTGTATCTGCTGATGAACAGCTTGTCGCTAATGCACTCGTAACAGAAAAGTATGATCAATTATTAAACATTGTTGACGCAAGCCAATTAGAGCGGAGCTTGCATCTAACCATTCAGTTATTGGAAGCAGACATCCCGATGGTTATTGCATTAAACATGGTTGACGTGGCAGAAAAAAAGGGGATCCTCCTTGATGATGAAAAGCTAGCAGCGATGCTCGGTGTTCCCGTCCAGTCTGTAATTGCTAGAAAAAATATCGGAACGGATCAGCTCCTAGAGAAGCTAACCGCTCCCGTAGATGCACCAGCGTTTACACTCTCGTACCCAGAACGCGTAGAGGAAGCTTTAACCAGCTTTTCTACTTTAATCACAGCGGAAAACTTATCATCACGCTGGCTTGGACTGCAATTTTTTACAAATAATAAATCGGTTGATGCATATTTACAACAAAACGAAAATTATGCAGACATGGTCGCCTTAAAAGAACAGCTTGAAAGTGATTTAGGAAAGCCGATTCATCGTATTTTGTTCGATACTAGAGATGCATTTATCCAACAATTATTACAAACAGCAACCTCTCAGGATACGACGAACAAGCTAAAGTGGCAACAAACATTAGATCATTATGTCACCCATCCAATATGGGGTATTCCAATCTTCATGCTCGTGATGTTTCTTGTTTTCCAAGTGACATTCTCTTGGATAGGTACACCTTTATCTGATTTACTCGATGCCTTTTTTAGTGGTCCATTAAGTACATGGATTGATCAAGGTCTTACCCTCATCGGGGCATCGCCATTTGTTCATGCACTTATCATTGATGGAATTGTTGCAGGGGTTGGAGGAGTTCTCGTTTTTGTCCCTCAAATCTTCGTGCTTTTTTTCTTTATTTCACTATTGGAAGACTCTGGCTATATGGCACGAATCGCTGTTATAATGGATCGCCTCATGGAATTCTTCGGTATGAACGGAAAATCGTTTATTCCAATGATCATTAGCTTTGGCTGTAATGTACCAGGTATAATGGCAACCCGAACCATCGAACAACGAAAGGAACGATTATTAACGATTCTTATCGCTCCATTTATGTCTTGTTCTGCTCGATTGCCAGTGTATGCTTTATTTATTGGCGCCTTTTTTGTTAAGCATCAAGCACTTATTGTTTTTTCACTATATTTTCTTGGCATTATTTTAGCTTTAATTGTTGCGAAGCTTATTTCCATGACAATTATGAAGCATGAAAAGTCCATGTTCTTTATTGATCTTCCTATTTATCATCTGCCACATGCTAAAACCTTGTGGCGTAGTACATGGGAAAAAGGAAAAGGGTTTATTCGCAAAGCAGGAACCATCATTTTCGCAGGCTCTATATTTATATGGCTCATGAGCTATGCTGGACCAGGTGGCTTTAATGTACAAATGGATAACAGCTTTATGGCGATTGTAGGAGGATTTATTGCTCCGATTTTAGCTCCATTAGGCTTTGGTACATGGCAAGCCGCTGCATCATTAATTACAGGATTTTTAGCAAAAGAAGTAGTCGTTTCTGCGATGTCCATCATCTATGCGGTATCTGAAAATGAACTTGCTACGTCGCTTGGTCAATTTTTCACGCCAGTATCTGCATATTCATTTATGGTTTTTGTATTACTTTATATTCCTTGTTTAGCTACTGTCGCAGTTATATGGAGAGAGACGAAATCAACGAAGTGGACAGTATTTTCCATTATCTATCCACTCGTTACTGCCTATGCTGTAACATGGGTGATTTATCAAATTGGATCCGTTCTTTTTTGAGAAATTTAGCTTAACGGAGAGGAGCTTCAATGATGATTAATGTTATTCTTATCGCATTAATATTTGGTTACGGTACGTATACACTTTTTCGGTATTTTAAAAAAAGTTCAAAAGGAAAGTGTGCTGCCTGCGAATTAAATAACACGTGCTCGCAAACGTCCTGTGTAGTTGATGAAAATGTGCATGCAACAAAAAATCAATCATTGTAATATGCTCATTAATCCTAAAACGATAAGCAGCAAAACGAAACAGCCTGCATCCTCCGAAAGTTGGGAGGAAATGCAGGCTGTTCTATTTAATATCACCTATTATTTCTCTAGCTGTGCAACAATTTTTGCTGCTATTTTATGATATGCTTTTCCGAGTGGATGATCCGCCTGATAAACAGATGGAGCAAAATCATCCTCATCTTCATATGGCTGTTGAAGCGGTAATTGTCCGAGTACTTTCGTATTCAAGACTTCTGCGAGCTTCTGTCCGCCTCCTTGTCCAAAGACAAACTCTTTCTCTCCAGTCGTCTTGCTTTGGAAATATGCCATGTTCTCTACAACACCTAGAATCTCATGCTTTGTTTTTAATGCCATTTGACCAGCACGCGCCGCAACAAAAGCAGCGGAAGGATGTGGCGTTGTCACGATCACTTCTTTACAGGACGGTAGCATTTCATGCACATCCATGGCAATATCGCCAGTTCCTGGAGGCAAATCAAGCAATAAATAATCTAAATCGCCCCACTCGACTTCTTTAAAAAAGCTTGTTAGCATTTTTCCTAGCATCGGGCCACGCCAAATAATCGGCGAGTTGTCCTCTACGAAAAATCCCATAGAAATAACTTTAACACCAAAGCGTTCTACTGGGATAATCTTTTCGCCTCGAACCTGTGGTCTTTCCTCAATTCCCATCATATCTGGAATACTAAAGCCATAGATGTCAGCATCAATGATTCCGACTTTTTTACCTAAACGCATTAAAGCCATTGCTGTATTTACGGTAACCGTTGATTTACCAACGCCTCCCTTACCACTAGCAATCGCAACGAATTTCGTGTTCTGGCTTCCACCTAGTAAAGATGCTTCTTTTTCATGATCTACGGTTGGCTGATATTTTTGAATTACCTCATCTGGTAATTGCTCAAAGCGCAATCCCACCGTCGTAGCTCCATTTTTCTTTAAAATACGAACCACTTCTTGTTGCAGTGTCATTTGCTCCGCTGTATTTGTTTTACCAATCGCCAGCTTGACACTTACATGCTTTTTATCTTCCCTAATCGAAATATCCTTGATCCCGTCTGTTTCTTCAAGTGTTCTATGTAAAAATGGATCGTTTACTGGGCTAAGCAGCTGTATTACTTCTTCTTTCGTTAACACAGTTTGTCACCTTCCCTTTGGTAGCATTGGTTGAATAATGATAAGTAGAAGCATTATAAGCTCAATTTCTATTGTCATGCTCCACATGATAACATGTCCACTGCTAGTATAACATAAATCACTTGAAATCTAAGTGATATGAACTGGAGAAAGGGAAGGCTTAAATATATAAGGTATTTCACTGTTTTCAAAGGTTATTCAGATGCTTCTTCTTTTGGCTCCTCTGTCATATATCGCAGCATCCCTTCATACATGCTTACTGCTACTTTTTCTTGATAGCTTTTCTTTTTCAATAATTCTCTTTCCTTTTCATTCGACAAAAAGCCAATCTCTACTAATGCTCCTGGAACCTTTGCTTCTCTTAACAAGTACATGCCATTAATCGCTAATGGGGAGCGTGTCGTGTTTTTTAAGTTTGTAATCATTTGCTCTTGAATCATTGTAGCTAGATGCCTACTTTCCTCATAACGCGCATAATAAAATGTTTGTGCCCCACTCCATTTCGGAGAAGGAATCGCATTCAAATGAACAGAAAGAAAAAAATCTGGCTTTTTATCATGAATAAACTGAAGTCGCTTGCGGATATCCTCTGACTTTCTTTTCGATAATCCTTTTGTTTGTGCATCTGCTAGATCTGTATCCTTTTCCCGCGTTAAATAAACCAGTGCTCCAGATTGCTGTAAATACCCTTGTAATTTTTTACTCACCGCTAGCGCGATATCTTTTTCTTCTGTTTTATCCCTTCCTACTGCACCACCATCTGGTCCGCCATGTCCTGGATCAATGACGATCGTTTTTCCCGATAATGGAAGTGACCATGTATTCCATGTTTTTTGTGTTTGCTGAAGTGGATATTGAAGTAAAAATACAAGCATGAATAACCCGACAACCCATGCTAAACGCTGCAAATGCTTCCTGTAACGTTCCATCTATACCGCCCCTTACTCCTTTATATTGCTATTATTTTATGGGACAAGACGTTCCTTTATGACTTAAACGATGCAGATTAGATTCACTCGTGTGCGGGTATAGCATGAATAAACGACTTTCATTGGAGGGAAGCAGATGACAGCAATCATCCATTTCACAAGCGCTTTTTTAAGCAGGTGGAAGCAACATAATATTCCATTACTTGCTGCTGCCCAAGCCTATCACTATTTACTGTCCATCATTCCATTGCTTATCGTATGCTTTACCATTATTCCATACTTTCAAATTCAACCTGAGGATGCAATAGCCTTTGTTCAACAACACGTCCCAGACGGAATAGCAACTATTTTCCAAGATAATATTGTTCATATCGTTCAAACACCAAAAGGCGGATTATTAACGATTGGAATTATTGGTGCATTATGGACTGCATCGAATGGCGTTCGTTCCTTTATGCTATCAATAAATGAAGCCTATGATATCGAAGAGACGCGTTCCTTTCTCGCTGTTCGATTGCGTGCCCTTGGACTTACGATAGGCGTCATCCTAGCTTTTCTAATCGCGTTTATTATTCCTGTGCTCGGAAATTTAATTTGGAGTTTATTAAAAACATCGTTACCGATTTTCACTGAGTTTGATGTGCTATTTCAAGTGCTTCGCTGGTTCGTATCTTTCCTCGTGCTGGCCTTATTTATAATGGGACTTTACCGCTTTGCTCCAAATAAGAAGCTTTCTTTTCAACACACTTTCCCAGGAGCTTGTATAGCCAGCCTTTTATGGCAAATTATTTCGTTTGGCTTTTCTTTCTATGTGAGTAATTTCGGAAACTATTCGGTTACGTACGGGAGTTTAGGTGGGATTATTATACTGATGATTTGGTTCTATCTAACCGCCATGCTGTTATTAATTGGGGCACTTATCAACGTACTGTTACATGATCAGAAGCATAAGCAAACAAAACAAGGAGAGAAAAAGTATGCATAAGGGGATGTTGCTTAAGGGGAGACTCCTTGAAAAAGAGGAACACTTTTTCTGCGTGCGATGTATCGCTGCCGAAGCGTTCGTTGTCCTTTGGGAAAATGAAATAGAGGAACGCAGACTAAAACCGCTACGTCCTGTGGCAACGTCTGCGCTAGTACGTCCTGTACGTCGAAAAACCCACTCGGAAAAGCGTGCTATCTTTTCCGAGTGGATTAAGGCCGTGCACTTGGCAAAGATGATACTGCCAAAAGTATTTTGAGGTTGTTTTGTCTCTTACGCTTCGTATTGAATCTTATTCTATTAACGAGAAAGCAAACCAATGGTTATACTTTTTTTCCAATCTCCTAATTGTCGTACTTGTTTCCAAGGAATTCGTTCTATTTGTAATGGTGTAATAAATGAAGCGTCATTGCGAAATCGCTCCTTTTTAGCCTGTGCAAGCCATTGTCCTTGCTCAACACCATGTGTTACTTCGACCGAAGGCTTCATCTCAATACCTGTTTGAACAGGGGTTTTTACCAGTTTTCCAGTCGCTGTCATCTTCCAGACATACTTTCCAAACAAGCTTTTCTCTGTAATAACCGGTGTATCTAATGATTCTTGTAACGTAATCAAAATCGATGCATGGTAGCCTGGTAAAAGTGTTTCGATATCATCTGCTTCTTTATCGAGTGCTACATGAAATGGATACATACTCCGCGTTTTGATTTCCAGCGATACTGGCTCTTCAGCAACAAATTGAACAGCACCCTCTACCTGTTGCTTTCCCTCTGTCATACTAACTGTTGCAGACATCGATTCTTCGACAAGCATCCGTTCCTTTTCGGTCAATTCTCCTCGGGCCAATAATTCTGGAAGCTGAATCGTCACAATCGGATTATCCAATCCATCTGATACCGTTGTTACTTTTCCGCGAAACGGACTTTCCACCGTTATCGTATCACCACTCGAAGAAAGCTCCGAGATTTGAGATTGGATGCTTTTCAACTGGGCCGCCTTTTGATCCCGTTCTTTTTCCTTTTCGAGGATATATTGCTCCTTAAGTAAAGTTGCCTCAGATTGATTCTGCGGTATCTCTATTGTTTCATTTCCTTCTGGGGAAACAAACTTCATCGTCGTTTGAGATACTTGATACGCGTTCATCTTTCCAATAGCCGCTTCGATCGCTTCCATTTCTCCGGTTAAACGCTCAGCTTCCCGTTCAAGGCTTGCTTTTGTCTCATAATAATAAGTCGCTTTATATGAATAAAGCGGATCTCCTTTATTGACCATGTCTCCTTCTTCTACTAGAAATTGATCGAACCCACCAAGCTGATTATCAAAATACACATGCTGTTCATTAATATAATCTAGCATACCGTCAACTTGAATCCGTTCATATACATCGCCAAGGCTAACTTCGTTCCATTCACTCACATATGTAATGCGATCAACTTTTTTATCTTTATCAAGCATCACTAGACCAACATTCAATCCGATAAAAAACAGGACCATAAACATGATTACTTTCTTTTTCCTCATCCGAACCACCCACCTATCAAATAGCGATCCATAAAGGCAAACAGGGAAACAAAGGCCCACTCAACAATATGTAGAAATAAAACGCTTAGCCATATCCGTTGCTTGCTCATCGATGATAGCTTACGCAAATAAGTTACTTGGAAGGTTATAACCCAGAGCTGAAATAACGAAATTGCTCCAAAAAAATAAATCAGCCATGCTTTATCAGTTATGAAAGAAAAGAGAATGCCGAAGGATGCTGGTGATACATACCAATCAAGACCAAAGAAAACCGCCAATGGTATCCACGTTAATCGTTCCAAAAGTAGAATCGAGAATACAACCTGCTGCATAATGACAAGCTTTTGAAAAGGAATTCCTGTTAAGTAGTGGAAAAGAAGCGCAGGTACAGCAATAACAAGCACTGTGAAAAGCAGCCCATATAACATTCGTCCTACAATAAACCAAAATTTGCTTGCTTCATATTGTTCCATCCCTAATCCAACTGCTTCTCTGGAAATCAGCTCAGAGCCAATTCCAAGGTATGCCATCCATCCATAGAGAAACAGACTAACAACAGCTAAAAACCCAGTGACTTTCCATAGATTGCTAATCTTTTCTGCCCGTTGAATTCGATATAAATGATCTTCCATTGAAAACAAAAGTTTCACCAATTGCACATGATAGGTCATGAATTCCATTCCTTTTCTATGTGTTGTCGTACGAGATTTCCTTGCTATTAATTTTAACTTATCTGTAAACAATTTCCTACCATTTTCTATTTTTTTCGAAAAATAATAATAGAAGAAAAGAATCCGAGCGCGCTTTGTCGACAGCGAAGCTACTTTCACATCAATATTCCACCTTTTATAATAAAAAAAGCTGCCCATCGTCTCTATTCAAGACGTATGAACAGCCATTAACCGCCAAATATTTTATTTAAATACTCGTTTTCTATTCGCATAAGAATACTTGCTATATATACTTTTAGAAATAATCGGCAAAAAACGCTTCTTGTAATGGTACGATCTGTTCAAGCTTTTCAATAGCTTCCTTCGAACCTTTTAGCTTTTCCATCCCATATAGATCGACCGGTCGTTTGTAACCAAGCATGATTGCAGCAAGGGTTTGCACAGAACAGTGAATTCCCTGTGTTTGTTCACTAACCGCCTTTACATAAGTTACAGTTGATTCGTTGCTTTTAACCTTGATGTGGTATACTCCATTATTCTCTGGAAGAAATTCGTCCTCGACAATTAACGATACGTGACAGGATTTCTCGAGCGTTGTGAAGGGATACTGCTTTAAAAATGCAGCAACGTCAACGATGCGAGCCATGAAATATGGCTGCACTTTTTGTTCATAGATTGGCTCATCAACGATTAAATCAAGCTGATCTCTTTCTGAAACAACCATTTCCACATTTTCCGCCATCGAATCATGGTTTGCAAGAAACTGTAATAATAGCTTTCTTCCGTTAAGAGATGTAGATGCCATATCCTGTACAGTAAGTTTTTTGTCCTTTACATCATACATAACATAGCCTTCTGCTTCTCCTTTATCATTGTATGCTACTGCGATTTGTGCATCTTTTTTGAGAATGCGCTGCTCCCACCATTTAAGGTCTCGAACAAGCATTCCTGAAAATCCCTTTGCATAAGCAGTATAAACCGGATGCAACAAGGAAATAGGTTGATTCTCTCTTCTAACATAACCCACCCCATTCCACTGTTTACGTAAAAGCTTCATCGGAATGGTATAAGCTTTTTCCGCGAATGCGAGCTCCCAGCCAAATTTTCGGTAAAAAGGAATGGAAAATGGGTGCAAATAAGAAATGGTTTGTCCTTGCTTCCGCATATATTGAAGCGCATGCTTCAACAAATGCTTTACCATTCCTTTACGACGGTATTCTGGCCAGGTTGCCACCGCACTAATCCCGCCCATTTCAAATTCTTTCCCTAAGATATAACAGGAAAGTGGGATCAGATGTACTTTCGCTGCGAGCGTTTCTTCCTCCATCCAGCCCCATATAATGTGGCGTTCTGCTTCTTCTCTTTTTTTCTTCATTTCCTCAGGACTTAGAACATATTGAAAAGCAAATTGGGATAAGTCAAAAATCGCTTCATAGTCTGCTTTTGATAATTGTTTGATATTGTTCATACTTTACCCCCTGCACAATATAATTAATGAATAAAACTACTATAGCGTATTTTAGCAAGGTAACAAAGTCAAAAATAAAAGTATCTCCAATATAGGGGAATGAATCAGACAGAAAAGAGCCATTATATAGGAAAAGGAGGGAAGATGTGATGGGAGAATTTCGTCATTACCGTTCTGGACAAAAGGCGCCAAATAATGGTGTATATATTGAAATTGGAGAAACAGGAAGCAACGTAAATAATCCAAAGCAGATAAAATTAAAAGCTGGAGAAAAATTCCCAGAAAACTCCAATCAAAATCGCGTATGGACATATGAAAAAGGATAGTCGATGATCGACCGTTCACTATCCATTATGCTTTACGCTTTCGCAGCACATCGGCAGATAAAATTTTATCCAGCTTAAATGTCCGTACTTGCTTTCGCCAATAACAAAATGCTAACACCTGTTTTTCATTCACATCCAAAACACGAATAATGCGTTGAGTGATATGATTCGTACTGTCTATATAGAATATCATAAGCTTTTCTTTATTTTGGACGGATCGATGAAAGAGGCCAATCATTATAAACCACCACCAAAGGGAACGTTTGTTCTTATTTTATGTAAAGCTGTTTAAAAAGTCAACTCTTTTCCACATAATTCTTTATCAAGTTTCGCACGAAAGCCCCACGCTATTGTGAGGCTTTCGAACACCTATCGTGAATAGACACGTACATAGGTTGGACTAGCGGTAATATACAGTCCACTTTTAATTTGATACATATAGCCACCGTCTACTGGAAACTTATCCTGAATCACCGTATATACTTCCCCTTTATTTACAATAACAGCCTTATCATTCCAATCCGGTGTATTGTACGTCCACAGGGCATCAGCCAATATTTCAATATACAGAGTTGACGCTGTTTTTCTCGTCAAACCAAGTGCTTTGGCCAGGCCTACTGCATGTCCACGCGCAATTTTAGTCAAAAATGCATCACTTGCTAGCTTTGTAGCATCTGCATGATGATCAATAAATCCGTTTTCCGTTAACACAGCGGACATATTTGATTCACGGAGCATATGAAAATTCGCTTCCTTCTTTCCCCTGTCACCATAATTTGTCTCTAAAACGATTTCATCATGAATAATCCCCCGTAAGCGATCCGTCTCCCCTTTGCCTAAATAGCTTCCATTATGAATATACGATTCAAATCCTGTTCCCCCTCCTGCATTTATGTGAATGGATACAAGATAGTTTGCCCCCCAGCTATTTGCCATATTTGTTCGTTGCGAGAGTGAAAGTGTCGCATCTGTTGTACGAGAAAGCATAATAGAATGACCTTCATATTCATTTTGGAGGATATCTCTTGTTTTCAGCGCGATTGCTAAGGTCAATTGTTTTTCTTCTAGTCCATATCCAGTTGCTCCACTATCATTTCCTCCATGTCCTGGATCAATAAAAATATTAATCATCTTCTGAGCTCTCCTTACATTTATTTTGGTACAAAAAATTTCTTGTCCCACTATAAAGACCTACCGAAGAAAGTCCTAAGGCAATTCCAATCAAAATGCCTCCTCTGAGACTATCAGGATTCGCATAAATCGTTCCTGCAGCTACTCCTAAAATTACCGCAAGCAGTGGTGCATATTTTCTCGGCAGCCCTAGAATCTTAGCTACCTCGATCAGCCCCATAATAATTGGAATTAGCACAACCCCGTATGCTTCAATTCCAAACATGAATATCACCTCCATAGGATAATTTACGCAAGTCTTGTCCTCCCAGAAACGGTAATTTGCCTGCTGCGATTAAAAATAAAAAAAGCGACTATATACAGGAAGTACTGATTTTTCGTTGATTTTCTCAGATACTACGCTGTTCTGATCGATGAATCTGTTTGATGTTCTAATACGAATGCACAGCTACAAATGATAGTTGACACACTCCTTCCCCTTTTTTATAATCTACAAAGGTATTCTCACAAGGAAAGCCCGAAGAAGTGATTACTCCGAATGTGGTAAACCATTTTTAAATTGGAGTGTGATATCATCGATGATCCAATATGCGGAACGCCTTTATGCATTCCACATGGAAAAGGACGACAGGTGATAAAGAAGCTTCTATCTTAAACGACAGAAGGGCTTTATTGCTTGGGAGGATTTCTTGTGAACTACTCTTAATTCGTGAAAGAATTATGTCAATTTGAGAACATAGCGATGTCATCGCATTAGAAATGCTATACTAATAGAGAATAATCAAACAAGTGGGGTGCATGTAAATGAAATTAAAAATAAGTGCCGTCATTATGCTATTGGTTGCTGCTTTCTTAGTTGCATGTAGTGATGATGGAACAAACGAAGAATCTGCTTCTAAAAAGGAAACGACAGATATTAAACAGCTTGTGCAAGATTATAGTGTTGGGGAGATAACCGATCAATCCGCTTCCATTACATCACAAGAGCTTATCGTGACCGATGCGGATAATAGTGAAACAATCTATGATTTACCTAAGGATGAATTTTTTGTATCGATAGCGCCTTTTATAGAGCAAACCCATCCTTGTACCAATCATAGCTTAACAGGCTGTCAGGGAGAAATGGTTGAAAAGGATTTCGATGTGTTAATTGAAGATACAGATGGAAATGTAATTGTCGACAAAACCGTAACTTCCCAGAAAAATGGGTTCTTCGACTTGTGGCTTCCTCGTGATAAGACATATCGTGTTGTCATTACACATGATGGAAAGCAAGTTGAATCAGAAATTTCTACCTTTGAAAATGACGGAACATGCATCACAACGATGCAGTTAACATAGATATTAAGTAAGAAAACCGCTTCTTCTTAACTAAACTGCACCCCAATTGTTAGACACCATCTAACAACGGGATGCAGTTCATAACCATTTGAGAAAAGGCGGTTTTTTATTTTTATCAAGACGTACGAATAACCATTTCACCAGAAAAACATTAATCAATGTAGTATACAATTTTAAGGTAGCAATAATCATCTACTCTAATTTTAACGCTGGTTCCAACTCAGCTTCAAATGTTCTTGGCCAGGGAAGTTTAACGTGAACATCGCTTAAACCATTAATTGTACTGTAAAATTTCTTTCTTCCTCTCGAACCGATATAAACCGATTTACCATCAAAATTCCTATACCATTTTACGGTTTCAGTTGTTAAGTTACTTCTAACAAATTGATTAACAACATCATAGTCACTACCCAAATCCCATGGGTTTGCACCTATATCTAAAATATATTGATTTGTAGCAGGCTGCACCACATTTTTATATCCCTGATCTTTTGCAAAACGGTGAAGCAGAAACTCATAATGGGCTTTCGCTGTTTCCTTGTAAACAGGTACACCGAATCCTGACTTTTGATTAAGGAATGCATCTCTTGACGTAGCATGACCAACAGTCATACCAAGTGCATTGCCAGCAGTATTCCACCCACTATATGAAAGTATTTTAGTTAGGTCCACCTTTTCAGCAAGTGTCTTAACAAAATCTTCATCCGCTTTGTTAACGATTAATACATCTCCTATAGCAACTTGTTTATTGTTCAAAACTAATTCCTGAATTCTATTAACCATAGCATTTATATCATCTGATCTACTATCACCTTCCTGCGAAGGTGTATTTAAAATTAGGTGTATATCAGCATCTGCTTCAGTTGTTGTAATATCCGCTCCAGCAGCGATAATGTGTTTCATAACGTTTTCATCAAAAGTTGTATCTTCAAAAGGTGCAATCCAATCTTTTCCGTGGATACCTCCGTACTCAATGAAATACGTTGGCGTTTCATTAAATAGCTTCGTTACGAATCTTGAAACAAGTACCCCATCTACTTCATCAGCGCCAGGGAAAATGGCCACTTTATCTTCAATGTTCAAAGCATCAACTTTCTCAACCAATAATTCTCTTTCAGCGCGATGGAGCCCATAAGGAGCGGCATCGTCCTGTGCCAATATCAAATAATCAATAGCGTTATCTTCGGTCCATTCAATAAGGGTTTTGTTTACTTCATGATTCCTTTCTCTTGCTCTTAAGTAATCCTCCAATACTTCTACAGGAATAATTGCTTCCAATTGCTCCAATCGTGCACGGTCCTCTTCAAATCCTAAGTTATGAACTTTATCATAAAGAATTGCCCATTCCCGTATTTGATCATAGTATTTTGCATAATCTTCATTGATTGCAGTTACCGCTAGTCTTTGAATAGTATCATATACATATATTGGTTTTTGCGGATGCTTTTCCTTTAATTCTTTTATGATTTGTATGCCTCGATAAGCTTCCTCGATTGTCTTTTCACCTGTTCTTGAGGCAATTAATCCTCCGTAGGCCAACATACTGGTAGACAGTACAAAGCCATCAGCTTTTTCAGCATTACTTATTAACCATTTAGTTATTTCTTCGCTATTACCAGGACTGTCATAATATCCAATTATTTCTCTTGATGGGGTAATTACATTAACTCCCGCTGCTTTACCCACCTTTTGTGGAAAATAGATATTTGCTGGGCGGTCATCCAAAGGTACAAGTAGAATATTCGCTAGCCCCTGATCCTTGTCTTTTGCATGTGCGATTTGAACATCTGGAATCAATAAGAAAAAAATCAAAATAAAATAAAATGCTTTTCCTAATTTCAAAAGAATCGCCCCTCTATTATCTTTTTACTGTTACTTTTCCAAATGTTTTCTTCATTGCTTCTACTGGATCATATTCAATAGAAGAATCCCAATCAACAACTTGACCAACCTTTAATAATTCCACTTTTAATTCTTTGTAATCAAGATCTTGTACATTCTGATTATTTTTCAATGCCAATGTAGCTGCTACACCTGCCGATTGTCCTAGTATCATGAATACTGGTTCCATTCTGATGGAGCCATATGCGATATGAGAACTTGATACACACACTGGTACTAATAAATTTGTACACTCTTCCATCCTTGGTCTAATTGCACGGTAAGAAATGGGGTATGGTGCAATAGGAATTTGAACATCGCCTTCATTCACACATCTTCCATCTACGACAACTCTTCTACAATGATGAGAGTCCATTTGGTAAGATGCCAGACCAATAGAATCATCAATCCTTGTATACCCCAAGCAGTTATGTTCCGTCATCACATAATCTGAAATCATTCTTCTTGCTTCTCTAATATAAAGCTGATGTGGCCAATGGCCCGTTTCCTTGAATTCATCTTTAGGCAATCCCCACGATGAGACTTCTTCCCTGATATCGGCCGGAACCCTGGAATCATTCGCCAAAAAGTAAAGCATTCCTAGATTATAAGAAAAGTGGTCTTGAAAGATCTCTTCCCGTCTTTCATAACTACCATCTGGCCATTCATAATTCATTCCGATGTTATCTGTTGAAAATCCACCATAGTTATTCAAATCTGATTTACCGTTAGGCATCATAGTATGCAGATTCATAGCGTCCCAAAAACCTGCTTCTATATATCGTAATAATAGAATATACCGATTTGCATCATAGTTTGGAGGCTTAGGAAAAGGTATTTTGTTATTGGAATCCTTTGTTAGACAGATACGAAAATTATATGCCTGGATTGATTTATCTCCTTTCCCATTATATCCCACCGCATCCATGTCGGTTTCTGTGATACCTGATAGATAGCCACTACTTTTATCTCCTTTAGTAACATACGGATCAATCCATGTTTCGAATTTATGATGTTGTCCACCAAACTGAATCCCATTAAATATTTCCTGATAAGTAGCACTGGATTCCCTGCCAACATGATACGAAACACCTGCTTTGGCCAGTAAGTCTCCTTCATAGCTACTGTCAATAAACATTTTCCCTTTATAAACCGTTTCATCTTCCATCACTAACTCTGTAATTTTTCCATGTTCCATTTTAACTTCAACTAAATGTTGATCAAAGTACACATCTATGTCATGTTCCTTAATCCATTTATCAAATATAGCTTTGGCCACACTAGGTTCGAATGTTTGTTGTTCCTCCTTTCCATAATGCTTTCCTATTTCTCTATAGTACTCTCTTGAAAGACCTCCAACCGCTTGGCCAGCTCCTAAATCAGTTGCTCCTAGGCCGCTGGCAGTTATGCCTCCTACATGTCGTCCAAATTCAGCAATTGCCACCGATAAACCTGCCCGGCTTGCTTGAACAGCGGCAGTAATACCTGCCGGTGTAGCACAATATACTATTAAGTCTCTTTCAATGGTTTCGTGATTATCTGTTTTTATGGAAGGTCTGTAGTAATATAGATTTTCAAAACTCATTTATAGATTCCTCCAATTAATGTATTTCCACTATTTAATACTGCCAGCTGTCATTCCCTCAATAAACTTCTTCTGTGCAAAAAAGAACACTATTAGTAAAGGTATTGTTGCCAATGTGGTAGCACTCATTAGATGGTGCCAAGCAGTTCCTGTCTCATCTGTGAACAGTGACAAACCAATTGGAAGTGTCATTAATTCTCTACTATTGATGAATATTAAAGGATATAAAAATTCATCCCAATTTGTTAAAAATGTAAAAATGGTTAACGTCGATAGTGCTGGAATAGAAAGTGGTAACATAATCCTCCAGTAAATCCTAAACTTTGAGCAGCCATCCATAATCGCTGCTTCCTCTAGTTCTTTAGGTATTGCAATAAAGAATTGTCGCATCAAAAATACACCAAATGCCCCTGGAGCGCCAAAAACAGGTAATAATATTAACGGAATATGCGTATTCACCAAATTTAAATCTCTCATAAATAAAAACAAGGGAATAATAGTGACTTCTGGTGGAATCATCATTACACTTAATAACAGGATAAAAATTATATTTTTTCCCGGAAAATTTATCCTAGCAAATGCATATCCAGCCATCGAGGCAAATAATAGAACAAATAGTGTAACTAAAACAGCAATATATATGCTGTTCCAGTACTGCTTTAAGAAAGTGACTTTGTTTAAAACTTCTATATAATTCTCCCATCGTATCGGACTAGGAAAAAATTGAGTAAAAATTCTAGCGGGCTCTTTCAAGGAAGTTAAAATCATCCAAATAAGAGGACCTATCATAAAAATAATGATTGAACTTAATCCAAGATATCTTAAATATAAAGTTCTCTTATTCCTCATAGAATACCCACCTCTTTCTCACTACCCATGAAAGGATAGTAAAAGCTAATAAAATGAAAAATAGAACAAAGGCCAGGGCTGAAGCATACCCCATGTCAAATAGCTTGAATGCAGTTTCCCAAATATAGTAAACTAGCACTTTTGTACTTTCACCAGGCCCTCCTCGTGTCATTACATATACTTGGCCAAAAATTTTCATTGCTCCTATCGTTGTGATTATCATGGTCAAGAAAATAGTAGGAGTAATTAAAGGGAATGTTACATTCCTGAATTTTCTGAAAGCTGAGGCTCCATCCAACTCAGCAGCTTCATACAGTTCCTCAGGAACTTGTTGCATTGCTGTTAAAAATAAAATCATGTTTAACCCAACGTTTTTGATAACACTTACTATTATCACTGCCGGCAACGCGGTACTCTTATTCAATAGCCACGAAGGTCCTTCAATTCCAAATAACCCTAGAAATTGATTGATAAATCCCAATTCTGGAGCAAGAAGATATTTCCAGACAATTGCCCAGACAATTAATGATGTTACTACCGGAACAAATATAGCTGTTCGGAAAAAGCCTATGCCCCAAAATTTGTCTTTTAGAAGAACCGCTAAAAACATTGCCAAGGTAATATTAAGTGGCACCAATCCTAAGCTGAAGAGCAAGGTAACAATTAAAGAGTTTTTAAAGGAGTTATCCTTAACAAGATTTTGATAGTTTTCAAAACCAGTGAAAAATGATTCTCCCAATAGTGGCCAATCATGCAAACTAATATAAAAAGCATATAATAATGGCCCAAACATGAAAATTGTAAACCCTAGTAACATAGGTGAAATAAATAACCATCCACCTATAGTATCTCCCAATTTATTGCTGATTTTCTTTCTTCGTATTAGTTTTGTTTTTGTCATACAATCATCCTTATGTCAGCTTAATTTACTATTATATTCATTAAATTCAGACACAGCTTGATAAATAGATTCTACTGTCGTTCCAACTGTAACCGCACCTAGCATTACTGCATTTATGCCAATTTGTTTTAAAATATCCATATCAGCCGGAACAAGTTTTTTCTGGGATGGAATAATAAGCGGAAGATCGGTATTTTTTCTATAGTTTTCATATAAAACCATGTCCGTAAAATTAAGTGGCTTTCCATAGTTTTCCTTCTTTACCACGGACAATTCAACTGCTTTTATATCAAATTGCTCAATTGCCTTCACTCTGAAAGGATCAAACTGATCATCAACAGCAACGGTTTTTTCCAAATCATTTTGAAGTAGTAAATTTGACGTAATGTCCTTTGCATAGAGTGAAAAGTAACTAAAACCAACTTCTTTTAACTTCGCTATATCTACTTGGTTCACCTTATTAATATCATCGCTAATAACAATACCAAGGGGACCGTTATATATCTTTCTAATTTCAGTGAATACATCAATATAACTGTCCAGCCCCTTAAATTCATTTCCGCTTGCACGGTGGCTTACATTGATGTGGAATTTTAGTGCATCGGCACCTGCATTAATCGCAGCTTCCGCTAAATCCACACGGTTTTCAGGTAAGCTAACAATAATAGGCATTTCTTTACTTAATAAAAAATCATTTAGTCCATTATTCATTCTTTCACCTCATAAAAAGTTATTATGAAGAGAACGGGAATTACCCCGTTCTCATTACTTTTCTAGTATAGGATCAATTTTTTCTTCCATTTCCTTCAATATTCCTTCTGGTTTTTCAATTTGAGAAAATAGTTTATCAAATCCATTGATAATTTCACTTTCAATTTTTGTCCAATCTTCATGTAATGGATATGTAAATCCATTATCCATTTCATCAATAAGTGCTAATTCAATGGATTCTCTTGATGGGTTATTTGGGATATTAATAAATTCGTCAGACTCCAAAACACTTTTTCTTGGTGGTACAAAGAACGAAGACTGAGCTTGAATACCAGTTTTACTTTCCAAGAATAACAAAAGCTTCTTCGCTTCTTCAGGATGATCGCTACCTTCAAATGCAGCAATGCCTGCTTGACCTAACAATGGAACTCTTCCTTTAGGTCCTTTCGGTAGAGGAGCAATGTCCCAATCAAAATCAGTTATGTCACGGACATTAGCTATATAACTGTACATGAATGTAAACATGCCAACATTACCACTTTCGAAATTAATGTTTTCTCCTGGTGGTACATGCGATTTATCCTTAAACATCATACGGTCCAGCATTTTCAATGTCTCTATACCTTCAGTTGAATTCCACTCAAACTTTGTCATATCATCCGAAAATAATTTGCCACCATAGGATAGGGTATGTGATGGCATAGTAGCAAAGTTAGTCCATTCATTAAATAACCTTGCTCCATATGTTCTTTCACTACCCTTCCCTCCTGACAAAGCTTTTGAACTTTTTTCGAATTGTTCCCATGTCCACTCATCTTTTTTTGCCAATTCGTTTGGTGTCTCTAGACCTGCCTCCTCAAACATTGTTTTGTTATAATATAAAATCATTGGTGGTGTAGAAAAAGGCAGTCCCAATAGCTTTCCATCATGCTTCCACAAATCCAGTGTTGATGGAATAAAATCGTCAAATTCAAAATCTTTATCTTCCACAATATCCGTTATATCAGTTAAGATGTCATTCTTGACAAACTGTGGTACCATTCGTTCTGCAACCCATCCCACATCTGGAAGTTCGTTTCCTGCAGCAAGAACTGAAAGCTTTTGTTGATAATCACCATGTGGAATGCTTTCAACATCAACTTTAATATTTGGGTTTTCATCATAAAATTCTTTTAACAACTCTTCGTACATTTCAATGTGCTGATCTCCGCCCCATGTTGTAAAGGTAAGTTCAACCTTTTCATTACCAGCCCCACTCGATTCACTACCCTTATCACATGCACCTAAAATCATTAAAGCCATTCCTAACAAGACAATAAAGTATTTTTTCATAATCTTCCCCCTTTCATTAACATCAATCTTAGCAATTATGTAAGCGCTTTAAAATGCTTTAATCTTAAGAAATGGTTTGTATTATTAATATTTAGCTTTCCTCTCTATATTGTTGAGGAGTTTTTTCATTATGCTTTTTAAATACAGAGGCGAAATGTTTCGCATTTGAAAATCCAGTAAGATGGGCAATATCATATACTTTAAGATTAGTATTTAGTAATAGTTCTTTTGCTTTGCTCATTCTTCTATCCAAGATATAATCTGATAATCTAATTTCTGTATGTTGGCTAAATTGCTGACTTATATAATTAGGATGAAGATTGAGAGTTTTAGAAAGATAATTGAGCGATAGATTACCCTCAAGGTTTTCTTCCACAGCTTCTTTGATGTTTTTAATTATTGTTGGTTCTCCAATATTATCTTCGGAAACAACTAAAACCTGTTTTGATTTATTGATTGTCTCAAGAACACTTGCAAGTTCCATTCTATTTATTGGCTTCAACAGATAATCTTTAACTCCCAATTTTAAAGCTTTTCTAACATAAGCAAAATCATCGTACCCACTAATTATGATGACAGGGACAGAAGGGTGGATGTTTTTGAGTATGCCAATAAACTCCAATCCATCCACATTTGGCATTCTGATATCGGTAATAATTAAATCAGGTATTTCAATGTTTACTATATCTAAAGCTCTTTTACCACAATCCGCTTCCCAAAGTACACTATATCCAGTAATAACTTCTTCTAATAAAGTTTTTACCCCGTCCCGAATAACTTTTTCATCTTCAACTAATAGAACCTTTCTCAAAGACATCACCTTCATTCATTGGGATTGTAATCGTGATGGTCGTTCCTAAATTCTTTTCTGAATCAATCTGTAACAGCTCTTTTTTTGTTCCATATGTAAGATTTAGCCGTTGTTTAATATTCTCTAATGCAATTCCATTGTTCTTCCTTCCCGCACTAAAATATTTGCCGATTTCAGATTCCTGTTTGAACTTTTTCAACATGAAATCAAGTTTAGCCTTATCAATTCCTACTCCATTATCTTTAACTATGATTACTAGATAAAACCCCTTAAGTTTTACGATTACATAAATATTGAGCTTCTTCCCGTTGTATCCATGTATGATGGCGTTTTCAATTAATGGTTGAATAATGTACTTAGGAACTTTAATGTTCATAGCTTCAGTATCAATATCCCAAGCTACATTTAGATTTTCACTCATCCTTTGATTCATTATCGAAACATATGATTTGCTAAATTC
The DNA here is from genome assembly GCF_030137545.1 of Virgibacillus sp. LDC-1. Taxonomy (GTDB): domain Bacteria; phylum Bacillota; class Bacilli; order Bacillales; family Amphibacillaceae; genus LDC-1. The sequence goes on along the minus strand of NZ_JARUVL010000011.1, from coordinate 57,559 downwards.
CAACTCCTCTTCAAGTATTATCAGTTGCTCATCATTTTTTAACCTGAACCTGATTAACGTCCCTAATTCAGAAATCATATCTGACAAATCCAATTGTTTATTTTTAAGTGCAGTCATATTAATTGATTCTAATGCATTAAAAATAAAATGTGGATCCATACGAGTTTGCAATGCTTTATATTCCGAATTAGCATTCCTAATATTTAATTCGTACACTTCCTCAACCAATTGTTTTATTTCAGTTAACATATTGTTATAAGCACCGCTAAGTATCGCAATATCAGCATTCTCATTAATATCCAACCGCTCTAAGGAATTCCTATTTTGTAACCCTTTAATTTGTTTTTTTAAAACTTCCAAAGGTTTCATAAGATAGTTAGAAGTATGATAGGATAATATCAATGAAACCAGGATACAAACAGCAATCAAAATCGATAAAAATGTATCAAATTCTGCTATATCCTTGTAGATTTCATCCTCGGGAATAATATTGCTGACTTGTATCCCTGTCTTAACCGATGTATCCGTAACACATAAGTATTTATCTCCTGTTCCTTCATCTTTAATCCAACTATTGTTAACTTTGCATTCTTCAATAATTTCATTTTTCTGTCTTTTGAAAAGCGGATTATCGCCTCTTAATATCTGCCAATATTCACCTGGCAGCTGTTCTGTAAGCCTTGATATATATTCTGGTGAAAAATCTACTTTAATTGCTCCAATGTCTTTGCTATCTATTGGATCTTTTAAAATCCTTACAAGACTGATAAAGCTTTTGTTGCTGTTCAAATAATAACTGGGATATTCTTCTGAATTTATAAGCCATGATCCTTTACTATCCTTGGCTTCATGATACCAATTTTCATCAATTAAATTTACTTTATCTTTTATTTTATAATCGCCCATATGGCTAAATATCCAACCGTTATTAGTAAATACATGAATTGCATAAACAGGTTCTTTTTTGTATAAAATACCTGAGAGAAAAAGTGAAAATTCATTTGTGTGCTTGTGGTTTCTATATTCGAGGGAAGAGTCATAATCGTACTCCCTTAATATATTTATTAGTTGCCTATTATATAGCAATGATAACGTTGATCTAGCTGCATCCTCCATCATTAAATCTAAACTATTATTTAGTTGTTTAATAGAGTTCTCTGAATAAGAAGTGAATTCTTCAACTTTCGAAGAGGAAAAAACTAAGTGTACAGTAATTCCAATTACAATAAGTGGAATTAACAACAGAATTGTAAAAGTTGTAAAGATTTTTCTACCAAGGTACATATTTTATCCCCCTTGAAACCTTTCTTTCATTCTAATTGCTAGATAATGTTGGAGTCAAAATGGAGCATGTATATATGCTAACTTTAATATGTACTGAAACGTTCACTTAACAATGTACAACTTTGATAGATACGTGCATGAGGTGAGGAATATACTTGTTTCAATAAACTTTAAGACAGAGATTAAAGGGGAAAGTCAATCAAACCTGACAATTTGGTGGAGAAACTAAATATAAGGATAATAAGAGCAGACTAGCAAGGGAGTGAAATGTACATCGTAGAACAGTTGATAAATATCTAAACGGTTTTATTCCAAAGAAATCAAGAAATCGATCATCTACAATTAATGACTATTATAGGGTTATACCTTTGCTCCTATTTAACACACTGCCTGTTTAAATGATTTCAATAAATCCATTACTACCATTTTCACTCGACTAATATCTCGTGATTGTAAGTATTTCTTTATCATATCCACTTCTATATCTGGGAGAATATCGATAAATTCTTTGTTTTCTATATCCATAATAAGAAACCTTTTCCCAACAGGATCTCATTGAAATCATCAATTGCGATAGCGCCAGGTAAAACATCCACCGTTTTTAGCTCGCGCTTATCAAACATGCATATTACTCGATTTGAAAGGCGTGTAGCCGTTGTAAAAGAACCATAGCTATATACGGGAAAAAGAAAGGTTACTTTCTCGTAGCTCACCTCATATTTCAAGTGGCGAGTAGTTCAGCTTCTTTTCGCATTGTCTTAAATGCTTTACACATAACAGCCAATTGATTGCTGCTTCATCAAAAAACGATTATTATTCGCGTCCCGCTTTAAATTCGGAACAAGTCCTTTATCCGTATAGTAGCGAATGGTGTGTTCGGTCAAATCAAGCAATGAAGCGACTTCTTTTACGGTGTACATTTTTATTCTCTCCTTATGGACGCCCAAACGAATAACTATAAAATTGTCCTGATTGCACCATTTCTCGCACTTTATCTAATCGAAGCGATTCATACTTCGCCAATGCCTGAAGCGCTAATTGCCCATGCACTCCCTTTTCCACACATTTACCTAGTGCTACCGCATCTTGGAGTGATTCATTAAACCCGCTTGCTGTAACAGGAGCTGGCACGTGTGCCGCATCGCCAACGAGCGCAATCCGTCCTTTCACCAGTCGATCTGGAACATATTCTTTTATCGGAATGCCAATAAGTGTATGTGTTTCTATCCCATGAAGCGCCGCAGATCGCCATGGCTCCGGCCAATTCGCAGCCCGATTTGCTAATTCCTTTAACGTACTTTCTGGAATATCAGCACCATTCAAGGAATGACGTACGACCATTCCTTCCACACATCCAAGACGACGCAATAACGCACTTTGCCGATTATCATACCACGTACAGCCAATTCTACGACTTCCAGAATCAGCGGAATCGTCCTTTTTTTCGATAATGGAACCAAACTTAAACCCATCATAACTGTCAAACATCTCCACTGCTGGCTTATGCGTGCTAGGAAGAAGATGCTTCGGCAAGTCATTCTCGCTCATCGACGCAATCCACCCCATATAACCCGCATATGTGGCGTTTGGTTTATGTGGTGCGATATACTTCCGTACCTGACTGTTATGCCCATCCGCACCGATCAGCAAATCCCCGTGAATCGTTTCCCCTTGGTCTGTTAATGCCCAAACCGACTCATCATCCTGATTAACGTTTACAACACGCGTATCATATCGCAAGGTTATCTTATTATCCTTTTTTGCTTCTGCCCGTAAACGTGACTCGATGGTTGACCAGAGCTGAACTGTACTCTTCCCATTAGAAACGAGATTTTTGAGGAGCTTTTCCGTCTTCGATCGACCAATAGTTCCTCCATTCACTCGCAATCCCGAACCACCAATTCGATTTTCTCCAACCTTTTCTAAAATCGTTACATACAAGCCTTCTTGCGCGAGCGCAATTCCTGTCATTAATCCTGAGAGAGAAGCACCAACAATAACCGCTGTTCCGTTTTGATTATTCTTATTTTCAACTAAATCATTCACGATAATTTCCTCCCCCGTTTTCAACGGTAGTATATCACCTTTGAGTAACTCGAAGTCAAGTAGCACAGCCTTAAAACATATCTGAGCAACTTTTACGCTTACAATTAAGTTAAAAACCAGTGGTTTAAACTTCACATCCATGGTATACTGTTTAAGCGATGAGCTGATTTGTGTAAGACGAGGAATTGCAATACATGTGGATGTGAACACATGATTCTTCGCCACAAATATACGTAGAAAACGCCTGTATTCGATACAGGCGTTTTTTCTTTTTTTGCAGTAAGATTCTATTAAGAAACTTTATTAAATCACTAGATCTGATGGTAAAAAATCATTCTTTCATCTCTGTGTTGATTAAGATAAATGATAACCTCATGAAATGATGGTTATTTAAGTATCGATGCTCTTAAATTAGTAGCACCATTTTCTAAATAACCCTTTAAGCAAGTTAGTGCGTAAACCCATCCTCCTTTTTGTCCAATCATCTTGTCTACTATTTGGGGGTCCTCTTCTTTAAACCCGGATTCGATTACTTCAATTATTGTACTCGTATTATCCAACTCTTTCAGTGAAATCGTAACGTCCCTTTCATCATTCTCTTCGAATCCCCACGAAAACACAATTTTCCTATTTTTCTCGACTTCTAAAACCTTGATTAATCCTTCTGTTTCAAATTCATCATACCTGATTGTGATTGTTTTACCTTGCTCCCATCTTTCAGAACTTGAAGAAAACCAAAAACCCCCTATTTTATCCGGGTCTACGAAGGCTTCAAACACCTCAGGAGCAGGACTAAGTATTTTAATTTCCGTAGTTACTTGAGTATCCATAAACATCACCCCTTATTAATTAATGTAGGCACCATCTCTTCTATACACTGGAATGAGGAAGATATATTGTCTCACAGTGAGTTGAAAGTGTTGTCACGTTAATCATGCAACTATAGAGTAGCACATGTTCTACTCACGTGCGACTAAGAAGTTGTACTAATTTCAGAGTAATAACCGATGGATTTCTATACTCTCGTGACCGATAAAGCAAAAGAATAACGGGGAAGATGTTCAAAAATAAATGTCATTTAAACTAAGGATACTCGAGGTTAAAATACCAAAATTGGACATAAAAAACCCTCCTTGCTCCATAAGAGCAAAGAGGGTAGACATTGATATACCAAGTATATTAACGTTTTGAGAACTGTGGTGCACGACGTGCGCCTTTAAGTCCGTATTTCTTACGCTCTTTCATACGTGCGTCACGAGTTAGGTAACCTTCACTCTTTAATGATGCACGGTATTCTGGATTTGCTTCTAGAAGTGCACGAGCGATTCCGTGACGGATAGCACCAGCTTGACCAGTGTATCCTCCTCCATGTACGTTTACTAAAACATCATACGTACCTTGTGTTTCAGTAGTTACTAATGGCTGATTCAAGATAAGCAATTGTGTTTCATATGGAAAATAGTCTTTTGCTTCACGATTATTTATTACAATACGACCTGTTCCTGGAACTAGGCGTACACGAGCAGTTGATTTTTTACGACGACCTGTGCCGTAGTATTGTACTTGTGCCAATTGATTTACCTCCCTTAAAGATTATCCACGAAGCTCATATACTTCTGGTTTTTGTGCTTGATGATTATGCTCAGAACCTCTGTAAACATGAAGTTTCTTACCCATTTTACGTCCTAATGATCCTTTAGGAAGCATGCCTTTAATAGCAAGCTCGATCATTTGCTCAGGGTATTTTGTACGCATTTCATCTGCAGTACGTTCTTTAAGACCACCTGGATGGCCTGAATGACGATAGTACATCTTGTCATTGATTTTGTTTCCAGTAAGTTCTACTTTTTCAGCATTAATGATGATCACGTGATCACCAGTGTCAGCGTGTGGTGTATAAGTAGGCTTGTGCTTTCCGCGAAGGATTGCAGCAACCTCACTTGACAAACGACCTAGGCGCTTGCCTTCCGCATCCACAACGAGCCATTTGCGTTCAATATTATTTTCATTCGCCATGAAAGTTGTGCGCATGTTGGTTTCCCTCCAAATTCAATGTTTCATTTTTCGTAGTTATTCCTATATTTCAACATAATTAGTTTCCGGGGCTAATCATGGTTTAGAAATAAAATGCCATAAATCATAATATACCAAAACAGGGTCTTATGTCAAGGTATAATGGTATATTCCCGCAAATAAAGTAAATAAAAATCAATGGTAATTTTCTTTACTTACCATTACGTGTTTCTCGAACAAAAATAGCCACTTTTTTCCTTGCACATCATAGATTCAAGTTAATCTATCCCTTTAAGTAAAGAAGCATCATTCCAAGTAATTGCCCTTGTTTTATTTTCCTATTTTATCCGCTTTAAGCTCGTCTTTATATGTTACGTTCCACAGGTACAATCCTTGTGCTGGCGCGGTGGCGCTGGCAAGACGGCGATCTCGCTTTTCAAACAGCATGGGTATATCTGCTACCTGGCGCTTTCCTTGTCCAATATCAAGAATCGTTCCAACCATAATACGTACCATGTTGTATAAATATCCGCTTCCGCGAAAGGTAAAGGTAAGCTCCTCTCCTTCTTGTTGACAGGAAGCCTCATACAACGTTCTTTCCTTGCTCCCCTTCACTGTTGCTTTTGCCGATGAAAAAGTCGTAAAGTCGTGTGTGCCCTCAAAAAGCCGACAAGCTGCATGAACAGCTTCCATGTCTAACGGATAAGGGAAGTGGTAGGCATAGTTTCGTTTGAACACGTTCGGCTCCCGCTCATTTCTTACCACATATCGATATTCTTTTTCTACAACATCATAGCGCGCATGAAAATGAGCAGGTGCTTCGATAGCCGTTTGAATATATATATCGTTCGGAAGCAGTGTATTTAGTGCATTTTTCCAATCTGTTGGAGTTAAATCATAGTGTGTCTCGAAATGGATGGTCTGGCCAATCGCGTGGACACCTGTATCCGTTCTCCCAGATGCATGCACTCTGATGGAGGAGCCTTTATGCATTTTGGTTAATGCCTTTTCTAATTCTCCATGAACAGTTCTTTTTTTAGGCTGGATTTGGTATCCGGAAAAAAGACTGCCATCATAGCTTACAATGCATTTTATCTTCTTCAACATCGTGTACCGCATCCTCCTAGTTAATAAGTTCTTGTAAAAAATAATAGGCCAACGACAAAAGCAAACACTACGTACACGAGAATGTCCCGCTTTTCGACTTTTAATTCGCGAAGCTTCGTACGGCCTTCTCCACCTTGATAGCCACGTGCTTCCATGGCCATTGCCAGCTCCTCTGCGCGTTTAAAGGCACTAACGAACAATGGCACTAAAAGTGGTACAACGGCTTTTATACGCTCTTTTAATGGGCCTGTGCGAAAGTCTACGCCACGTGAGGCCTGTGCTTTTGATATTTTATCCGTTTCCTGCATTAACGTTGGAATAAATCGTAAAGAAATCGACATCATTAATGCGAGCTCATGTACTGGAAAGCGAATTTTCTTCAAAGGCTGCAGCATATCCTCAATGGCATCCGTAATTTCAATCGGGGTTGTTGTTAATGTTAATAGTGATGTTACGAGAATTAACAGGAAAAACCGCATTGAAATAGCGAACCCTTGAATGACGCCACCAGAATATATTTTCCAGCCAAACAGATTAAGCCAAACCGAGCCTTCCTTCGTAACAATTAAATGTAATAAAAACGTAAACACGATTAAAAACCAAACAGGTGTTAACCCCTTCATGATATAGCGAACCGATATTTTTGTCGCAAGCATACTCGTTAATGCAAAGATAGTGATCGCTGTATAGCTTGGTAAAGAATTAGCAAAAAACACGATAAAGACGAAAAAGAATATTACGGTAATCTTTGTTCGTGGATCTAGTCGATGAACAATCGATGATCCTGGAACATATTGTCCAATAATAAGCGAATCATTCATCGTATTCAGCCCCCTTTAAGCGGTGCTGAATTTGTTCTGCCAACTGTTGTATCGTTTGTCGTTTAAAAGGAAGGCTTGTTCCAAATTTGGTTTCGAACGCATGGATAAATTGAATCATTTCTGGTACGTCGAGCTGTACCTTCTTTAATGCCTCTGCCTTCGTAAAAACCGCTTCTGGCTTTCCTTCCATGTATATCGTTCCATTATTTAACATAATTACATAATCCGCATATGTCACCGCATCCTCCATGCTATGTGTGACCATGATCGTCGTTAGCTTTTCACGCTGATGAAGCTCATAGAACATACGCATGATTTCCTTCCGACCGCGTGGATCTAATCCAGCAGTAGGCTCATCAAGAACAAGTACTTCTGGTTTTACAGCAAGTACACCTGCAATGGCCACCCTGCGCATTTGACCGCCACTCAAATCAAACGGCGATCGATCTAATAAGGCCTCCGAAATTCCGACCATTGGAGCTATTCGTTTAATGCGACGATGAATTTCTTCCTTTGACACCCCAAAGTTTTGTGGTCCAAAGGCAATATCCTTTGCTACCGTCTCTTCAAACAATTGATGCTCTGGGTATTGAAAGACAACACCAACCTTGCTTCTTAATGCTTTCATGTTCTTCGGCTTTTCATCTTTTGTTAATCGATATTCCCCGATCCGTACTTCACCTTCACTTGGCGTGACTAAGCCATTTAAGTGTTGAATAAGGGTAGACTTTCCTGATCCCGTATGCCCGATAACCGCCACAAACGAGCCTGACGGGATATGAAAGGATAGATCTTCGATTGCTTTATGTGCAAATGGCGTATTCTGTTGATAGATATAGCTTACCTTGTCGAATAGGATGTCCATAGGTCCTCCAGCAGTTCTGTGTGGTTTAGCGGTTCTTTCGAGATGGGAATTCCTAGCTTTTGTAGCTCTTCTGCAAGCATCGCAACGAACGGGACATCTAAACCGATTTCCCGTAATGCCGCTTTTTCTGCGAAGATTTCTCTTGGTGTCGCTTCCTTCCACAATTCCCCTTCATTCATGACAATCACACGATCGGCTTGAGCCACTTCCTGTAAGTCATGAGTGATTGTAATCAATGAAAGGCTGTTTCGCTCTTGAAGACGGGAAACCGTCTGCATAATCTCCAGTCTTCCCTTCGGATCAAGCATTGCGGTCGCTTCATCCAATATTAAGACCTGAGGGGATATCGCCATCACGCTGGCAATGGCAACGCGCTGTTTTTGACCACCAGAAAGCCGATGTGGTTCAGTTAAGCGATAGTCAAGCATACCAACTGCTTCTAGCGTGTTCTCAATTCGTTCTACCATTTGTTCACGTGAAAAGCCTCGATTTTCCATTCCAAATGCAACATCATCCTGAACCGTTGTACCAACAAACTGGTTGTCCGGATTCTGAAAAACCATGCCAACTTTTTTTCGCACGTCCCACACTGATTGTTCATTTACAAGCTGATCGTGAATATAAATCTCTCCTTCTTGTGGAAAAAGGAGTCCATTCATTAGCTTTGCGATCGTCGATTTTCCCGATCCATTATGACCAATGATAGCTACCCATTCATCTTCATAAATAGTAAAAGAACAATTTTTCAAAACCCAAGGCTGCTCTTCTGTATATCGGAATGATACATTTCTAAACTCTACTAGCTTTTTGTTCATATTTCGCTCTCCTCTTTCTCTACTCCGCCTTGGTATATTGTATCGATTAATTACATTTACGTTTTGTTTCGGTTAACCCTCTACAAAACGGATCCCAGTTTAATATGTTTTCTTACATATCCTTCTCTATTCTATCATTCCATTTATCTTTGGTGAAGAACAGAGCCTACAAAAAAAGGGCTTGGATTCACCTCATAGAAGAGATTTAGTCCTGCCCTTATCACGTATGGAAACATTAAACTAGTTCAACGATTGCCATTTTTGCTCCGTCGCCTTGGCGTTCACCTAGCTTAAGAACACGTGTATAACCACCTTGTCGTTCTTCATAGCGTGCAGCAACATCATTGAAAAGCTTTTGAATCACATCTTCGTTTTCATTTGCTTCTTTTTTGTATAGGAATGATGCAGCTTGACGACGTGCATGTAAATCGCCACGCTTACCAAGTGTAATCATTTTATCTACAATCGTTTTTAGTTCCTTCGCTTTTGCTTCTGTTGTTTCGATCCGTTCATGAATAATCAAATCAGCAGCAAGGTTACGAAGAAGTGCCATACGAGCGTCTGTAGTACGTCCTAATTTTCTAGCCATGGACTATCCCTCCCTTTCTCAAATGTAGGTTCAAAAGAAGTCTCGCCAAACAAACGCGTACTCTAACCCTTACTTGCCTCCATCGGAATGGAAAGCGAGCAAGCATAGATGCGATTGTTTTTTTACGAAGACTTTTTGAACGCTTTTTCTAAAGGTGTCTGGTTTTTATTTATCGGTTATCAGTCGTCTTTGCGCAAACCTAAACCAAGCTCATCAAGCTTGAGTTTTACCTCTTCTAATGACTTGCGTCCAAGGTTACGCACTTTCATCATATCTTCTTCAGATTTATTTGAAAGCTCTTGAACTGTATTAATTCCAGCACGTTTTAAGCAATTGTAGGAACGAACAGAAAGATCAAGCTCTTCGATGGTCATTTCCATCACTTTTTCCTTTTGATCTTCTTCTTTTTCAACCATGATTTCCACATTTTGTGCTTCATCGGTTAAACCTACAAAAATATTTAAGTGTTCTGTATATACTTTTGCTCCTAAAGAAACAGCTTCTTCAGGACGGATGCTGCCATTGGTCCACACATCCAAAGTCAATTTGTCGTAGTTTGCGTTTTGACCTACACGTGTATTTTCTACTTGGTAGCTCACCCGATCAACAGGTGTAAAGATCGAATCAACAGGAATTACTCCGATTGGTTGATCATCACGTTTGTTTTCTTCTGCTGGGCGATAACCGCGACCACGCTCGGCGGTGATTTTCATATGCAAGCTTGCTTTAGAATTTAATGTTGCAAGATGAAGCTCTGGGTTTAATACTTCTACATCACTATCATAGGTTAGATCTGCAGCAGTTACCTTTCCTTCGCCTTGAACATCAATTTCCAAAACCTTCTCTTCATCAGAGTAGATTTTTAGTGCGAGCTTTTTTAGATTTAAAATGATCGTTGTTACATCCTCAACGACCCCGTCAATTGTTGAAAATTCATGAAGTGCTCCATCAATTTGAACAGATGTAACAGCAGCGCCTGGAAGTGAGGATAGTAGGATACGACGCAAGGAGTTTCCTAGAGTAGTACCATATCCACGTTCAAGCGGTTCGACCACGAATTTTCCAAACGTAGCATCATCACTGATCTCTATCGTTTCAATTTTTGGCTTTTCAATTTCGATCATTCATAAAACCCTCCTTAAAAACGTCGAAACCCCGGTTAGACGATCGTGTCTAACCGAAATTCCCCAAATAGGCAGTTGGCGTTTCTGCGCTATTGTCTTAATTTCGTACATTTTTGTCTATCTAGATGCCGTACATAAGGTTTTAAATGAGATTAAACGTTTCACTATATACCTTTAGCCATCATAACCCATTATAGACAGGGTGACAAATTATATACGCTAAAAATTATACACGACGACGTTTTGGTGGGCGGCAACCATTGTGTGGAACTGGTGTTACGTCACGAATTGCAGTTACTTCTAGGCCGACTGCTTGAAGTGAACGAATTGCTGCTTCACGTCCAGCACCTGGTCCTTTTACAGTAACTTCTAATGTTTTCATGCCGTTTTCTACTGCAGATTTTGCAGCAGTTTCAGCTGCCATTTGTGCAGCGAATGGAGTTGACTTACGGGAGCCTTTAAATCCAAGCGCACCAGCTGAGCTCCAACCAATTACATTACCGTGAGCATCCGTAATCGTTACAATCGTATTGTTAAAAGTAGAGCGAATATGCGCAATACCTGTTTCAATATTCTTTTTCACACGACGCTTACGAGTATTTGTTTTATTACGAGCCATGATTAGCATACCTCCTTCACGTTATTTTTTCTTACCTGCAATTGTACGACGAGGTCCTTTGCGAGTACGTGAATTGTTTTTCGTCTTTTGACCACGCACTGGTAAGCCACGACGATGACGGATTCCTCTGTATGAACCAATTTCGATTAGACGCTTGATGTTTAATGAAACTTCACGACGAAGATCACCTTCTGTTGTATAGGCGTCAATCGCTTTACGGATTCTTCCTAGTTCATCCTCTGTTAAATCACGAACACGAGTATCTTGAGAAACTCCCGCTTCTTCTAGGATCTTTGCTGCAGTATTCTTACCAATACCATAAATGTACGTTAATGAAATGACTACACGTTTGTCACGTGGAATGTCAATACCTGCAATACGAGCCATTAGTGTGTCGCACCTCCTTCAATATTTATCCTTGTTTTTGCTTATGCTTTGGATTTTCACAAATCACCATTACTTTACCTTTTCGCTTGATGACTTTGCATTTTTCACAAATTGGTTTTACAGATGCTCTTACTTTCACTGTTATTACCTCCTTTTATATCGGAGCGCATTCGCTTATTTATAACGATACGTAATTCGTCCTCTTGTTAAGTCATACGGGGAAAGTTCTACCGTTACTTTGTCACCTGGTAAAATGCGAATGAAATGCATACGAATTTTACCAGATACATGTGCCAAAACCGTATGGCCATTTTCTAATTCGACGTTAAACATTGCATTTGGCAATGTTTCCGTTACGGTACCTTCCACTTCAATTACATCGTCTTTCGCCATCGTGTTGATCCTCCTTCTCTACATCAGTCACAACCTCACTCGAAAATTTAGCTATAGCAAATCGTAATTTACCATTTGTGACACGACCAGTTTCTAGAAGGCTGTTTTGGACTTCCGGAGAAATATAATCCATTAGTTCAATATGATGCAGATTCTTTTTCTTTGGTCGATCATATTTGCGTTTTTCTCCATCTGCGAGCAATACAAGCCGATTATCAAGAACTTTAATGATAATCGCATATTGTCCTGCTTCACGCCCTTGCATAATACGAACAACTTGACCTATTCGCGGAACTGAATCCTCTTCGCTCAACAACGATCACCTTCACTTAGGCTTTATTCATATAATCTAAAGACTTCTTAAATTTCACTGCTGTAATGTGTCACCATTAACGAGTCTACCGTAATGTTTCACTACGACATAATTATATCTTTTTACAGATGATAATTCATCTGTAAACGTGTCTGAATTACAGTTACTTTGCTTATTTTTCAATTTCTAATTGAATATCTTCGAACACCTTGTTAATTGGTTGATCACCATTAACGGTAACGAGATATCCTTTTTCTTGGTAAAAGTCCAGTAACGGTTTACTTTGTTCGATGTTTACTGCTAAGCGATTCTTAACCGTTTCAGCAGTATCATCATCCCGTTGAATTAATTGGGAACCGTCTTTATCACAAATCCCTTCAACCTTTGGCGGGTTGTAGAGCACGTGATAAGTTGTTCCACAAGTTGGACAAATTCGTCGTCCTGTTAAACGCTCCACCAATTTTTCTTCTGGTACTTCCACATTAACGACAAAGTCAATGGTTGTGTTTAGTTCTGCAAGAAGCTGTTGCAAAGCATCTGCTTGTGCAATCGTTCTTGGGAAACCATCCAATAAGAACCCGTTTTTGCAATCGTCCTTGCTTAACCGTTCTTTTACAATACCAATTGTAACTTCGTCGGGAACAAGTGCACCTTGATCCATAAAAGCTTTTGCTTTGTTTCCAAGTGCTGTTCCTTCTTTAATTGCTAGACGAAACATGTCTCCCGTTGAAATATGAGGGATGCTATACTTTTCCTTTATTTTCTCAGCCTGCGTACCTTTTCCGGCACCAGGGAGACCCATTAAAATCAAATTCACATAATCCCCTCGCTCTCACTGGCAGCTAGGTTTACTTAATAAAGCCTTTGTAGTGACGTTTCACCAACTGGCCTTCTAGTTGTTTCATTGTTTGGAGTGCAACCCCTACAACAATGAGCAAACTCGTGCCGCCGATTTGTACTGCAGAAGGCAAATCTGCAAGACTGCCTAAAGCGATAGGTAGTACAGAAACTGCTGCAAGGAATATCGATCCTACAAATGTTAAACGATACATAACACGTGTGAGATATGTTTCTGTATTTTTACCTGGGCGTATTCCCGGGATATATCCACCTTGCTTTTGCAGGTTTTCAGCCATTTGCTCTGGATTAACCTGAACAAACGTATAAAAATACGTAAACGCAATAATTAGCGCAACATAGATAACCATACCGATTGGCTGTGTATAATCAAAAATGTTTGCGATCGTTTCTGCGACTTTATTACCTTCAAAAAAGCCAGCTACGGTTCTCGGCGCAATGATAAAAGCAATTGCGAAGATAACGGGAATAACTCCTGCCGCGTTCACCTTTAGTGGTAAATGCGTGGAGTGGCCACCTACCGGAGAACGATTAACAAGCTTTTTAGCATATTGAATTGGAATTTTACGTAATGCCTGTTGGATAAAGATAACTCCAACGGTTACGGCAACTACGACCAACGCAATAAGCGCAACAATTACGATGTTAATAAACAATTCGTCTCCAGGATTATCAAAATACTGAATATATAATTGTTTAATTCCGTTTGGAACTGCTGCGACAATACCTGCGAAGATAATAATGGAAATTCCGTTTCCGACTCCATTTGCAGTGATTTGTTCACCTAACCACATTAGGAATGTGGTACCAGCTGTCAAAACAAGTGCAATAATGATAAATTTCATTATGCTCGGATTAACAATTAAATCTCCTTGTGCCAATGTATTGAAGCCGATTGACATGGCAATTGCTTGAACGAACGCTAGAACTACAGTTCCATAACGGGTAATTTGAGCGAGCTTTTTACGCCCCATTTCCCCTTGTTTTTTCCACTCAGCAAACTTTGGTACAACGTCCATTTGCAAAAGCTGCATAATAATTGACGCTGTAATGTAAGGCATAATTCCCATTGCGAAAATGGAGAAGTTTTGCAATGCCCCACCACCAAAGGTGTTTAGAAAGCCAAAAACATTTTGTTGGTTCATGAAGTCAATCGCTTGTTTATCCGTGAACGGTACAGGAATAAATGTACCAAGACGGAATACTATTAACATTAATAATGTAAATATGATCTTCCGTCTAATGTCACCTACGCGCATAAAATTGGAGATTGTACGGAACATTAAATCACCTCTATTTTACCGCCCGCTGCTTCAATTGCAGACTTCGCTGAAGCAGAGAACTTATGAGCTTTTACTGTGAATTTTTTATCTACAGAACCTTTACCAAGTATCTTAAGACCTGCTTTTAGGTTCGATACGACACCTTCTTCAAGTAATAGCTCAGGTGTAATTTCTGTGCCGTCTTCAAAACGATTTAACGCATCTAAGTTCACTATTGCAAATTCTTTACGATGGATGTTTGTAAAGCCGCGCTTCGGAAGACGTTGGAATAATGGCATTTGTCCTCCTTCAAACCCTGGACGGACGCCGCCTCCAGAACGTGCTTTTTGGCCTTTATGTCCACGACCGGAAGTCTTACCATTTCCAGATGATGTTCCACGACCTACGCGATTACGTTCTTTACGAGCTCCTTCTGATGCTTTCAATTCATGAAGTTTCATTTGAGCACCTCCTCTTTACGCTAATTTATAAATTACGCTTCTTTTACCGTTAGAAGATGAGATACTTTATTAACCATTCCACGAATAGCCGGAGTATCTTCAAGAACTACGGATTGACGAATTTTTTTCAAGCCTAATGCTTCTACTGTTCTTTTTTGTCCTTCTTTTGCACCAATGACACTCTTAGTGAGGGTGATTTCTAATTTTTTAGACATAGTATTTCCCTCCTTATCCTAACAGTTCTTCTACAGATTTTCCTCGTAGTTTTGCTACGTCCTCTGCACGCTTTAAGTTGCTTAAACCGTTAATTGTTGCGCGAACCATATTGATTGGTGTGTTTGAACCAAGTGATTTTGTAAGAATATCACTAACACCTGCAAGCTCTAATACCGCACGAACTGGTCCACCAGAGATAACTCCTGTACCTTCTGAAGCTGGCTTCATCAATACGTTACCTGAGCCGAATTGACCATGAATCGCATGTGGAATAGTAGTTCCAACAATCGGTACTGTGATAAGGTTCTTCTTCGCATCCTCAACAGCTTTTCTAATTGCTTCCGGTACCTCTTGTGCTTTACCTGTACCGAATCCTACATGACCGTTTTTATCACCGACAACTACTAAAGCAGCAAAACGGAAGCGACGTCCACCTTTTACTACTTTTGCAACACGGTTGACCGTAACAACACGTTCTTCAATATCTAATTTGTTTGGGTCAAGATTATTATTCACTATTGGTTCCCTCCTTTATCGATTAAAATTCAAGACCTGCTTCACGGGCAGCTTCTGCCAATGCTTTTACACGTCCATGATAAAGGTAGCCGCCACGATCGAACACAACCGATTTGAATCCTTTATCCTGGGCACGTTTTGCAAGTAATTCTCCTACCTGCTTAGCCGCTTCTACAGAACCAGTTGATTCAACCGATAGTTCTTTGTCAACTGTTGAAGCACTTGCTAATGTTTTACCTACTGTATCATCAATTAATTGTGCATAAATGTTTTTGTTTGAACGATACACGTTTAGACGTGGACGCTCTTGTGTACCAGCAACATGCTTGCGGACACGCGCGTGTCTTCTTTTACGTGCAACATTTTTGTCAGGTTTTGTGATCATCTAGGTCACTCCTTTCTGCTCCCTAACATGCCTTATTTAGCAGTTTTACCTTCTTTACGACGTACATATTCGCCAACATAACGAATTCCTTTACCTTTGTAAGGTTCAGGTGGTCTGATCGCACGAATGTTAGCAGCAATTGCACCAACAGCTTCTTTGTCGATCCCTTTGACGATTATTTCCGTGTTTTTTGGAACTTCAATCTCGATACCTTTTTCAGGTTCGATTTCAACTGGATGGGAATAACCTGCGTTAACAACAAGCTTCGTTCCTTGTTTTTGAGCACGGTATCCAACCCCGATTATTTCTAGTTTCTTTTCAAATCCTTGATGAACGCCTTCAACCATGTTGGCAATCAAGCTACGTGTTGTTCCGTGAAGGGAACGATGCTCACGATCATTACTTGGACGTTCTACAAAAATCGTATTTTCTTCTATTTTAATTTTCATATCGCTATGAAAAGTTCTAGTCAATTCACCTTTAGGTCCTTTTACAGTAGCGGTATTTCCGTTAAATTTTACTTCTACACCACTTGGGATTTCAATTGGTTTCAGTCCTATACGAGACATTCCATGCACCTCCTCATCAATTAATGTTGATTACCAAACATATGCAAGAACTTCGCCACCAACAGCTTGTGAGCGTGCTTCTTTATCAGAAAGTACACCTTTGGATGTTGATACGATTGCAATTCCCAGTCCGTTCAGTACGCGTGGTACTTCATCTGCTTTCGCGTAAACACGAAGTCCAGGCTTACTAATACGCTTAATACCTGTAATTACTCGCTCTTCATTGGCACCGTACTTAAGGAATATACGCAGAATACCTTGCTTGTTGTCTTCAATAAATTCATAGTCACGGACAAAGCCTTCTCTTTTAAGGATATCAGCGACCTCTTTTTTCATTTTGGAAGCAGGAAGCTCCAATTTTTCATGTTTTACCATGTTGGCGTTACGAATACGAGTTAGCATATCTGCGATTGGATCTGTCATTACCATTACTCATTACCTCCTTCCCGAATCGGGGTTTACCAGCTTGCTTTTTTGACACCAGGAATTTGACCTTTATAGGCAAGTTCACGGAAACAAATACGGCAAAGTTTAAATTTGCGAATTACGGAATGTGGACGTCCACAACGCTCACAGCGTGTGTATTCACGTACTTGATACTTTTGTGGGCGTTTTTGCTTCGCAACCATTGATTTTTTAGCCACAATTTTCCCTCCTTGTATTAGCTCTATTTTTGGAAAGGCATGCCAAGTTGAGCCAAAAGTTCACGAGCTTCTTCGTCCGTTTTAGAAGTGGTTACAATAACGATATCCATTCCACGAACTTTACTTACTTTATCGTAATTGATTTCTGGGAAAATTAATTGTTCTTTTACACCTAATGTGTAGTTACCACGACCATCAAAAGCTTTCTTTGATACACCACGGAAGTCACGAACACGTGGTAGTGATACAGAAATAAGCTTTTGTAGGAATTCATACATTCTTTCACCGCGAAGGGTTACTTTTGCACCGATAGGCATTCCTTCACGAAGGCGAAAACCAGCGATTGATTTTTTCGCACGTGTAACAACAGGCTTTTGACCAGAAATCAACGCTAATTCCTCTACAGCGTTATCTAATGCCTTAGAGTTCTGAACTGCGTCACCAACACCCATGTTGACAACGATTTTCTCAATTACAGGCACTTCCATTACAGATTTATAATTAAACTTTTCCATCAAAGATGGAACGATTTGCTCTTGGTATTTTTCTTTAAGTTGATTCATCATGTCGCCCTCCTTTCGTCGCTAAATTATTTTAATTCTTCACCGGATTTTTTAGCGATGCGGACTTTCTTTCCATCACGTACTTCATACCCAACACGAGTTGGCTCACCGGATTTAGGATCTATTGGCAATACATTAGAAACATGAATTGGTGCTTCTTGATTCAAGATACCACCTTGTGGATTTTCTTGTGAAGGCTTTGCGTGTTTTTTAATCATGTTGACACCTTCAACAAGGACACGATCCTTCTTAGGATACGTTTCTAAAATAGTGCCTTGTTTACCACGGTCTTTGCCGGATAATACTTTAACTTTGTCACCTTTTTTTACATGCATGCTTGACGCACCTCCTTCAGGACAATTCTACTTATAAAACTTCTGGAGCTAGAGATACGATTTTCATGAATTGTGCATCACGCAATTCACGTGCAACTGGTCCAAAAATACGTGTTCCTCTTGGACTCTTATCGTCACGAATAATTACGGCAGCATTTTCATCAAAACGAATATATGACCCATCTTTACGGCGGACGCCACTCTTCGTACGTACGATAACAGCTTTGACAACTTCGCCTTTCTTGACAACGCCACCTGGTGTTGCTTGTTTGACTGTACAAACAATTACATCACCAATATTAGCTGTTTTACGTCCGGATCCACCAAGTACTTTAATGGTTAAAACCTCACGCGCACCTGAGTTATCTGCAACTTTTAAGCGAGTTTCTTGTTGAATCATATCGCTATGACCTCCCTTCGGATACATTCCGAGCGAACTTTAATTATATAATGACCGCTTCTTCAACAACTTCAACTAGACGAAAGCGTTTTGTAGCTGATAGCGGACGAGTTTCCATGATACGAACGATGTCTCCAAGCTTTGCTTGGTTGTTTTCATCATGTGCTTTTAATTTCTTTGAATATTTAACACGCTTACCATACAATTTGTGAAACTTGTAAGTTTCTACAAGCACAGTAATTGTTTTATCCATTTTATCTGAAACAACACGACCTGTGTATACTTTACGATTATTACGTTCAGTCATCCCGAGGCTAACCTCCTCTCATTATCAGTTATTTACGCTTAATTCACGTTGACGAATTACAGTTTTCATGCGGGCAATTGCTTTTTTCACTTCACGAATACGTGCAGTGTTTTCTAATTGACCTGTAGCAAGCTGAAAGCGTAAGTTGAATAGCTCTTCTTTCATTGCTTTTACCTTTTGTTCAATTTCGGCAGTGGTTAGTTCTCTGATCTCATTAGCCTTCATTGATTTCACCACCAATTTCTTCACGTTTTACGAACTTAGTTTTGATCGGTAGTTTATGAGAAGCAAGACGCAACGCTTCACGTGCAACCTCTTCTGATACACCAGCGATCTCAAACATTACCTTCCCAGGTTTAACTACTGCTACCCATCCTTCTGGAGCCCCTTTACCGGATCCCATACGAACTTCTAGGGGTTTTGCAGTATATGGTTTGTCAGGGAAAATTTTAATCCATACTTTACCGCCACGTTTCATGTAACGTGTCATTGCGATACGAGCTGCTTCAATCTGACGGCTTGTAATCCAAGACGCTTCTTGAGCCTGCAAACCGAACTCACCAAATGATACTGTTGTACCACCTTTTGCTTGGCCTCTCATTTTACCACGATGTTGTCTACGATATTTAACACGTTTAGGCATTAACATAATGCATTTCCCCCTTCCTTATTTTTTGGATTTAGTTGGAAGGACTTCACCACGATAGATCCACACTTTTACTCCTAGCTTACCGTAGGTTGTATCTGCTTCTGCTGTACCGTAATCGATATCAGCACGCAATGTGTGTAATGGCACTGTTCCTTCACTATAATGTTCCGCACGAGCAATATCTGCTCCTCCAAGACGTCCGGAAACTTGTGTTTTAATTCCTTTTGCTCCTGCACGCATTGCACGTTGGATTGCTTGCTTTTGTGCACGACGGAATGAAATACGATTTTCAAGTTGACGAGCAATGTTGTCTGCAACCAATTTAGCGTTAATATCTACTTTCTTGATTTCAACAATATTGATATGAACACGCTTGCCAGTCAAGCTGTTTAATGATTTACGTAATGCTTCAACTTCAGAACCGCCTTTACCAATTACCATACCTGGCTTTCCAGTGTGAATAGTAATATTAACACGGTTTGCTGCACGCTCAATTTCAATGGAAGATACAGCAGCTGTGCTTAAGCGGTTTTCAAGATATTCTCTGATTTTAATATCTTCATGCAAAAGATCTGCGTAGTCTTTATCAGCGTACCATTTAGACTCCCAGTCTTTGATAATACCGACACGAAGACCCGTTGGGTGTACTTTTTGCCCCACTGACTATCCCTCCTTCTTTTCTGTTACCACTACTGTGATGTGGCTTGTGCGTTTGTTGATTTTGCTTGCACGTCCTTGTGCACGTGGACGGAAGCGTTTCAATGTAACTCCTTCATTTACAAATGCTTCGGAAATG
Organism: Virgibacillus sp. LDC-1; assembly: GCF_030137545.1. GTDB lineage: Bacteria > Bacillota > Bacilli > Bacillales > Amphibacillaceae > LDC-1. Next base: position 37,222 of record NZ_JARUVL010000011.1, on the reverse strand, counting down.
ATTAAACTATCCGGATCCATTTCGTAGTTGTGCTCTGCATTAGCAATAGCAGACTTTAAAACTTTCTCTACGACTGGAGAAGCACCTCGTTGTGTATGGCGGAGTATTGCTACTGCTTCACCAACACTTTTTCCTCGAATTAAATCAATAACTAACCGTACTTTACGAGGAGCAATACGAACTGATTTCGCAACGGCTTTAGCTTGCATGTGGAGTGCCTCCTCTCATTAGCGTTTTGTTTTCTTATCATCGCCAGCGTGCCCTTTATACGTGCGGGTTGGCGCGAATTCACCTAATTTATGTCCGACCATGTCTTCTGTGATATAAACCGGTACGTGCTTGCGACCGTCATATACAGCTACCGTGTGACCAACGAATGTTGGAAATATAGTTGAACGGCGTGACCAAGTTTTGATAACCTGCTTTTTGTCGCCTTCGTTCAATTGATCGATTTTTTTCAATAGATGGTCATCTGCAAAAGGTCCTTTTTTCAAACTACGACCCATGGATAAACCTCCTTTCAGAGTTAAGAAACGGGTTTCTTACCCATCATCCTATCGCCTTATTTTTTGCGTTTACGAACGATATATTTATCGGACGGCTTATTACGTTTACGTGTCTTATAACCAAGTGTAGGTTTGCCCCATGGTGACATTGGTGATTTACGTCCGATTGGCGCACGTCCTTCACCACCACCGTGTGGGTGATCATTCGGGTTCATTACAGATCCACGTACAGTAGGACGCTTGCCTAACCAACGAGAACGACCTGCTTTCCCAACACGAACAAGTTCATGCTCAAGATTTCCAACCTGGCCAACTGTAGCACGGCAAGTTGCTAGAATCAAACGTACTTCGCCAGATCCAAGACGTACAAGAACGTATTTACCTTCACGACCAAGGATTTGTGCTTCTGCACCAGCAGAACGTACAAGTTGACCACCACGGCCTGGTTTTAATTCAATGTTGTGAATGATTGTACCAACAGGAATGTTTATTAACGGTAACGCATTCCCTACTTTGATATCTGCATTTTCTCCAGATTCAATTTCTTGGCCAACCTTTAACCCTTTTGGTGCTAATATATAACGCTTTTCACCATCTACATAATGAATCAAAGCAATGTTTGCTGTGCGGTTTGGATCATATTCGATCGTAGCAACGCGTCCTGGTATTCCATCTTTATCGCGTTTAAAGTCGATAATACGGTATTGACGCTTGTGCCCGCCGCCTTGATGACGAACCGTTAATTTCCCTTGGTTATTACGTCCGCCGCGTTTGTGTAGTGGACTTAATAGGGATTTTTCCGGAGTGTCTGTAGTGATTTCAGCAAAATCTAATACAGACATATTACGTCTACCATTTGAGGTAGGTCTGAATTTTTTAATCGCCATCTTTTTTCCCTCCTTCACGTTAAGTTAAAATCTTATGCTTCAAAGAAGTCTAGTTCCTTGCTATCTTCAGATAGCTGAACAATTGCTTTCTTACGGTCTGAACGGTATCCGCCATAGCGTCCCATTCTTTTAAACTTACCTTTAACGTTCATTGTATTTACCTTTAAGACTTTTACACCAAAGATTGTTTCAACAGCATCTTTGATTTCCGTCTTGTTTGCTTTCGGGTTTACTTCAAACGTATACTTTTTCTCCGCCATAAGATCAGCAGAGTTTTCTGTAATGACAGGGCGTTTGATTACGTCGCGTGCATCTTTCATTATGAAAGCACCTCCCCTGCTTTTTCAGCTGCATCTTTTGTTAAAATCAGCTTGTCATGCAATAGCAAGTCTAAAACGTTAACCTCTTCAACTGTTAAAACCTTTACTTTTTGAAGGTTGTTAGCAGAACGTACAACGTTTTCGTCTTTTTCTGTAGTCACAACAAGTGTTTTTCCATTTGCGTTTAATGCAGTTAGCATGTTAACAAACTCTTTTGTTTTTGGAGCTTCAAAAGCTAGATTCTCCAATACAAGAATGCTTTCTTCTTTTACCTTAGTAGATAAAGCAGATCTCAAAGCTAAACGACGAACCTTTTTAGGTAGCTTGTAGCTGTAGCTACGTGGTGTTGGACCAAATACAGTTCCACCGCCAACCCATTGTGGTGATCGAATAGAACCTTGACGAGCTCTACCAGTACCTTTTTGACGCCATGGTTTGCGTCCGCCTCCGCGTACTTCTGAGCGGTTTTTTACCTTGTGCGTACCTTGACGCAATGATGCACGTTGCATCACTACTGCTTCATGTAATACATGTGTGTTTGGTTCAATGCCAAATACAGAATCATTCAATTCGATATCTCCGACCTGTGAACCATCTTGTTTAAATAGTGCTACTTTAGGCATGACATATCCTCCCTTCGTGTCTATGATTATTTAGCCTTTATTGCACTCGTAATTTTCACGAATGATTTTTTTGCTCCAGGCACATTGCCTTTGATCAAAAGTAAATTACGTTCTGTATCTACACTAACGATTTCTAGATTTTGAATCGTTACTTGTTCAGAACCCATATGTCCTGGAAGTTTCTTACCAGGGAACACGCGCATTGCATCAACAGCTCCCATAGAACCAGGACCTCTATGATAATGTGATCCGTGACCCATTGGTCCGCGTGATTGATTGTGACGCTTGATAGATCCTTGGAATCCTTTACCTTTAGAAGTTCCAGTTACATCTACAATGTCACCCGCTTGAAATAATTCAACGCTAAGCTCTTGACCTACTTCATATTCGTCAAGGTTTGCGTTACGGATTTCACGAACGTAGCGCTTAGGGGTTGTGTTTGCTTTTTCAGCATGCCCTTTTTCAGCCTTGTTTGAACGTGATTCTTTCTTATCAGCAAAACCAATTTGAATTGCTTCATAGCCATCGTTTTCCATCGTACGCTTTTGAAGCACTACGTTTGGCTCAGCTTGAACAACAGTTACAGGGATTAATTCTCCGCTTTCAGAAAACAGCTGTGTCATGCCGATTTTACGACCTAAGATTCCTTTCGTCATCCGTTACACCTCCTATTAAATAAAAAATTATAATTTGATTTCTATATCAACACCAGATGGTAGATCAAGTCGCATTAATGAATCGACTGTTTGTGGTGTTGGGTTAACAATATCGATTAAACGCTTATGAGTGCGCATTTCGAATTGTTCACGAGAATCTTTGTACTTGTGCACCGCGCGCAATACTGTGTAGACAGCCTTTTCCGTTGGCAACGGAATTGGACCTGATACCGCTGCACCTGAACGCTTTGCAGTTTCCACGATTTTCTCAGCAGATTGATCTAGAATTCTGTGATCATATGCTTTTAAACGGATTCTGATTTTTTCTTTTGCCATTATTTTCCCTCCTTTTTCGCCCATTTTATAATAGACATTCTCCGCGAAAATTTCTTGGCAGCCCGCCATGGCAAAGGGGCCGGGTGTGCCAACAACCTTTCACTTCATCGCCTTTAATGACCAACATTCTTATTATATAGAAGGAATGCCGTCAATGCAACCTTTTTTTAAGAAAAACCTTATGGTTGCACATTTATGTATTATACTTACTATTTATAGTGATTGCAAGGGTTGAACGGGATTTTTTTGTTGGGAAAGTTGTCCTATTGATTCATAGTTTATGAGGAAGCCAGCTGAATGCCAAACTTATGTTCATTGTTTCATGCTGATCCGCATTTACAATAGAGTTGGTTAAGCATTTTTTAATGATAAAAAGAGGCTACGTCGTCACGTAACCTCTTTTAATGAAAATCAATACTTATTTTTGGATAGAAGAAACAACGCCTGATCCAACAGTACGTCCACCTTCACGAATAGAGAAACGAGTTCCGTCTTCGATCGCGATTGGTGAGATCAATTCTACTGTCATTTCAATGTTATCGCCAGGCATTACCATTTCTACTCCCTCTGGAAGTTGGATAACACCAGTTACGTCCGTTGTACGGAAGTAGAACTGTGGGCGATAGTTTGAGAAGAATGGAGTATGACGTCCACCTTCTTCTTTAGATAGAACATAAACTTCTGCTTTGAAGTTTGTGTGTGGTGTAATTGTACCTGGCTTAGCAAGTACTTGACCACGGCTGATATCTTCACGAGATACACCACGTAGAAGTGCACCAATGTTATCTCCAGCTTCTGCATAATCAAGAAGCTTACGGAACATTTCAACACCTGTTACAGTAGTTTTTGAAGACTCTTCTGCAAGACCGATGATCTCAACTTCGTCTCCAACTTTTACTTGTCCGCGCTCAACACGTCCAGTTGCAACTGTTCCACGACCAGTGATTGAGAATACGTCCTCAACTGGCATCATGAATGGTTTTTCAGTATCACGTGCTGGAGTTGGGATGTACTCATCAACTGCAGCCATCAATTCAACGATTTTTTCTTCGTATTCTGCATCGCCTTCAAGTGCTTTAAGTGCAGAACCTTTTACTACTGGTACATCATCACCAGGGAATTCGTATTCAGTTAATAGATCACGAACTTCCATTTCAACTAGTTCTAGTAATTCTTCGTCATCAACCATATCACATTTGTTTAGGAATACAACAATTGCAGGTACCCCAACGTTACGTGAAAGTAGGATGTGCTCACGAGTTTGTGGCATTGGACCATCAGCAGCAGATACTACAAGGATAGCTCCGTCCATTTGCGCAGCACCAGTGATCATGTTTTTAACATAGTCAGCGTGTCCTGGGCAGTCTACGTGTGCATAGTGACGAGTGTCTGTTTCATACTCAACGTGAGAAGTTGCAATTGTAATTCCACGTTCTTTTTCTTCTGGTGCACCATCAATTTGGTCATAAGCCATAGCAGTACCTTTACCAGATTTCTTGTGCATTACAGTTGTAATCGCAGCAGTTAACGTTGTTTTACCATGGTCAACGTGTCCAATAGTACCAATGTTAACGTGCGATTTGGAGCGGTCAAATTTTTCTTTAGCCATTTATAGTTCCTCCTTTAAATAAATAAATGAATTTATAGTTTTATTTATAAACTTAGAAATCACATTTCTTATCACGTTATTTCTAAGCCTTCAACAAAAGTTATACGTTAGATTGCAGAAAAAATCAATTATTCGCCTGCATTTTTCTTGATAATTTCTTCAGAAATACTCTTTGGTACTTCTTCATAGTGATCAAAGTGCATTGTATATGTTCCACGTCCTTGTGTGTTTGAACGTAATGCAGTTGCATAACCAAACATTTCAGAAAGTGGGACAAACGCTTTGATTACTTGCGCATTACCACGTGCTTCCATACCTTCAACACGACCACGGCGTGATGTAACATCACCCATGATGTCTCCCATGTATTCTTCTGGAACAACGATTTCAACTTTTTCAATCGGCTCAAGAATTACAGGGTTACATTTGTTTTTAGCAGCTTTCAAAGCCATGGATGCAGCGATTTTAAATGCCATCTCGTTTGAGTCGACATCGTGATAGCTTCCATCATAGAGTGCAGCTTTTACATCGATTAATGGATAGCCAGCTAACACACCGTTTGCCATTGCATCTCTCACTCCAGCTTCAACCGCAGGGATGTATTCACGAGGTACAACACCACCGACAATTTTGTTTTCGAATTCGAAGCCTGCTCCTTCTTCGTTCGGCTCGAAATGAATCCATACATGTCCGTACTGTCCACGTCCACCAGATTGGCGAACAAATTTACCTTCTACATCAGCAGCAGAGCGGAATGTTTCGCGATAAGCAACCTGTGGAGCTCCTACGTTTGCTTCTACTTTAAACTCACGCTTTAGACGGTCAACAATAATATCAAGGTGAAGTTCACCCATTCCAGAAATAATTGTTTGCCCTGTCTCTGCATTTGTTTCAGTTTTAAATGTAGGGTCTTCTTCTGCTAGCTTACCGAGAGCGATACCCATTTTATCCTGATCTGCTTTTGTTTTAGGTTCAATCGCAACAGAGATAACTGGATCAGGGAATTCCATAGATTCAAGAATAACTGGATTCTTTTCATCACATAGTGTATCTCCTGTTGATGTATCTTTCAAACCAACTGCCGCAGCAATTTCTCCACTATATACAACAGAGATTTCTTCGCGGTGGTTTGCGTGCATTTGTAGGATACGTCCTACACGTTCACGCTTATCTTTCACAGAGTTCTTAACATAAGAACCTGATTCTAATGTTCCGGAATACACACGGAAGAATGTTAGCTTTCCAACAAATGGGTCTGTCATAACTTTAAATGCCAAAGCAGAGAATGGCGCTTTGTCATCAGATGGGCGTGTTACTTCTTCTTCAGTGCCAGGTACAACACCTTCAATTGAAGCTACGTCTGTAGGTGCTGGTAGGAAGTCTAAAACGCCATCAAGCATTAATTGAACCCCTTTGTTTTTAAATGCTGAACCACAGAATACTGGGTAAAATTCAACATTTAATGTAGCTTGACGAATTGCTTTTTTAAGCTCTTCATTGGAGATTTCTTCTCCTTCTAAGAACTTCATCATCAATTCTTCGTCTAGCTCAGACACTGCTTCAACAAGAGATGCACGAAGCTCTTCAGCCTTCTCTTTGTATTCTGCAGGAATCTCACGAGATTCATCCTTTGTTCCAAGATCATCTGTATAGAAGTGTGCTTCCATGTTAATAAGGTCGATGATTCCTTCGAACTGATCTTCAGCACCAATAGGAAGCTGAACCGGATGAGCATTTGCTCCTAGACGGTCTTTTAAAGTACCTGTAGAGTAAAGGAAATCTGCACCGATTTTATCCATTTTGTTAATGAATACAATTCGCGGTACACCGTATGTTGTTGCTTGACGCCATACTGTTTCTGTTTGTGGCTCTACACCTGATTGTGCATCAAGTACAGTTACTGCTCCATCAAGTACACGTAATGATCTTTCAACTTCCACTGTGAAGTCTACGTGTCCTGGTGTATCGATAATGTTTATACGATGACCTTTCCATTGAGCAGTTGTAGCAGCAGAGGTGATTGTAATACCACGTTCTTGCTCCTGCTCCATCCAGTCCATCTGTGAAGCACCTTCATGTGTTTCACCAATCTTATGAATACGTCCTGTGTAGAAAAGAATACGCTCAGTAGTTGTGGTCTTACCTGCATCAATATGTGCCATAATCCCAATATTACGCGTCTTTTCCAAGGAGAACTCTCTTGCCATGTATTCTTCTCCTTCCTATAAACCTTATTTGGTTTGTTTTACCAGCGATAGTGAGCGAATGCTTTGTTCGCTTCTGCCATTTTATGCATTTCTTCACGTTTCTTAACAGATGCTCCAGTGTTATTAGATGCATCAAGAATTTCATTTGCCAAACGCTCTTCCATCGTTTTTTCTCCACGAAGACGTGCATAGTTAACGAGGTAGCGTAAACCTAAAGTTTGACGACGGTCAGGGCGAACTTCCATTGGTACTTGATAGTTCGATCCTCCAACACGGCGTGCTCTAACCTCAAGTACAGGCATTACATTTTTCATTGCTTGTTCGAAAACGTCCATTGGATTTTGGCCGCTTCTTTCTCCAACAAGTTCAAAAGCATTGTATAAAATCTTCTCTGCTTTTCCTCGTTTTCCGTCCACCATGATTTGGTTGATTAAACGAGTTACTAATTTTGAATTATAAAGTGGATCCGGTAAGACATCGCGTTTAGGTACTGGTCCTTTACGTGGCATATGTCCCCCTCCTTTCCTATTTCTGAGTTGTTACTACATTATTTCTTTTCTTTTGGCTTTTTTGTACCGTATTTAGAACGTCCTTGTGCACGTCCTTCAACACCTGCTGTGTCCAATGCACCACGTACAATGTGGTAACGAACCCCTGGTAAGTCTTTTACACGACCACCACGAAGCAATACAACACTGTGTTCTTGTAAATTGTGACCAATTCCAGGAATGTATGCTGTTACTTCCATGTTGTTCGACAAACGAACACGCGCATATTTACGAAGAGCAGAGTTTGGCTTCTTCGGAGTTAATGTACCAACACGTGTACATACGCCACGTTTTTGTGGTGAATTAACATTTGTCATTTTCTTTTTGAAGCTGTTATACCCTCTGTTAAGCGCTGGAGAGTCTGATTTTTTCGGCTTACTTACACGACCTTTACGGACGAGTTGATTAATAGTAGGCATTCTTGTTTTCCTCCCTTCTAGTTTGCAAATATCTCAAAAAAAGAATTAGAAAACCACGAACGGCAAGGATTATTGTAATCCCACACATCCAGGTGGTTCATCTTAAAGTAAAAAACAAAGCCTTCGTGAAACATCGTTCCACCAAAACTCTTATCGCTTTATTGCTACCGTTGACGCACCAACATCTATTCCACACGCAACACCTAGATCTTTCATTGAATCAACATGATAGCATGGGATATCGAGTGTGTTTGCTAAATCCACCACTTTTTTCGTAATGTGTTGTGCTGCATCATTTGCGACGTAAACTTCATCTACTTCGCCATTTTTCATAGCTTTCAATGTCTGTTTTAGACCAATAATGGCACGGGATTTAACCTGTGTCACTTTTTCATAAGACATCTACGCATCCTCCAAAGTAACAATAATAAAACGGAAGCACCTTGAATATAGTATCATTCTCGTTTTTTAATGTCAATTAAAATTTTAACTTTTTTGTTGTTACTTCCGTCTTTTTTTTGTAATAGATAGGATGTGCGTGTAGGTGTTTTTTATCATTCTAAAAACATTTTTCCTACACGCACCATACCTATTTTATTTCAAGCATGTAAAACAATAATTATTGTATCGTTTCTTCAGCCTCTTCAACTGCTTCTTCTGTCTCAAATGTAGGGGCTTGAATTTTACGATAGCGTTGCATCCCAGTTCCAGCTGGCACAAGCTTACCAATAATTACGTTCTCTTTTAATCCGAGTAATTCATCACGCTTACCTTTAATCGCTGCATCTGTAAGGACACGTGTAGTCTCCTGGAAGGATGCTGCTGATAAGAAGGAATCTGTCTCAAGTGATGCTTTCGTGATTCCAAGTAATACTGGTTTACCGACTGCAGGTTGTTTTCCTTCTTGAAGAACTTTTCGGTTCGCTTCACGGAATTGATGAATTTCAAGTAATGATCCTGGGAGTACGTCTGTTTCTCCTGAATCAACGACCCGAATCTTACGAAGCATTTGGCGCACCATTACTTCTACGTGCTTATCACCAATTTCAACCCCTTGCATACGGTAAACACGTTGTACTTCGCGTAATAGATAATCTTGAACACCTTCTACGCCTTGCACACGGATTAATTCTTTTGGATCAACAGATCCTTCCGTTAGCTCTTGACCAGCAATTACTTCATCACCTACGGAAACCTTCAAGCGAGCATTGTAAGGAACAGCGTATGCACGTTGTTCAACTTCTCCTTGAACGATAATCTCTTGTTTATCCTTCGCTTCTTGAATCTCGTGTACAGTACCATAAAGTTCACTAATTACAGCCTGCCCTTTCGGATTACGAGCTTCGAATAGCTCTTGGATACGAGGTAAACCTTGGGTAATATCGTCTCCAGCTACCCCACCTGTGTGGAAGGTACGCATTGTTAACTGTGTACCAGGTTCTCCGATAGATTGAGCAGCAATGATTCCGACTGCTTCTCCAACTTCTACCTGATCACCTGTAGCGAGGTTACGTCCATAACATTTCTTACATACACCGTGCTTCGTGTTACATGTGAACACTGTGCGTATGGTAACTTCTTCAATACCAGCTTCTACGATTTGTTTTGCTTGATCTTCTGTAATCATTTCGTTACGATCCACAATCACTTCGCCTGACTCTGGATGTTTCACTGTTTCAAATGCTGTTCTACCAATTAATCGATCGATTAATGGCTCAATCATTTCAGAGCCGTCAGTTAGTGCAGCAACAGCCAAACCACGATCTGTTCCACAATCCGTTTCACGAACGATTACATCTTGCGCCACATCAACGAGACGACGTGTTAGGTAACCAGAGTCAGCTGTCTTCAATGCTGTATCGGCTAATCCTTTACGCGCTCCGTGTGTAGAAATAAAGTATTCTAGAACGGTTAAACCTTCACGGAAGCTTGATTTGATCGGTAATTCAATGATACGTCCAGCCGGGTTGGCCATTAGACCACGCATTCCAGCTAACTGTGTAAAGTTGGATGCGTTACCCCTTGCTCCAGAATCACTCATCATAAAGATTGGATTTCGGTTATCCAGGGAGTCCATTAGCTTATCTTGGATTGTATCCTTCGCCTGTGACCAAATGGCAATAACACGATCATAACGCTCTTCCTCTGTGATTAATCCACGACGGAATTGCTTTAGTACTCTATCTACTTTCTCTTGTGCCTCAATAAGAATTTCATCTTTTTCAGCTAATACAACGATATCAGATACCCCAACAGTCATACCTGCCTTTGTAGAATATCTAAAACCGAGGTTTTTCATTCGGTCAAGCATTTTAGAAGTCTCACTGATTTTAAAGCGTTTGAACACTTCTGCAATGATGTCTCCTAGGAAACCTTTTTTAAATGGCTTCACAATTTCACGCGCTTTAATTTCTTCTTTGATATTTGTACCTTTTTCCACAAAATATTTTTCAGGTGTACGAACTTCAAGGTTTAACTTTGTTGGTTCGTTAATATATGGGAATGAATCTGGCAAAATTTCATTGAAGATTAATTTCCCTACGGTGGTAAGGAGCAATTGTCCTTGCTGTTCTTCATTAAATGTTTTGTTATTCACACTGGATGCTTTTACAGCAACACGTGTGTGCAAATGAACATATCCATTCTGATATGCAATGATTGCCTCATTGACATCCTTAAATATGCTACCTTCACCAATCGCACCTTCGCGCTCTAGTGTGAGGTAATAGTTACCTAATACCATATCCTGTGATGGCGTAACAACCGGCTTACCATCTTTCGGGTTAAGAATGTTTTGGGCTGCTAGCATTAAGATTCTAGCTTCTGCTTGTGCTTCCGCAGATAATGGAACGTGAACCGCCATTTGGTCCCCATCAAAGTCAGCGTTATACGCTGTACAAACGAGTGGATGTAAGCGGATCGCGCGGCCTTCAACTAAAGTAGGTTCAAAAGCCTGGATTCCTAATCTATGCAAAGTTGGTGCCCTGTTTAGTAACACCGGATGTTCTTTAATTACTTCTTCAAGAACATCCCATACATCTGGATGCATGCGCTCAATCTTACGTTTTGCTGATTTAATGTTATGTGCAATTCCATTTGCAACAAGTTCTTTCATCACAAATGGTTTAAAGAGCTCTAATGCCATTTCTTTCGGTAGTCCACACTGATACATTTGAAGATTTGGACCAACTACGATAACAGAACGTCCTGAATAATCAACACGTTTACCGAGTAAGTTTTGGCGGAAACGACCTTGTTTTCCTTTTAACATATGTGACAAGGATTTCAATGGTCTGTTTCCTGGTCCTGTCACAGGACGACCTCTACGGCCATTATCGATTAATGCATCGACAGCTTCTTGAAGCATGCGCTTTTCATTTTGAACAATAATACTCGGCGCACCAAGATCTAATAGTCGCTTTAGACGATTGTTACGGTTAATCACTCGGCGATAAAGATCATTCAAATCAGATGTCGCAAAGCGTCCACCATCAAGCTGTACCATTGGTCGGATTTCCGGTGGAATAACAGGAAGTACGTCTAATACCATCCATGATGGATCGTTTCCAGAATGACGGAATGCTTCCATTACTTCTAAGCGCTTGATAGCTCTTGTTCTCCGCTGCCCTTGAGCCGTTTTTAATTCTTCCTTAAGTGCATCTACTTCTTTTTCAAGATTAATATCTTGCAATAATTTCCGAATCGCTTCTGCACCCATTTGCGCTTTAAAAGAACTACCGTATTTTTCATAATACGTGCGATACTCTTTTTCGGAAAGTAGTTGCTTTTTCTCCAAAGGAGTGTTGCCTGGCTCTGTAACGATATAAGCAGCAAAGTAAATAACTTCTTCCAATGCTCTTGGAGACATGTCTAAAACAAGCCCCATTCTACTTGGAATCCCTTTGAAGTACCATATGTGGGAAACTGGTGCAGCAAGCTCAATATGACCCATCCGTTCACGACGAACTTTTGCCTTCGTTACTTCAACACCACAACGGTCACAAACGACGCCCTTATAGCGTACACGCTTATACTTTCCACAATGACATTCCCAGTCTTTTTGTGGTCCAAAAATACGCTCACAGAACAAGCCGTCTTTTTCAGGTTTTAACGTACGATAGTTAATCGTTTCTGGTTTCTTTACTTCTCCGTAAGACCACGAGCGTATCTTTTCCGGTGAAGCCAAGCCGATTTTCATATACTCAAAATTATTTACATCTAGCAAGGGGCCTACCTCCCTTTTAATGTACGATTTTGCTAAAAAGTATCCAATGCTATCTAAAAACGAGATGGCATGAAATCGGTATGCATACCGATTTCATGCAATGCTATCGTTTAGTTTTGAGTTCTTTTACAATACCTGCTTAAACCCTAGTTTTCTTCTACTTCCAGATTTAGCTTGCTTGCTGCTTGTGTTTCTTCTTCCTCAAGCTCACGCATCTCTATTTCTGTCTCATCACCAGCTAGAATTTTAACATCCATACCAAGACTTTGTAATTCCTTGATAAGAACCTTAAATGACTCTGGAACACCAGGCTCAGGTACGTTCTCGCCTTTAACGATGGACTCGTATGTTTTCACACGACCAACAACATCATCTGATTTCACAGTCAGGATTTCTTGAAGGGTGTATGCTGCACCATATGCTTCAAGTGCCCACACTTCCATTTCACCAAAGCGCTGACCACCAAATTGTGCTTTACCACCTAATGGTTGTTGTGTAACAAGTGAATATGGTCCAGTTGAACGAGCATGTAACTTGTCATCAACCATGTGTGCCAATTTAATCATATACATGATACCGACAGATACACGGTTGTCAAAGGCTTCTCCCGTTCTTCCATCGTACAATACTGTTTTGGCATCCCGAGGCATACCAGCTTCTTCTAATGTATCCCAAACATCTTGTTCGGTTGCTCCATCAAATACCGGCGAAGCAACATGTAGTCCTAACTGCCTTGCAGCCATCCCTAAATGAAGCTCAAACACCTGTCCAATATTCATACGAGAAGGAACACCTAATGGGTTAAGCATAATATCAATCGGCGTACCATCTGGAAGGTATGGCATATCTTCTTCCGGAAGAATCTTAGAGATAACCCCTTTATTTCCGTGACGTCCAGCCATTTTATCGCCTTCGTGAATTTTACGCTTCTGAACGATATAGACACGTACCAGTTCATTTACACCTGGTGGCAATTCATCGCCATCTTCACGGTTAAAAATCTTAACGTCAAGTACAATTCCACCTGCTCCATGCGGTACACGAAGTGATGTATCTCGAACCTCACGCGCTTTTTCACCAAAGATTGCGTGAAGTAATCGTTCTTCGGCAGATAGTTCGGTAACACCTTTTGGAGTAACCTTCCCTACAAGAATATCACCATCTTTTACTTCTGCTCCAACGCGTATAATACCACTTTCGTTTAGGTTTTTAAGCGCATCTTCACCTACGTTTGGAATATCACGTGTGATTTCTTCTGGTCCTAGCTTTGTATCTCTAGCCTCAGACTCATACTCTTCAATATGAACAGACGTATATACATCATCTTTAACGAGGCGCTCACTCATGATAATAGCATCCTCATAGTTGTAACCTTCCCACGTCATGAAGCCCACAAGAACATTACGTCCAAGTGCAAGCTCTCCATCTTCCATTGAAGGACCATCAGCGAGAATTTCACCTTTTACAACACGATCTCCTTCTTGGACAATCGGACGCTGGTTATAACAAGTTCCTTGGTTGGAACGAACATACTTTTGTAAACGATATCGATCTGTATCTCCTTTTACTTCCTTACCATCAACTGTCGAAATGCGACGAACGACAATTTCTTTTGCCTCGACACTTTCAACAATACCTTCATTGCGACAAATAATCGCTGCTCCAGAATCTTTTCCAGATACATATTCCATCCCTGTCCCAACAATTGGTGCTTCTGGCTTCAGTAAAGGAACTGCTTGTCGTTGCATGTTTGCTCCCATTAACGCACGGTTAGAGTCATCGTTTTCCAGGAACGGAATACATGCAGTCGCAGCTGATACAACTTGTTTCGGCGAAACGTCCATATAATCAAGCTGCTCTCGTGGAACGATGGTGTTTTCACCACGGAAACGGGCAATGACTTCATCATCAATAAACGTCCCATCTTCACCAAGTCGAGCATTCGCTTGCGCTACAACAAAATTATCCTCTTCATCTGCAGTAAGATAATCAATTTGGGAGGTTACTTTCCCGGTATCTGGATCAACACGACGATACGGTGTTTCAATAAACCCAAATTTATTTACTTTCGCATAACTAGACAAGGAGTTGATCAAACCAATGTTTGGTCCCTCTGGCGTTTCAATCGGACACATACGACCATAGTGGGAGTAGTGTACGTCACGCACTTCAAAACCTGCACGCTCACGCGTTAGTCCACCTGGTCCAAGCGCTGATAAACGACGCTTATGTGTAAGCTCCGCTAATGGATTCGTCTGATCCATAAACTGCGATAACTGAGAGCTTCCAAAGAACTCTTTGATAGACGCAATAACAGGTCGTATGTTTATCAAGTGTTGTGGCGTTATGCTAGATGTATCCTGAATGGACATCCGCTCACGAACAACACGCTCCATACGAGAAAGTCCAATTCTAAATTGGTTCTGTAGCAATTCCCCAACTGAACGCAAACGACGATTACCTAGATGATCAATATCATCCGTGTCGCCTACATGATGAAGTAGGTTAAAGAAATAGCTGATCGAAGCTAAAATATCTGCTGGTGTAATGTTCTTCACACTTGAATCAACATTACCATTACCTATTACTGTCAGCTCTTTCTCACCACTCGGATCAGTAGGGTCGACAATTTTAATCGACTGTAATTGAATAGGATCTTCTAGCACACCATCCTCTGGTTGGAAAGTGTATTCCCCTAGTGTGTCTTCTGTTTTTTCTAAATAAGGAATAAGCTTATTTAAAAGCTTTCTTTCTAGCTTTTCGCCTTTTTGCGCAAGCACTTCCCCTGTTTCTGGATCAACTACAGGTTCTGCTAACACTTGGTTAAATAATCTATTTTTTAAGTGTAACTTTTTATTCATTTTATAACGCCCGACATGTGCAAGGTCATAGCGTTTTGGATCGAAAAACCGTGACACAAGTAGGCTCTTCGCATTATCTACGGTTGGCGGCTCACCAGGTCGTAAGCGTTCATAGATTTCAAGTAACGCTTTTTCGGTTGTTTCCGTATTATCCTTTTCTAACGTATTCATTAGGTATTCGTTTTCACCAAGTAAATCAATGATTTCTTGGTCTGATCCGAATCCAAGCGCTCGTAACAAAACGGTAATTGGAAGCTTTCGCGTACGATCAATGCGCACGTATGCGACGTCTTTTGCGTCCGTTTCAAATTCCAACCATGCACCTCGGTTAGGAATAACGGTTGCCGCAATCCCTCGTTTCCCATTTTTATCGAACTTTTCATTGTAATACACGCTCGGGGAGCGTACGAGTTGTGATACGATGACACGCTCTGCACCATTAATAATAAAGGTTCCCGTATCGGTCATCAGTGGAAAATCTCCCATAAATACTTCCTGCTCTTTTACTTCACCTGTTTCGTTATTAATCAAACGAACCTTTACTCGAAGTGGAGCATTATAGGTGACATCTCGATCTTTTGATTCATCTACAGGATATTTTGGTTCGCCAAGACTATAATCAACAAACTCTAGCGATAAATTTCCTGCAAAATCCTCGATTGGAGAAATGTCTTGAAACATTTCTCTCAAACCTTCTTCCAAAAACCAATGATAGGAAGCGGTTTGAATTTCGATTAAATTAGGTAATTCCAATACTTCACTGATACGCGCATAGCTTCTACGCTTACGGTGGCGTCCATATTGAACTAGTTGACCTGTCAACTGCTTCACCTCTCAACTCATGCATTTTTTGTTTGCGAACAAACAAAATGAATATATTTTTTAGAAGGATCTAACTTTACTTAACAAAGCAAATTATCTCCTCCTGGACATACGAAAGATACTTATCCATCATTAACAACCGGGTGAATGATAGCATTCTCCTAAGCTCGCATACGCGCATTCCGATACAGAATGAACCGTATAGAACATACATTTCTAAGAATGCACTTGCCATCCACATCATTATGGGGTATCATTTTTAAAGAAATAACCCACTTTACTATGTAGATACACACGCACTGATGCTGAAAAACAATAATCAGCAATAGACACAAATAGAAAAAAGGTTTTTATAAAAAAACCTTGATTGACTATTTTTTTATTGCCTCCAACACTATTCCAACAACACTCCGTGCATAATTCGGCTATTTTACCATTGTTTCCCAACGCCAATGATTTATACATAGCATTTTCTCTTGAAAGTTTTTCTTGACAAAAGAAATCCCATGTTAGCATTTAATTATATTATCATAACAACAAACCAAGGTCAATCATTAACAGCTCGAAAAATAAAATAACCTTTATCCCGAGCAACAGTTTCTACATTACCGAAGAGCTCTTCTAATTTATCCTTTGCTGATGGGGCGCCTTGCTTTTTTTGAATTACTGTCCATAGCTCCCCACCCTTTATTAAGGCTGGTTTGCTTTCTTCAAAAATACCATGAACTACTTTTTTTCCTGCCCGTATCGGCGGGTTCGTAACGATTGCAGCAAGTTGAATCTCTTTTAAGTTTGAAAAGCGATCACTTTTGATGAAATCGACATTCGTAATGTTATTCTGCTCCGCATTTTCCCGCGCAAGCTGCAAAGCCCGCTCATTTACATCAGACATAATAACCTTCCGATCAGAAAAGCTAGCTGCTAGCGCAATTCCAATTGGCCCATAGCCACAGCCGACATCTAGAATATCTCCTGAAATAGATGGCTCTTGAAATTGTTCAATCAATAATCTAGAACCAAAATCAACTTCATGCTTGGAAAATACACCGACATCACTCGTAAAAGTAAAATTGCGTTCGCGTAATTGATACGTCCATTTCTTGGGTGAACTTGTAGATTGGGGTTTTTGTGAAAAGTAATGCTCAGCCATTCGGGCACCTACTTTGTTTTGTAATCAATGTTAGAAGATATACAATTCGTTGAGTGTAAATATAGAGCCCGTCGCATGACGACGAGCTCCAATCTATGGAAATCAATCGAATCGATTGACACCAAAATTATTTAACTTCTACAGTTGCTCCAGCTTCTTCAAGCTTCGCTTTAACTTCTTCTGCTTCATCTTTAGAAACGTCTTCTTTTACTGCTTTAGGAGCGTTGTCTACAAGGTCTTTTGCATCTTTCAAGCCAAGACCAGTGATTTCACGAACTGCTTTAACAACTTTGATTTTAGATGCGCCAGCGTTTTCAAGCACAACATCAAATTCAGTTTTCTCTTCAGCTGCGCCACCCGCCACTGCTCCTCCAGCTACTGCTACTGGAGCTGCTGCTGTTACTCCAAATTCTTCTTCAATTGCTTTAACAAGATCGTTTAAATCTAATACAGACATTTCTTTAATAGCATCAATAATTTGTTCTTTTGTCATGATTGTTCCTCCTATTTTTTATTGTTTTATTAACTGACTAACTGACATGTTGCCAGCTTAAGCGCCTTGTTCTTCCTTCTGCTCCGCAATAGCCTTTGCTGCATAAGCAAAGTTGCGAATTGGTGCTTGTAGCACGCTGAGTAGCATAGATACCATACCTTCGTAGTTTGGTAGTTCTGCAAGCTCTTTAATTTGATCAAGTGTTGCCATCTTGCCTTCGATAACGCCCGCTTTGATCTCCAATGCTTCATGATCCTTAGCAAAGTTATTGATGATCTTTGCAGGTGCTACTACATCTTCATTACTAAATGCAATCGCAGTTGGACCTACTAGAAGTTCACTCAACTCACCTAACTCCACACTTTCAGCAGCGCGACGAGTCATTGTATTTTTGTAAACCTTGAATTCCACACCAGCTTCGCGAAGCTGTTTACGCAATTCAGTCACTTCAGCTACATCAAGACCACGATAGTCAACCAATACTGTAGATTGACTTGCACGGAATTTATCAGCGATTTCTTCAACAAGCTGTTTTTTCTGTTCCATAATGCTAGACATTGTTCCACCTCCTAAAGCAATTCATCATACCGTACAAAAAGCAAAGCCCCCATGTAGACATGGAGGCTTTGTTGACAAATATCATAAACGAATCATTTTATTTGTTCAAACACCTCGGCAGGTTATTAAGCGTAGTGCCCCTACTGTCTACGGTATAATGTATTCAGTTAAATAACGTTACTTAGTATAGCTTATCAACTTGTAAAAGTCAATTACTAATTAACGGTAGTTGGATGCGTCTATTCTGATTCCAGGTCCCATTGTTGACGTTACTGCTACATTACGCATGTAAGTACCTTTGGATGCCTGTGGCTTTGCTTTTACAATTGTTTCTGTAATCGCTTCGAAGTTTTCAACTAACTTCTCATTATCAAAAGAGATTTTTCCAATTGGCACGTGAATATTCGCTTGTTTATCTACACGATATTCTACTTTACCAGCTTTAATATCTTTTACCGCTTTTTCTACTTCAAAAGTAACTGTGCCTGTCTTAGGGTTCGGCATTAATCCTTTAGGTCCTAGTACACGGCCAAGCTTTCCAACTTCAGCCATCATATCTGGAGTAGCAACAATTACATCAAAGTCAAACCAACCTTGGTTGATTTTATTGATTAAATCTTGGTCTCCAACATAGTCAGCTCCAGCTGCTTCTGCTTCTTTTAGTTTTTCGCCTTTTGCAAAAACCAACACGCGTTGTGTTTTTCCAGTACCGTGCGGCAATACAAATGCACCACGAATTTGTTGATCCGCTTTTTTCGGATCAACTCCAAGACGGTATGCAACCTCAACCGTTTCGTCGAAGTTTGCTTTTGCTGTTTGCTTTAATAGCTCAACAGCTTCTTTAATATCATACGTTTTTGAACGATCAACAAGCTTTGCAGCTTCTTGATACTTTTTACCTCTTTTAGCCATTTAATATCCTCCTCTATTGTGGTTATAACGGTAATACCTCCCACTTATAAAAGCAAAGGCTTTTATAAAGCTTGCGTCAGCGATGCTTCCTGCAGGCAGGTAATTCCCACAAGAGCATCACCATACAACATAAACATAGTTTAGCTTGAATCAATCGATTCATACGAAAAGGTTGCGAGTCATTCATTCATTATTCGCAACCCTATTCCTTTAATCAAGCATTCATTAATCTTCGATGGTAATCCCCATACTACGGGCAGTTCCTTCAACCATACGCATTGCTGCTTCAACATCAGCTGCATTTAAATCTTGCATTTTTGTTTCAGCGATTTCTTTTACTTTATCACGCTTCAAAGTAGCAACCTTGTTTTTGTTAGGCTCACCAGAAGCTTTGTCAAGACCAGCTGCTTTTTTAAGCAATACTGCAGCAGGTGGAGTTTTTGTAATAAACGTAAATGAACGATCCTCAAAAACAGTAATTTCTACTGGAATGATTAAACCAGCTTGTTCTTGCGTACGTGCGTTAAACTCCTTACAGAATCCCATGATATTAATACCCGCTTGACCTAATGCAGGTCCTACTGGTGGTGCTGGGTTTGCTTTTCCAGCCGGGATTTGCAATTTAACTAATTTAATTACTTTTTTAGCCACGAGACACACCTCCTTAAAGTCCGTGATGTGGTAATAGGGGCGATTGTAATTTCCCCTCCCACTCTTATTACGCTCTGTACCTTAGTACAAGAACATGAATAACACAAGAATTTTAGCATGAAATATAGAAAAATGCAAGAGCTTATTCTACGCTTTATTCTTGGTTTCCGAATGAAACTTCTTAAATAGGAAAGGCTGATGACAAGCTACAGCTTTTCTATTTGAGAAAAGTCTAGCTCAACCGGGGTATCCCTTCCGAACATGTTCACATGCACTTTCACTTTTTGCTTATCCATATCAATATGCTCGATCGTTCCGGTGAAATTAGTAAAAGGACCATCAGCGACGCGCACATTTTCCTTCAACTCAAAATCTAGTTGAACAACAGGACCTGCCATTCCCATTCGTTTTAAAATCATATCTACTTCATCAGGTAAAAGCGGGGTCGGTTTTGTTCCACCTCCACTTGAACCAATAAAACCTGTTACACCGGGTGTGTTTCGAACAACATACCAAGAATCATCTGTCATAATCATCTCAGCAAGAACGTACCCTGGAAAAACCTTCTTTTTCGTTACCTTTTTCTTACCATCTTTAATTTCTGTTT
The DNA here is from genome assembly GCF_030137545.1 of Virgibacillus sp. LDC-1. Classification (GTDB taxonomy): domain Bacteria; phylum Bacillota; class Bacilli; order Bacillales; family Amphibacillaceae; genus LDC-1. The sequence continues at coordinate 16,832 of NZ_JARUVL010000011.1, read as the reverse complement.
CTTCATCCTCGGGAACAATAACACGAAAGATTTTGTCTTGCATCCCCATCGTTTCCACGCGTTTTTCAAGATTCGTTTTAACCTTGTTTTCATAGCCTGAATACGTATGCACCACATACCAATTTTTTTCCATTTTTTCAGGACAATTTTGCTTGTCCTTCCCTCCCTTTCGTTCATTCCTATTTTAAAAGAATAACAGCTAATGCAATCCTTTATAAAAAAGCAATTTAAAAAACCCGTCATATCCGGGTTTTTTGAGCGCGTTTAATTATATATCATTATAGCATATTGATTCGTTATTTATTCAAGAAAAAACGATGTTATTATTTACGAATTAATTCAATAAGCTGTGAAATACCTAAATCAACGATGAAAAAGAAAATTGCTACAAAAGCAACAGTTGAAATAACCGTAATCGTATAACCTGTTAACTCTTTTCCGCGTGGCCAACTAACCTTTTTCATTTCACGAGACACATTTTTTAGAAATTTAAACATAGTACCCCTCCAAACGACCGATAGAATGCAACTTTTACTTTGTTTCACGATGCAATGTATGCTTGCCACATACTTTACAAAATTTACGAGTTTCTAAGCGTGTAGATGAAGTAACTGCATTTTTATTAGTGGAATAGTTTCTGCTCGCACAGATAGTACACGCTAATGTTACCTTTTTATTCATATCTTCACCCCAAATTTGGGTTATAGCAACCAAATATAACGAATTATAGCTAATTCTAGTATAAAAAATAATCTAAAACTAGATTAGCACGGTTATACAATGCATGTCAACGCTCGCTTTAACAACCTAGAGGCTAATTCACCCCTATGTCACTTGATTCAAGCAATTGCTCGAGCTTTCGCTTTACACGCTGCAAAGCATTGTCTATCGATTTCACATGACGATTCAAGGCAACGGAAATTTCCTGATAGGTCTGTCCATCTAAGTACAAATGAAGCACTTTCTTTTCCAACCCGCTCAACAATTCTGATAATTTCAGTTCCATATCCCCGAATTTTTCACGATTCACTAATAGCTCCTGTGGATCAAACGCCTTAGAACCTGCGATCACATCAAGTAATGTACGGTCCGATTCTTCATCATAAATCGGCTTGTCCAACGAGATATACGAGTTTAATGGAATATGCTTTTGTCTTGTAGCTGTTTTTATCGCTGTAATAATTTGTCGCGTTATACAAAGCTCTGCAAACGCTTTAAATGATGAGAGCTTTTCTCCATCAAAATCGCGGATTGCCTTATATAAGCCAATCATACCCTCTTGGATAATATCTTCTTTGTCAGCCCCTATCAAAAAATATGTTCGAGCCTTTGCACGGACAAAGTTTTTATATTTATGAATAAGATAATCCAATGCATGGCTATTCCCCTGATGAATCAATATTATTACTTCCTCATCATCAAGCAGATGTATGTTTTCAGTGTCTACAAGTAATTGCTTGACGTTCACCCAGAATGACCCCCTGCCCATACTGCGTCAATTTAACAACATTATACTAGAAGCCCCTTTAGAACTCAACAGCAAACGACATATTTTATCCATATATTATTAAAATTTAAAAAATTCTCCATCCTTTTAGTTGCTTTTTGATTTACCAAAATCGACAAGACCGAATAGCGGGAGAAAGGGCAATTGCAACTATTTGCCAACCGCCCTTTTACTTCACACCTCTTCGCCATTTTTCGAATACTTCTAGGATGTCCTTGTCTAATGGAATCGTTGATTTAGGCTGAATCTGTTTATGTGCTTGTACGCTTGCTTCGATTTCTCTTTCCACATCGTCCATCTCAATAAGAAGTTCTCGCGCTGATTTGCGTAATGCACCGCTTCCAAAAATTGTTCGCTGCTCATCATAATCAGATGTTGCGACGTACACCTGTGTTTTAACATTCTTCAGCTCTTTGACGAGTCTCTCAATACATTCATCAGCCGTTTCTTTTTCTTTTGTATAAATTACTTCAACGTTAAATTTTTCTGACTTACTTTCTACGCCGCGTACATAATAGGCATCAAACACAATGATCACCCGACAGCCTGCATAAGCTTGGTATTCCGCCATTTGTTCAATTAAGCGATCACGAGCTTGTCCGATGTCTTTTTCTTTTAAAATTCTCAGCTCTTCCCATGCGCCGATGATGTTATAGCCATCCACCACAAGAATTACCATGCTATTCACCAACCGGATATCTTTTGCGGAATACTTCATAAAGCAACAAACTACATGCAACTGATGCGTTTAAAGAGGATACATTTCCCTTCATTGGTAAGCTAACCGTCCAATCACACTTCTGTTTTACGAGTCGACTAATACCTTTTCCTTCATTGCCAATAACAACTGCAATAGGTAACGTTCCATCCAAGGAACGATAATCCTCTGTTCCATCAGCGGCAGTACCGACCACCCATACATTTCGTTGTTTTAATTCTTCTACTGTATTCGCTATATTTGTCACACGAACGACAGGAATATGCTCCATCGCACCTGCAGCTGTTTTGGCAACAGTAGCAGTAAGCCCCACTGATCGACGCTTCGGAATGATAACACCATGTGCGCCAACAGCGTCTGCTGTACGTAAGATAGAACCTAAGTTATGCGGGTCCTCCAACTCATCTAAAATGATAAAAAACGGTGCTTCTTTTCTACTGTTCGCCCGCTCAAATAAATCTTCGAGTGACGCATATTGATATGAGGCAACATACGCAATCACTCCTTGATGATTCCCATCTGACAGCTGGTCTAGTTTAGTTTTAGGCACACGTTGCACAATTGTTCCAGCTGCCTTTCCAAGTGCCTGAATTTTCCCTTGTACATTTGCATTTAATTGCTCTGATACAAACACTTTATTTACAGAACGACCAGATCGCAATGCTTCCATCACAGGGTTTTTACCAATAATCATTTCCTGATCCATCCTAATTCCTCCTTTCTATTGTTTACTTTGTTCGATAAATGCAATTGCTTTTTTTAACAGCTCTTCTAAACGTTCTTCATTCTTACTCAAATAATGGTAACCAATCAACGCCTCAAATGCCGTGCTGTATCGATAAGCTTGCACTGATGAATTTTTGGGGATAGAACCTGATTTTGCATTGCGCCCACGTGCAACAATGCGTCTCTCTTCCTCTGTTACAACATCTTGCTCTAACCAAGCTAAAATAACAGCGGCCTGTGCTTTTGCCGAAACAAATGTAATCGCTTGTTGATGCAGTTGATTCGGCTTTACCTGGCCCATTTGGATTAGATGCTCTCGAACAAATCGTTCATAAACTGCATCTCCCATATACGCTAACGTTAGACTTTTCATCTGTTTTACATCAATATCCATTAATTTCCCCGCTTCCAACGCACCCCTTGAGGTGTATCCTCCAAAATGATGTTTTGTTCCTTTAGCATGTCTCGGATTTCATCTGCTCGGGAAAAATCTCGGTTTTTTCGAGCTTGATTGCGTTCCTCGATTAATGCTTCAATATCCTGATCTAACAGTTCTTCCTCCGCTTTTAATTCAATCCCTAGAATTCGAAGCAAGGATGTTATTTCATCTACAAATGCATCAATAACGACCGTTGATGTTTGCTTTGATTGCAAATACACATTCGCCTCTTTTGTTAAATCGAACAAAACAGAAATTGCATTTGCTGTATTAAAATCATCGTCCATTGCCGCTTCGAATTGACGCTTATATTGGGAGATTGTTTGAAGCCACTTTTCCTCATCTTTCACAAGGTTTGTACTTGATTGCTTTCGATGCGTCAAGTTAGTTACTGCAGTTGTGATTCGTTCCAGGCTGTTTTTGGCTCCTTCAAGAAGTTCATCTGAAAAATTAATCGGGTGACGGTAATGTACACTCAGCATAAAGAATCGAACAACCTGAGGATCATGCTTTGCAATTAAGTCCCGAGCTAAAATAAAATTACCGAGTGATTTTGACATTTTTTCATTATCAATATTAATATATCCGTTGTGCATCCAGTAGTTAGCAAACGGCTTCCCATTCATTGCTTCCGATTGCGCTATTTCATTCTCATGATGAGGGAAAGCAAGATCCTGTCCACCAGCATGAATATCAATCGTATCACCTAAATATTTTTTGGCCATCGCAGAGCATTCGATATGCCAGCCTGGTCTTCCTTTACCCCAAGGAGCATCCCAAGCTATCTCTCCTGGTTTTGCACCTTTCCATAAAGCGAAATCGAGTGGGTCTTCTTTCTTTTCGCCAACTTGTATGCGCGCACCAGAACGAAGCTCATCTATCGACTGATGTGATAGCTTTCCATAACCCGGGAAGGAGCGCGGTTTAAAATATACGTCACCATCCACATCATATGCAAACCCTTTTTCAATCAACGCGCCGATAAAAGCAATAATATCATCCATTGTTTCTGTCACACGTGGATTATAGGTTGCCTCCTTTACTCCTAAATGGCAAACATCCTCCATATATGCTTCTATAAACCGATCAGCTACTTGTGGCACTTCTTCACCAAGCTCTTTCGCAGCGCGAATGATTTTATCATCCACATCGGTAAAATTTAGTACATAATCAACTTCATAGCCTCTGTATTCAAAATATCTTCGCACTGTATCAAAAACAATTGCCGGACGCGCATTTCCAATATGAATATAGTTATACACTGTGGGCCCACAAACATACATACTTACCTTTCCTTTTTGTAAGGGCTCGAATACTTCCTTTTTCCTTGTTAATGTATTATAAAGGCTAATCGTCATATTGCTCCCCCGCTTTCAATTCATGTAATTGTTTTGTTAATGCATCAATTTCCTTTTGAAGATGCTCACAGCGATCTTCCACAGGATCTGGCAATTTATGATGATCCAAATGGCCATCAACTTTCTTCCCTTTTTGTTTAACTACTCTTCCAGGAATTCCTACAACAGTCGCATCCTCTGGAACATCCTTTAATACAACCGATCCCGCTCCTACCTTTGCGTTTTTACCAATCGTAATCGAACCAAGCACCTTGGCTCCAGTTGCAATTAATACATTGTCTTCGATAGAAGGATGACGCTTTCCTTTCTCCTTCCCAGTTCCTCCGAGTGTAACGCCTTGGAATACAGTTACATCATCGCCGATTTCACATGTTTCTCCAATTACAATTCCCATCCCATGATCAATGAAAAATCTTCTTCCGATTTTAGCTCCTGGATGGATTTCAATTCCTGTAAAAAACCGACTCCATTGCGAAATAACGCGAGCAATAAAAAACCATTTTCGTTTATAAAAAGCATGCGCAACCCGATGTGCCCAAACTGCGTGTAAGCCCGAATAAGTTAAAAACACTTCTATATATGTGCGTGCTGCTGGATCCTGCTCAAACACAACATCCATATCCTCTTTCATTCGCTTAAATATGCCCAACTTCTATACCTCCCATACAGCAATCAAATCATATAAAAAAGCGTCTCTGTGCATATATACACAGAGACGCTTTCGCGCGGTTCCACTCTGTTTGAGGATTGTTCCCCCAACTCCCGCTCCGATAACGGAAGAGCATCCGCCAACATGTACTCTCTTTTCCATGCCAGACTCCGAGGCGCATTTTAGAAAGAATGCTTTAAACCACTCTCAGCCATGGTGGTTCTCTCTGGATAAGCGATCCCTTTCCTACTTTTCCTCTTCTTCGTTCAATGATAATACTAATACTATATTACAATTTCACTTGAATGTGAATCATTTAAGCTCCTAATTGCTTTAACAGCTCATCTAAACGAGCAATAATTACTTCTTTTCCTAGTAGTTCAATTGCAAATGGCAGCTCTGGACCGTGTACTTGTCCAGTAGTAGCAACACGAATAGGCATAAATAGTTTTTTACCTCGATGTCCAGTTTCTTTTTGTGTCGCTTTGATTTGAGCTTTAATTGCATCTTTATCAAAGGATTCTAAGTGAATTAGCTTGTCGGTAAATACTTGGAGTACTTCAGGAACCTGCTCTTCTTTCAGCACTTCCATAGCCGCTTCATCATATGCAATCGCATCCTTGAAAAAGAGCTCGGTCAGCTCAACAATTTCCGCTCCATAACGTAATTGTTCACGATAAAGCGTAATCACATCTTCCGCCCATTTTCTAGTTTCTTTATCCATATCCGCTGGTAATTTACCCGCTTCAATTAAATGAGGCATTGCTAAAGCAATTACGTTTTCAAGCTCTGCCGCTTTAATATATTCATTGTTCATCCACTTTAACTTTTGTGGATCAAAAATCGCTGCTGAAGTAGATAAACGATTCGGATCAAAGATTTCAATCAATGTCTGTTTATCAAAGATCTCTTCTTCTCCAACCGGAGACCAGCCGAGCAATGTAATGAAATTAAACAATGCATCGGGTAAATAACCGAGATCATGATACTGCTCAATAAACTGCAAAATATGGTTATCACGTTTACTTAGCTTTTTACGATCTTCATTTAAAATAAGTGTCATATGCCCATATGTTGGAGCTTCCCAGCCGAATGCATCATAGATCATCATTTGTTTTGGTGTATTGGAGATATGCTCTTCACCACGTAAAACATGAGAAATTTGCATCAGATGGTCATCAATAACAACCGCGAAGTTATACGTAGGAATGCCATCCTTCTTCACAATTACCCAGTCACCAAAATCGCTTGATTCAAAGGAAATATCGCCTCTAACGATATCATTAAATGTATACGTCACCTGATCAGGCACACGAAAACGGATACTCGGCTGACGTCCTTCCGCTTCAAATTGTGCAATTTGCTCTGCAGTTAAGTCACGATGTGCTCCAGAATATTTTGGCACTTGCCCATTTGCACGTTGCGCTTCTCGCTCAGCTTCCAGTTCTTCTTCCGTCATATAACATTTATAAGCAAGACCTCGATCTAATAGCTCATTCACGTACTTCTCATAAATAGTTAAACGCTCCATTTGACGATACGGTCCATAGTCTCCACCAACATCTGCACCTTCATCCCATTCAATCCCGAGCCACTTAAGAAACTTTAGCTGACTTTCTTCGCCACCAGCAACATTTCTCTTTTGATCCGTATCCTCGATTCGAATGATAAATTTTCCATTAAAATGTCTTGCATACAAATAGTTGAATAAAGCGGTACGAGCATTTCCAATATGCAAGTGCCCTGTTGGGCTTGGTGCATAACGCACGCGAACTTCTTTTGACATGGTGGTTCCCCTTCCTCATAAAGTACAATTTTAGTTAAAACGGTACGAATCTATAATCATTACACTATCGCTATTTAAAAATGACCACGAATCGAATCATTTTATAAAACAGTAACAAAAAGCGATAACAATTTCTGTTATCACTTTTTATTCTATATCCATTATAAGTTATACCCTTTTTATAAGGCTTTTTCAAGTAATTTTGGTTTTGCAAAGATCATACGACCTGCAGATGTTTGAAGAACACTCGTAATAAGTACTTCGATTGTTTTTCCGATATAATTTCTTCCTTCTTCCACAACAATCATCGTACCATCATCAAGATAAGCAATTCCTTGATTCTGTTCTTTTCCATCTTTGATCACTTGTACAACAAGTTCTTCACCAGGTAATACAACGGGCTTTACAGCATTCGCTAAATCATTAATGTTTAAAACGCGAACCCCTTGAAGGTCACACACTTTATTTAAGTTGAAATCATTCGTAACTACAACACCATTAATCACTTTTGCAAGTTTAATTAGCTTGCTATCGACTTCCTGAATTTCCTCGAAATCTCCTTCATAAATTTCAACCTTAACCGGAAGCTCTTTTTGAATTCGATTGAGTACATCAAGTCCTCGACGACCTCGATTTCGTTTTAATACATCTGATGAATCGGCAATATGCTGTAATTCACCTAAAACAAATTGTGGGATTACAACCGTCCCCTCTAAAAAGCTCGTTTGACAAATGTCGGCAATACGCCCATCGATAATTACGCTTGTGTCTAATATCTTTGCTTTAGGGGTTGCAGTCTCAGCAGAATCGGCCTCTGTCACCATCCGCTTTTTGTCCCGTTCTTTTCGGCTAACATTCAACAGATTTACAAATTCGTCTCTCCGTCTAAATCCAACCTGAAATCCAAAGTAACCTAACAAAATCGTAATGAACAATGGGACTACTTGGGATACGAATTTAATATTAATATCCTGTAGTGGAATATTAATTAAATATGCAATCACTAATCCAATTATCAGCCCAAGACTACCAAAAAACAAATCTCCGACCGGGATTTTTATAAGCGCCTCTTCAATCCACTTTAAAAACCCTACAATATAATCAACAAGCCAGAACGAAATAAGAAATAAAATAATAGCACCCAATGCAGTTCCTAGAAAAGGGGAAGCGACCCATTTCATATCTGTGAAATCTAGGAAATTCACAATATCAGGTACATATAGATACCCTAGTGTTCCTCCAGTAATTAGAAAAAACAAATACACTACCTTCTTTAACAAACCTTTCACCTCCTACCCATTATTATTACCTATTACTATAAAAAAATAACCATTATTTTCAAATTGTCTAGTCTGTATCTATTAAATAATAGCACAGGTAAAAAAAACAATCAAACAAGTAAAAATAAAATTTTAACACACCGACAATTAAAAGTCAACCTTTTTTACTATTTTTCTCCAATTGATTCTATTTTATGTGTCTTTTGAATCATTTTGGTTGATTTGTAAAAAAAAGACACATATCATTCGCGTATCGTACCTATTTTTAATGCTTCTTGCACAGAGGATACACCGACAACCTCAATGTTCTTTGGTAGTGTCCAACCTTCCAAGTTCCTAGCTGGACATATGACTCGTTTAAATCCAAGCTTGGCAGCTTCTTGTACCCGTTGTTCTACGCGAGATACACGCCTAACCTCACCAGTCAATCCGACCTCTCCTATATAAATATCATCTGACCTGGTTGGTTGATCTCGAAAGCTCGAAGCAATACTAACCGCAATTGCTAAATCGATAGCAGGCTCGTCCAGCTTTACGCCACCAGCAACTTTAATATACGCATCCTGGTTTTGAAGCATTAAGCCAACACGCTTTTCTAGCACAGCCATTAATAGCGGTACACGGTTATGGTCAATTCCTGTTGCCATTCGCCTCGGATTCCCGAAGCTTGATGGCGAAACAAGCGCCTGTATTTCTACTAATACCGGTCGAGTCCCTTCCATAGAGGCGACAACAGTCGATCCTGCTGCTCCTTCAGAACGCTCTTCTAAAAATATTTCAGAAGGATTAAGCACCTCTCGCAGGCCTTCTTCCTTCATTTCAAAAATTCCCATCTCATTTGTACTACCAAAACGATTTTTAACACCGCGTAAGATGCGGTACGTATGATGCCGCTCGCCTTCAAAATACAACACTGCATCAACCATATGCTCTAGGAGTCGTGGACCTGCAATTGCTCCTTCTTTTGTAACATGGCCAACAATAAAAATAGGAATATTATTCATTTTAGCAATCCTCATGAGCTCTCCAGTACATTCTCTTACCTGTGAAACACTTCCCGGAGCACTGGTTACTTCCTCACGATAGATTGTCTGAATCGAGTCAATTACTACAAAGGAAGGCTGTAGTGCTTCGATTTGATTCGAAATGTCGAGTAAATTCGTTTCAGCAAGCACGTATAATTGATCAGCGGAAATGCCAAGCCGATCGGCTCTTAGCTTCGTTTGCCTAGCCGATTCCTCCCCAGAAATATAGAGAACAGAAAGATCTTTATGCGCAAGCTCTGAGGAAATTTGTAAAAGCAAGGTTGATTTTCCTATACCAGGATCACCACCTATTAATACAAGTGAACCGGGAACAATCCCACCACCTAACACACGGTCGAATTCCTTTAAAGACGTTGTAATACGTGGTTCTTTTTGTGATACAATCGAGGTTATTTTTTCAGGCTTGCCTACGGACTTCACCCCTCTTGCAAAACCACTTTGCTTGCCGGTTGCTTCCACTTCTTCAACCAATGTATTCCATGTATTGCAACCTGGACATTTCCCCATCCATTTCGCAGATTCATAGCCACATTCCTGACAAATGAACTTTGTTTTTCGTTTTGCCAAAGCACTCTTTCCTTTCTTCTATATTGTATACGATTTATGCGCCCGAAAAGTTACAATAACCTATCAATTGATTAAAAAAATTCCATAGTTATGCCACAAACTATCCGAAGCCCTATCTTCTCTTTCATTTTGATGCTTCTATCTTACCATTAATTAGCACTAGAAAAGAGAAAGAAAAAACCGGAAGCGCTTTTTCTTCCAGTTTTTCCTTCCATGAAAGTTGAGAATGCTTTACTTTTACGAAAGAACAATAAATTCTCCTTTATTGTTTAAGCCAATTTTTACTGTTTCACCCTTTTTAATCGTCCCCTGCAAGAGTGCCTCAGATAACAAGTCTTCTACATTCTTTTGAATCGAGCGACGTAATGGGCGCGCCCCATATTCCGGCTCAAATCCTTCGGCAGCAATCTTTTCTAAAGCCTTGTCGGTAAGTGTGAACAATATATCTTGTTCCTTTAATCGACGCTTTAGCTGATCAACCATTAAGGTAACTATTTTCTTCATATGTTTTTTCTCTAGTGAATGGAAAACAATCGTTTCGTCAATTCGATTTAAAAATTCAGGACGGAATGATTTTTTGAGCTCATCCATTACTTTCGCTTTCATATCCTTATATTCCTGGCCTTCATCTTCTAGATTAAAGCCGACATATTTGTTTCTTCTTAGCTCACTTGCTCCAACATTCGATGTCATAATTAAAACCGTATTTCGAAAATCAACGACTCTTCCTTTCGAGTCTGTTAATCGTCCATCCTCCAACACTTGTAAAAGGATATTAAATACTTCTGGATGTGCTTTTTCTATTTCATCCAGCAATACGACAGAATACGGCTTGCGACGTACCTTTTCCGTCAATTGCCCACCTTCGTCATAGCCTACATAGCCTGGAGGAGATCCTACCAGTCTAGACGTAGAATGTTTTTCCATGTACTCGGACATATCAATGCGAATCATCGCATCCTCATCCTCAAACATTGCTTCAGCCAATGCACGAGCCAGCTCTGTTTTACCAACACCCGTAGGGCCTAGGAAAATAAACGAACCTATTGGACGCTTTGGATCCTTTAACCCTGCTCTTGCACGACGGATAGCAGTAGAGATCGCTTTTACCGCTTCCTCCTGGCCAATAACGCGGTGATGTAAAATTTCCTCTAGCTTCAATAAGCGCTCACTTTCATCCTTTGTTAGCTTTGATACTGGAACACCAGTCCAAATAGATACAACACTTGCAATATCCTCTACCGTTACTTGCGAGCTTTCTTGTCCTTGCTTTTCCTTCCACTTATCCTTTGTTGCTTCTAGCTCTTCGCGAAGTCGTTGCTCTGAATCACGTAATGAAGCAGCTTTTTCAAATTCCTGGCTTTGCACTGCTGCATCCTTTTCTTTCCGCACTTCTTCCAGCTTTTCCTCTAGCTCTTTTAAATTCGGAGGAATCGTATACGAACGAAGACGTACTTTTGAACCCGCTTCATCAATTAAATCAATTGCTTTATCTGGTAAAAAACGGTCCGTAATATAACGATCCGATAAATTTGCCGCAGCCTCAATTGCTTCATCTGTAATTGTGACACGGTGATGTGCTTCATAACGATCGCGTAAGCCTTTCAATATTTGAATCGTTTCACCTAAGGTTGGCTCATCTACTTGAATTGGCTGGAAACGTCGTTCAAGTGCCGCATCTTTTTCAATATATTTGCGGTATTCATCAAGTGTTGTCGCGCCAATACATTGCAATTCTCCTCTAGCTAAAGAAGGTTTTAAAATATTTGAAGCATCAATAGCACCTTCTGCACCACCGGCACCGATTAATGTATGCAATTCATCTATAAATAAAATGATATTGCCTGCTTGACGAATTTCCTCCATCACTTTTTTTAAACGATCTTCAAATTCACCTCGATATTTCGTCCCGGCAACAACGGTCCCCATATCTAACGTCATTACGCGTTTATCGCGAAGTGTTTCCGGAACCTCGTTATTGACAATTTGCTGCGCAAGTCCTTCAGCAACGGCTGTTTTCCCGACACCTGGTTCACCAATTAAGACCGGATTATTTTTTGTTCTTCGACTTAAAACTTGAATGACACGCTCGATTTCCTTGCTGCGACCGATGACTGGATCAATATTTCCTTCTTTTGCGATATGTGTCAAATCACGTGCTAAAGAATCCAAGGTAGGTGTATTTGCGTTCGTTGCTTGACCTCTTCCTTGTCTTCCTGTTTGTGATTCATTACTTCCTAAAAGCTGAAGCACTTGTTGTCTTGCTTTATTTAAACTAACACCTAAATTGTTTAATACCCGAGCGGCCACACCTTCTCCTTCGCGAATTAAACCGAGAAGAATATGCTCTGTTCCCACATAAGAATGACCAAGCTTTCTTGCCTCATCCTGTGAAAGCTCTACTACCTTTTTCGCTCGTGGTGTATAGTGAATCGTTTGCATAGGTTGCTTACCAACCCCAATGAGCTTCTCCACTTCTTCTTGTATCTTTGACACTTCTAGACCTAAAGCCTCTAGCGCCTTTGCAGCTATTCCTTCTCCTTCGCGAACGAGTCCTAATAAAATATGTTCTGTACCGATATTATTATGCCCTAGTCTTACTGCTTCTTCTTGTGATAAGGCGAGTACTTTTTGTGCTCTTTCTGTAAAGCGCCCAAACATCATATACCATTACCTCCTACATTCAATCTTCATAAATACGTTATTATTGTTGTGTTCGTTTTGTTACGATAGCCACTCTTGGAACTATTAATCATTTATTTGACTCGAGCGCTAACCGTTCTCGAATTAAAGATGCACGCATGAAATCTCGTTCTTCAGCGGTTAAGGTTCGTTGCGCATAATGCTGTAAAAAACCAGGCTGTGTTAATACAACTAATTCATTCAAAATGGTCCGTGAAATATTTTCAATCAAACCAAGGTCAATTCCCAACCGAACATTTGATAACCGATTAGCTGCTTCCTTCGACTCCATGATTCTACTATGCTTTAGCACTCCATATGAGCGAAAAATTCGATCTTCCAGTGTATAACGAGACTGCTCCATTAGCCTATTCCTTGCTACTCGCTCATGTTCAATGAGTTGCTGAACAACACTTTGCAAATCTTCAATAATGTCTTGTTCAGATTTTCCAAGCGTAATTTGATTGGAAATTTGAAAAAGGTTTCCTAACGCCTCACTACCCTCTCCATAAATACCTCTGACGACCAAACCTAGTTGATTAATAGCTGGAATCATGCGATTTAATTGCTTTGTCAACGCTAATGCTGGCAAGTGCATCATAACAGATGCTCGCATGCCGGTACCTACATTTGTCGGACAGCTTGTTAAATACCCTTTCGTTTCATCAAAAGCATAATTGATGTTTTCTTCTAACCAATCATCAAATTCAAATGCCTTTTCCAACGCCTTTGTTAATTGTAAGCCCGGATAATATAATTGAACACGCAGATGATCCTCCTCATTAATCATGACAGAGACTTGTTCATTCTTTGAGATAAGCGCAGCAGCGGAAGAAGCATTTTTTACTAATAATGGACTGATTAAATGTTTTTCTACAAGCACCCTTTTTTCAATTGCCGTCAAGTCTCGAATTGAAATGAATTCAAAGTCCTCATATTCCTGAAAAGATCTATGGGCATAAGCTTGGAAAAAATTTCGAATTTCATCTAGTTCCTGGGCATCGGCGACAATAGGAAATACATAATCAGAAAAATTACGAGCTAACCGAATACGACTGCTAAGCACAATATCACTATCCGGACCATCCTGGCGCATCCACGGACTTATCGCTTCATTCATGAAATGCTGTAGCGTCATTCATTATCACCTGCTTTTTTTGCTTGAATCTGTTTTTCCAAGTCTTTAATTTTATCTCTTACGGTTGCCGCTTTTTCAAACGCTTCCTGCTGAATTAATTGCTGTAGTTCGTCTTTATACGCATGTAGTTGCTTTTTTAAATGTAAATTGCCGCCTTTGCGCTTTGGAATTTTTCCATGATGCTTCGTATTCCCACTATGGACGCGACGAAATATCGGATCAAGCCGATCGGAAAACGTATGATAGCATTCCGCACAGCCAAATTTCCCAGTTTGTTTAAATTGGGCAAAGGTTAACTTACATAGAGGACATTGTAAATCGGTCACCTGTTGAAGCTGTTTTCCCATAGATGGGTTATCAAAATTGAAAAGGCCTGTTAACAAATTATGCAGTGAATAGCCTTCTTCTGGGTATGTCACATAACCTTTCTCTTTCGCACAAACATCACAAACATGCACTTCCGTCTTATTGCCATTGATGACTTGTGTAAAATGTAAGGTAGCTGGACGTTCATGACAATCCTGACATTCCATTGATTATCTCCCCTTTTAAAATGCTGTGACAGCATCGAAAATCATTTAATCATGCAGGTATTTTAACGTAGAAAGCATCGCTGTTAATATACGTGACCGCACTTCATCGCGAAGGGGTAATTGAAATGCCAATGTACTTCTTTCAACAGCACTCACCATCAACCTCGCTTCACGCTCTGTTATGATTTTTTCCTCCAGCAACCTTTCTAAAACGTTAATTGCAGCCTGCTGTGTAACTTTAGGGTTTATTAATTGTATGATTTCATCGATCAATTCAGACTTGTCCTGATACTTCACGCGAATGATGCGAATATATCCACCACCACCACGTTTACTTTCGACTATATATCCTTTTTCAATTGTAAATCGTGTATTAATAACGTAATTTATTTGAGAAGGAACACATTGAAATTGATCGGCTATCTCACTTCGCTTTATTTCAATGGAATTTCTTCCTTTGGCTTGCAGTATTTGTTTTAAGTATTGTTCAATTACATCTGAAATATTGCTCATGAGTTCACCTCCTATCGTAACCCATTTCATGTATTAGCATTTTTGACTTTGACTATCTTTGACTATGTAATTATTATACGACAAATCCATTCAGAAGAAAACCACTATCTACCTCCATTTTACCCAAGCTAGCATAAGAAAAAACATTTGAACTAAAAATAAAACTTCATTTATTTAGAAGTTCTACAAAAAGAAGCTTATTAATCGTTACTATTTTCATGTAACAACTAATAAGCATTTTCTACGTTCGTTCCATAATACTCCGTACCTGTTCTATTTTGGATAGCTCTTCAAAAATAGTGAGTCTATTTAATTGATTATCTTTTTCTATTTTTATAAAGATGTTCCGTAAATCATTTTCAATTTGAACAACTTCTACCTTTTTAATTGATACATCATATCGTTCTAAAACAGCAAGCACTTCATTAACTTGTAAGTCTCGCTGCACCGTAATTTCAACAATAATTGATGAACGCCCTTTTCTAAATAATTTCTCAAAGTTATTTAAAAAAATTAAGCTTAGTAAAATAAACAATGTCGTTAAAATAGCAATTCCATACATTCCTGCTCCTACAACTAAACCAAGTCCAGCCACCGCCCAAATAGATGCAGCTGTCGTTAAACCACGTATCGTTCCACCATAAACCATAATTGTACCTGCACCAAGAAAACCGATCCCACTAATCACATAAGAAGGAATACGTGCAGGATCAAAACGAATGTTGTCATAGCGATCAATGTAATGCTCAAATCCATACAACGACAAAATCATCATTAAACAGGATGCAATGCCAACTAGTATATGTGTTCGAAAGCCTGCAGAGTGGTTTTTAAGTTCACGCTCAAAACCAATTAATCCAGAAAGGACAAGCGCCAAAAACAAGCGACCAGCAATTAATAAAAAATGATCACCTAACATATTTTGTACAAAACTAATCACCGCTTCCTCCCCCCTGTTAGTAGCTATATAATTTATTGTACAATAACATTATAAAATAACCCATTAAATCTAAAGACAATACAATATCTATTTATATGTTAATAGCTCGTGAATATTTATAAAGATGAAGTTTTTTTAAAGGAGAGAACAAATAATGAGCAATGATTGGTTAAATTGGGCAAGAAAAATACAAGCAATTGCACAATCTGGATTAAGCTTTACAAAAGACAAATATGACGAAGAGCGCTATACAGAACTTTTAAATATTAGTGCCGAAATAATGTCCAAGCATACGAATGCAACAATGACCTATATTGAGGATTTATACGCAAATGAAATTGGCTATCAAACTCCAAAAATTGACGTCCGAGGTGTAGTGTTTAAAAATAATACGTTGCTTCTCGTTCAAGAAAAATCTGACGGAAAATGGGCATTACCAGGAGGGTTTTGTGATGTAGGGCTTTCCGCAGCCGAAAATATAATAAAAGAAATTAAAGAAGAAGCAGGTTGCATCGTAACGACCGAAAGATTACTCGCACTATTAGATAATAACAAGCAAAACCATCCACCACAAGCATTTCAGTACTATAAAATTTTTATCCAATGCAAAATTATTTATCAAGAAGAAGCAAGCAACTTAACAGAAACTTCTAATGTAGGTTTTTTTACAAAGGATAATATTCCCCCACTTTCTACGGGACGAAATACAAAACAACAAATCCATAAGCTCTTTGAGTTTTTAAATGATCCTTGTAAGCCTGTTTGGTTTGATTGATCTATATTGTTTACAAAATAAAAAAAGTCAGGTTCTATGACCTGACTTTTTTTCGCCTGGCGGCGTCCTACTCTCACAGGGGCAATGCCCCAACTACCATCGGCGCTGAAGAGCTTAACTGCTGTGTTCGGCATGGGAACAGGTGTGACCTCTTCGCTATCGCTACCAGACAAAT
>NZ_JARUVL010000010.1 GCF_030137545.1 Virgibacillus sp. LDC-1 | reverse complement strand
TCGCTTTGACTTGGTCAATAGAATAACCTCCCAATCGCTATATTTTTATCTTACAATAAAAAAACTGAACTGCGAAGCAAGAGCCGTACGCTCTCCTACTTACACAGTTCAGTTTACACTCCCGAAACAAGTGGACCGTTATTCTATTCTATCTCACATAATCGGAAGTTCACCCAATTAGGCTAAGTGAAAGGTAGTTCAACGTGTTGTTTCCCACTCACTAAATGGGTATATAATAAATTCAGAACGACCTATAATATCCTCTCTATCGATTAGCCCAAGTCCGTTGCGACTATCTTTACTTATCGCTCGGTTATCTCCCATCACAAAATAGCTTTCTTCAGGAATCTCAAAAGGACCAAAATTTCCTGTTCGATTCAATGCTTCTTCTGTTAAGAAATCCTGATTGAACACCTTTTTGTTAACATATAAAGTATGATCTTTCACTTCAATTGTATCCCCAGGCAATCCAATAACACGTTTCACATAATTTTTAAAGGGCCGTTCAATAATAACGATATCTCCTCTTGCAGGCTCGTTTATAATATAAATAAATTTATTGAAAATAACTCTTTCCCCATCTTCAAGTGTCGGTTCCATACTTTCACCTTCCACAATTGATGTGGCGAAGATAAACGAGCGGAGGAAGAGAGCTAATAAAATAGCAACAAAAATAGCTTTTATCCACTCGATTAATTCATTCTTTTTCTTTTCTTTTGCCAAAGAAGACATCCTCTCTTCAAAAACCATCATCATTTAAAATATATTATGTAGTTGACGATAGTAAATATAATGCCATAAGCAAAACTAAATATAAAATAATTTGCTTTTGCTTTTATAGTATCATAATCAAGCATTGCTTACGACTAATGGGTGCTATTAAATAATAAATTTACAAATAGGTTGTTAAGAAGATTCATGTATACTATTTTCTTGAAAAGTAGAAAAAAATGTTATTTACAGAAATATTATGCTAATGTTAATAATAACTAGAAAAAGGAGGATGATGACAAATTAACATGTATACGAATGACAGACTCAAACTCCTTCAACGAATTGAATCACTTCGTCAACGAATGACAACGGTTGCCCTAGAAAAAGGATTGACCAGCTTGGAATCTATCTCCATTAGTCAAGAGCTAGACCGCTTACTAAATAATTACGAGCATATGAAGCAAAACGATTTTCAAGCTACCAGAAATAGAGAAGTAAACTCAAAAACTCCACAATAACGTTAACGGGATAAAGTAGTAAAACCAACTGCTTTATCCCGAATTTCTTATTGAACGTAATTTTATAGGAAGAGAAATTAAGAGTCTCCGAAAAACAATATAAAGGGAATGGATACCTTATTGGAGAGGAACAACATTGCTAGCTCCTAAGACAACAAATTATCGTTCTCTTTGTGCTCGTTGTATGTCATTGCTCCTATCTAATGCTAGATAATTTATATTAAATGAGAAAAATAGGATAATTCGATTCCTTTTTGTTTAAAATGGGAAGAATACCATTTTCTGAAATGAGGAGGAATTCTCTATGAAGGGGCTCGATTTCTCAAGGTTTTATTCCTTTGGTCTAACGGATGAACATATGCTTGCACTAGTTATCTTAGCTGGAGTGATTTGTTGCTATTATATATTTCGTCCTATCAGTTCTTTATTGATTTTACTAAAATCAAAAATGCTGCTTTGCTACATTAATGGGAGCTTGTTATTTCTAGTTCTCTTTTTTGTGATTGGTAATTGGATAGAGGTATCGACAGAGATGCTGCTTTCATCGTTAAAAATTGCATTACAAACTTTAGCTTTATTTGGAGTCCTATTATGGTTTATTCATCTTTTCCTGCAATGGACGCGGAGGACTGGTTCCTAGATAGAATGGAAAGCTAAGAAGTAGCCAAAGTTTACATAGAAGCTTTGGCTACAAAAAGTGTAGTTACATTAACTTTTCCGTTCGAACGATTTCTTAGTCGGAGGCCATTCCATTTTTCCTAAAGATGAGGGAGTGAAGTAGGATGAGTAATGTCTCTGCTTTGGACTGGATTGCTTTTTGGGTTTCCAGTCAATATATTGATAGATTATTTTCTTTGCATAAGACAAAGACATTTTTGTCTGAGGGTTACGATAGCTTTGATCAATTTTTCCTAAATGCTCGAGTTCTTTAAAATCTTCTTTTGATGGAGGAATATGAAAAAAGTAATGATCTACCTTAACAAGCAGGGTTGAATGCTGATTACTAAATTTAGGATGCTCGGAAAAATGAAGTCCGACCTTTTTAGCTTTATCTTCTTGAAGTAGCTGTTTAATTGCTTCTTTTTTAATAAAATATAAGTGCTGAGGCTCTGGTGCAGTTTTAGCATGTCTATTAATCGTATAAAGTGCTTTAGCTAACTCGCCGATCGAAATATTCTGTTTCATAAAAAGTATGCCTCCTTTCTTTATTCGATATCGATAGCTTGTCCATTTCTAAGTTGTATGTGTCTAGGTGGATTTCTATTCCAATCGTACAGTAAAGCTAGTTTAGATGCAATTGGGAAAATCAAAACTATTGTTTGCATGATAAAGGAAATTTAGTCAAACATAGCAAGAGCGAATACATGTAACACATGAATTCGCTCTTGCATGAAAAAAGATAGGTTGATTGAGGGGATACGTTAATAGCTGCTAGTAATATCTTGGATAAAAATACGGGTTATTTCCGTAACCACCATATCCGCCATATCCGCCATAACCGCCGTAACCACCATAACCGCCAAAGCCTCCGCCATATCCATATGGTGAAGGTGGATAGAAAGGACGACCTGGACGACCATAAGGGAATCCATAGCCACCGCCACCGAATAGGAATGGACTAAAGGCAAGCCCAGTTAGAAAAGGAAGGAACCGTTCATCTTCTTCCCGATTTTCCGATTGGCGGTTATACGGGAAGTATACTGGATGTTGGTAATTCATACGAACACTCCCTTATACAGATTTACAATTTCAGTATATGCATCTGTCCATAAAGTGCGCCTGCCTATATAGAAGTGTATTAAATCTTATATTTAATTAGTTACATTCCATTTAATGTGATAACTTGAATTTCCGGCTTGCAAAGAAAGCGGTATGGCACACGTGTCGTACCAATACCTTTACTTACAAGCAGTGTTAGGTCCTTGCTCAATTCATATCTACCTTGCACATATTCTTCAGCAAATGCTGGGGTGTATACATGCCCGATAAATGGGAGACGAACCTGGCCTCCGTGGCTATGACCTGAGAGCTGTAGGTCAACCGGAAACGCTTTGGTCGTATTTGCATAATCGGGTTCATGGGAAAGGAGAATTGCGAATAGATCAGGGTTACTGTTTTTTAATGCTAAATTTAAATCAGGTTTACCTAGCATCACATCATCGATCCCCGCAACGATAATTCGATCTGTTTGGTTTTCTATAGTGGTGTGACTGTTTTTTAATAGCTTAAAATCAGCCTGCTCCATGACATTTTTTACGATTTCTGTCCCATAACCTCCATGATCATGATTACCGTAAACCCAATACTTTCCCTGAGGAGCTGTTAATGTTGCTAATAGATTAACAAGCTCGTTATTCCATTTGTATTTATTCGGTTCATCTACTAGATCGCCTGTAAAAACGATTAAATCTGGTTTTATTTCATTTATTTTAGCTACTAGTTTTTTAAGTTGATCAAGTGTATATTGAAATCCAATATGTGTGTCTGAAAATTGGACAATGGTAAATCCGTTAAAGCTAGTCGGAACTTTTGGCGATGAAATAGTTTCTCTTTGAATATGGAGTAATGTAGGTTCAATTTCTCTAGCATAATAGTATGAACCACCACCAAGACCGACGAACGTTAAAAAGCTTCCAAGCATTTTTTTGAGAAACGACCGCCTGTTCATTCTGTCAAACCTTTCTCTAATCAGTATATTTATCTATTCGAATTATAGCACGAAAATAGAAACTATAACTGGTAAAAATGTAACAATTTCAGCTGGTATATTTTGACTTCATTAATAAAATAGAATAGTATGAATAATGAGTAAAAAATGAAGGGGGATTCAGTTATGAATGGAAAGACAGTGATTGTTACTGGTGCTTCAAGTGGAATGGGAAAATATATGGCAAAAAAATTTGCTGATGAAGGGGCTAATGTCGTTCTAACAGGGAGAAAAGAAGAAAAACTAGAGGAAGCAAAAAAAGAACTACTTACTACTGCAAAGGGAAATCTTTTAACTGTATCCATGGATGTTCGAAACACAGAAGATATTGCTAGATTAATTAAAGAAACAACCGCTGCCTTTGGATCAATCGATTATTTAGTGAATAATGCAGCTGGGAATTTTATATGTCCTGCAGAAGATCTGTCTAAAAATGGCTGGGATGCGGTTATCGATATTGTTTTGAATGGCACTTTTTATTCTAGTCAAGCTGTTGCAAAGTATTGGATAGATAATAAGATAAAAGGAGCAATCATCAATATGGTTGCAACGTATGCGTGGAATGCAGGAGCGGGTGTTGTGCATTCTTCTGCCGCAAAAGCAGGTGTATTGAATATGACACGGACGTTGGCGGTAGAGTGGGGGTCAAGATATGGTATTCGAGTGAATGCAATTGCACCTGGACCAATTGAACGAACAGGTGGAGCAGATAAATTGTTTCAATCAGAAAAAGCTGCCTTGCGCACCATTCAATCTGTCCCATTAAAACGCCTAGGAAAGCCAGAGGAAATAGCAGAGCTTGCCTTCTTTATGCTGTCGGAAAAGGCTAGTTATATGAATGGAGAAGTAGTTACTTTAGATGGAGGACAATGGCTAAATCAATACCCGTTTTAAGACGAGTTGCGGCTAACCGAAGAATCGTAATTTGGTTAGCTGCAACTAAATGAGCGTTAGGTGTTAGTTACACGAATCACAATTGCCATCTAAAAAGATTTTTTCCCCTTCGAGTTGGATAGTGCAATGTGAAATATTATATTGTTTCGTAATTAAGTTGGTCGCCTTAAGGAGTAACTGATCTCGATTAATTCCTTCATTAACAACAAGGTGACAGCTCATCGCTGGAAATTCATTTGTAATCGACCATACATGTAGATCGTGAATCTTTTTTACACCTTCTAAATCGGATAAGGTTTTCTTCATTTTTTCAACATCGATTCTTTCCGGTTTTCCTTCCATTAACACATGAAGCGAATCCTTTGATATTCTTATTCCGGAGATTAATATTAATGCAGCTACAACTACACTAGCAATTGGATCAGCTAGGTTCCATCCGAACAAATAAATAAGTATCCCTGCTATAATTGCTCCAACAGAACCTAATAAGTCGCCTAAAACGTGAAGTAATGCACTTCGAATATTTAAATTATCGTGTGAATCTCCACGCATTAAAAGCCATGCAACAACAACATTAACGAGTAGTCCAATAAACGCAATGATCATCATACTAGCATTAACTTCAGGAGGCTCCAGAAATCGACCGAAAGCTTCATAAAAAATATAGAGGGAAATAATGATTAATGTAGCTCCATTAAGAAAAGCTGCCACGATTTCAAAGCGTTTATAGCCGAATGTTTTATCTACTGTGGCATTTTTTTCGCCAATTTTAAAAGCAAATAAGCTTAACCCCAGTGCAGCGGCATCACTCAGCATATGCCCAGCATCTGAAAGCAGTGCTAAGCTGTTCGTTAGTAAGCCTCCTATTACTTCAATAATCATAAAGGTTGAAATTGCAATAAAGCTCCAAAATAAAACGCGTTTGTTTGCCGTGTGATGATGTGCATGTCCTGCACCATGGTCATGATGATGGCCCATAATTACCCTCCTAATGTATGTTTTGTATGTTCAATAGTTTGCTCCAGTAAGTTCATAACATGATAATCGTCTGGTGAATAATAGTACATCGTTTTTTCACGTCGTTTTTTCACGAGATGAAGCTGTCGTAAGTATTTTAATTGATGTGAGATCGTCGATTGCTGCATGTTCAATTCGCTTGCAATTTCATTTACGGAACACTCCTTATAAAATAAGAGATGTAATATCTTTATTCTCGTTGGATCAGAAAGTGCTTTAAATATATAGGCTACATCTTCAATTAACTTATCATCTAAAGGTTGATAGGACATAACGTTCACCTCTTTATAATATGAGCATATGTTCATATTATAAAATAGTTGCGTGTTAAATTCAAGTCAATACCATTTTTCTTGGAAAGTAACTGTGGTAAACTAGATATGGAAACTCCTTTAGTGGGATAAAGTAACAATAGTTTGAATGAAGGAGCGTATGCAATGAGTTTGATAGAAGATAAAAAGCTTGCTGATGTGTATGTTGCTGATTTAATGATTCCATCAGAAAAGGTGGCTCATGTTCAAGTAAATAATCCATTAGAGCACGCATTATTAGTGCTCGTAAAATCAGGATATTCTGCAGTGCCTGTATTAGATGCTTCCTATAAATTAGCAGGTACGATTGGGAAAACGATCATTTTAAACCAAATACTTGGTCTTGAACGATTTGAATTTGAAACGTTAGCAGACAGACGTGTCGAAGAAATCATGCATACAGATATACCAATTCTGTCTCGAGAGGCTTCGTTCATGGAAGGACTTCATGCAGTGATTGATTATCCTTTTGTATGTGTTGCTGATCAAGAAGGGTACTTTGATGGGATTTTAACACGTAGAGCAATCTTAAAGCAGCTAAGAAGGAATATAAGTATGGAACCAAACGAAGAAAAATAACTATCTTTTTAACGTATTTCCAAAAGTATTATCCTTTCTTAAAAAACGTGAAGCGTGTAAGTTCAGTTTTTAGGTGTAGTTCACTTGATTCGCTCTCTAATGTATACCTTTATTAACTCTGGTGATAATAAGCATGAATATACGGATAATAAAGAGGAGTGAAAGAAGTGGCACGTATTGGAGTAGAACCTACATTGACTCAAGTGAAGGAAGCTTTAATGGAGATGGGACACGAGGTAGTTGATGTGCATACAGAGCAAGATGTCGCACAATGCGATTGTTGTGTTATTTCCGGGCAAGATAAGGATATGATGGGTGTATCAGATACATTCTTAGAAGGACCAGTCATTAATGCACAAGGTCAAAGTGCAGCAGATGTTGCACAAGAAGTAAATGACCGCTTTTCGTAATGGTTGTTTGGAAGGCTCTCAACAATTGTTGGGGGCCTATTGTATGGAAGGATAGCAGTTTAGTATTTGAATGGACAATACTAACATACAAATGTTAGGGTATATAAGGATAAAATGAATATTTAATGACTTTATTACAATAATTATCACTTAAAATTGACTTAAAAAAAGAGGTTTCTTATAATAGTAATCGAAGCCAATAATCAAAACAATTCTGGAGGGATTACATATGGCAGAAAGAATGGTAGGAAAACAAGCACCACGCTTTGAAATGGAGGCAGTACTTCCAAATAAAGAGTTTGGAAAGGTTAGCCTAGAGAATCTTATGAAAGAAGATAAATGGACAGTTCTTTTCTTCTATCCAATGGACTTCACATTTGTATGTCCAACAGAAATCACTGCAATGTCTGATCGCTATGATGAATTCGAAGACTTAGATGCAGAAGTAATTGGTGTATCTACAGATACTATTCATACACATAAAGCATGGATCAATACGTCACGTGATGAAAATGGGTTAGGGGATTTAAAGTATCCACTTGCTGCAGATACGAATCATATTGTTTCCAAGGATTATGGTGTGTTGATTGAAGAAGAAGGAGTTGCATTACGTGGATTGTTCATCATCAATCCGGAAGGCGAATTGCAATATCAAACCGTATTCCACAATAATATTGGTCGTGATGTAGATGAAACATTACGTGTACTTCAAGCGCTACAAACTGGTGGGCTTTGTCCAGCAAACTGGAAGCCTGGTCAAGAAACACTTTAATAAATAAGCAATACGTACAGACGAGATTATAAAATAAGAATAAAATGCAAAGAAAGGGCTGGCCCCATGATTGCTGGAGGTAACTAGCTCCAGGCGGGCCAGTTTCTTTAATTGAATAAAAAAATAATCGACGTAGTATAGAAGGAGGCAACTAGAATGAAATTACGCGATCAAATGCCCGAATTAGAGGGAGCAACAACGTGGTTAAATAGCGATCCAATACAAAAATCGGACCTATTAGGTGAACGACCAACTTTAATTCATTTCTGGTCTGTTAGCTGTGGCTTATGTAAAGAAGCGATGCCTAATGTGAATGAATTTAGAGATGAATATAAAAATGAATTAAATGTGATCGCAGTTCATATGCCACGCTCTGAAAAAGATCTTGATCTTGAACAAGTAGAGGAAGTGGCTAAGGAACATGATATTACACAGCCGATATTTGTGGACAATGCCCATAAATTAACGGATGCTTTTGATAATCAATATGTTCCAGCGTACTATGTTTTCGATAAGGACGGCCAATTACGTCATTTTCAAGCTGGTGGCGGTGGTATGAAAATGCTACGTAAGCGGGTCAACCGGGTATTAGGAAAAACAGATAAATAATAGATACATTTTAAATGATTAGACCGAGAATGGTTATGGTGCAATTGCATGCATAACTGTTTTCGGTTTTTTAATGAAATTTATATTAAATCACACGTGACAACATATGTTCGTATTGTTATAATGGAATAACAATTAATGGAAGGGAGCAAATTAAATATTTTTTGAAATTTCGAAAAAGCTATGGCGTTTTATTTCGGAAACCGTTATATTAGATATTACGAAATAAAATACGCTTGAGGGGGGAACCTTTTGGATACGTTTAGAAAATTAAAACAATACTATTGGCCATACAAACGGTATTTCTTTGTATCGTTGTTCTTTTTATTTTTTGTAACAGGTATTACCGTTGTATATCCAATCATTCTACAGCTAACGATTGATGAAGTTGTATTAAAGGATAAATATGCTTTAATTCCTTATATAGCAGCCGCATTTATTGGACTAATGGTCATAAAAGGGATTGCTACTTTTTTTCATCAATATTTAGGAGATATGTTTGGCATAAAGTCTGTTTATAAGGTAAGGAATGCACTTTATGAAAAACTACAAGTACTTTCTTTTAAATACTATGATAATGCAAAAACTGGCGATATCATGTCAAGATTGACTTCAGATGTCGAAGGATTTCGTTTTTTCCTCTCTTTTGGTTTCTCAGAGCTTATCCGTATCCTGTTATTAATTGGATTAAGTCTTAGCGTTATGTTTTATTATTCTATTCCACTTGCATTGGTAACAATGGCCGCAATGCCATTTCTAGCGGTTGTTGTTTTTAAATTTGATAAACGAGTTCACCCTGCGTTTCGGGGTATTCGAAAGTCATTTGGAAGATTGAATACGAGGGTTCAAGAAAATATTAGTGGAATGAACACAGTAAAGTCTTTATCACGCGAGGATTTTGAGATTGGGAGATTTTCTACGAATAATCATGACTATCGTCAAAACTATATTAAAACTGCAAATATATGGTCTAAATACTTCCCGCTAATGGAGTTTATTGGCAACTTCTGTGCTGTTGCTTTGCTTGCTTTTGGAGGATATTTAGTAATCAATCAAGAGCTGGAGCTTGGCGAATTGGTTGCGTTCTTTAGTCTTGTTTGGTATATCATGGGGCCGTTAATGAACCTTGGTTTTGTCGTTAATATGTTCTCACAAGCAAAAGCATCTGGTGAACGATTAAATGAAATTTTAGATGCAGTCGAGGATATTGTAGAACGAGAGGATGCACTAGATACGCCGATAAAAGGGCATGTAACGTTTAAAGATGTAACATTAACATATGTACAGGATGATGACACAGCATTAACAAATATTAATTTCGATGCGCCGCCAGGAAAAGTAATCGGACTCATTGGAGCAACTGGCTCTGGAAAAACGAGTATCACACAATTACTGACGCGATTTTATGAGCCAGAGTCTGGAGAAGTACTTGTAGATGGGCGTCCTGTTTCCCAATATAAATTAAAGACGTTACGAAAACATATTGGATTCGTGCTTCAGGAATCATTTTTGTTTTCTACCTCTATTCGTGAAAATATAGCTTACGGGAGTCCAGATGTAACAGAGGAAGAAATTATCGATGCTGCCAAGCGAGCGCAAGCACATGATTTTATTATGGAAATGCCAAAAGGCTATGACACGCTTCTTGGAGAAAGAGGGATGGGATTATCAGGAGGTCAAAAGCAACGAATAGCAATTGCGAGAGCTATCTGTATTAATCCAAGTATATTAGTTCTTGATGATGCAACCTCTGCAGTAGATATGGAAACGGAATTTAAAATTCAGCAAGCATTAAAGGAAGTGATGAAAAATCGAACAACATTTATTATTGCGCATCGAATTTCTTCCCTTAAGCATGCAGATGAAATACTAGTGTTGGATGATGGGGAAGTAGTTGAGCGTGGGACGCATGACTTCCTACTACAAAATAACGGACCTTATCAACGCATTTATAATATCCAGTATCAGGATCGAGAAGCTATTATGAATGCAGCACATTCATCATGATGAAGATAAAAATTATAACAAAGATGAAGGTTCACGCGCTGAGTAGGGGTAGAAGCTCTATTCACCCCTACTGTATGCATGTGTACGTTGAAAAGGAGGGTAAATAAATGACTGCAAAAAAGGCAGAGAACGGTGAGAAGCGTCATTTGAAAAGGTTTCATTATACAATTGATCAAGCAATTGAGAAACCGTTTAATTGGAAGCAAATGTGGCGCTTACTGAATTATTTAAAACCATATTCGAAAACATATTTGCCTGGTGCAATTCTTATGATGCTATTATCAACAGCAGTTCGTTTAATTGTTCCGATATTAATTGGAAAAGTAGCTATTGACGTCGCGATTGCAGAGAAGGATCCGACATTACTCACATACCTCGTTCTTGGTATAGGTGTACTATATCTCCTAAACTATGTAGGTAATATATTTCGCATTAAATGGGTTAATATACTTGGGCAAAATGTTATTTATGATTTAAGAAAACATTTATTTACACACGTGCAATCTTTGTCCCATCGATTTTTTGATTCCCGGTCTGCAGGCTCTATTTTAGTGCGAATTATGAATGACACGAATTCATTACAAGAGCTTTTTACGAACGGTATTATTAATCTCCTTATGGACATTGTGACATTAATTGGGATTATTATAATTTTGTTCTCGCTAAGTCCAAAGCTCGCTTTGGCAATTATGGTCGTTTTGCCATTAATGTTTTATATCTCTACGAAGCTGCGAAGAAATATTCGCCGCTCTTGGCAAAATGTTCGTATTCAGCAATCGCGCATGAATTCTCACTTAAACGAAAGCATTCAAGGTATTCGAATTACTCAGTCGTTTTCTCAGGAAAAAGAAAATACGGAATTTTTCCATGGATTGAATAACGATAACTATTTAAGCTGGCAGGAAGCAACAAAGAAAAGTGCGATGTTTCGTCCATTAGTAGAATTAAGTAATGCTATTGGAACCGTGATTTTAATTGCCTATGGTGCATACCTCATTTTACTTGGAGTAGATAATGGAGGAATTGAAATTGGCACATTCGTTTCTTTCGCTTTCTTTCTCGGCATGTTTTGGGATCCAATTTCTAGGTTAGGACAAATGTATAATCAGTTATTAATGGCGATGGCTGCCTCAGAAAGAATTTTTGAGTATTTAGATGAGCAACCGATTGTCGATGAAGTAAAAAATGCACATGAATTTAAAGAGATGAATGGAGAAATTGAATTTGAAAATGTTCAGTTTTCCTATAATGAAGACCGCATTGCTTTAAAAGATATTTCATTACGCATTAAAGCCGGGCAAACGGTCGCATTGGTTGGACACACTGGTAGTGGAAAATCGACGATTGCTAATTTAATTAGTCGCTTTTATGATCCAACATGTGGGTCCGTAAAGGTTGATGGTCATGACTTGTGTAATGTTAGTTTACGAAGTCTTCGAAATCGAATAAGTGTCGTTCTTCAGGATACATTTATTTTCTCTGGAACAATTATGGAAAATATCCGCTTTGGACATCCTGCTGCAACAGATGAAGAAGTAATCGAAGCTGCAAAAGTAGTCGGTGCTGATGAATTTATCCAACGACTTGCAAAAGGATATGAAACAGAAGTAGAAGAACGAGGCAACATTTTATCAGCAGGTGAAAGACAATTGCTATCGTTTGCACGTGCATTACTAGCAGATCCAAGCATTCTAATTTTAGATGAAGCAACAGCTAGTATTGATACGGAAACAGAAGTTAGAATTCAAACAGCGCTTCGACGCTTGTTAAAAGGAAGAACAGCTATCATCATTGCGCATCGATTATCGACTATTCGCGAAGCAGATAATATTTTTGTCTTGGAAAATGGAACGATCTTAGAAAATGGAAACCACGAAGCGTTAATGGAGCAAAAAGGAGAATACTTTGACCTAGTTAAATCTCAATTTCAAATGCTTGATGCGATTTAACTATAGAGCAATCTCTATTACAGATAGAGATTGCTTTCTATTTGCGTTATAATAAGTTTATCCATCAATCTTCCTATTTATGGAGGAAGAAACTAGGCATTTTAGAGCTTGGAGGAAATGATATGAAAAGAGAATTTGCAGTAATTGGACTTGGTCGTTTTGGGGGCAGTATTTGTAGGGAATTGTGTATGGAAGGTATGGAAGTGTTAGCAATTGATAACGATGAGGATAAGGTAAATGAATATAAAAACATCGCTTCCCATGCGGTGATTGCAGATTCGACAGATGAAGCAACGTTAAAGGAAATAGGAATTAAGAATATTGACCATGTTATTGTGGCGATTGGCGATAATATTCAAGCAAGTATTTTAACGACAGTTATTCTAACGGATTTAGGGATTAAGAAAATAACGGTTAAAGCGCAAAATGATTATCATGAGAAGATATTAAACCGAATTGGGGCGAACCATGTTGTTCACCCAGAACGAGACATGGGGAAAAGAATTGCACATAGTATTATTTCAAATAACATACTTGATTACTTAGAATTATCGGAGGATCATAGTATTGTTGAGGTTAAGGTCGGCACAAAAATGCTTGGTAAATCGTTAATAGACCTTGATATTCGTGCAAACTATGGTTGTAACGTAGTGGCGATTAAGCAAGGTAAAGATATTAATGTGTCACCTTTAGCGGAAGAGATTTTAATGGAGAATGATATTCTGATTGTAATTGGGGCAGATAAAGATATTTCTCGCTTTGAAAAGCATTTAGTCATTGATGATGAATAATAAAAGGTTCTCTGATAGACGTGGTGGTGGATTTTTACTCCACCATTTCTTTTTTATTAGATGTAGGTTAAATTTTGCGGTGTCGTCTTCTATTGAAGCCTTAATTGAACAGAGGGCACCACCACATTAGTATAAAGCCTAATAGAAAAATCCACGGAGTTTTATATACTCCGTGGATTTTTTTTATACTTCCATAATGATTGGTAAAATCATANAATTGAACAGAGGGCACCACCACATTAGTATAAAGCCTAATAGAAAAATCCACGGAGTTTTATATACTCCGTGGATTTTTTTTATACTTCCATAATGATTGGTAAAATCATAGGGCGTCGTTTAGTTTTTTCATATAGAAACGGTGCAATTGTATCTGTAATTTCATTCTTAATTTGTGACCATTGTGTCGTTTTGCGCTTCATAATCTTACTTAAATGTGCTGCCACAAGCTTTTGCGCTTCGTTGATTAAGTCCTCAGATTCACGCATGTATACAAACCCACGTGAAATAATGTCAGGACCAGCTGAAATTTTGAATTCTTTCATATTAATGCTTACAACGACAATCACAAGTCCTTCTTCAGACAAGATGCGACGGTCTCGTAAGACGATGTTTCCGATATCACCGATACCATTACCATCAACGTAAATGGATCCAGAAGGAATCTTCCCAGCTATTTGTGCACTATCTTTTCCGAGTGCTAACACATCTCCATTATCCATTACAAAAGAGTGAGAAGGATCTACATTACAAAGCTCTGCAAGCTTTGTATGTTCTTTTAGCATCCGATATTCTCCATGAATAGGCATGAAGTATTTAGGCTTCATTAATCGGAGCATGAGCTTTTGCTCTTCTTGACTACCATGGCCAGAAGTATGAATGTCACTTACCTTATGATGAATAACATCCGCGCCAGCTCGATAAAGACTGTTAATCGTTCGGCTTACACTAATTGTATTTCCAGGGATTGGTGAGGAAGAAAATACAACGGTGTCACCAGGAATAATTTGAATTTGACGATGCGTTCCGTTGGCAATTCTTGAAAGAGCTGCCATTGGCTCACCTTGGGAACCAGTACAAAGAATCGTTACTTCATGTGCTGGAAGGCGATTAATTTGATTCGCTTCGATAAACGTATCCTTAGGTGCTTGAATATATCCTAACTCTTGTCCAAGTGTAATGGATGACTCCATGCTTCGTCCAAATACTGCAATTTTACGATTGTTTTTAACAGCAGCCTCTACAACTTGCTGTAAACGATAGATGTTAGAAGCAAATGTCGCAAAAATAATTCTTCCATCTACACGTGCGAATATATCATTAATATTTGCACCAACTACTTTTTCTGATAGAGTGAAGCCGGGAACTTCACTATTTGTACTATCGGAAAGTAGGCATAGAACGCCTTCTTTTCCAATCTCCGCCATCCTAGTTAGGTTGGCTGGCTCTCCAACTGGTGTAAAATCAAATTTAAAATCTCCAGTATGAACGATATTTCCTGGAGGAGTTTTAACTACAATTCCATAAGAATCAGGGATACTATGTGTCGTACGGAAAAAACTAACGGATGTTTTACGGAACTTGATAACATCATCTTCTTGAATCGTATTTAACTTTGTTGATCTTAATAGACCATGCTCCTCTAATTTGTTGCGAATTAAACCAATTGCAAGCTTTCCTGCATAAATAGGAATCTTTAACTCGCGTAATAAATAAGGAATACCTCCGATATGATCTTCATGACCATGCGTAATAATGAGACCTTTAATTTTTTCTTTGTTTTGAATTAAATAGGAATAATCTGGAATTACATAATCGATTCCAAGTAGTTCATCCTCTGGAAATTTTATTCCAGCATCGATCAGGATGATTTCATCTTGGAATTGCACACCATACGTATTTTTTCCGATTTCACCTAATCCACCTAATGCAAAAACAGCGGTTTGATCATTTTTAACAAATTTCATCGGTTATACTTTCTCCACAGAAAAATGTTCTGATTTTTTCTCATAATCCAGGTGTGCGCCCTCAAGTGGCTGGATAAATTCAATATTGTAATTGCGATCGATTATTTTTTTTCTTGCTTCTCGGTTTGATTCGGCCTCAATATATAAGCTTTTTGTATGTTCTCGAACAGGAACTTGATGCATGGATTCCTGGTATAATACTTTAAAAATCATTTCATCTCTCCTAACATGTATTGTTTTTATTGAATTAAAAAGGTTCTCCAAATGACATGGAGAAAAAAGGTCATACTATGAATTTTGCAATTATAAATAGCACTACTACCTAGAGCGGTAGTACCCCTCTTGTTTGCAGTTGGTAATATTAACCGATCCATAATACGAATCCCCTCATGCTTCCGTAAAACATTCAGGTATTGTAGTTGTGATTGGGTTTTTGTGGTAGTCCCTGTTTCCACTATCAGATTTATTTTAAGCTCTAATATCAGCTCATATCGTAACAACAAAGGTTCATACTCATCCGTACCGAACACGGTTCAAATTAATTTTCCTTATAAGTAGTTGGTACACGACCTCGGCCTAAAAAATCCTTCCAGCGTTTTTTAAGCTTTTCTTTTAAACGCTTTAGCATGAATGATGCATCTCCTTTCGAATATTTAAGAAAAGCATAAAAACGTTCTACCGATCCAATCCCTCTTAATATATAGTATAGTATGATTTACTGGTTTTTTAAATAAAAATACTTTATTTATCCAAAAAATTATTTATATAACAATTTTATTGATACAATAAAGCTAAATAATTTTACTATAAAATCATAAAAAATACTCTGTTAAGAAGGTCAGATTAATTAGCTATTTGTATTTTTCGCAGGGTATAGATTCTTATGCATCGAATCTAAAAAGGAGTATGAACATGACAAAGAACATCGTATTTTTTGATATCGACGGCACCTTACTAAATGACGCAAAACAAATTCCATCATCTGCAAAAAAGGCGATTCAAGCATTGCAAAAAACGGGTGTGATGGTTGCAATTGCTACAGGAAGAGCTCCTTTTATGTTTAAAGAGCTTCGGGAGGAATTAGGAATAGACTCTTTTGTAAGCTTTAATGGTCAATATGTTGTGCTAGAAGGGAAAACAATATATGAAAATCCTCTTGAAAAAGAAGAACTTATTCATTTGTATGAAGCGGCTTCTAGAGAAGAATTTCCGATGATTTTTATGCATAGTGACGAAATGCGGGCGTCTGTTGAGAATCATCCGTATATAGAAAAGAGTATGGTTTCTACTTTGAAATTTGATTATCCACCGATTGATACGACGTACTATGATAAACAAAAGATCTATCAAGCGCTCTTGTTTTGCAAGGATCAGGAAGAAAGGAAGTTTCGTGAGCTGCATCATGCGTTTGATTTTATTCGGTGGCATGATGTTTCCTGCGATGTTTTGCCCGGAGGAGCATCAAAAGCAATCGGAATCAAAAAATTAATTGAAGCGTATGGAGTAGATATCGCACATACTTATGCGTTTGGCGATGGGTTGAATGATATTGAAATGATAAGAGAAGTAGGAACAGGTGTTGCAATGGGGAATGCGGTAGCGGAGCTCAAAGAAATTGCTGATTATGTCACTGATCCTGTTAATCAAGGTGGCATTGCAAATGGATTAAAGCATCTTCAGCTAATCTAAAATAAAAGGCTGTTCCACG
Source organism: Virgibacillus sp. LDC-1 (assembly GCF_030137545.1). GTDB lineage: Bacteria > Bacillota > Bacilli > Bacillales > Amphibacillaceae > LDC-1. Next base: position 82,376 of record NZ_JARUVL010000010.1, on the reverse strand, counting down.
AATACGTGTGGAGCAGCCTTTGAATTACAACTTATTATTCGATTACTTTTGCGTTTTCTGGAATTGCAAATGGATTTTTTTCATTAATATGATCATAAAACATAATCCCATTTAGATGGTCGATTTCATGTTGGAAAACAATGGCAGCATAATCCTTTAAGCGAAGTTTGATCGGGTTTCCTTCTAAATCAATTGCTTTTATAGTAATACGCGCATATCTCGGAACATACCCTTCTACACTTCGGTCAACGGATAAACAGCCTTCACCAGCAGCTAAATAAGCTTTCTCTACTGAATGGCTAATAATTTTGGGATTAAATAAACCATAGCTATAAAATTTCCCATTAAAATCTTCAAAATGTACAGCAATCATTCGTTTAGAGATACCTAGCTGTGGTGCTGCTAGTCCAACTCCAGGTCGAAGGTTATGTGCTTCACAAACCTTCTCGTCTTGACTGTTTTTTAAAAATTGTAGCATATCCGCTAAAAGTTGCTTTTCTTCGTTTGTAGCAGGTAAAGATACTTCGTTTGCTATTTCTCTTAAAGCGGGATGACCTTCCCGCACAATATCCTTCATCGTTATCATCCTGTGTCACTCCAAACATTATTTCAGCTTTCTAAATTCTAATTAAATAGTTTAACATAATTTATGCAAGAAAAGCATAATTTGTCTATAGGACAAGTATAACTTATTTTTATTCAAAAATTAACATACTTCTATGGTATACTGATTTACATGGAAATTTGATAAAATCATCATGAACGGACGATGAATAAAGGGGAGTGCTTTCATGCCTGCTAAGAAGAAAATAGGAGCAATTATTATGCTTGGGCTTGCTGTCTTACTATCTGCCTGTGGCGAATCTACACAAGAGAAAATATATACTCATTTAGAAGAAGCGGTGGCATTAGAAGCGGATTTTGAAGCGCAGCAGGATGAAATAACTGCATTAGAAACACAGGAAAAGGAAATATATGATAAAGTAATTGCACTTGGTACGGATGAATTTGATCAAATTAAAAAGCTTTCCAAGGAAGCGACGGAGATTATTGAAGCGCGTCATGAAAAGATACAGCTAGAAAAGAAAAGCATCGATGCATCTAAAAAAGAGTTTCAGGAAATAAAAGATTTATTGGATGATTTAAAGGAAAAGACAATTAAGCAGAAGGCTCGCAATATGTACGAAACGATGATGGAACGATATCAAGCATATGAACAGCTTCATGATGCATATGTTGATTCCATTAAATTGGAAAAAGAGTTGTATGCACTTTTTCAAGATGAAGATTTAGAACAAGCAACCTTAACAAAGCACATCGATAAATTAAATGCCAGTTATGAAACGGTAATCAAAGCTAATGAACAATTTAACAAATCTACAGCAAATTATAATGCACAAAAAAAAGAATTCTATGAAGCATCAGATTTAGATGTAACCTATGAATAAGTGTGAAACTTATTAAAGGGCATCCTTCAAAAAAGAAGGGTGTCCTTTTGATTTTTTCGTTTATTCTTATGGATAAATCAGTAATTTTCAAATAATGTCTTAAAATAATACAGATTACATTATGAATGTAACAGTTTGTATCTGATTTATAATATTGGAGTAACATTTTGAAAGCGTTTCACGATTAAATAATAGTATGAAACAAAGTAGTTGACCTATGATGGGGTATTAGGCTAAACTTTAAATGTATTCAAAGTTGTATCAATTTTTTTTGTGGTATTTATGTAACAGAATTGAGCGCATCTAGATTAACAGGAAAAGAAAGTGGGTACATAAATAAGACAAAATGGTACACAATTTTTCTTTGTTTGGGAACGCTAGAAATAGATTATTAAATTGGAGATAAGAAAGGAAGAGGTGAACGATTTGAAACACGTATTAGAAAGTGTTGAAAGTAAGTTCGAGATGTTTCAGATTCTTAATGAAGATGGAAAGGTAGTCAATAAGGATGCAATGCCGGAGTTGTCTGATGATGAATTAAAAGAGCTTATGCGCAGAATGGTTTATACGCGTATTCTTGATCAACGCTCTATCGCATTAAATCGTCAAGGACGTCTTGGGTTTTATGCACCGACGGCCGGACAGGAAGCATCGCAATTAGGGAGCCATTTCGCGTTAGAAAAGGAAGATTTTATTTTACCTGGGTATCGTGATGTACCTCAATTGATTTGGCATGGCCTTCCACTTTATCAAGCTTTCCTCTTTTCAAGAGGTCATTATCATGGAAATCAAATGCCTGAGGGTGTTCATGCGTTAAGTCCACAAATTATTATCGGGGCACAATATATTCAGGCTGCTGGTGTTGGACTTGGCATGAAGATGCGAGGTAAAAAAGCTGTAGCGATCACATATACAGGGGATGGTGGTACATCCCAAGGAGATTTCTACGAAGGAATTAACTTCGCAGGAGCATATGATGCGAATTGTATCTTTATGGTTCAGAACAATGGATTTGCTATTTCGGTACCGCGAGAAAAGCAAACAAAAGCGAAAACATTAGCGCAAAAAGCAGTTGCAGCTGGAATAGAAGGAATCCAGGTGGATGGTATGGATGTGCTTGCTGTATATGCTGCTACAAAGCATGCACGTGAGCGCGCAATTGAAGGAAAGGGACCTATGCTCATTGAAACAATGACTTATCGTTATGGACCACATACAATGGCTGGAGACGATCCGACGCGTTACCGTACTTCTGATTTAGATTCTGAATGGGAAAAGAAAGATCCGCTCGTTCGTTTCCGTAAGTTTCTAGAAGATAAGAAGCTCTGGTCTGAGGAAGATGAGAACAAAGTTATTGAAGAAGCAAAAGATGATATTAAAAAAGCGATTAAAGAAGCAGATAAATATCCGAAGCAAAAAGTAACTGATTTAATCGGACACATGTTCGAAGAGCTCCCAACGAATTTAAAAGAGCAAATGGAAGAATATAAAGAAAAGGAGTCGAAATAAATTATGGCACAGATGACAATGATTCAAGCCATCACTGATGCATTACGTACAGAACTTAAAAATGATGAAAATGTATTAGTGTTTGGGGAAGATGTCGGTAAAAATGGTGGTGTATTTCGTGCTACAGAGGGATTACAAGCTGAATTTGGTGAAGAGCGTGTATTTGATACACCGCTAGCTGAATCTGCGATTGGTGGTCTCGCGATTGGACTAGGGCTTGAAGGATATCGTCCAGTGCCGGAAATTCAATTCTTCGGCTTCGTTTATGAAACAATGGATTCCATTAATGGACAAATGGCTCGTATGCGCTATCGCTCAGGAGGAAAACACCATTCTCCGATAACGATTCGTTCTCCTTTCGGTGGTGGGGTGCATACACCAGAGTTACATGCGGATTCGCTTGAAGGACTCATTGCTCAGCAGCCAGGAGTGAAAGTAGTAATCCCTTCCACGCCTTATGATGCGAAGGGGCTATTAATCGCTTCTATCCGAGATAATGATCCGGTTGTTTACCTTGAGCATATGAAGTTATATCGTTCATTCCGTGGAGAAGTTCCTGAGGAAGAATATACGATAGAATTAGGAAAAGCGGATGTAAAGCGAGAAGGAAAGGATGTTACGATAGTAACGTACGGAGCAATGGTTCATGCTTCACTGAAAGCCGCCGAGGAGTTAGAAAAACAAAATATTGATGTTGAAGTAATTGACTTACGAACTGTTTCTCCAATTGATATTGATACGATTTTAGCTTCTGTAAAGAAAACTAATCGTGTTGTTATCGTTCAAGAAGCTCAGCGCCAAGCTGGGATTGCGGCTCATGTTGCAACAGAAATTCAAGAAAGAGCAATTCTTCATTTAGAAGCCCCAATATTACGAGTTGCGGCTCCTGATACTGTATATGCGTTTTCCGAAGCGGAAGAAGTATGGCTACCAAATCATCAAGATATTATTGAAAAGGTTCAAGCAGTCATAAACTTTTAACATTAACGGATAGGAGGTAAGGATATTATGGCATATGAATTTAAACTCCCTGACATTGGTGAAGGTATTCATGAAGGTGAAATAGTAAAATGGTTCGTCAAAGAAGGCGATGAGATCAAAGAAGACGATGTGTTATGTGAAGTGCAGAATGATAAAGCTGTCGTTGAAATTCCATCCCCGGTTGACGGTACAGTAAAGAAGATCCATGTAGATGAAGGAACAGTAGCGGTAGTTGGTGATACGTTAATCACTTTTGACGCGGAAGGGTATGAATCAGAGGATAATGATTCTGACCAAGCTAAACAGGAAGAGCCACAGCAAGAGGCGTCTGTAAAAGAAGAGAAAAAAGAGGAAGATACAAAAAGCGAACCAGCATCAGAGTCATCAGAAGAGCTAGAAAACACACGGGTAATTGCAATGCCATCCATTCGAAAATACGCACGTGAGCAAAGTGTGGATATTCGAAAAGTAGCTGGAACTGGTAAAAATGGTCGTGTATTGAAAGAAGACATCGATCGTTACTTAAATGGTGATCAGAAGGTAGCTTCAGGTGAAGAAAAAGAAGTAGAAAAGTCGACTCAAACTGAAGAAAGCAAATCTACTACAGCCGCACCAATTGTTCAAGGAGAATATCCAGAAACAAGAGAAAAAATGAGTGGAATTCGGAAAGCAATTGCTAAAGCAATGGTTAATTCAAAAACGAAGGCACCTCATGTTACATTAATGGACGAAGTTGATGTAACTGAATTGGTTAATCACCGTAAGAAATTTAAGGAAATAGCAGCAGAGCAGGATATAAAGCTTACTTACTTGCCTTATGTTGTGAAGGCGCTAGTATCTGCTCTGAAAAATTATCCGATTTTAAATGCTTCTATTGACGATGATACAGATGAGATCATTCAAAAACATTATTACAATGTTGGTATTGCTGCTGACACAGATAAAGGGTTACTCGTACCAGTTGTAAAAGATGCAGATCGTAAATCTATATTTGCTGTTTCTAAAGAAATTAATGAATTGGCAGAAAAGGCACGTAGTGGTAAACTAGCACCTGAGGAGATGAAGGGAGCTTCTAGTACAATTACAAATATCGGTTCTGCTGGGGGACAATGGTTTACACCGGTTATTAATTATCCGGAAGCAGCTATCCTCGGTATCGGAAGAATTGCAGAAAAGCCGATTGTTCGTAATGGTGAAATTGTAGCAGCACCAGTACTTGCGTTATCACTAAGCTTTGATCATCGCATTGTAGATGGAGCTACTGCTCAATTAGCCCTAAATCAAATCAAGCGTTTATTGAACGATCCACAACTAATCATGATGGAGGCGTAAGTATATGGTAGTAGGAGATTTTCCAATTGAAGTCGACACATTAGTCGTTGGAGCTGGTCCTGGGGGATATGTAGCTGCTATTCGAGCAGCACAGCTTGGACAGAAAGTAACCATTGTTGAAAAAAACGCTTTAGGTGGTGTGTGCTTAAATGTAGGTTGTATTCCTTCCAAAGCTTTGATACAAGCAGGACACTTAGCTGAGCATGCACATGGATCTGAAGAATTGGGAATTAAAACGGAAAATGTTTCTGTTGACTTTTCTAAGGTGCAGGAATGGAAAGGCAAAGTAGTTAATAAGCTTACTTCTGGAGTAGAATCTTTATTGAAAGGAAATAAAGTGGATATTGTTGCGGGAGAAGTATACTTTGTTAATGACCATACAGTAAAAGTAATGGATGATAAGAGCTCGCAAACATATACATTCAATAACTGTATTATTGCTACTGGTTCTAGTCCAATTGAAATCCCAGGCTTCCCATTTTCGGATCGAGTTCTTGACTCCACTGGAGCATTGAATTTAAATGAAATTCCGAAGAAGATGGTTGTCATTGGTGGCGGTTATGTTGGAACAGAGCTTGGCTCTGCCTATGCTAACTTTGGTACTGAAATTACGATATTAGAAGGAACAAAAGATATATTAAGTGGTTTTGAAAAACAAATGAGTCAGCTTGTTAAAAAACGCTTAAAGAAAAAAGGAACGACAATTATTACAGAAGCAATGGCAAAAGGTGTCGAGGAAACAAAGAATGGTGTTAAAGTCACCTATGAAGCTAAAGGAAAAGAAGAAATAATTGAAGCTGATTATGTTCTCGTAACTGTTGGTCGTCGTCCAAATACAGAAGAAATTGGACTAGAGCAAGCTGGCGTGGAAGTCACAGATCGAGGATTGGTGAAGATTGATAAGCAATGTCGCACAAGTGTGAAAAACATATACGCGATTGGCGATATTGTTGAAGGACCACCATTAGCTCATAAGGCTTCTTATGAAGCTAAAATTGCTGCTGAAGCGATTAGTGGTGAAAAATCAGAGATTGATTATTTAGGTATACCAGCTGTTGTGTTTGCTGATCCTGAGCTTGCATCAGTTGGATATACAGAAAAACAAGCGAAAGAGGCTGGAATTGAAGCAAAAGCTTCGAAGTTTCCATTCGCGGCAAATGGTCGTGCATTATCATTAAATAATAGTGATGGGTTCTTAAAGCTGGTTACTCGTAAAGAAGATGGTCTTGTAATTGGTGGGCAAATTGCTGGTCCGAATGCTAGTGATATGATTGCAGAAGTTGGCTTAGCAATTGAAGCAGGTATGACTGCAGAAGATATAGCACTCACGATTCATGCGCACCCATCATTAGGTGAAATTACAATGGAAGCTGCTGAGGTTGCAATTGGTAAACCTGTTCATATGATGAAATAATAAAACAAACTGTTCTTCTCATCTAGAGAAGAACAGTTTTTTATCTTTGTAATAGGTAATTTTAATTGTTCGCAAGGTTACGATCTTGCTTGAGACAACTTTAGGTTTTAGTCCTATAAACTAAAATTTTGTTGGTTGTTTTTTTCGATTCCTTTCTGCTTCCTTTACTTCAAGTCGAAATGATTTAATTAATGAGAAGACGACTAAAATCATAATAAATGCAAATGGAAATGCCGCGATAATAGAAGCCGTTTGTAATGCACCTAACCCACCTTGCCATAAGAGGATGGCCGCTGCACTTGATTGAATAATTCCCCAAATAAATTTAACACGATTAGGAGGATATAGACTTCCACCAGTCGTTTGCATTCCTAAAACGAATGTCGCAGAGTCGGCGGAGGTGATAAAAAAGGTACTAATGAGTAAAATCGCTATCATGGACATAACCGTTCCAAATGGAAAATTCTCAAGGACAGCAAATAGCGCTGTTTCTGTTCCTAACTCATGTACATCTTTGATGATGTTGGCATCCTGAAAGAATTCTAAGCTAATAGCGGAGCCACCAAAAATCGAAAACCATAATGCCCCAAAAATCGTAGGAACAAGTAATACGCCTAAAATAAATTCACGAACAGTTCTACCTCGTGACACGCGTGCAATAAATGTGCCGACAAATGGCGCCCAAGCAATCCACCATGCCCAATAGAAAATAGTCCAGTCTTTAATCCAAGTTGCATTTTCTTCATTGAATGGTGTCATACGCAAGCTCATACTAGGTAGATTTTGCAGGTAACTACCGAATGTCGTTGTAAATAAGTTCATGATAAAATTAGTAGGACCTAGAAAAAGTAGGAAAAGCATTAAGACCAGTGCTAATACAATATTTGCATTACTTAAATATTTGATCCCTTTATTTAGGCCAGTCATAGCAGAGGCCATATAAAGTACAGTGACAATTAAAATGATAATTAATTGGATTAAAAAGGACTGATCTATTCCAAATACATAAGATAACCCACCACTTATTTGAATGGCACCAAATCCAAGTGATGTGGCTACCCCAAAGATTGTTGCAAATACAACAATAAAATCGACAAGCGTTCCCCATGCTCCTTTTATTCGATCCCCGAATAATGGCTCTAGTACAGCACTAACTACCCCAGCAGATTGCTTGCGGAATTTAAAGTATGCTAATGCAAGGGCAATAGTTGCATAGGTAGCCCAAGGATGTAATCCCCAGTGAAAAAAGCTATACCTTAAAGCCGTTTTTGCTGCATCGTTGGTTTCTGATTCTCCGAATGGAGGTGTATGGAAATGGGATAGGGGTTCTGCAGCTCCCCAAAAAACTAATCCAATTCCCATTCCTGCACTAAACAGCATTGCAAACCAAGTAATATAAGAATACTCAGGTTCATCCTGTGGCTTTCCTAGCTTGATGTTCCCGTACTTGGAAAAAATCAAAAAAATCGCAAATAACAAGAACCCAGTTGTGCAAAATAAGTAGAACCAACCAAATTTATCAACTAAAAAATTTTGAATAATTCCTGTAATATGATCTAAATTGCCAACAGGTAATACTTCTTTTGGAATGACGCCCCATAAAATAAATAATGCCGCAACAATAGTCGATATGTAAAACACACGTGTTACCTTTTTCATATTCATTTCCTTTCTTTTCTTTTTTCGATAATTATGAAGTTTACATTTTCACAAAGCTATGCTTTCGTTATTATTTCCTGTCTTCATCATTTACATTCGATATATTCCCTATACCTTTCATTTGATTACTTGAAACATAAAAATAGAGAATCCCTATAATGGGTAGTCATAATCTTCTTCTATCCTTTATAATGGTGGTATCGTATGGACAGCATGGCATATACATAACGGAGGAGAGGTTTGCATGAAAAAAATAATCGTACTTTTATTTGCTTGTGTATGGATGGTGCTTAGTATAGGTTGTTCTAATTCTTCTTTAAAGGAAGAAGGATCGGATACAGAAAAAAATGAGGAAACAAAGCCTCAAACGACTACACCATCAGAGAAAGCGGAGAAACAGGAGGAAGAATCGAATACAGTAGCGAAAGAAGAGGAGCAAACAAAGGAAGAACCAGATGCAAACAAGCCGATGTATCGTATAAATGATAAAACTTGGCATATTCAACCAATTGATCCAGAAGGAAATAAAAAAATAGTATTACTAACGATTGATGATGCTCCTGATGAACATGCATTAGAAATGGCAAAAACGTTGAAAAAGCTAGATGCAAATGCGATTTTCTTTGTAAATGGACATTTTCTCGAAACAAATGAGAAAAAGGAAATTTTAAAAGAAATTCATGATATGGGATTTGTTATTGGAAACCATACATACAGTCATCCGAGTTTGAGCGATATTGATGAACAAACACAAAAAGAAGAAATATTACGTGTGAATGATATGGTGGAAGCAATCACTGGTGAACGTCCTAAGATTTTTCGGGCCCCTTTCGGAGATAATACGTCATATTCAAACGAACTCTTACAGCAAGAAAACATGATAAGAATGAATTGGGTGTATGGCCATGATTGGGAAAAGCAGTATCAATCGAAAGACGCGATTACGGATATTATGCTTCATAATCAGTTTTTAGGAAATGGAGCAAATCTTTTGATGCATGACAGAGAATGGACAGCAGCAGCTTTAGAAGATATTGTAAACGGATTACGAGAGCAAGGCTTTGAAATAGCTAATCCTGCTTTAATTGAAACAAAATAATCATCTAAACTAAACAACACTCTAATGGCTTCTTTATTTAGGCGATTAGAGTGTTTTGTTTATCCCTCATATAAAGTGTAGTAAGCATTCTGTAAGTCTAAGAGTTGTTGTAAAGAAGGAACTCCACCTCCAATCTCATTCTATTTGAGACACATTTTCCAAATGTGTTATACTATTTGTGTTGAAAAATCAATTGTGACATATTATAATATAAATATGATAACCTTTTAAAAAGGAGCTGGATCAAATGGGGACGATCGTCTGTCAAGAATGTCAACAGGTTATTGACCATTATGATGATGAAAAAGTAACAACCCTTTATGGAACCTGCCCAAATTGCAATCAAAAATAGAAGGATAAAGTATGTGTCATATTCCACAGTAGCGTGCTTGTGCTACTGTGTTTTCTTTACTTTTATTTTAAACATGCTAGGATGGAATTGGAAAGCGAGGGGATGATATGAAGTGGCAGACACGCGTAACCAAGCTGTTTGGTATTGAATATCCAATTATTCAAGGTGGCTTAGCACATCTAGCATATGCAGATCTAGCAGCAGCGGTATCAAATGCTGGAGGGCTTGGACAAATTACAGCGATGAGTCTACCTCACCCAGAGCACTTAAGAAAAGAAATTCAAAAGGTGAAACGAATGACCTCTAAACCATTCGGGATAAATTTCGCAATTGGACAACATGGTCGACCGTATGAGGAAATGGTAGAAGTAGCAATAGAGGAACAAGTGCCCGTTGTATCTGTAACAGGCGGAAATCCAAAGCATGTATTAGATAAGCTTGTGGGTCAACCGATGAAGAAATTAGTGCTTGTTGCTTCTAAACGACAAGCGATAAAGGCGGAAGAATTAGGAGCAGATGCAGTAATTGTAGTAGGCCAAGAGGGTGGTGGTCATTTAGGTCGAGCAGATACAGGCACGTTTGTCTTAATTCCTCAAGTAGTAGATGCTGTTTCTATTCCAGTAATCGCCTCAGGTGGAATTATTGATGGACGTGGGTTCGTTGCATCACTCGCACTTGGAGCAGAAGGAATCGAGATGGGAACAAGGTTTATCGCAACAAAAGAATGTGTTGATGCGCACCCAATGTATCAGAATGCGATTTTAGCGGCAGATGAAACGGCAACCGTTGTAATTAAACGGTCACTCGGAATGCCTGCTCGAGCATTAAAGAATCAATGGACAGAAGAAATCTTAAAGCTAGAAAAGGCTGGCAAAGGCTATGAAGATTTAAAAACATACATAAGTGGTGTTGCTAATAAGCGGTTTATACATGACGGTGATGCCGAAAATGGGTTTGGATGGGCAGGTCAAGGTGCTGCCGGAATTACGGATATCCCGACTGTTCACGAATTGGTTTCTAGAATAGTAAACGAGGGTAACAACATCCGTCAAAGCTTGATAAAAAAGGAGAAATAGTATGAGCTATCAATATCCAATTGATATAACGTGGACGAAGGAAGAAATCGTTGCTGTTGTGCAATTTTTTACCTTTATCGAAAAAGCGTATGAAGGTAAAGTAGAACGAGGCGCGTTGCTAGATAATTATAATCGCTTCAAGGAAATTGTTCCTTCTAAAGCGGAAGAAAAGCGTCTTTTTGCTCAGTTTCAAAATGAATCCAATTATTCAAGTTATCACGTAATCAAAAAAGCACGTGAAGAACAAACGAAGATATTTACGATGAAATAAACAAGGTTTTACGATTCGGATTGTGGGATCTGCGTACTAGCCGAATGCGCTTCACTTGCCGTAGGCAACGCTTTTACTTCCTCAGAAAATGCGGGCTTCCATACTAAAATAAGACTGAATATATTCAGTCTTATTTTTTATGATTGAACCTTGTAAGATTTTATAACGTTTTTCTCGCTTGTAATGCTTTATGGTAAAACGGAATAAGAGGATCAATTGTTTGCTTCGCGTTTTCCATAAATTTTGCCCCATTTGTAACAATGGAATCCTCAGGAGAAAAGTGTTGACCAATGAGAAACTCTGCTTTTTTCACATTGCGAAAACGTTCTAAATGGTCCATTTCCAACTCTTCTAATGGAATTGCCGCTTTTTTCATATGATCCAGGGAAATAACAAAACTAGCAGGTAATGCTTTTAATTCCTCAAAGCTATCCATGAAAGCTTCGGCAATTTCCCGTTTAAAATCAAGTTCATAGATAAGGGCGAGCCAAATGAATACATGATCATCGAATAAGCCAACTTGGAAGTGTGGATGCTTTTTATAACCGCGTTTATTATCAGCGATAGCAAGCCACGTATCGTTCGGTGGATTCACTGTTCTTCTCGCATGCTTGGCAATATGTAAATGCATTTCATTGCCTGTTTGTACAGCTAAATAGTCAACTAATTCATTACCTATTTGCTTGAATTTTGGTTGTATTCTTGTTTGGATTGCTTCCATTCTTCCTTCAAGTCCAGGAATGGAAAAAGTGTTAAAGTCTTCTTTACTAAAACCGCTGAAAGTCATTTCTAGTAATCCTCTCTTGTTTATATTCTATAGAAGTAACCTAAGCTATCATTAATTATAATAATTATTATTAAGGATTTAGTTCGTTCAGTCAAGCCTTACAGCTCATGTTTAATTTTATACCAATTGGGTATTTTTAAAATAATCGTTCTGATTTTAGTGAACGAAATGATGGGAGCATCATATATATAAAGAAAACTAAAAGATATGTTGAAAAGGTTGCATGAATTTTTAAACTGGAGAAATGACTAATAGAAGAAGATGCACTTGTTGAAATTTATTATGGTGAAAGGTGTGATTAGGTTGAAATACGTCATTGAAGCAATGCGAAGAAAAGAAGAACAAGAAAAGCTCCCAGTACTACGAATGGAAATTGATTATGAACTATTAACCCTTTATGAAGCAATGCAGGATGAGGATAAGATAAAAATTATTAAGACAAAAGAAAGGTTGCTGCAATTGACACGGCAATTGCAAAAGATAGAAAATGATGTGCTCTTATAATTTTTAAGAATGGTCTCTATTTATTATTATACATAGAGATCTTTTTTTGAATTTGTATCACGTATAAATTGATAAGGATAATCAATGGACTCATTTCATAGTAGTTTCGCTTTGTGAATGACTCTTTTCTTTTGTTTTGATAAGCTAAAGGAGAATGAAACGTATTGGGGGCATAATCATGAATAAAGAGACACGTGATCTACTATTTGACCAAGCGAAGCAATGGATACTTGAGGCAGGTGCAACAATACGGAGAAAAATAAATGATCCAATTACAATTCAAACGAAATCGAATGCAAATGATTTAGTGACAACGATGGACAAGGAAACAGAGCAATTCTTTGTTGGAAAAATTAAATCGAAATATCCATCGCATTATTTGTTTAGTGAAGAGGGCTTTGGAGATAAGCTTTCCTCATTAGAAGGAACGGTATGGATCATTGATCCAATTGATGGAACGATGAATTTTGTTCATCAAAAGCGTCATTTTGCTATTTCAGTAGGGATATATCAGGATGGAATAGGGGAAATTGGATTTATTTATGATGTGATGGCAGATATATTATATAGTGCTAAAAAAGGGGAAGGCGCAATGAAAAATGGTGCAAAGCTTCCGCCTTTAAAAACGGATTTGACCTTACAGGAATCCATTGTAGGGATGAATCACTATTGGCTTTGTAAAAATAACCTTGTTAAAGAGACCGCGATGCAAGAGCTTGTGAAACAAGTGAGGGGAACGCGAACATATGGATCAGCTGCACTGGAATTTGCCTATGTTGCAGAAGGGATAATCGATTGTTATTTAGCAATGAAGCTTTCCCCATGGGATATTGCTGCTGGAAAAATAATTGTTCATGAAGTAGGAGGAATAACAACAAATATTAGCGGAAATGAATTCACGATGCTAGATAGTGATGCAGTGCTTACGTGTCATCCAGCAATTCATGAATCGATTCTATCTGAATTCTTAATAAAAGGAAAGAAGTGACAAGCTAGCTGTCACTTCTTTTACGCTTTAAAGTCAAGCCATATCCCATGAAGCCAAATCCTAATAGCAAAAATAGAATAATAAGCCATGTATTACGCATGGCTATCGCTGCTCCACTGCCAATAAACATTAAAATAACTAGAAAAGCTAATAAAAACATCGGAACATTCAATTGCTTCATTTTGTCACCTCTGCTTCTTAATTGCCCTTAAAGGTATATAGGAATGAAGGGGGATCCTATATTTAATCCTATAACTTACTTTAGCTATTATAATGGAAATAGAAATAATGTTCAAAGACAAGGAAGATAAACAGGAGGATGGATTTAATTAAGAAGAGAAACAACTAGCGGGATGTAAAAAGATTTAGTAAGATAGAAAATAGGGTAGAAAATTCATGATCTATATATAAAGAAATATATTAGTGGGGGAAAACAATGGATGTAAACTTTAGTATTATTTTTGATTTTATTTTAAAACAGTATGGTACATCGCATATTTTTGAAATTTTATATGTGTTGAATCTTATTTTTGCTGCAATTGCTTACAAGCTTGGGTTTGCTCGGAAGCTTCCATTAGTTAAAAATATTTTTGTTTATGTAATGCTGGCAATTGGTACTTATATCATGACGATTTTTAGTATATTTAAACTTCCTATTACAGAAAGCTTAATCATTATATCGCTTGTTTTAGCTATATATCGTTTCCGTTTGCATAACCAACGCAAACAAAATCAACAATAATTCAATAGTTGCTTAAACAAGAGCAGTCACCAACGTGTTAAACATTGGTGACTGCTTTATTTTATCAATTGCATATTCTTATTAAATTAATCCATTGATTTCCTTTTCTTCCTGGTAAAGCTTAAAATTTCCACTAGCATGACGTTCCAATGTGCTTACCTTAATTCGATTGTCACATGTTGCGCAGAGATACATGGAAATTTTACGGTTTCGAAGCCGCTTCGCTTGTAATGAATTGTCTTCGATTCCCTCAATTTGATCACATAGTACACATTTTACTTGCATTTTTTCACCTCAAACTAGTTAGATAACTGCGTTTGTATCTATGATAGCATATTTTTCCCATGCATAGTAAAGTATGTTTTATTGGAAAATAATTAGGGAATAACGTTTTTAACTAATCATAGAGAGGTGTATCACGAATGAAAAAAAGATATATCGGGACTACAGTTGGAATAGTTGGTGCAGCAGCAGGGTATTACTTCTTAAATCGTAGTAAAAAAACATCCGGATTTACGAATACGATTGAGGATGCTGGGGTACCAGATCAAACAAATGACAAGGATATCACCCAATTAGAAAATGCGAAAATGGTTTCAGAGGGATCACAATTCGGTGTTCATTATTATAATGAACTAAAGGAAAAAGAAACAGAACAAGCCAATCCAATTCAATAATTGTGTGTTTTTAAAGGCACCCCATAAGTTAGATGTTTATGCTAACTTATGGGGTGCACTATCAAGCCATCATTTTTTATGAGCTAATCTTTTTTATCCTTTTGTTTATTCGATTGATCATTTTGAATGTCATCTAGCTCTTGTTTTTCTCCTTCGGGAACAAGTTGTTTGTTTTCATCCGGTTCTACTGGCTGCTCTCTCGGAACTGGAAACTCGGGCATATATCTTCCAACGATAGCAGCAACCTCATCTACAATACCTTGAACTGGATGTCCTTGCCTCATTTTATCTGCCATCATGCGAATGCGCTCATTCACATCACCATCTGCGACAACAATCGCTGTTTTTCCATAAGGATCCTCACGTAATGCCTCAGATACGGAGAATTTAATTGTTCCTACTCTAGAGCGATCAAGATCTTTATCAACATCAATTCCAACAACTGCATAAGGACCGGCAATAAGTGCCGTCGCATTATTTACATTCGGTACCTTAGTAGCTACATTAGCTAGGTGGGTTGCAATTTGTTCATTTGATAAATTTTGTTTCTTTGCTTCACTTGAGTTTTCGACTTGTAAAAAACGATCACTATTATTATCTGATGGAAGGGCATCTTGCGTATTCTCACGGTTACAACCTATTGTGAATAGAAGAACAACGGATAGAATAAAGATTAATTTATACATTTTGGCACTCCTCCTAAAATATTCCCACCTTATGTTCCTTATTTTTAGATAGGATATGCCAAAATATGCAGACAAAAATTACCTTCATAAAATAGGTTGAGCATAAACCAAATTCCTGTGCTTTAATCACTAATTATTGAATGACAATCTTTTTTACACCCGTGATTGGATTATTTTTATTTGAACCATCACGATACATTAAATGTACCGGTCCATCTTCTTTTAATGGCTTGCCATTCATTGCGAAAAGCAAGTAGCTTTTTTGCAAATCAGAAATAGAAAGTACTACATCTCCTTGCAGTGTTTCTAAGCGGGCGTTTTTTGCATCCGCTTTTATTTCCGCATGGTTTAAAAAATCAGTTATTGGCATAACATAAGAATGCGTTAATATTTTTTCGCGCTCGAACTTATTGATGCTTTGGTTAACGGGTGGCTTCACTACATCTTGCTGAAGCTCACGATCCCATCTTTTTGCAGCTTTTTCAAGTTCATTTGTTGTATCTGGCGAGCTAGCTTGAGTTAAAAACGCATCTTCTAAAATAATCTTTCGGTCATCAAAAATCCAAACAGTAGGGTCTAATGTAATTGGATAAGTAACCTTACCAGTAATTGGAACAATCATCTTGATCCACCTTTCTATTTATATCTTGTTTAAGAATAGCAGACATGCTCTTTTTTTTCATTCCTTTACTCTATCGATGTGTCATTTTTGTTTGCATTTTTTTGTAGCAACCGCTAATATAATATAAAGGAAGATATTTTCTTTTTATGAATTTGTACTTTATTTTACTTTTTGAGTAATCGCAGGCTTTTTATCGATTGCTAAGTTTTCCTAATGGAGGGGATATATTTGATGCCAGAGGTAACGATCGATCATCGTGAAAAAGCCTATGCCCTTCTTAAGGCTGATGCTGATAAAATTCTACGGCTCATCGAGGTTCAGATTGAAAATTTAACAATGCCACAATGCCCGTTGTATGAAGAAGTACTCGATACACAGATGTTTGGTCTCTCTAGAGAGATTGACTTTGCTGTACGGTTAGAGTTAATCAGCGAAAATGAAGGAAAAGCGCTTCTTGAAAATTTGGAGAGGCAGCTTAATATATTGCATGAAGCAGCGCAGAAATCCATTTAATGCCTTTAGATTTGTGCATCTGGGTTAAGGTAGACATTATAGCAAAACTTTGCCGACATTCACGAGGGCAAGGTTTTTTTGTTTATATAGCTATATTAGGATGAATAAATAAATAAAAATACATTAAAAGTGATATACTATTATCTTGAATGTGTTATACTATTATTAAAATTCATCTTATATTTACCTGACAAATTCATTCTGCTTCTATGTAATAGAAAAAAACATTAAAATAGATGAAAGGAACAGAAACCCTTTCATTAACTTATAGCATGCATGGCAATAAGCTGTATACAGGTAGAATAATTAATATCTGAAGTAGAATAAGAGAGAGCGAGACAATTTATGCTTTGGATTAGTTGGGGAGATCTAAGATGAAGGGAAAATTAAAATATTTTGACTTTACATTGATAATCGCACCATTATTATTAGCTGCATTTGGAATTGTAATGATTTACAGTGCCAGCATGGTATCAGCTATTGTAGAAGGATTTGAAGCAACGCACTATTTATTCAAGCAAATGCAATGGTTTTTCATTGGATTGGGAGGATTTATATTTTGCAGCATATTCCCTTACAAGTATTATCAAAAGCTAATGAAAATAATTGTGCTAGGTATCTTGGCGCTATTAATTAGTGTTTTAATTTTCGGAGAAGTAAGAGGAAATGCAAAATCCTGGTTTGTACTAGGTCCGATTAGCTTGCAACCTTCTGAATTCGCAAAAATAGGGCTTATTATGTATTTAGCATCTGTTTATTCTAAAAAACAAGCCTACATAAATGAATTTAATAAAGGTGTGCTACCTCCACTAATTTTGACGGGTGTAATGCTTGGACTGATTGTCATGCAACCAGATATCGGGACGGCGGCCATTATATTTTTAATTGCTTGTTCCGTTATTTTCAGTTCCGGAATTCGATTGAAGCATTTGTTGTTACTTATTTTAATCGGCGTGATAACATTAATGGTAGCACTGCCAAATATGGTGACTGACGTGCGGGTTTCTAGGTTTACAGGAGCATATCAGCCTTTTAATGCACCTGATGATGCAGGTTATCACTTAATTCAGTCCTATCTTGCGATTGGTGGTAGTGGATTATCAGGAGAAGGATTAGGACAAAGCGTACAAAAGCTTGGCTACTTATTTGGAGCACACACAGATTTTATCATGGCAGTCATTGCAGAAGAACTTGGCTTTCTTGGTGTGATTATCGTCATTGGGTTACTTGCCACAATTGTCTTACGTGGCATCTTCATAGCTAGAAAATGTGAGGATAGCTTTGGTGCTTTATTAGCAATCGGGATATCTTCGATGATAGGAATACAAGCATTTGTGAACTTAGGCTCCATTAGTGGAATTCTGCCAATTACTGGTGTTACATTACCATTTGTTAGTTATGGTGGCTCATCATTGCTTGTGTTAATGGTTTCCATGGGAATCATGAATAACATTGCGATGTCTATCAAAAAAAGAGAGCAAGAACCAAGGCCTTCGCATACAAAGCCAATACCTACACAAAAAGCTTATTTTAAAGGAGGAAAACAATGGTCCAGTTAAAAAAGATTCATAAATTATTAGTTGCAAATCGCGGTGAAATAGCGATTCGAGTATTTCGTGCATGTACAGAATTAAATATTCGTACAGTAGCAATTTATTCAAAAGAGGATTCAGGTTCTTATCATCGCTATAAAGCAGATGAATCCTATTTGATTGGAGAAGGTAAAAAACCGATTGATGCCTACTTAGATATTGAGGGAATTATTCAATTAGCTAAAAATGTAGGGGCGGATGCAATTCATCCTGGCTATGGATTCTTATCGGAAAATATTGCGTTTGCAAAACGATGTGAAGAAGAGGGTATTATTTTTGTTGGCCCAACAAGTGAACACTTGCACATGTTTGGAGATAAAGTAAGAGCACGAGAGCAAGCTGTAAATGCTGGTATTCCGGTAATCCCTGGAAG
Organism: Virgibacillus sp. LDC-1; assembly: GCF_030137545.1. Lineage (GTDB taxonomy): Bacteria > Bacillota > Bacilli > Bacillales > Amphibacillaceae > LDC-1. The sequence continues at coordinate 63,751 of NZ_JARUVL010000010.1, read as the reverse complement.
TGATGGTCCAGTAACAACGGTTGCTGATGTGGAAGCATTTGGCGAAAAGCACGGCTATCCAATTATTATTAAGGCCACATTAGGTGGAGGTGGTCGTGGAATGCGTATTGTGCGGAATGCAAGCAATCTTGCAGAAGCTTTTGACCGTGCAAAATCCGAAGCTAAAGCAGCGTTTGGCAATGATGAAGTTTACGTAGAGAAATTAATCGAAAATCCAAAACATATTGAAGTGCAAATTGTTGGGGACAAGGATGGCAATATCGTTCATTTATATGAGAGAGACTGTTCAGTACAACGTCGTCATCAAAAATTAGTTGAGATTGCGCCAAGTGTATCCTTAACTTTAGAGATGCGTGAAGCAATATGTGATGCAGCTGTAAAGCTTATGAAAAACGTGAACTATATAAATGCAGGTACAGTAGAGTTTCTTGTTACGAATGAAGGATTTTATTTTATTGAAGTAAATCCGCGTGTGCAAGTAGAGCATACGATTACAGAGATGATTACGGGTGTAGATATTGTTCAAACACAAATAAAGGTTGCAGAAGGGCATGAGTTGCATGATGCATCCATAGGTATTCCAGAGCAAGCCGATATTCAAATTAATGGATATGCCATTCAATCAAGGGTTACAACAGAGGATCCATTAAACAACTTTATGCCAGACACAGGAAAAATCAATGTATATCGAACTGGTGGTGGGTTTGGCGTAAGATTAGATGCTGGTAATGGCTTCCAAGGTGCTGAAATTTCACCACATTATGATTCTTTACTTGTCAAAGTATCTACATGGGCGTTAACCTTTGAACAGGCAGCACAGAAAATGGTCCGTAACCTAAAGGAATTCCGTATTCGTGGCATTAAAACAAATATCCCATTTTTAGAAAATGTGATGCTTCATTCTAAATTTATGTCAGGCGAATATGACACGACATTTGTTGATCAAACACCAGAATTGTTTGTGTTTCCAAAGCGTAAGGATCGTGGAACAAAAATGCTTACGTATATTGGTCATACGACAGTTAATGGATTTGAAGGCATGACGAAAAGAAAGAAGCCAGAGTTTGAAAAGCCGGTTGTTCCTACATTTAATCCATTAGAGGCATTTCCGAATGGTACAAAGCAATTGCTGGATGAACAAGGTCCTGAAGCTGTATCAAAGTGGATGCTTGAACAAAAGGAAGTACTGTTAACAGATACAACGTTTCGAGATGCACATCAATCCTTATTAGCAACGAGAATTCGAACGAAGGATTTAGATCGAATTGCTGAGCCGACAGCACGTTTGTTACCAGATCTATTTTCTGTAGAGATGTGGGGGGGAGCAACATTTGATGTTTCCTATCGCTTCTTGAAAGAGGATCCGTGGGAAAGATTACTTAAACTGCGCGAGAAAATGCCAAATGTATTATTTCAAATGCTTCTTCGTGCAAGTAATGCAGTAGGCTATAAAAATTATCCTGATAATTTAATAGATGAATTTGTAGAAAAAAGTGCAAATGCAGGAATTGATGTCTTTCGAATTTTTGATAGCTTGAACTGGGTAGAAGGAATGATTCCAGCGATTAAAGCAGTAAGAAAGAACAACAAAATCGCTGAAGCTGCTATTTGCTATACAGGAGATATATTAGACGCTGGTCGAACAAAATACGACCTGGAATATTATAAGAATATCGCGAAAGAGCTTGAACAAGCTGGCGCTCATATTCTTGGAATTAAAGATATGGCAGGGTTATTAAAGCCTGAAGCGGCTTATCAATTGGTGAAAGCATTAAAAGAGACGGTAGACTTACCAATTCATTTACACACGCATGATACAAGCGGAAATGGCGTTTATACGTATGCACGTGCAATTGAAGCTGGTGTAGATGCGGTTGATGTAGCGTGCGATAGTATGGCAGGGTTAACTTCTCAGCCAAGTGCGCAATCTCTATACCATGCGTTAGAAGGAACAAAGCGCCAACCACATGTTAACATACGATCCTATGAGAAACTTTCACAATACTGGGATAATGTTCGTGCTTATTATCAGGAATTCGAAAGTGGTATGAATTCACCACATACGGAAGTATATTTTCATGAAATGCCTGGGGGACAGTATAGTAATTTGCAGCAACAAGCAAAAGCGGTAGGCCTTGGTGAACGATGGAATGAGGTAAAACAAATGTTTCGTCGTGTAAACGATATGTTTGGGGATATTGTTAAGGTAACGCCGTCTTCAAAGGTTGTTGGCGATCTTGCTTTGTTCATGGTACAAAACAATTTAACAGAGGACGATATATATGAAAAAGGAGAGTCAATTGATTTTCCAGATTCAGTTATTGAGTTTGCCCAAGGGTATATTGGTCAGCCTTATCAAGGCTTCCCACAAGAGTTACAAAGAATTATCTTAAAAGGGAAGAAACCAATTACAGTTCGTCCAGGTGCACTTATGGATCCGATTAACTTTAGTCAGTTAAATGAAGAACTGTTTAAATCCCTTGATAGACATGTAACAAGCTTTGATATTATTGCCTATGCATTATATCCAAAAGTATTTATGGATTACCACAAGTTTTATGAAACATATGGCAATGTCTCTGTCCTGGATACACCTACCTTTTTCTACGGTATGAAGCTAGGTGAGGAAATTGAAGTTGAAATTGAGCCAGGAAAAATTTTAATTGTGAAGCTTATTTCTATCTCTGAGCCTCGTTCAGATGGTACACGTGTTATTTATTTTGAAATGAACGGGCAGCCGCGAGAGGTTGTTGTAAGAGATGAAAGCATTAAAGCCGAAACTGCGGCGAAACCAAAGGCAGATGCAACAAATGAAAAACAAATTGGTGCTACAATGCCTGGAACGGTCATTAAAGTGCTTTGCGAAAAAGGAGAGCATGTTCAAAAAGGTGATTACTTGTTAATTACAGAAGCGATGAAAATGGAAACGACGGTACAAGCACCATTTGCAGGTGTTATTAAAAATATTCATTGTTCAGATGGAGATGCAATTACAGTAAATGATTTACTAATTGAATTTGAATAAAGCATCAAATAATAAGAAAGCAGTGGGATGAGTTCAATTCATCCCACTGCTTTTTATGAACTTGATTTATTTTAGTGCTTCGTTTTTAGTATTTCGTAAATTGTTTTGTTTTTCTGCTGCTGCACTCCGTGAAGCAAGTAAAATAAAGTAGCATAAGACGGCAAAAAAACAAGATATAATCAGTGCGTGCAGTAAGGCTATACCAAGATTTAATAGCGTAAAGATGATAAGAGCCCCAAAAAGCACTTGAAGCGATATAAAGATTATTTGTGTAAGTGAGCCCCAAAAAATCACCTTACTTCCTTTGTAATTCCGAATTAATCGTGCAAAGAAAATGATTGTCCATATAAAAAGAATACCAGCAGCAAACCGATGCCCCATTTGAATCCATTGATCAAAACGATAGTCCATTATAGCAAATGGTGCATCATTAAAGCAGAACGGCCAATCCTTACAAACAAGATTTGCATCTGTATGACGCACAAGTGCACCAGTATATACGACAACTAGCGTATAAACAGCTAATAAATATATTTCTATTCGATGCTTTTTTTCTAGTAGTAATGTGTTCGTATCAAACTTTTGATCGATTTCAAAAATGAGCAATGTGAGTAAAAATACAGCAGCAAACGAAATGAGCGATATTCCGAAATGCATGGCTAGGACAAAGTCTGACTGCCCCCACATAACTGCAGCTGCACCGATTAACCCTTGTAATACAAGAAAAAACAAAGAGAGGAAGGATAAGAATTTTACCTCTCGAATATGTCCAATAAACACCCATGACAAAATAGAAAGTCCTAGAACAACAACACCAATAATCCCAGAAACAAGTCGATGGCTTAATTCGATAATCAACTCTGGCGTAATTTCAGAAGGGATAAGTTGTCCGTGACATAGCGGCCAGCTTGAACCACAACCTGCCCCTGATTCTGTTTTTGTAACGAGCGCTCCACCCATTAATATGAATATCATCCCAATTGTTGCAACAACAGACAGTGATTTTAGTGTTTTTATCATATGTTTTCCCCACTTTATGTAACTTCCAATATTTGATGTAAATAAATACCCCGATGTCCATCATAATATCATATAAATGGATAAAGCAAACAAATTAAGAATGGAAAGGATATTTGTCACAGAATTGTAACGAATTATCGTTTTCACTATGAAAATATAAAAAACGCTTGCAAAGTTTAGCATTGTTTGCTAGAAATAAGTGTAGGGATATTTGATAAGCTTTACATAATTATGCCCGTTTTTCTTGGGTTCGTGCATATTTTCGTTTAATGATAGAGGCTTTTACGCCTTTTCTTTGTTTGTGTTCACATTTCACAAAATTGTCACATTTAAAATTGTACTGGCCAACCAACTATTGGTAAAATGGACAACGTATTGGTCGATGGTAAAAAATTCAATTCATGATACAATGATTGTAAAAGTAGTGAAGAAATTAAGAATATGATAATTTATTTCCACTATATTTTTAGTTGAATATGTTCATTTATCTTGGAACAAAGGGGGGATTAGCATGAACAAGATGGAAACAACTGCGTCGACACAAATTATGAGTAACCCAGCTGTTCCCGCAAAAAAGAGTACACTCTTTATGAAGGATTTTAAAGCACTTATTAAAATAGGCATTGTCAACTCAAATTTAATCACGACGTTTGTCGGATTTTGGCTTGCGCTTTATTTTACGAATGCTTCCATATTGGATAATTGGCAGTTATTTTTGCTTACCATGTTCGGAAGCGGATTTGTAATTGCTGGAGGTGCAATATTAAATAATTGGTTTGATGTTGATATTGATCCCGTTATGTCAAGAACAAAATCACGTCCTACTGTAACGGGGAATATCTCTATGCAGACAACACTTGTACTAGGAATAGCCGCATCGACTTTTGGACATCTAATATTATTATTTACTACAGTTGAAGCGACGTTGTTTGCATTTTTTGGATGGTTTACATATGTTGTGCTTTATACAATGTGGTCAAAAAGACGATATACACTTAATACAGCAGTAGGAAGTTTTTCTGGAGCCATTCCACCTTTAATTGGTTGGGCTGCGGTCAGTCCAGAAATACACATTGTACCAATGGTATTATTTTTAATTATGTTTATTTGGCAAACACCACATTTTCTTGCTTTGGCAATGAAAAAGTGCGATGACTATAAAGCAGCTGGCATACCAATGCTGCCTGCAGTGTATGGATTTGAAATAACGAAACGACAAATTGTTGTTTATATTACTTGCCTATTACCATTACCATTCTTTTTAGCTTCATTAGGAACAACATTTTTAATCATTGCAACCATCCTTAATATTGGATGGCTAGCATTAGGTATTGCTGGCTTCTTTGTGAAAAATGATTTGAAATGGGCAAATCTTATTTTTATCTATTCGTTAAACTATTTAACTATATTATTTTTATTAATGGCAGTAGTAACGATTAATTATCCTATTTAATATGGTTATCCTTTATGCAACATTTATATATAAGGAAGACACAAAGAGAAAGAGAGGTATAATTCATGAAAGGTTGGATGGGAAAACTTAGGGCTTTGTTTTTGTTAGGCTTGGTAGCACTTATATTATCCGGCTGTGGCAGAGAAAACTTAACAGCCCTTGTACCGAAGGGGTATGGATCAGAAAGTTCGATGAAGCTGATCATTTTAACAACGGTTATCATGAGTGCTGTATTTGTAATTGTAATGATAGTTTATGTAATTGTATTGCTTCGTTTTCGTAAAAAGAAAGGGCAAGAAAATTTTATACCGAAGCAAGTGGAAGGTCATAAAGGACTAGAAGCGGTTTGGACAATTATTCCAATCATTTTAGTTATTATAATGGCAGTACCTACCACACTCATTTCTTTTGATTTGGCAAAGACAAATGATCAAAAGGATAGCATTAATATTGATATTACTGGAAATCAGTATTGGTGGCATTTCGACTACAAAGGGGAAGAAATACAAACGAGTCAGGATTTGTATATACCAGTAGGTAAGAAAGTATACTTAAACATGCTGTCCTCAGATGTTACGCACTCTTTTTGGGTACCTTCTATTTCAGGTAAAATGGATGTGAATCCGGATAATACAAATACCATGTATATCCAAGCCTATGAAGAAGGTGTTTATTGGGGTAAGTGTGCAGAGCTTTGCGGACCTTCGCATTCCTTAATGGATTTTAAAGTGATTGTTGTTAGTGAAGAAGAGTATGAACAATGGATAGCAGATATGAAAAGTGTAGATCCAAAAGCAAAGCCGGAAAATTCAGTTGCACAAGAAGGGCAAGAGCTTTTTGAAGCGAATAATTGTATGGCTTGTCATGCAATCGGCTCATCGCCAATTGCTACTGGTCCGAATTTAACTGATTTTGGTAATCGGACAAAGCTTGCTGGATACGTAGAGCCAACAAAAGAAAACTTAGTAGAGTGGATTGTTAATCCTGAAAAGATTAAGCCTGGTAACTTGATGACGGGTAAATATCCTGCTGTGAATAAAGAAGAAGCTGAAAAAATTGCAGAATATTTATTGCAACTAAAACCAAGTGAAATTGGTCCAGAAAGTGCAGGAAAATAGAGAGAATGTATTTAATAAATGGGATGAAAGAGAAAAAAGGAGGTTTAACCTGTGAGTATAGCAGCTACTCAGAAACAGGGCTTCGGCGCTGTAATATGGGATTATTTAACCACTGTCGACCATAAGAAAATTGCACATTTATACACATTTGGTGGTGGATTTTTCTTCATACTCGGTGGAATAGAAGCTTTAATCATACGGATTCAATTAATAAAGCCAGAAAATGACTTTGTCAGTGCAGGATTTTACAATGAAGTTATTACGATGCACGGAACGACAATGATATTTTTGGCAGCAATGCCTTTGTTATTGGGATTGATGAACGCCGCGGTCCCGTTACAAATTGGAGCAAGAGATGTGGCTTTTCCGTTTTTAAATTCTTTAGGTTTTTGGTTATTTATGTTTGGAGGTATTTTACTTAATTGTAGTTGGTTTTTAGGCGGTGCACCAGACGCAGGGTGGACATCGTATGCACCATTATCGACGACTTCTCCTGGACATGGTGTTGACTTTTATGTAATGGGACTGCAAATTGCCGGGGCAGGTACATTAATAGGTGGTATTAATTTTCTCGTTACGATCATTAATATGCGTGCTCCTGGTATGACTTATATGCGAATGCCTTTATTTACATGGGCTACATTTGTAACGAGTATTCTAATTTTGTTTGCATTTCCAGCATTAACGATTGGACTATTTTTGTTAATGTTTGATCGTATGTTTGATTCTGCATTCTTTGATGTTACTTTAGGTGGAAACACAATTATTTGGCAGCATCTATTCTGGATATTTGGTCATCCAGAAGTTTATATTTTGATATTGCCTGTATTTGGTTTGTTTAGTGACATTTTCTCAACTTTTTCTAAAAAGCGTTTATTCGGTTATACAGCAATGGTTTTCGCAACGATGCTAATTGCATTTTTAGGATTTATGGTATGGGCGCACCACATGTTTACTGTTGGTCTAGGGCCAGTAGCAAATACCATTTTCTCTATTGCAACGATGGCAATTGCTGTTCCAACTGGAATTAAGATATTTAACTGGCTTGCTACGATGTGGGGAGGAAGCATTACGATCAATTCAGCAATGCTTTGGAGTCTTGGTTTTATTCCTTCCTTTACTGTCGGTGGGATGACAGGGGTAATGGTTGCGACTGTAGCAGCGGATTACCAGTACCATGATACGTATTTTGTTATTGCACACTTCCACTATGTTATTGTTGGAGGAACCGTATTTGGTATCTTCGCTGGATTCCATTACTGGTGGCCGAAAATGTTTGGTCGTATTCTAAATGAAACGATGGGTAAAATTGCGTTCTGGACATTCTTTATTGGATTCCATCTAACGTTCTTTATTCAACATTTTCTCGGTTTAATGGGAATGCCGCGTCGTTACTGGGTGTTCTTAGAGGATCAAAATTTAGATCTTGGAAACTTTATTAGTACCATTGGAGCATTCTTCATGGCAATTGGAGTAATCGTCTTCTTTATTAATGCGATATATAGTCAAGTTAAAGGCGAAAAGGCACCAGCTGATCCATGGGATGGTCGTACATTAGAATGGTCCATTCCTTCACCACCGCCATATTATAACTTTAAGCAATTACCGTTAACACGTGGCTTAGATCCATTATGGGTGGAAAAAACAGAAGGAAATGGGAAAATGACACCGGCTGAGCCTTTAGGTGAGATTCATATGCCGAATAATTCATTTATTCCATTTGTAATGTCCCTTGGTTTATTTATTGCCGGATTTGGTTTTATTTATCAAACAGATAACAATGCATGGTTTATTGCTTTATTTGGTGGAATGGCAATTGCACTTGGTGCGATGATTGTACGTTCTGTGAAGGATGATCTTGGGTATCATATCTCAAAAGAAGAACTGGAAAGGGAGGCTGATGAATGATGAGTAACGATCACATTTTAAATCCAGAAACAATGCCGCAATCGCCAGAAAAGGCGACCCTTGAAGGTAAAAATAAATTTTTAGGCTTGTGGTTCTTCCTAGGAGGAGAAACGGTATTATTTGCTAGTTTATTTGGAACATACCTTTCCTTGAAAAATTCAACAGCAGGTGGTCCAACCTCAGAAGAACTTTTCGGATTAGAACTTGTATTTATTATGACAATCATGTTATTAACAAGTTCACTAACAAGTGTGTATGCAATGTACCATATGAAAAACAATGATTTTAAAAAGATGCAATTATGGCTAGGAATTACGGGCTTACTCGGAATTGGCTTTCTAGCAATGGAAATATATGAGTTTGCGCATTATATTACAGAATACGGCTTTACATTCCGTTCTTCTGCGTTTGGTTCTGCTTTTTATACATTAGTAGGTTTCCATGGAGGGCACGTTACATTTGGTATCCTTTGGTTAATTACACTAATGATTCGTAATGCAAAAAGAGGCTTAAACTTATATAATGCACCTAAATTCAATACATTTAGCTTGTATTGGCACTTTATTGATGTTGTATGGGTATTCGTATTCACAGTTGTTTATTTAATGGGAAAGGTGGGTTAAAGGATGGAAAACACCAATACCAATAAAATAACAGAGTATCAGAAGCAACGGAACAAGGAAGAAATGAAAAAACAGCTCATTTCGTTTGCGTTAATGATTGTCGTTACGCTTATCGCCTTTACAATCGTAGCAACGGGTGTCATGGAAAAAATGTTCGCTATTCCTGTTTTGTTAATTCTAGCTCTCATTCAAGTCGCCTTTCAATATTATTATTTCATGCATATGAAGGATAAGGGACATGAAATGCCATCCATTATGATTTATGGGGGAGCATGGGCTGCCATATTAACGATCGCAGGTCTTGCTGTCATTACTTGGTGGTAAAAATAAAAAGATCGGGACACTCCCGATCTTTTTATTTTGCAAGCAGGAAGAATAAACCTTCTTTGTATAATCTTTCATTTGTTCGGTTTTTGTCACATTCAAAAGATGAATAAATAAGTAGTGTACGTTATAATAAGCGGTAGCATCCGTTTAAACTGGAGATGAATAACTATGTGGTTGGAGTTACAGATATTTGGATTTCGTGCGTTATGGAGTCCTTACTTTTTACTATTTGTACTTTGTTTAGCTTTGATTTATTTTTTAGTAACCGGTCCGTATCGTCATAAGTTTGGAGGCGAAGAAAAGCCTACTCCAAAACAAAAGATAGCCTTTTATACGGGCATGTTTCTTCTTTATGTCGTGAAGGGTTCGCCAATTGATTTACTTACGCACATTATGCTATCAGCCCATATGGCGCAAATGGCGCTTTTTTATCTGCTGTTTCCAATCTTAATGATAAAAGGGATTCCGATCTGGATTTGGAAGAAGGTAGTTTTTAAGCCAGTCATCTTCCCTTTGTTACGATTTTTGTCTAAACCGTTAATATCCATCCTTCTTTTTAATGCGTTATTTTCGTTATACCATATACCAGCAGTATTTAATTTCGCAAAGTCATCACAGGTGGCACATACATCGATCTCGCTTGTTTTGCTATTTGCTGCTTTTATCATGTGGTTCCCGATACTAACAACGCTTAAGGAATTTAATGTAATGACGCCATTGATGAAAATATTTTATATTTTTGGGAATGGGGTGCTTATTACTCCTGCATGTGTATTAATCATTTTTGCAGATGTTCCTTTATTTGCAGCGTATAGCTCTGGAGGAGCATGGATTCAAGCAATGAGTCTTTGTGTGCCAGGAGATGTGCTGCAAAATTTACAAACTGAAATTTCGGGTCCAGAGATGTTTTCTCCGATGAATATCATGGAGGATCAGCAGCTTGGTGGAATCATTATGAAAATAATGCAAGAGATTACGTATGGTGTTGTTTTAGCGAGAATCTTTTTCGGTTGGTTTACAAAGGAAAGTTTAAAGGTCGATCCTGTACCAGAGAATACGACTGTCCAGAATTTACAATAATCTGTTTTACTAACTATTACATTTCACAATATATAGAGAAAGGGATTGGTTTAGATGCCAATTTTACCAACAATTAGTACTTTTTTTATTTTACTTAGCGCAATCTTAGTTGCTATTGGGTGGATATTAATTGTACGAGGTAAGAAAGCTGCACATAAAAAAACAATGCTCGCAGCAGCTATAAGTGCACTTTTGTTTTTAACGATTTATGTATCAAGAACAGTTTTTATTGGTAATACAAGCTTTGGGGGACCTGAGGATTTAAAAATTTATTACACGATTTTTTTAATTTTTCATATTGTTTTAGCTACGACTGGAGCTGTGTTTGGGATTGTTACGATTACATTAGCAATGAAACGAAAAATATCGAAGCACAGAAAGCTCGGACCGATTACGAGTATCATTTGGTTCTTTAGCGCACTTACTGGAATTATGGTATATTTATTGCTTTATGTATTTTATAAGGGTGGAGAAACAACGAGCATGATTAAAGCAATTTTAGGTTTTTAAGAAGAATGGACCACTGAATCTGTTAACGAAGTGGTGGGGAGATCTATATAAATAAAAGAAACGATCCGTAAAGTTTTAGATGACTTTCGAATCGTTTCTTTTATTTTACACTACGTATTAAATTTTAATGTTCCATTTAATGATTCCTGCTTCTTTCGCTGAATGGAATGCGATTACCAATAGTGGTCCAAGAATAAAACCTAATATACCGAGTAACTTCAACCCTAGAAACATAGCAATTAACGTAGCGAGTGGAGATAACCCGATATGTTTTCCCATTACCTTTGGTTCGACAACTCTGCGAATGGCTAAAAGAATAATTGCCAAGATGGCTAGTTGTACACCCATCGCTGTATCCCCTGATAAAAACATGAATAGAGACCACGGACCTAACACAATAATCGAACCAATAATCGGAATCAGATCAATGATCCAGATGAATATTGACATAATGATAGCAATGTCAGGAGCGATTAAGAATAACCCGACTAATGAAACAATAAAAATAATAATACTGACGAGAAATTGTGCTTTGAGAAAACCAAGAATGACATTTGATAGTCTAGCATTCATAAATGAAACCTTTTCTGCAGTTTCATGTGTTAACATTTCATAGGTTTTTGATTTTAAAATTGGTAACTCAAGCATGAATAAGAATAACGCGATTAAATAGACAAGAAAGCTAATTAAGTACTGTGGTACCTTTGCGAATAGCTGAGCAATGTAATCGATCGTAAATTTTTCCTTCGCAGTAGAGCTTAAGGAAGTTAAATTACTTTCAAGGCTATCTGTAATTTGATCTACGAATTCCTTTGGAAGATTTTTCGCATATTGCTGGAAGCTATCTTCCCAATCACGGTAAATTTGATTTAATTGATTAAAATGCTCGGGTACATCTTCGACAAAGTTAACAACCTGTGTGACTGCTTTTGTAACGATCAATGTACCAGTAATACCAACCAATATAAGAAATAGCAAAAAGACGATAATAACGGCATTTTTTCGGCTAATTTTAATATGGGTCTGGATAGATCGGATCACCGGATTCAGGATAAGTGCCGTAATAAAAGCAATAATTAACGGTACTGAAATAGGTAAAATAAAATAACCTAATAAAATGAGTAAGACAGTTAAAAAAATAAGCGTCCATTGACGTTTTGTTATATTACGCAACAAGATGAACCAATGTCTCCTTTCAAAAACCCATTATTCTCAATTTACATCTATAAAAAATATAGCATTTATATGATGTTTTGAACAGAATTAGTTTATTTGCGATATAAAAAGGGTCGGATTCCTCAAAGAGAGGGATCGACCCTAAATTTAATGAATCAAAAGCTAAAAATCGTACACCTTGAAGTTAGGATTCTTTGATGAAGTAAAATCAGTTGGTAATTTAAAGTTAGTTATTTTTTAATTCAGTTAGTTCTTCTTTAACCTTTATAATAAGATTTTTTGCTCGTTCAACTAAATTTTCTGGAAAGTTTTCTTCTTCTCCATATTCTACGCCATGTGGATAATAATGCTTACCGAGAAGCGGCGTCATAAGCTTAATGACTGCATTTCCTCGATCAACATCTCCTTCAACGGCATAGCCCTGAATTCGAACATAATATGTAATGTTTTTTTCATTTGACCCAATTTTATAGTCATAGGTTACTCGCTCATAATCCCATTGTCCGGCTCGGATAAACGCATGTTTCCCCATAACATGGTCCAATGGCTTTACATCAACAAGCATGTCTTCCACTTCTAAGTTTTCTAGTCTCATTTTAACCCCACCTCACAAATTTTCCTCTCAAAACTATAATAGTATGAAATGGAAGAAGTTGCAATCATAAAAGGGGTCTTATATGGGTAGCTAGCTTTAGATGAAAAGTATACAATGAAAAGGATAGCTTCGCTTAATATAGTAAGTAAATAAGCAGTTGCTATTCTTACAGTTAAAAACTATGATGCATAGAATTACGTTCTAGTTCATATAGTTACATTACTATATTCTAATTAAAGGGTGAAAAATATGCGCTTATTACGCCGTCTATTACTCGTTTTATTACTCATCGGAGCTCTATTTTATGTTGCTGACAAGTATGTGGTGGATTCTAATAGCCTTCACAAGATTAGTCAGGTAATAAAGGAAAAGAAGAATGTCATTCAGACCAAAACCGCTCCAGAAAAACAGCTACTTAGTGATAGGTATGGAGGAGACTTATTTCAGTGGATCGATAAAACGACGAAAGAATTAGAGGGAAAGTTAGGTACGCCAATTAGAAAGGACTTAAGCTCCTACGGGTATACATGGTGGGTTTATACCGATCAAAAAGAACAGTATATTCAATTTGGAATATTAAATGATAAAATTCAAACCGTCTTTGGTACGGGGAGCAAGCTATCGATTGACCCGCTTGTTATTGGTCAATCCTATGAGGAAGTAAACGAGGTATTTCCTTTTTCAGAGGAAATAACCTATAAAAAAGGAATCTCTTCATACACATTCCGATTAAATAACGATGATATGAAGAAGCGTCCATTAGCAAAGATAACGAATGATCTATTCATCCAATGCTATTTTGATACCTTTACAGACAAGCTTTCTTCGGTTCGTATTCTTTCTGGTGATTTATTATTACAACATCGACCATATGAGCTTCAATATCGTGGAGAGCTACCAGAGCAGCCTTCCTTATCGGATGATGAATGGTTACAGGTAGAGCATGGAATGGAGCAGCAAATATTTGATATTACGAATGTGATGCGACACAGTAATCAAAAATCGTCATTGAAATGGGAAGAGAAAGTAAGCGAGGTTGCTTTTTTACACAGTAAGGATATGTCTGTAAATAATTATTTTTCACATTATGCTCAAAATGGAGATGGATTAAAAGAAAGGTTGGCTGCAAAGGAAGTCTTTTACTTTTCGGCAGGTGAAAATATTGCAGCCCAATATCCAGATGCAGCAGCAGCGATGGAAGGATGGTTAAATAGCAAGGGGCATCGTGAAGCATTATTGAATGATGGATATACGCACTTAGGTGTCGGAGTGTATCGACTGTATTACACACAAAATTTTTTAGCAAAGCCTTAGTGGAGAAGAAATAAATATAAAAACGATTGAATCCAATCTAGATAGATTGGATTCAATCGTTTTATTTTAAAATACCTAACCGGGCACATTCCAACCTGTCATGCATAAATTATTTAATAGGTAGTGCATATCGCACTAAAAATCGAAGGAAGTAACGGCCTTCATAGACCCATTGATTAATTTAAATGGAATGATGGGGTGATATAGATGGATGAAAAAAAGCTACATCCAACTGTAAGAGAATTTAAGGAGTTTATTAATAAGCATCCTAAACTAATTGAAGAAATAAGGAAGAAGAGGAGGGGGTGGCAGGAATATTATGAAAAATGGGTGTTGCTAGGTGAAGATGATTCATTTTGGGAACAGTATCAGGATGAGGAAAATACAAAAAAGTCAACGGAGAAAAAAACGGAGCTTTTTAAACAAATAAAAAAATTGACAGAAAATGTGGATGTAAATAAGGTGCAAAGCCAAGCAAAACAATTAAACTCTACAATAGCTACGTTACAGGAATTACTTGGACAGTTTCAAAGCACGAATAAAAATCCTCCCCCACTACAAAACCAGCGCATTAATAACTGGCAAAGGGATTGAATCTTAAATGGATAAACGTGTAACAACCTTTTTGCAAACTCGACCAGACCTTCAGCAGTTTATACGAAGTAATCCAATATGGTATCGTTTTTTAGCTCGGGATCCAAATCAATTAGCGGAACTAGAAAAAGAGGCAAAGGTTTTCTATGGGAAAACGATGCCACAGCGGTTAGAAAAAGCGAATGATCGCGTACAGTTACTTGGAATGCTCTTGCAATTTGCAGAAACGATGAAAGACTAGTGTTAAATCATTTTCATAGACTAAATTAAATGATACTATAATAGTGGAGGTGGTAAGGTAGTGATCGCAACACTTGAATTTGTAGATGTTCTAGACCGTGCAGAGCAATTAGGAAAAATGGTAATGCAGTCGGAAGAAATGAAGGCTTACAAAAACGCACGTCGTGATATGGACGGTGACATAGAGACACAAAAGCTGATTACGGCTTTTAACAATATAAAGGGTGATTATGAGGATATCCAACGATTTGGGCGCTATCATCCAGATTATAATGAAATAATGAAAAAGGTAAGAGCTGCAAAACGAGCAGTGGATATGAATGACAAAGTTGCAGCATTTAAAGTGACAGAAAGAAATTTACAAAGATTATTAGATGAACTTAGTCAAATCATTGCCTTAGGTGTTAGTGAACAAATTAAAGTTCCAATCGATGGAGCAGCATTAACCGATAGTGGCTGTGGCTGTGGAAGTGGTGGAGGCTGTGGCTGTCAAGCTTCATAGTGAATTCAAATGCAAATAACTTATTGGATTGCTGAAAGATGCTCTTTTTGTTAAAATATGTTCAAAAGGATATAAGTGAGGATTACCATGAGAATGAATCGTCAAGGACTTGTCGTTTGGTTTCAGCATATGAAAAACATTAGACAATTAAAAAAATACGGTCATTTATTGTATGCGTCAAAGCGATTAAAGTATGCTGTTATTTATGTTGACCAGGATGAGCTAGAAAACGTGGAAACGAAAATATTAAAACATTCTTTTGTATCGCGTATCGATCGATCGTATAAACCATTTGTAAATACGATGTTTGAAAATGCAAAGCCAGATAAAGCAAAGCAATATGATTACAAAATGGGTATTTAAGCCTGCAGGATAGAAGCTTCTATCCGCAGGCTTTTTTAATTTTAAACAAAGAAAAAACCTGCAGAAACAATTTCTGCAGGTCCCTTTGTTTTCTTGTTGAAAACAAAAAGGCAAAGGGAGAGGAGAAACCGGAGGAGAACTTATGGGGAAGTGTAAGTCTCTTCTCCGTTTGAAACAACTAAGCTACGCAAGAGTCGTTTCGTTATTCTAGTATGATCAAATCGGTATTTTTTTATACATTTTTTCTTTATAATCAGGATATAAAATGAAAAATAGAGAAAAAACACTATTTGAAACTGCAATTTCTTTTTCTTTATGTTAGGATTAATTCGGATAAATGTTCTGTTTAAGGGTGATAAAATGCGAGTAGTAGCAGGAGTACATAAAGGAAGACAATTAAAAGCAGTTCCTGGAAAAGCAACGAGACCAACAACAGATAAAGTGAAAGAAGCAGTATTTCAGATAATGGGGCCTTTTTTTACAGGAGGAAGTTGTCTTGATTTGTTTGCCGGAAGTGGTTCATTAGGAATAGAAGCGTTGAGTAGAGGTATGGAGACCGCAATCTTTGTAGACAAGCAATCAAAAGCAATTCAAACTATAAAAGAGAATGTAAGAACACTAGGTTTACGTGATTATGTTGAAATATATCGAACAGATGCATATCGAGCCATTTATGCAGCTGCAAAAAGGAATCTACAATTTTCATTAATTCTACTTGATCCACCATATGGAAAATTAAATTATAAAGAATTTATTGAAAAAATACTCGAGTTAGAGCTATTAAAGGAAGATGGCTACATATATTGCGAGCATGATGCAAGCGAACGACTGCCGCATACGATTGCAGGGCTTGTGTGCATGAAAGAATACGATTATGGTGGAACAATTGGTGTGACCATCTATAAAAAAACAACGATTGTAGGAGGCGGTTATAATGAGTAGATTGGCAATATGTCCAGGAAGCTTTGATCCGATTACATATGGTCACTTAGATATTATTGAACGTGGAGCACGTATTTTTGATAATGTCATTGTAGCAGTATTTAATAATCAAGCAAAGTTTCCGTTGTTTACAGTTGAGGAAAGAATTCAATTAATCAAAGAATCTACAAAGCATCTTCCCAATGTATCAGTGGATGCAAGTGATGGTTTGTTAATCGACTATGCGGAAAAAATAAACGCACAGGTTATTCTTCGTGGATTACGAGCTGTGAGTGATTTTGAATATGAAATGCAAATCACTTCGATGAATAGAAAACTAAATAATGATATCGAAACATTGTTCATGATGACGAATAACCAATACTCATTTTTAAGCTCAAGTATTGTGAAAGAAGTAGCGAAATATGGTGCAGGCGTAGCTGACCTTGTTCCAAAACCAGTAGAAAAAGCATTGGCAAAAAAATTTAAAGATGTACCTATATCTGACTAAAGATAAAGATAAAGATGTTGCTAAATTAGCAGCATCTTTTTTACTTTATCATTAATCATCGATTATGAGACGCTCGTTGAAGTAATAGAATGGCACTAATACCGAGGAATAGTATTGTAATTGCTGGACCAAAATCCTGAATGAATTGCATCGTAGCACTCCAATGATTTTCGAAAACCATTTGGAAAGCCGGAACCGGATTAGATTGAAAAAATGCAGGTCGCTCAGTATATAATGGACGATACAATAGTACGGTTAACAGTGCAGCGATGAATCCGTGTAGTATTCTTCCAAAAAAATAAGGTAAAAATCGTATGTCCGTTTTAGCAAGGATGCTTGCAACTTGAGCTTGAATGGAAAGTCCATTAAATCCTAGAATAAAGCTAATAATAATGATGCTTGCTAGTAATGGCGCCTCCGTTGTATTGGAAATCATATTGGCACCAATCGTTATTTCAAACAGGCCTGAAATGAATGGTAACGTCAGTTCTCCTGGAATAGAAAAGAGCGATAAGATAGATTCGAAAAAAGTAGCAATCATTGGCGTAATTTTTACTAAATATAAAATTTTAGTAAGCACAGAAAACAAAATGATGAAGCCGCCGACCATTACTAATGTTTTAATGGAACTAAGCACTGCATCTCCTAATATTTCTCCAAATGGCCTCGGATCATGGATTCTCGTTTCGTGCATCGCTCGAAATGCTCTGAAAAAGGATACCTTTTCTTTTTGATTGTTTGTCGGTCTTTCCTGTGAACGACCGTAAAAGCGCATAAGGATACCGACAATCGCGTTACCAACATAATGGCAGGTGGCAATTAATAATCCGAGCTTCGGATCATAGAAAAAACCTACTGATACCGCACCAAATATAAATAATGGGCTAGAAGCGTTTGAGAATGCAACCAGACGTTCTGCTTCTATCCGTGTTAATTGCTTTTCTTCACGTAATCGAACAGTAATCTTAGCCCCAGTTGGATAGCCACTTGCCATTCCCATAATCCACGCAAAGCTTCCAGTGCCCGGAACATTAAAAAGAGGACGCATGATTGGTTCGAACAATACACCGAGAAATTTTACTACTCCAAAGCTTAATAAAAGCTCAGCAGTAATAAAAAATGGAAGCAGAGAAGGAAATACAATACCCCACCACATGTCAAGTCCATGTAGGCTGGCGTCGAATGCATCTTTGGGGAAAGTAACTAACGAGATTGCAATGAATATTGTAAAGCCAGATAATAGGATCGTTTTCATTAATTGCCTCATTGACTTCCTCCTAATTGGTGGTGTTGGTTCCTGTACTTCTCTTTTTGAACGTAGTAAAATAATAATGCTATCATGATGTTGTTTTAGCTAATATGTTATGGACAACCAAGGTTCTTTTATCAATATACGCATGTACCGTATCGGTTTATGCCATTCACTTTTTTAAAGATACATATCAAGAAGCTTCGTGAGCATGATCCGCGAAATATAGTAATAGATGAGAGCAAGAATTTGGAAGGGGTTAATCAATGAAATTCACAAAAAGGCAACTCGTAACACTCGTATTAATGTCAGCACTTGTACTATTTTTATCAATGTATAAATTACCGTTTTACATATATAAGCCTGGGGGTGCAGATGCACTTAATCCAATTGTAGAAGTAGAAGGTGGACATAAAAGTAAAGGCGATATGCACCTTGTAACTGTTCGAGGTGGTCAAGCGACACCAATGCAATTTATATTGGCAAAATTGTTACCACATCAAGAAGTGCTACCACTTCATGAGGTTCGGCCTGAAGGGGTATCTGAGGAGGCTTACTTTCAAGCGCAATTACAAATGATGGAAAGCTCACAGGAAGCGTCAACTGTTGTAGCATATAAAGCAGCTAATGAACAAATAAAAATAGAATATAATGGTGTCTATGTTGTTTCTGTTGTTGAAGGAATGCCCGCCGATGGGCAGTTAAAATCAGGTGATCGGATAATTGGTATTGATTCCAAAAAAATAACCGAAGCGAAAGACCTCATCGATTTTGTAGATGGCAAACAAGCTGGTGATTCTGTTCAGTTAAAAATAGTACGTGATGATAAAGAATTGACAAAAGAAGTTACGTTGGAGACCTTCCAAGATGATGAAGAAAAGGTTGGGTTGGGTATTCAGCTTGTTACTGATCGAAGTGTTGAGGTCAACCCTAACATTACCTTTGCTAGTGGAAGTATTGGCGGCCCTAGTGCAGGATTGATGTTTTCTTTAGAAATTTATGATCAATTAGTAGAAGAGGATATAACGAAGGGGTATCAGATTGCTGGAACGGGTGAAATCGACTATGATGGCCGTGTCTATCGAATTGGTGGTATTGATAAAAAAGTCATTGCTGCTGATAAAGAAGGTTGTGATATCTTTTTTGCTCCAAATGAAGGTGGAGCAGCAAACTCGAATTATGAAATTGCGATTGATACAGTAAATGAAATTGATTCAGATATGAAAATCGTTCCAGTAGATAGCTTTCAGGATGCCATTGATTATTTAGAAACGATTGATACGAAAAAATGAATTATCGAAAGTAATAAAAAAGCTACCTCATAAACGAAAAAGAGCTCGATTATCTTTTTTTGATAATCGAGCTTAATAACGTACTAAGCTTGTATTGGGGCTGATAGCTCTTTGCGAAACAATTCCTGTTTTTGTGCCGAAGAAAGAATACTATAATAAGCATGGGTAGCTCTTTCTTCGATTTGTAACATCGGATGCATGCTTCGTGAAAGCTTTGTCACAATAGGCACATCCATCTGTTTCTTTTTAATATTTAAATAGTGTTGTCCAGATGGACTCATCCCTAACAGCCTTACATATGGAATCCTTTCCATTAGGTTTAAAGAGGCTATTTCCGCTTTTTTTGTATTCGTTAAAATATGTACGAAGATACGTTGAATGCGCGTCCAAGTATACCGTTTTGACTTAATTAACTGCACCCATTCATGGAAGCTTGAAGCCTTTTTAGCTGTTTTATAGATCCGATATTCTAGTCCTTCGATGACACCTTCGATTAAGGCAAGTTCTTTACTCCCCATAGTAAGCACGCGATATTGAAGAAAAGGAAAATAGGCCTCCCATTGATGCCACTGTGAAGCCTTATCCTTATAAGCTTGTAAAACCTCAAAGGTTGGAGAAGGCATAGTTTGAGCTAAATCGTTTAACTGGGACTGCTTAACTAGAAGCTCACTTCGAATACTCGTAGCACTTGCAATCGTGTCAGAGATATCAACATCATGGTAGTTGTTTTTAATTCTTTTTATTGTTACTGGCTTGATTGGTAAATGCTGTTCAAGTATTTCTTTTACATAGCTAAAACCAAGTATATTATTTGGCTTGGAAAGGTCAAAATCCTTAGTAAGTCCAATATGCTCATAGGCAATTTTACTAGCTTCAGGGAAAGATAGTCCTTTATTTAGGTTTTCGTGTAACAGTGCTTTATATGTATTTAACTTATTTTTGAGGAGCTGATAGCTTGTCAAAAAATCGTGAATATCTCCAGATTCACTGCCAAAACAAACGGAGTCAACACCAATTTTTGATAATGTTTGAATCGATCCTTTGGCAAAAAGCTCACTGCTTTGTACAGAAAATGCGTAAGGCAATTCTAAAACTATATCGATGCCGCTTTTTAATGCAGCTTGTACACGATGGAATTTATCGATGATTGCCGGCTCTCCACGTTGGAGAAAAGAGCCACTCATAACAGCAATCATGATATCAGCATCAGTCGTTTTTTTTGCTTGTTGCAAATGATATAAATGCCCATTGTGAAAAGGATTGTATTCAACAACTAGTCCACATGCTCGCATAGTCCCATCTCCAAATATAAATTGATGGTTATAATTGTACCAAAGATTGTTGCTCGTTGCATCGCCTTCAACTTGCGCATGATTAATGCAATGCTAGAAGGGAATACTATTCGAAATGATAAATTTTTGCTTCTGTAAAGAGAATGATATTGACAAATACCGATTTTCATTTTAAAATTACTTTTGTTGCCTTGAGGTGAAGGAAATGAAATTTACATTAGGACAAATTAAAAAAAATGCACATTCAAAACCATTTTCCTTTGATGGAGAAGTAGATGTGTCTGAACTAGAAACGATGAATAATGACATTCGTCTTATTAAACCAGTTCATGTTTATGGTGATTGCACCATGAGCGGAGATCAGTTTATTTTTTCGTTTACGATTCAAGGAGAAATGGTATTACCATGTGCACGTACATTAGTCGATGTACCATATCCATTCGAAATAAAAACACAGGAAATTTTTTCTGCTTCACCATATTTAGAAAATGAAGATGAAGCAAATGAAATTCATCCGGTGAATGGAGAAGTGCTTGACTTAACTCCATTTATAAAGGAAAATATTCTATTGGAGATTCCTTTTCGTGTTTTTTCCGATGAAGCAAATACTGAGAACAATATCCCTATTAAAGGGAATGGATGGGAAGTACTTTCTGAGGAAATAAGTGAAAAGAAAATAGACCCTCGCTTGCAAAAGCTAGAGTCCTTATTAAAAGATAGTAAGCAAAAATAGTAAGATGCTTTTCATTTGAAGGAGGTGTAAGTCATGGCAGTACCGAAGCGAAGAACTTCTAAAAAGGTTAAAAATCAACGTCGTACGCATAAAAAGCTACATGTACCTGGCATGGTAGAATGTTCAAATTGTGGTGAGTTAACAAAGCCACACCATGTATGTAAATCATGTGGACATTACGATGGAAAAGAAGTAGTTAATAGCTAATGAACGTATAAAACAGATCACTATTTGAAGTGATCTGTTTTTTGTTTATAGAAAAAGAGATTCTTACATTGATTCTCTCGGTTTCGTAGTCATTGGACAGTAATCGCTATTCGGGCTATGATAAATATGATATTTTGTACGGAGCATGCTGAGAAAGGAATTGATGAAGGTGGCAGGCAATGTAACATTAGCGTTCGAAGCGGCAGGCTATGGAGTTATCACATTACATAGACCAGAAAAACATAATGCTATTTCGAAAAAGATGACACAGGACTTGAACGATTGTTTAGAAAAAGCGAAGCAAAAACCGTTAAAGTTTTTAGTTTTGACGGGATTCGGAGATAAGATGTTTTGTTCTGGTGGAGATTTATATGATTTACACGGGGATTTATCTCCTGATGAAGCATTTTCGATCTTGTATCCAATGAAAGAGGTATTATATAAAATTGTAGCTTTTCCAGTTCCAGTTATCTGCTTGTTGAATGGCAATGCGCTTGGAGGTGGTTGCGAAATAGCCACTGCATGTGATATTCGAATCGCAAAAGAATCTACTACATTTGGATTTGTACAAAGTACATTAGGCATTGTTCCTGGATGGGGTGGGGGGGTCTTGCTCTATGAAAAGGTGCATCATACATTCGCATTTCAATGGTTATTAGAAGGAGCTATCTATTCAACATCCTATTTAATGGAAAAGGGATGGATACAACAAGTAGTTGATAAATCTCAATGGTCTGATCCTAATGTTTTCCTTCAACCCTATATTTTAAAATCAGTTGATCAAATGAAACTATTGAAAGCGCAGTATAAGAAAAAACTATCCGCTCTAGCATTAAACGCTGAAATGAATGCAGAGGTTCGAAGCTGTGCAACGTTATGGGATAGTCCAGAGCATAAGCAAGCAGTCCACCGGTTTATGCATCGTAAATAGTACTTGATAGTGACTTTTTATATCGTTTTATGAAACAGTTATTCTATCATTCCTATTTTTTGCATACATTGTAAGCAAACATGTAAGGAGTGATGGTATGAATGTGACACGGCAGGATGCATGGACAGAAGAGGAAGATATGATACTTGCTGAAACAGTACTTCGCTATATTCGTGATGGGAAGACACAACTTGAAGCTTTTAAAGAAGTAGCAGAAAGGCTATCTCGAACGGCGGCTGCCTGTGGCTTTCGTTGGAATGCAACCATTCGAAAGCAATATGAAGATGCGATACAGCGTGCAAAAGAAGAGCGGAAGCGCGGGGGGACATATAGTGCAGAAGCTGTGAAAGATGATGTAGAAAAAGATACGATAGATTCCGCGATATTATTGTTGGAGAAAATGCGATCAGGATTTGCAATGGAGTTTAGCTCCAACAAGAAAAAACAAAAGCAGGCGGAGCTGTTAGAGGAAGAAAATAGAAGGTTAAAAGAACAACTCCTTCGATATGAGAATGCATGGCAAGAAATGGGGAAATTATGGAGCTGGGTAAACGATAAAGCACTTAAATAGCCTTACACGCTGAAATCATACTATACTTGGTTGCCGAAATGAAATAAAAGAGGCGTTGGCCTCTTTTATTACGTTATTCGACTCCTTTTTCGCTAACCCCTTGTGGTAACCAAATTAATGGGTTTTCTCCTAAATCACGCTGCATATCATAATGCGCTTTCTGAAATCCCATCTTTTCCCAAAAGCCATGTGAGTTAACCCTTGGATTCGTCTTAATTGGAAGTTCAAAGCTTTTTGCAAAATCAACCAATACCTTTCCATACCCTTTATTACGGTAGTGTGGGATTACCTCTAGCTTCCACAGTTCTAAATAATCATGTGCTGGTTCAAAATAAGCATCATATTTCTTATCTACTTTATATAAGCTCATTCGTGCAATTAACGTATCTCCATAATAAATTCCATAAAAAGGCGATTCACTGTTGTTCTCAACAATATTCGATTCTAGATCCTCTAGCATGGACAATTCCTGATGTCCGTATTCCTTAAATCGTTTAAACTCCTCTAATGTTTTGTAGTTGATTAAGAGACGCTCCACCTTGATCGTGTCCAATGCAACTTCCCCCTTCGTTGAAAATTGTTTTTGTTTTTACCCCTTTTATATTATTATAGTATAAAAAAATATAGAAAGAAATGACAGGGTAGCAAGTGTGGTGAAACATTTCCTTTTTCCCTGACTGAATATTACAATGGAGAGGCGTATAACCATGAAAATAGGAGTAATCGGCGGTGGCTCGATCGGTTTGTTAATTACAGGATTTCTAAACAATCTGCATGAGGTTACATTGTATGTACGAAGATTAGAGCAAAAGAACGACCTGATGCGCTTTGGATTAAAAAAAGCTAATTCTACGCAATCGCAGTATATTACTGTAAAGCTACTCGAAGAATTAGAGGAAGTAGATTATTTGTTTTTATGTGTGAAGCAATACCATTTGCCTAACGTTTTGTTAAGTATCCGACAGCATGTAAATCGTTCAACGCCTCTTATTTTTTTGCAAAACGGGATGGGGCATGTGAAATTGTTAGAATCGCTTGAATATCCTACAATTGTTGGGATTGTAGAGCATGGAGCTCTCAAACACAATGATTATACGTACCAGCACACAGGCCATGGATGTATTCGGTTAGCGACATATAAAGGAATCGATATAGAAAAATTAGCGAATGTCAAAAGGCAGCTTGAACAGTCAGATTTTCCAATTATAGTTGAAAACCGATGGGAACAGATGCTAGTAGAGAAATTAATTATAAATGTAGTAATTAATCCTTTAACTGCTTTGTTTCACGTTACGAATGGCCAGCTGAATGAGAATCCTTAC
The DNA here is from genome assembly GCF_030137545.1 of Virgibacillus sp. LDC-1. Taxonomy (GTDB): domain Bacteria; phylum Bacillota; class Bacilli; order Bacillales; family Amphibacillaceae; genus LDC-1. The sequence goes on along the minus strand of NZ_JARUVL010000010.1, from coordinate 38,874 downwards.
CTTCATGCGATTGCCAAGGAAATTTGTTATGAGGCAGCTATGGTTTTAGGCGTTGATTTTTCAACGCATTGGCATCGGGTGCAACAAATCGCAGAAAAGACAAAAAATAATTATTCCTCCATGCTTATAGATATAATTGCGGGGAGACGTACAGAGATTTCTTCCATCACAGGATATATAATGGAAAGAGCAGAAAAGGCAATTCCGAATATAGCTTTTATTCATGATGCCGTGCTTGCGATGGAATGGAACAGGGGGAAACAAAATAAATGATCGATATGATGGCATATTTCATTGCGATTTTCGTAACCGTACCACCAATTACAACTTTTTTAATTTATCGATTGCTCCGTCTTAAATCGAATTATTCACGCAATGCATTTTTTAAGGCAGTGAATTGGACGACATTATTATACATAATTGCAGTATTTATTATTTTGAATAATTTGTTTGATCAATTTTTTATTGGTATTTTTCTACTTGTACTATTAATATTATTTACGGTTATCATTATCGTTCAATGGAAAACAAAAATAGAAATAAATTATCAAGCAGCATTTAAAGTGCTTTGGCGAAGCTGCTTTTTGCTTTTCTCATTTTTATATTTCGTATTAATATGCTATGGAATTTTAGGGAAGATCTTTGTTTAACGAATTCAGGAAGCCTCTTTGGCGGATACGATAAAAGTATACCTTCCATTGGGTCGATTAAACCCCTAAACAGAATACATGAAAAGAAAGGTAAACTTATGTAAAATACATAATGGAAGTATTTATCCTACATAAAACTGACAGCCCCAAATTGAGGGGACGTCGAGGAATGATTTATTAAAGTTTTACTTTATTAAAATAAAAGGAGTAAGTTATTTATGCATATAGACCCTATTCAATTGAATGGTCAGAACAAACTAATTCGAGATTACAGAAACAATGATGATGCAATTATGTCTTATTTTGATTATGCATTTTCACTAACAGATTTAAATAATAGGGTCCGTGATTTAAACAACCGTCAATTTAAACGTGAACAACTATCTGAATGCTTACTATCAATGAATAAAGCATGGGATGCTTCAAATAAAACAATTACGAACATCCATCGTTTAAAGGATGAAAATAGTGTCGTTATAATCGGTGGACAACAAGCTGGAATATTAACGGGGCCAATGTATACGATTAATAAAATAATTTCTATCCTGTACCATGCAAAGGAACAAGAAAAATCACTTGGAATACCGGTTATACCTGTGTTCTGGATTGCTGGGGAAGATCATGATTTCGATGAAATTAATCATGTATATTTACCAGGAAAGAAAGAAATGCAAAAACATAAGCTTCTTCAAAAAGTGATGTACAAATATCCGGTTTCTGATATTAAATTGGATAAACCCGTAGTGGAAGAATGGTTGTATCAAATATGTTCGCAGTTAAAGGAGACAGCTTATACGAACGATCTTTATCAGTCATTACAGAACTGTTTATTCCTTTCAGAAACGTATGTCGACTTTTTTGCTAGGATCATTCATCTGCTTTTCGCTGAAGAAGGTCTCGTTTTAGTTGATTCAGGAAATGAAGCGCTTCGTAAATTAGAAAGCGACTATTTTGTCCGGATGCTGGAGAAACAATCAGAGATTAGTTCAGGTGTTTATGAGACGATACGTCGTATCAAGGAAAAGGATTATCCAGTTTCTTTAGATTGTAATGAAAGGGATGCACATCTATTCTACCATTATAACAATGAGAGAATTTTATTGACTCGAGATCAAAATGGAGATTGGCTTGGAAAGCAAGACGAAGTAAAGCTTACTACTGAAGAAATATTACATATCGCAGAAAATTATCCTGAACAATTAAGTAACAATGTAGTAACACGGCCAGTAATGCAAGAACTCTTGTTTCCATCATTAGCTTTTATAGGTGGACCAGGAGAAATTGCATATTGGTCTGTCTTGAAGCCTGCATTTCATGCACTAGATATGAAGATGCCGCCAGTGCTGCCGCGATTGTCGTTTACGTATATTGATCGTCATATCGAAAAAATAGCACACAAATATAACATTTCGATTGAATCTGCAGTGAATGGTGGAATAGATCAGGTGAGGGCGGATTGGCTAGCAAGCCAGCATAACCCACAGGTTCATGCTGTTGTAGCGCAATTAAAACAAACATTAACAGAAGCACACAAGCCACTTCGCGAAATCGCAAAGAATCTTCGCGCAGATCTTGGAGAAATAGGAGAAAGAAACCTTTCCCATTTACATTCTGAAATTGCGTATTTTGAAAAACGAATTTTGCAAGCAATCGAGGAAAAATGTTCGAAAGAGCTAGAGGAATTTGACTTGCTACAAAAAGCACTTCATCCTGCTGGCGGACTTCAGGAAAGAATATGGAATCCGTTGCCGTTCATTAACGAGCATGGTGCATCATTTATTAGCCAATTATTAGATCAATCTTTTAGGATGGATGAGGACCATTATATTGTTTATTTATAATTTCCCCCACCATTCTCCACTTTTTTAATTATCATGATTTTGTTTCTGTTTATTCATACTAAATAATTGACCTGAATCTAGCATAAACCTTGTTTCAACAAGGTTTATGCTTTTTTTGCTTGATCATTTTTTAGAGGATAAGACGAGTGGCTTTTGATCATATCGAATACCAATAAAGCTTGTTTTTCTAAAAAAATATGCTTTTTTTAGAAAAAAAGTGGTGAAATGTGGGGTGTTGTGGTAATATGAAAATATGAAAGTGGGGCGGACTCTATGTTTATGGGAGAATACCAACATAGCATTGATACAAAGGGAAGAATAATTGTTCCCTCCAAGTTCCGTGATGGACTTGGAGATAGCTTTGTTGTGACCCGTGGACTAGATAAATGCTTGTTCGCCTATCCAATGCAAGAATGGAAGGCACTAGAAGACAAGTTAAAGCAGCTTCCATTAACAAAAAAAGATGCTAGAGCCTTCACTCGTTTTTTCTTTTCAGGCGCAGTAGAATGTGATGTTGATAAACAGGGAAGAATAAATATCCCGCAACCACTTCGAAAATATGCAGTTCTAGATAAGGATTGCATAGTCATTGGCGTATCTAACCGGATCGAATTCTGGGCGAAAGAGAACTGGGAGGATTATTTCAATGAATCAGAAGAGTCATTTGCGGAAATCGCCGAAAACCTAATGGATTTTGATATTTAGGAACATAAAGGTAGCGGTGGAATTTATAAAGAAGGTGAACCCATGTTTGAACATTATACCGTGTTAAAAAAGGAAGCCATTGAAGGGCTATCCATTAAGCCAAATGGTACATATATAGATTGTACAGTTGGTGGTGGAGGGCATTCAGAAGAAATAGCTTCTCGCTTAAATGAGAATGGATTGCTTATTGCATTTGATCAGGATCAAGATGCTTTAAAAGCAGCGAAAGAAAGATTAAAGCTCTATCAGGATCGAATATTATTTATACACAGTAACTTTAGTCAACTAACAGAACAATTAACCAAGCATGAGATAACTCATGTGGATGGCATATTATTTGATTTAGGGGTCTCTTCTCCTCAGTTAGACAGAGAGGATCGAGGGTTCAGTTATCAGCATGATGCACCGCTTGATATGCGGATGAATAGAGAACAAGATTTAACTGCATGGGATGTCGTTAATCATTGGGAATATAACGATTTAGTAGCAATTTTCTTTACATATGGCGAAGAAAAGTTTTCAAAGCAAATTGCGAGAAAAATTGAAGCATATCGTGAAAAACAACCCATCGATACAACGCACCAATTAGTAGATATCATTAAGGATGGAATTCCTGCACCCGCAAGGAGAAAGGGTGGACATCCAGCAAAACGAATTTTTCAAGCAATTCGCATAGCTGTAAACAATGAATTGCAAGTGTTTAATGATGCACTTCATCAAGCGGCGAAACTTGTTTCTGTGGATGGTCGTATCGTTGTGATTACCTTCCATTCATTAGAAGACAGACTATGTAAGCAAGCTTTTAAAAAATGGAGTACAAGAAAAGAAACGCCACGGAACTTACCGGTTATTCCAAAAGAAAATGAAGCACCATTTAAATTAGTGACTAGAAAACCAATCGTGGCAGAAGATAACGAACTTGATGAAAACCGTAGATCAAGATCAGCAAAACTAAGAATCGTGGAAAAAACAAAAGCGTGGAACGATGACTTTACTTATGAAGAAGGGTGGAAAAAATAATGGCAGCAAATCACGCAAGAAGCTGGGAACAATCTTATACTGTCCAGACGCCGCAACAGGATAAACAAAAAGTCATAATTCGTAAAGCGGGATGGATTACAAAGGGTGAAAAGATTTTGTATTCTGTGGTAGCAATCATCCTTGTTGTTGCTGCAACATTGGTTGTTTCTTTTTCTTCTTCAACGGACGCATTAAATAGAGAGTTGCAATCATTAGAAAAAACCGTTCAAACGCAACAGCTTAGCAATGAACACTTGCAATATGAAGTAAAAGAGTTAAGTGAGCCTGAACGAATTATTAAAATCGCAAAGGAAAATGGCTTGAAAATACAAAATGCTACTGTAAAACAAGCGGCTTCATTCCATAATTGATCGGGTGAAGGAAAATGAAAAAAAATAAAACAACGCATATGATGGCTGGTATCCTTATTGTTTGTTTTGTTGGTTTGTTTTTACTTTTAACTGGTCGTTTTTTGTACATTCAAGTAACTGGTGAAGTGGATAACGTATCATTAAAGGATTGGGCCAAGGAAAAAAGAACAGCCTCTTATTCGATCGAAGCGGAACGAGGAAAAATATATGATAGTAGCGGAATGCTACTGGCTTATGATCGACCAACTTTTCGACTTTATGCTATCGTCGATAAAGCCTATTCTAAAAATTTAAAGGAGCCTAAGCATGTCGAAGATCCGGAGAAAACTGCGGAAATGCTGGCTCCTTTATTAAATATGGACAAAACGTACATCGTAAAACGAATAAAAGATGGAATTGAAAAAGGTCGAACACAGGTGGAATTCGGTGCGAAGGGGAAACAACTTTCGCAAAAAAAGAAAGAAGAGATTGAAGCATTAAAGCTGCCTGGCATTAATTTTACGGAGGAAGCGATCCGATATTATCCGAATGGGAAATTTGCATCACATATCATTGGATTTGCACAAGAATCAGAAAAGAAAACGGACACAGGAGTGGAACAAAATATAACCGGTGTCACTGGGATTGAAAAAGAAATGAATGATTTATTAGCCGGAAAGGATGGCTATATTTCATTCGAGCGTGATCGGTTTAATAAGAAACTGCTTGATCCCAATGAAAAAATAAAGAAACCACATGATGGTGATGATATATACTTAACAATTGATCAAAAAATACAAACATTGCTAGAGGATGTAATGAGTCAGGTAGAGGATAAATATGAGCCAGAACGGCTAACGGCGATTGTTATGAATCCTAAAACTGGTGAAATTCTCGCAATGAGCAACCGGCCGAGCTATGATCCAAATAACCCAGCAGACGTAAAGAACTGGTACGATGATGCGATATCCACCCCGATAGAGCCAGGTTCTACAATGAAAATATTTACATGGGCTTCTGCTATCGAAGAAGGAGTCTACAACGGAGCGGATTTATATAAATCAGGAAAGTACAAGATTAATAAGCAAATTAGGGCAATCCCAGATCATAACTATGGAAAGGGATGGGGAACCATATCTTATGATGAAGGGTTCCAACGTTCCTCCAACGTTGCTGCTGCTAAACTTGCTTGGGAAAAGCTTGGTCCTGAGAAGTACCTAGAGTATTTAAAAGCATTTGATTTCGATAAAGAAACGAACATTGATTTACCGGGTGAAGTTAAAGGGAAGATTCTTTATAATTGGCCACTTGAAAAAGCTACTACAGCTTTTGGGCAAGGAAGTACGATCACACCAATCCAGCAAATGAAGGCTGCAACAGCCATTGCAAATAACGGAAAAATGATGCAGCCATTTGTTTTAAAGAAAATTGTTGATGCAAACAACGGTACAATTATTGAAGAAAGCAAGCCTAAGGTGGTAGGGGAGCCGATATCTCCAGAAACCTCGAAGCAAATGTTAAACTTGATGGAATCTGTTGTAAACGGAAAGTATGGTACAGGTAAAATGTACGCATTGGATGATTATTCCGTTGTTGGAAAAACAGGAACAGCACAAATTCCTGATCCAGAAACAGGTGGATATATGAGTGGAGTAGAAAATAACCTCTATTCTTTTCTTGGAATGGCTCCAAAGGATGATCCACAATTAATGATGTATGTATCGATTAAACAACCAAAATTATTCTTTGAAGAAGGCTATGAGCATGGAGCTACGCCAACATCATTTATTTTTAAAAATGTGATGCAAAACGGGCTACATTATATGGACATTAAGCCAGATAAAAGTGAGAACAATAAAACGCAGAAAGTTAAGGTTCCAGATCTGGTAGGAGAATCTGTGACTAAAGTAAAACAGGTATTAGCAGAAAAAGATATTCATGTTACTGTAATAGGTTCTGGAGATACGATAACTCGTGCTAACGTGGCAGTGGGTGATGATATTCTCCCGGGCAAACGTGTGCTTTTGTTGACAGAAAATCCTAGCATGCCATCGGTTATTGGCTGGTCGATGCGAGATGTACTTCAGCTGGCGCAATTAACCGAATTAAAGCTTGAAACAATTGGCAATGGATATGTTGTGAAGCAAAGCATTCAACAAGGGAAACCAATAAAAGAAAATGCATACCTTGGCGTGGAATTGAAGCCACCAAATAAGCTGAAACTAGAAAAAAACACGGAAGAAAAAGAAGCGCAACAAAGTGATGGTGACATAGAATAAAAATAGTGGAGCTGCTTGTAGCTAGTACTCCATATATGTGAATTATTTTCTCAGAAAAACAGTGTTCTAATCTATATTCTATCTCATATAGTTGATACAAGCATACCTATGAAAAGGGGTAAAAAGATGAAGCGAGTATCGACTGTGACCGTTAGAAAAAGATTAGTTACTGTTTTTCTTATTGGCATTTTATTCTTTGGAATCATTGACTTTCGTTTAGGTTATGTGCAATTTGTTATTGGAGATAAACTTATGGGGCTTGCTGATGAATCTTGGAGTAGAGATATTCTCTTTGAACCTGAGCGAGGTTTAATATTAGATGTAAATGGGGAAGTATTAGCAGAAAACGTAACAGCACCTTCTGTTGTAGTTGTACCCAGACAAATTAAAAATCCACAGGAAACAGCAGAGAAGCTGGCAGCTATTTTACATATATCTGTTGAAAAAGCGTACAAGCAAATAACAAAGTCAGCTATGTCCTCACAAATAAGACCAGAAGGGATAAAGATTTCTGAAGAGCAGGAAAAAGCAATCCGTACACTTGATATGGAAGGTGTGTATTTAGCAAAGGATTCAAAGCGACATTATCCGTTCGGAGATGATTTAGCTCATGTTCTTGGATTTACGGGTATAGATAATCAGGGCTTAATGGGTTTAGAACTTTATCATGATGAGAAATTAAGTGGTGAAAAAGGAAGTCTTTCATTTTATTCGGATGCAAAGGGAGGTAAGCTAAAGCAGCTTGCAGATGTATATAAAGCACCAGAGGATGGCTTAGATTTAAAAACTACGATCGATAGTAGAGTGCAAACAATTATTGAAAGAGAGCTTGACCTTGCTGTCGCAAAATATAATCCAGATGGCGCGTTAGCGATTGCCGTGAATCCGAAAAATGGTTCAGTATTAGGAATGGCAGCAAGACCAGCTTTCCATCCAGAAAAATATCAAGAAGTGGATGCTGATATTTATAATCGTAATTTACCGATTTGGAGTACCTATGAACCGGGCTCAACATTTAAAATTATTACATTAGCCGCAGCTTTAGAAGAAGGAGTCGTTGATTTACAAAAGGATCATTATCATGACTCAGGTTCGATTAAAGTTGGTGGTGCGAAGCTACGCTGCTGGAAAAGTGGAGGCCATGGTCATCAATCTTATTTGGAAGTTGTTGAAAACTCGTGCAACCCCGGATTCGTTAATCTTGGACAGAAATTGGGAAAAGAACGGTTATTTAGTTACATCCGAGATTTTGGGTTTGGAACGAAGACAGGGATTGATTTACAAGGAGAAGGTAATGGGATTCTCTTTAAGCCAGAAAATGTTGGGCCGGTCGAGTTAGCCACAACTGCTTTTGGACAAGGCGTATCTGTTACCCCTATACAGCAAGTAATGGCAGTATCAGCCGCAGTAAATGGCGGCTACTTGTATGAGCCGTTTGTTGCTAAAGAATGGATTGATCCACAAACAAATAGCACAGTAAAAGAACATCAACCAGTATTAAAGGAACGCATTATTTCTGACGCCACCTCAAAGGAAGTTCGGAATGCGTTAGAAAGTGTTGTAGCAAAAGGTACAGGTAGACCAGCTTATGTTGATGGTTATCGTGTCGGAGGGAAAACTGGAACTGCCCAAAAGGTTGGGCCAGATGGGAAATATATGTCGAACAACCATATTGTTTCTTTTATAGGATTTGCTCCTGCAGATGATCCAGAGATTGTTGTCTATGTAGCGGTTGATAATCCAAAAGGAACGGTTCAATTTGGTGGTGTTGTGACAGCCCCTATTGTTGGTACGATTATTGGTGATAGTCTTAACGCTTTAGGCGTTAAAAGACGAAAAGATGGACTAGAAAAAGAGTATAAATGGCCTGAACAGCCAAAGGTCGAGGTTCCCTCTTTAGTTGGATTGAAAAAAAAGGAGATTGTTGAATTTCAAACTAATTTAGCTATTGAAACAAGTGGTAAGGGAGACTATATTATTGATCAGTCACCAAAGCCAGGTGTGAAAGTAGAGCAAGGTTCTAAGATTCGGATTTATCTTTCAAATAAAAAATAATCGAGATTCAAGGTGAATTTTGCTATAATAAATGGGATATAAAATGAAGAGGGTGATCCACCCTCTTAAAAATTGTTTCGGTTTAGAATAATTATACTTAGGCATTGTTTCGAAAAAATAATAATGAGGATGTTTACAATGAAATTATTAGAATTACTTACACCCGTACCGTTCTATACTAGTTATAGTGAATTAGACAATATTGAAGTGCAATCGTTAAAGATAGACTCACGTGCAATCGAACAAGGTGATGTTTTTATTTGTATCACTGGTTTTTCGGTCGATGGACATAATTACATACCACAAGCAATCGAAAATGGTGCGGTTGCAATCATTGCTGAAAAGAAAGTAGAGGCAGCAGTTCCTGTGATTGTTGTATCGGATACAACACGCGCATTGGCTTTGCTTGCTTCTCATTTTTATAATTATCCTTCAAGTCAGCTCCCGCTCATTGGAATTACTGGGACGAATGGGAAAACGACTATAACATATCTTTTAGATTCAATCTATCGAGTAAATGGAAAGAAAACAGGTGTTATTGGTACGATTCAAATGAAAATTGGGGATGAGGCGTTTCCAATTCAAAACACAACGCCAGATGCACTTTTTCTCCAACGCACATTCCATCAGATGATAGAAGCAGGAGTGGAACAGGGGATAATGGAGGTTTCCTCGCATGCCTTAGATCAAGGAAGAGTTCATGGTACAGATTTTGATATAGCCATATTTACGAATTTATCTCAGGATCATCTTGATTATCATAAAGATTTAGATGATTATTTACGTGCGAAGAGTCTGCTTTTTGCCCAATTAGGAAATAGTTATATAAAAGCAGGAAGAAAATTTGCTATCTTAAATGCGGATGATTCCTCCATCGATCTCTTAAAACGAAGTACGGCACAGCATGTTTTAACATATGGTTGTCGTAATGATGCGGATGTATCGGCAACAGATATCCAGCTACACGCAGGGGAAACAACGTATACACTCGTAACACCTATCGGAACGATTAACGTGAAGAGTAGATTAATTGGCATGTTTAATGTGTATAATATGCTCGCAGCCGCAAGTGCTGCAATAGCAGATGGGGTTAACCTTCAAGTTATTAAGCAAGCTTTTGAAACGATTCCTGGAGTAAATGGTCGTTTTGAACCAGTAAAAGCTGGGCAAGATTTTGGTGTGATAGTGGATTATGCGCATACACCGGATTCATTAGAAAATGTATTACAAACAGTACAAGAGTTTGTGAAAGGAAAAATATATGCGATTGTTGGCTGCGGAGGAGACCGTGATCGAACGAAGCGTCCGCTGATGGCACAAATTGCTACAAAATATGCTGATCACGCCGTACTTACGTCTGATAATCCTAGAACAGAACAGCCTGAAGCAATTTTGCAAGACATGGTTAATGGGTTAACAAAAGAAACAAATTATGAGGTCATCGTTGATCGGAAGCAAGCAATACACCATGCTGTAGCACTTGCTAAAAACGATGATATCATTCTTATAGCTGGAAAGGGACATGAGACGTATCAACAAATCGGTCATGAAAAACTTCATTTTGATGATCGTGAGGTTGCTCAGGAAGCTATAGTAGCTAAGGAGAGAAAATAATGTTATTTACAACACAATGGATTGCTAGTGTGTTTGAAAATTATCGTGGAGAAGCACAGTCTGCAATTCCTATCAATGCGGTATCAACAGACAGCCGAGAAAATGCCTCCCACTCACTTTTTATCCCTTTAGTTGGTGAAAAGTTTGATGGTCATGATTATATAAAGCAAGCTTTTAATAATGGTGCTGTTGCAGCGATTTGGAATAAAGACAAAGCGTTACCCCGATTCCTACCGACTGACTTTCCAGTTTTTTTAGTTGAGGATACGGATCTCGCCCTGCAGAAGCTGGCAGCGGCATATCGAGATCTAGTTGACCCTGTTGTTATTGGCGTTACAGGCTCAAACGGGAAGACAACAACAAAGGAAATGGTCGCAGCTATTGCAAGCACAAGCTATAAGACCCATTTTACACAAGGAAACTTTAATAACCATATTGGACTGCCGTTAACAATATTATCAATGACACGCGATACAGAACTGCTTGTGCTGGAAATGGGAATGAACCATTTTGGTGAGATTGAACGTTTAACGAAAATTTCTAAGCCTGATTATGCAGTCATTACAAATATTGGGGAATCACATATTGAGTTTCTCGGTTCACGTGAAGGCATTGCCAAGGCAAAATTAGAAATTCGACTTGGATTAAAGCAAAATGGTTGCCTCATTATCGATGGCGATGAACCATTACTAAATCATGTTAAAAAGGATGATAATGTATTAACATGTGGGCTTGAATCTGAGAACGATGTTGTTTTGTCAGATGTTACCATTAGTAATACCCAAACAAGCTTTAAGCTCTCGGATAATTATTCATATTCTATTCCATTACTCGGAGTACATAATGCCAAAAATGCTTCGTATGCGATTGCGGTTGGAAGGAAACTAAATATTGGGCAGGAGCAAATAGAAAAGGCGCTAGCTACTTTGCCGCCAACTTCTATGCGTATGGAAATTACACGAGGAGCATCAGGTGTTGCAATCATCAATGATACGTATAATGCTTCGCCAACTTCTATGGTTGCTGCTATTGAAGTAATAAAACAAATGACAGGGTACAAGAACAAAGTGCTTGTACTGGGAGATATATTTGAGTTAGGGGATAAAGCTAAACAGTTACATCAGTCTGTAGCAGCAAGTATCGAGCCTCCAATTACTGTCTTGTATACGGTAGGCAAGGAAGCGGAAATCATTAGTAAGACTGTATGCAAACAGCAACCTAACATGCTATGTGCGCATTTTCAATCAAAAGAGGATTTATTGGGAGAATTGCACGAATATCTTATGCACGATACATTAGTATTATTCAAAGCCTCACGTGGAATGCAATTTGAAACAATGGTAAAAGCAATCCAATCATAATAATAAATGAACAACAATAGCGCAGTACGCAACAACGATTTCGTTTGGACGGTTTATACAAGGAGGAATTACAGTGAATATTTTCGTTATGACGATAACAATAGCAATTGCATTTTTAATTACCGTCCTCTTATCACCGATATTTATCCCATTTCTAAGAAGATTAAAGTTTGGACAAAGTATTCGCGAAGAGGGCCCAAAATCACATATGAAGAAAACAGGTACACCAACGATGGGTGGAATAATGATCGTATTCAGTATCGTTATAACTGCAATTATAATGGCAGGGAAATATACGGCGAGTGGCAATATTGGCTATGAGCTTTGGCTATTAATTTTTGTGCTTGTTGGCTATGGATTACTTGGTTTTTTAGATGACTTTATTAAAGTCGTAATGAAGCGAAATTTAGGGCTAACGTCAAAGCAAAAAATGCTTGGACAATTAGTGATCGCATTTATTTTTTACTTTATTTTACGTAGTAACGACTTTCCAACACATATTCAAATTCCTGGTACTACCATTCAGTGGGATTTAGGCTGGGGATACGCAATCCTAATCGTATTTATGCTTGTTGGAGCCTCAAACGCTGTTAATTTAACGGATGGGCTAGACGGTTTACTGGCGGGGACGGCAGCAATAGCGTTTGGAGCTTTTGGAATTCTTGCTTGGCACGGTTTCCCACAGCAGGAAATTGGGATTTTTGCTTTAGCCGTTGTTGGTGCGCTCCTTGGCTTCTTGGTATTTAACGCACATCCAGCAAAGGTATTTATGGGTGATACAGGTTCATTAGCACTCGGTGGTGCAATTGCGGCTATTGCTATCTTAATGAAGTTAGAAATATTATTAGTCATCGTTGGTGGTGTATTTGTAATTGAAACATTGTCGGTTATTATTCAAGTCATATCATTTAAAACGACTGGCAAACGTATTTTTAAAATGAGTCCATTACATCATCACTATGAGCTATTAGGTTGGTCAGAATGGCGTGTGGTAACTACTTTTTGGTTAGTAGGACTTATTTTCGCCGCTTTAGGAATATATATCGAGGTGTGGCTAGGGTGAAGAAATTAGCGGAATTCCCTTATAAACATATATTAGTACTCGGATTAGCGAAAAGTGGAACTGCGGCTGCGAAAGTTTTACTTCTAAATGATAAACAGGTACGTGTAAATGATATGAAAGCAAAGGGTCTAGATCCAGAAGTAGTGGAGCTGAAAAATATGGGAGCAGAGGTAATACTTGGCTCCCATCCATTATCGACGCTAACAGAGATTGACGTCGTTGTGAAAAATCCCGGAATTCCATATGATAATCCAATCGTTGCTGAGGCAGTGAAGCGCAATATTCCAATTATAACGGAAGTAGAGCTTGCGGGTTATATTGCAGAAGACCAGATTATTGGTATTACCGGATCTAATGGGAAAACAACGACTACGATGCTTATCACTGAAATGCTAAAGGCAAGCAATCAAGGTGTACAGGTAGCGGGAAATATTGGCTTTGTAGCAACAGAAGTTGCACAAGCACTTACGGATGAAGAAAAGCTTGTTCTTGAATTATCTTCCTTCCAGCTCCAAGGAACCTCTCAATTCAGACCTCATATCGCAGTATTATTAAATATTTTTGAAGCGCATTTGGATTATCATAAAACGATGGATGATTATGTAATGGCAAAATGTAATATTTATAAAAATCAACGTGATACGGATATGTTAGTTTATAATGCAGATGACCCTATCCTGTCTAAGAAGGTAGAGGAAGCAACTGCACAAAAGATTCCTTTTTCGGTTACAAGAAAGTTAGCTGATGGAGCTTGGATAGATGAAAACAGTATCTACTTTAAATCGGAGAAGGTAATGGATCGCCATTCAGTTGTTTTAGTTGGGGAGCATAATATGGAGAATATATTAGCTGCAGTTAGTGCAGCGAAGCTAGGAGGAGCAACGAACAAAGGTATTCAGAAGGTATTGCGTACTTTTTCGGGTGTAGAGCACCGGCTACAATTTGTGGACGTTATACAAGATCGTCAATTTTATAATGACTCCAAAGCAACCAATATGCTGGCAACAAAAAAAGCGTTAGCGTCATTTCAGCAGCCTGTAATTTTATTAGCGGGGGGACTAGATAGAGGAAATTCATTTGATGATTTAATCCCTTATTTAGAAAACGTGAAAGCGATGGTATTATTCGGGCAAACTGCAGCAAAACTTAGTCAAACAGCTCTAAAAGCAGGAATAGAGAAACAAATCGCTGTAAAAAACATGCAAGAAGCAGTGAAAGAAGCATATTCCTTGTCTGATCCAGGTGATGTAATCTTATTGTCTCCTGCCTGTGCAAGCTGGGATCAATATCGTACGTTTGAAGAAAGAGGAGACATGTTTATGCAAGCCGTGCATACATTAAAGTAGGGGCTTGTTTCAAAGAAAATGAATGATGTATATAATTGCTAGAAGCCCCTATTCCATCTTTGGAAAAAGGGGTGTTTTTTTTGTTTTCAAAATCAAAGCTCGGTGACAAACCAGACTATACACTATTAACAATCATTTTATTGCTTCTATTGATCGGTATTATTATGGTGCTAAGCTCTTCCTATGTGTGGGCAGAATATAAGTATAATGATAAGCTTTACTTCTTGAAACGGCAGCTCCTCTTCGCTGGTGCTGGTATTGCTGCTATGTTTACTACGATGAATATTCCGTACGGAACATGGCGAAAGTATGCGAAGGGAATTTTATTCGCTTGCTTTTGTTTATTACTACTCGTGTTAATTCCAGGTGTCGGTATGACAAGAGGTGGAGCTCAAAGCTGGATTGGAGTAGGAGCATTTAGTATACAACCCTCTGAATTTATGAAGTTAGGTTTGATTATTTATTTAGCTTTGTTTTTAGATCATAATCAGAAATATATTACTTCGTTTAAACAAGGATTTTTTCCGTCTTTACTGTTGGTTTTTACTGCCTTCGGACTTATCATGCTACAGCCAGATCTAGGAACAGGTGTTGTTCTTGTGCTTACATGTATGATTATGATTTTTGTATCTGGTGCACGACTGTCACATTTTTTTGGACTAGCCATATTAGGGCTAGCAGGTTTCGCTTTTTTAATATTATCTGCACCCTACCGAATTAGCAGAATTACTGCATTTTTAAATCCGTGGGAAGATCCACTTGGAGATGGCTTTCAAATTATCCAATCACTTTATGCCATTGGACCAGGTGGATTAATGGGTATGGGATTAGGGGAAAGTTTACAAAAGTATTTCTATCTTCCTGAACCACAGACAGATTTTATTTTTGCTATTCTTGGAGAAGAGCTTGGATTTATTGGTGGAACATTTGTAATTGGATTATTTGCATTTATGTTTTGGCGTGGGATACGGATCGCATTAGAAGCAGCTGATCAATATGGACGGTTACTGGCTTTAGGGATTGTCTCCATGCTAGCAATTCAAGTAATGATAAATATTAGTGTAGTTATTGGTTTAATTCCGGTTACAGGAATTACTTTGCCATTTCTTAGTTATGGTGGTTCGTCGTTAACTTTAACACTTTGTTCTGTAGGAATATTGCTTAATATAAGTAAATCTTCTCATTTATAAAAGGGGGAAAGAAATCGCGCTATTATTGTTTTACAAAAAAAGCTTGAAAACTACCATTGACTACTATCTGTTCTTTCCAATATTGTGTTATAATTCATTTAACTGGGGTAAATGGCATGATACATGCCATTTTCTTCTATTACTTTATTAAAAGGACGAAAATAGATGAGCAAAAAAAAAGTTGTTTCGATTGAGGATCGAATTCCAAAATTGAAGCAAGCCCGAAAGAAAAAAGCAAATCGGCGTCTTGTGTTTTACCTGTCTATTTTTTTCTTCTTACTTTCTATCATTGTTTATTTACAGTCTCCGTTAAGTGAGATTAAAAATATAACTATCCAGGGAAATGCGCTTCTGACTGATCAAGAAGTAATGGAAAAAAGTGGATTATTAAAACATATGAACATTTGGACGATAAATAAAGAGGAAGCAAAAACACAATTATTGAAAGACCCAATTGTAGAGAAAGTAGAAATTAGTAGACAACTACCATGGACAGTAGATATACGGATAGTAGAGCAAGATCGAGTTGGATACATAAAGAAAGAGAATAAGGTATATGCTGTGCTTGGTAATGGTACTATTCTAAAAGATGAAGTGCTTAATGGTATGCGTGGAGATGCTCCCATGTTATTAGACTTTGATAATAAAAAATTACTTGACCGCATGACAGATGAACTTTCGCAATTGCCAAAGAGTATTCTCGATATTATTTCAGAAGTATATTGGACACCATCAAAGGAAAATTCCAATAAGATAACTTTATACATGAATGATGGATATATCGTTTCCGGAACGATTCGCAATTTTGCAGATCGTATGCAGGTTTATCCATCTATTGTGTCGCAGCTCGATCCAAAAGAAAAAGGAATTATCCATATTGGTGTAGGTGCATATTTCGAGTCATTTAACAAGAAGGATAAGTTAAATGAAGAAACGGTTGGAGAATAAAGAACATTTGATCATTTTTTCGTGCAGTCAAATATGTAAAAGTCTTAACGAATAGTTTATAATGAAAAATAAGCATGGTTCTAAAGGAAATACTGAATATATATTTATTTTTTAGTGTAAGTCCGATAGAATAAGAGATTATAGTTAGATTATACAATTGGTAAATTTTGAAACAATCTACCATGTGAGTGGATGGTTTTAAACTGGAGGTGCCCTTCTTTGAACAACAGTGAAATACTGGTAAGCCTTGATATAGGTACATCAAAAACAAAAGTAATCATTGGTGAAGTTTTAAACGATTCGTTAAATGTAATTGGTGTTGGAACAGCGAAGTCCAATGGCATGAAAAAAGGAGCAATTGTTGACATTGATCAAACGGTACAGTCCATTCGAAATGCTGTCGAGCAAGCCGAAAGAATGGTTGGCATGCAAATTGATAGTGTGGTTGTAGGGATTAGTGGGAATCATATTCAATTGCAACCATGTCACGGCGTTGTTGCTGTTCAAAGTGAAAATCGTGAAATTGGCGATGAAGATGTAAAGAGAGTAATTGATGGAGCGCAAGTTATTTCTATTCCTCCAGAACGTGAAATCATTGATGTTATTCCAAAGCAATTTATTGTTGATGGTCTAGATGAAATAACGGATCCTAGAGGAATGATAGGTGTTCGTTTAGAAATGGAAGGTACGATTATTACCTGCTCCAAAACAGTATTACATAACACGTTGAAATGTGTGGAACGAGCAAATCTACAAATATCAGATATTTGTCTGCAGCCATTAGCTGCTGGAACTGTTGCCCTTTCTAAGGACGAAAGAAATCTTGGTGTCGCACTTATTGATGTGGGAGGCGGCTGTTCAACAGTTTCTATCTATGCAAATGATCATTTAGTTTCAACAAGTGTCGTTCCTCTCGGTGGCGATAATATTACAAAAGATTTATCTATTGGGTTGCGTACGACAACAGAAGAAGCAGAAGATATAAAAATTAATCATGGACATGCTTTTTATAATAATGCACTCGAAGATGAAATTTTTGAAGCCTCTATTATAGGTAGTAATAATAAGCAATCATATAATCAATTACAAATAGCAGATATGATTGAAGCTAGATTAGAAGAAATATATGCATATGCTGAACGAGAAATTCGTAAAATGGGCTTCAGAGAGTTGCCTGGAGGGTATGTGCTTACAGGTGGTTCTATGAAAATGCCTGGTGTATTAGAGTTAGCACAAGATATATTTCGTGCCAATGTGAGAATTGCTATTCCAGATTATATTGGTGTTCGAGAGCCTCAATTTACAGCAGGGGTAGGCATCTTGCAATTTGCTTATCATAATGCGAAAATACAAGGAAAAGAATTGTTTCCTTCGATTTCTCAGTCATATGAACAACAACCAAAGAAAATTAAAAAACAGCAAGTAAAAGTAAGTACGAAGGAATCAAAAGAAAGTAAGAAAGAATCTGGAATCGCTAATTTCTTTAAGTATTTCTTTGATTAATCGAGCGTTCCTTGTTAGCAGCTGTAGGTAAGATGATTTATTCAGAATCGGATTAGAAGCAACTGCTGACAAAGAGTTACTTGAAATTTTGTCATTTTGCATATTAGGAGGAACGAATAGTATGTTAGATTTTGATACAAATATGGATCAACTAGCGACAATTAAAGTCATCGGTGTTGGCGGTGGTGGAAATAATGCTGTTAACAGAATGATTGAGCATGGTGTAGAAGGTGTTGAATTTATCGCTGTCAACACGGATGCACAAGCTTTAAATTTATCAAAAGCAGAAGTGAAATTACAAATTGGTTCTAAGTTAACCCGTGGTTTGGGTGCTGGCGCTAATCCAGATGTTGGTAAAAAGGCAGCAGAAGAAAGCAGAGAGCAAATTGAAGAAGTGTTACAAGGTGCTGATATGATTTTTGTTACTGCTGGCATGGGAGGCGGTACAGGAACTGGTGCTGCACCTGTTATTGCTCAAATTTCAAAGGAGTTGGGTGCGTTAACTGTTGGTGTCGTGACACGCCCATTCTCATTTGAAGGAAGAAGAAGATCGACACAAGCTGTATCTGGAATTGATGCATTAAAAAGTAGTGTGGATACGCTAATCGTTATACCAAACGATCGTTTATTAGAGATTGTTGATAAGAACACTCCGATGCTAGAAGCGTTCCGTGAAGCAGATAATGTCCTACGTCAAGGAGTGCAAGGGATCTCCGATTTAATTGCAAAACCAGGATTGATTAATGTGGATTTCGCAGACGTTAAAACAATCATGTTTGATAAGGGATCTGCATTAATGGGTATTGGTGTTGCGACAGGTGAAAATAGAGCAACCGAAGCTGCTAAAAAGGCAATTTCCTCCCCATTATTAGAAACATCTATTGATGGTGCGCATGGAATTCTTATGAACATTACTGGCGGTACGAATTTAAGTCTTTATGAAGTGCAAGAAGCTGCAGATCTAGTAACTACAGCTGCGGATGATGAGGTAAATGTTATCTTTGGTTCTGTAATTAATGAAAGTTTGAAAGACGAAATTATTGTAACAGTAATTGCTACTGGGTTTGACGAATCAAAGCAGGTTGAACCACAGCCAAAGCAACGCCCTGTTATCCATCATCATCAACAGGCTGCCACGAGAGCGACAGAGGATTATTCAAGAGATGCTGGACAAGGACAGCATGTAAGGCAGGAAGATGATGCGCTTGATATTCCAACCTTTTTAAGAAACCGAAATCGTGATCGATAGGTTTTAATTTACAATTGAATTCGAATTTTACAAACAAACAGCTATTATAGCTGTTTGTTTTTTGTTTTTTAGATTATTCGTTCACTTATATACTCATAATATTTCTCCGACAAATAAGGTGATAACTAGTACAAAATAGTCTATTTTTGCATACAAGAATTGACAGACTTTGCAAGAAGCGTCAGCTATACTTTTCATAGTTTCTAAAAAATGAAACATTGCGTATTTGTCTTTAAACATTATCTAGTTTTTGTAAGTGAGAAGAACTGAAGGCGAAGTCTATTGAGCATTGGGGGTTTTGATGGGAGGGAAAGGATGACGATTTATCTTGATGTCGTTTGGGCGCTAAACTTTTTTCTTGATATGATGCTCTTAATGCTGACACAAGCAATAGCGAAAGAGAAAACTACGGTGAAAAGGCTTGTTGTTGGTGCTTTTATTGCATCGCTTCTTGTCCCGATTACACTCTATTATCCAAATTCATTTTCATCAACAGTCATTGGAAAAATTGCCTATTCCCTTCTTATTATTTGGTGTACGTTTCGTTGGTACTCGGTTAAACGATTTCTAAAATTACTCTTTTTGTTCTATTTTACAACCTTTTCAATTGGAGGAGGATTGATAGCTGTACATTATTTATTCCAACGTCCTATTGGCATCTCTGCTGAAGGATTATTTACATTTCAAAGTGGTTTTGGTGATCCAGTTAGCTGGACTTTTGTTATTTTAGGCTTCCCTATTTCATGGTTCTTTACGAAGTGGCGTATGGACAAGCACGCAATAGAGAAAATCCGATATGATCAGCTTTATTCAATTGATCTTACGATAAAGGGTGAAACTTATTCAACAACAGGATATATCGATAGTGGAAATCAGCTAGTTGACCCGTTAACAAAAAAACCAGTTGTTATTTGTGATGAACCATTTCTAAAAAATTGGTTTTCAGTAGACGACTGGACAACATTAAAATCTATTTATGAAACTTTGAATATAGCTAACATTCCATCTCGATGGGAAGATGTAATCCAGCTGATTCCATATCAAGGTGTTGCGGGAAAGAATAGCTTTATGCTAGCAATAAAGCCAGATCATTTAGTTATTCACTATCATAATCACTCGATAGAAACATCAAAGGTACTTGTTGGTATCCAATTTGCTACACTAACGGGTGATCAGATGTATCATTGCTTACTGCATCCACAAATTGTAAAGCTAGCAATAATGAATTCTGCATAATGAAAATGAAGGAGCGGATCGATATGAGAATTATGAGGTTACGTATACGTTTATGGTGGTATAAGGTATTAATTAAGTTGGGAATAAAGTCTGAGGAAATATATTATATTGGCGGGAGTGAAGCACTTCCACCTCCATTAAGTAAAGATGAAGAAAAAGAATTATTAGAGCTGCTTCCAAAAGGAGATAGATCAGCGCGAGCAGTTCTAATCGAGCGGAATTTACGACTTGTAGTGTATATTGCCCGCAAGTTTGAGAATACTGGAATAAATATTGAAGATTTGATAAGTATTGGAACAATCGGTCTCATTAAAGCAGTTAATACATTCAATCCTGAAAAAAAGATAAAGCTTGCTACATATGCGTCTCGATGCATTGAGAATGAAATTCTAATGTACTTGCGTCGGAATAATAAACTAAAATCAGAAATATCGTTTGATGAACCGTTAAATATTGATTGGGATGGGAATGAACTATTGTTGTCAGATGTCCTTGGTACAGATGATGACATTATTACAAAGGATTTAGAAACAAAAGTGGATAAACATCTTTTAAAGGATGCACTATCTCAATTAAACGCAAGAGAAAAACAGATAATGGAATTGCGTTTCGGATTAATAGGGGAAGAAGAAAAAACGCAAAAAGATGTTGCAGATATGCTGGGCATTTCCCAATCCTATATATCAAGGCTAGAAAAGAAAATTATCCGTCGTTTAAAAAAAGAATTTAACAAGATGGTTTAGCTAGAATACGCACTTTATTTCAGTAACTGAATAGATGAATTTATTTTTTATCTATTGCATAAAAAACTCCCGGGTCGGAGATACTGTCCATGAACAGCATCTCCAATCGGGAGGGTACAGAATGTCTAGACATAAAGTAGTGATTTGCGGAGTTGACACGTCTAAATTACCTGTGTTGACAAACAAGGAAATGCGTAAATTATTTGTAAAGATGCAAGAAGGTGATTTAACAGCACGAGAAGAACTTGTAAATGGAAACTTACGTTTAGTGTTAAGTGTTATTCAACGCTTTAACAATCGTGGAGAGTATGTAGATGACTTGTTTCAGGTTGGTTGTATTGGATTAATGAAATCAATTGATAATTTTGATTTAAGCCATAATGTACGATTTTCTACATATGCGGTTCCAATGATTATTGGTGAAATACGCAGATATTTAAGGGATAATAATCCAATTCGTGTGTCACGTTCTTTACGAGATATTGCTTATAAGGCACTACAAGTAAGAGAAAAGCTAATCAATAAAACCTCTAAAGAACCAACCCCAATGGAAATAGCCGAAGAAATGGGGATTCCTCATTCTGATATTATATTTGCAATGGATGCGATTCAGGACCCGGTTTCGTTATTTGAGCCAATATATAATGATGGAGGAGATCCAATATATGTGATGGATCAAATAAGTGACGATAAGGATAAAGATGAAGGTTGGGTAGACAAGCTTTCTTTGAAAGAAGGGATGTACCGATTGAATGAACGTGAAAAAATGATCTTAAATAAACGTTTTTTTCAAGGGAAAACCCAAATGGAAGTTGCAGAGGAAATTGGTATTTCTCAAGCACAAGTATCAAGACTTGAAAAAGCAGCGATCAGTCAAATGAATAAGCAAATGTTTGAATAAAAAAACGGAACAGGATGTGCCTGTTCCGTTTTTTTATGAAAAAATAGGCATTCGTTGCATATAAATAAAAGAAGGAAGGTGAGCGTAATGATAAAATTATCAGAACTTCAAGTAAAGGAAGTTATAGCTATTAATAGTGGGGAAAGAATCGGTCACATTTCTGATTTAGATATTGATCCAAGCCGTGGAAAAATTACAGCGATTATTATTTACTTACGTGAGAAAAAAGGACTATTCGGAAAAGCAGAAGAAATGATTATTTATTGGGAACAAATTGTAACAATAGGTTCGGATGTGATCCTAGTTAAACAAATAGAGGAGCCCATCCTATATGAGGAAACAAAGCAATGAATGTAGAACAACCTCGTTTCAAATATGGTAAAATAATACGAGTATTCTATATAGGGGTTGATCAATGTGAACGAACCATTTAATTTGGATGAGAATATCTTTGTTATAAAAAAATGGCAAGAAAGTAACCCAAATCTTCGTGTAGGCTTTACTACAAGAAGAGGTGGAGTAAGTGAAGAGCCATATAATCACTTTAATTTTGGACTTCATGTTGATGATTTACATGAAAATGTTATCGAAAACCGAAATCTACTTGCACAGAAGCTGCATTTTGCAGTCGAAAATTGGGTATGTGCAGAACAAGTGCATGGAGTGGAGATAAAAATCGTGGATGATGAGGATAAAGGAAAGGGAGCTAGCTCGATGAGCACTTCCATTAAAGGTACAGACGGTATAATTACAAATAAACCTGGGATTCTTTGTACCGCTTTTTTTGCAGATTGCGTACCTCTCTTTTTTTACGATCCAGAAACAGGTTATGTTGGAATCGCACATGCAGGATGGAAAGGTACTGTGAAAGGAATCGCTGCAGAAATGGTACACGCATTGATCGCATTGGGCGTTTCTGTTAATCAATTACAAGTTGCCATTGGTCCATCTATAAGTCAGCAATTTTATGAGGTAGATGATTATGTAATGAAGCAGATTCCTAAGCAGCACGTTGACAAAACTGTCACCTATCTTGAGAATGGTCGATATATGATTGATTTAAAGCAATTAAACGTCGAAATCCTTTTACAAAATGGTATATTACGTCATAATATAGAAAGAACAAACTTATGCACATTTCGCGACGAAGAACTCTTTTTCTCACATCGGCGCGATAATGGAAAGACTGGAAGAATGTTAGGATATATCGGCTTTGATGAGTGCTTATAATGAGGAGGAGACATGGCAATAATGGATGTAGCCGCAAATTTAGCAACAATTCAACAAGAAATAGATAATGTATGTATGCAAAAAAATCGAAATCCAAATGATATTACACTTATCGGCGTAACGAAATATGTTACAATAGAACGAACAAGAGAAGCAATTGATGCAGGAATTGTCAACTTAGGCGAAAATCGACTTGAAGGTTTTTTAGAGAAGTATGCGCATTTTACGAATAAAGCGAAATGGCATTTTATTGGAACATTGCAAACTCGTAAGGTAAGAGATGTGATAGATAAAATTGATGTGCTTCATTCATTAGATCGCATTTCTTTAGCAAAAGAAATTGAAAAAAGAGCAAATAAACCTGTGGATTGCTTTGTTCAAGTAAATGTAAGTGGAGAAGCGTCAAAGCATGGACTGGCTATGGAAGAAGTACTGCCCTTTATTGAGCAGCTAGCCTTGTTTCAAAAAATTAACGTAGTTGGATTAATGACAATGGCACCACATACAGATGATAAAGAGAAGATTAGATCGGTTTTTAAGCAACTTCATGCACTTCGTGTATCTGTTCAAAATAAAGGATATCCCTTTGCACCATGTAACTATTTATCAATGGGGATGAGTAATGATTATCAAATCGCTATTGAAGAAGGAGCTACCCATATACGGATTGGATCTAAGCTTGTTGGTTCCGACCACTAAATGAAAAATACATATATGTAAAAGCTTTTATAAGGTGGTGAAGATATGAGTATTAAACATAAGCTAAAATCATTTTTTACGATGGATGATGAATATGAATATGTAGAAGACGCGATGCCTACACCGGGGATGGATGATAAGCAGCGCAAGGATAATGTTGTTAACTTGACATCAATGCAACAAGCATCATCAAAAATGGTGCTTTGCGAGCCAAGGTCTTATAATGAAGTTCAGGAAATTGCTGATCATGTCGTTAATCGACGTTCTGTTGTAATTAATTTGCAACGTGTAGATCGTTATGAGGCAAAACGAATTGTTGATTTTTTAAGTGGTACAGTATATGCAATTAATGGTGATATCCAAAAGTTGGGTGCGGAAACTTTTCTATGTACACCAGATAATGTTGACGTTTCTGGCAAGATCACCGATGTTTTTGAAGAAGAGGATGAATTAGAAAAAGGATGGTAAGAGCCTATGTTTCAGTTGTTTAGATTGTTAGATTTTGTGTTATATGTTTATATATTCGCGATTATTATTTATATTTTTATGTCATGGTTCCCAGGAGCGCGAGAATCAACTGTTGGTGAATTTTTAGGGAAGATTGTTGAACCATATTTAGAACAATTCCGTAAAATAATTCCGCCATTAGGAATGATTGACTTTTCACCAATCGTAGCGATTATAGTGCTACAACTGGCAAAGGTTGGTGTATGGGAGCTTTATAAAATACTTGTGTATTAAGGGTTAAAGCTATGGAAATTTATCAGCACTTTCGGAAAGAGGAATACCCATTTATTGATCAAGTTTTATCTTGGAAAACCTTGGTTGAAACCCGTTTTCAATCAAGGCTCACTGATTTTTTAGACCCACGAGAACAACAGATTGTTCGGATGCTTGTCAATTCATCAGGCGATGATGTGACGTTAGATTTGTTTGGTGGCGGTAATTATTCTGAACGAAAACGAGCAGTGATTTCACCGTACTATGAAGAGATAACTGAAGAATCATTTGGGGTGGTCCTTTTAGAAGCGACGTATCCGGACAAGTTTATTCAAATTGAGCATCGAGATGTATTAGGAGCTTTCTTATCGCTTGGAGTGAAACGAGAAAAGCTTGGGGATATATATGTATCAAATGGCATCATTCAAATTGTTCTAGCTAAAGAAATTTCACCGTTTGTAATGACTCAGTTAACTGCTGTAAAACGAGCTAGTATACAATTACATGAGGTATCATTTAATCAACTTATTGAAGTAGCGCCTATATGGGAAGAAGTATCAAAGACGATTTCCTCTTTAAGGCTGGATAATATAGTTAAAGAAATATATAATATACCCAGAAAGCAAGCAAATGAATACATTAATAAGCAACAAGTAAAGGTTAATTTTCGTGTGGTGGATGATGCTAAATTCCTCGTGCAACCGGGAGATATTCTTTCCCTACGAGGAAACGGAAGAAGTAAGCTTATTGATGTCAATGGACGTACAAAAAAAGACAAAATTAGAATTACTGCCGCTTTATTAAAATAATGAACTGAAAATGCAGGAATCTGATGTTTTTTTGTCGAAATATAGGATAAACAATGTTCGTATTCAAGTTTTTTGGTAAATAAGATGAGGAGGTGGCCAATGTGCCATTAACACCATTAGATATTCATAATAAAGAATTTACAAAAGGCTTTCGAGGGTATGATGAAGATGAAGTAAATGAATTTCTTGATCAAGTAATTAAAGATTATGAAATCGTAATTCGAGAAAGAAAAGAATTAAAAGAGCAAGTAGCGCAAATGAAGGATCGTTTAAGTCACTTTACGAATATTGAAGGGACTTTAAATAAGTCGATATTAATTGCGCAGGAAACAGCGGAAGAGTTAAAGAGCAATGCAACAAAAGAATCAAAGCTTATCATTAAAGAAGCAGAAAAAAATGCGGATCGTATTATTAACGAAGCGTTGAGTAAGTCACGAAGAATTTCTATTGAAGTAGAAGAATTAAAAAAACAAGCAAAAGTCTTCCGAACAAGACTAAAAATGCTTGTTGAAGCGCAACTCGATATGATATCTACCAATGATTGGGAAGGCTTATTGGATACAGATGTGGAAGAAGAATTAGATCTTGTTGAAAATGAATCATAAAGCTTGACGTATATTGCAATTTTACATATAATTCATTATCATGTAATGAATGAAATCATTTTTTAATATGTAACTACGGTGAAAGAGAAAGTATAAAAGCAAAGGCTGTGAAGCGAGTCGGGAAATGGTGGGAGCCTGATTACAGTACTTCTTTTAGAAAATCACTCTGGAGTATCCTTACGAAAAATAGCATTACCGCTATTGAGTAGGAAAGGACGTTTATTCACGTTACGAATATCGAGTGAGTTTAAGTAGCTTTGCTATTTAAATTTATAAGGGTGGTACCGCGAGTCTTCTCGTCCCTTCTGGGATTAGAAGGCTTTTTATATTATTTTGGACTATAGGAGGAAATTATGATGGATTATAAAGAAACATTACTTATGCCTAAGACAGATTTTCCGATGCGTGGAAATTTACCGAATAAAGAACCATTAAGGCAACAAGAATGGGAAGCAAACAACTTATATGAAAAGGTTCAAGAACGAACAAAAGGAAGACCGTTATTTATTTTGCATGATGGTCCCCCATATGCGAATGGAGATCTGCACATTGGTCATGCCTTAAACAAAATATTAAAGGATTTTATCGTTCGTTATAAATCAATGACGGGTTTTCAAGCGCCATATGTCCCTGGGTGGGATACGCACGGACTACCGATTGAAGCTGCTTTAACAAAAAATAAAAAAGTCGATCGTAAAAAAATGAGTATTGCAGCGTTTAGACAAAAATGTGCTGACTATGCAATGAACCAAATTGATAATCAACGGATTCAATTTAAGCAACTCGGTGTTCGTGGTGATTGGGATAATCCTTACATTACATTAACAAAGGATTATGAGGCAGCTCAAATTAAAGTATTTGGTGAAATGGCTAAAAGAGGCTATATCTATAAAGGATTAAAGCCTGTTTATTGGTCACCATCATCTGAATCTGCTTTAGCAGAGGCAGAAATTGAATATCAAGATAAGCGATCTCCTTCCATTTATGTCGCGTTTGATGTAAAAGAAGGAAATGATGTATTGAAGAACGGAGAAAAAATTATTATTTGGACGACAACACCTTGGACTATTCCAGCGAATTTAGGAATTAGCTTACATCCGGAGCTTGAATATTCGGTTGTGAAGGTGGGTGCTAATCATTTTGTCGTAGCTACAGAATTATTGGAAACAGTTGCTGAAGAATTAGGCTGGGAAAACAGCGAAACGATTCGCACGTTTGTCGGAAAACAGGCAGATAAAGTTGTTGCCAAGCATCCGTTTTATGATCGTGATTCACTTGTGATGCTAGGAGATCATGTGACAACAGATGCTGGTACTGGCTGTGTACACACTGCACCTGGTCATGGGGAAGATGATTTTTACGTGTCGAAGCGCTATGGTATCGATGCATTGTGTCCTGTTGATGAAAAAGGAGTTATGACAAATGAAGCTCCTGGCTTTGAAGGATTATTTTATGATCAAGCGAATAAACCAATTACGGAAAAATTAGAAGAGGTCGGAGCGCTTCTAAAGCTTTCATTTATTACACACTCTTATCCACATGACTGGAGAACAAAAAAACCGACGATTTTCCGAGCAACATCGCAATGGTTTGCATCGATTAAGGATTTTCGTCAAAATATTTTAGATGAAATTAAAAAAGTAAATTGGTATCCTGCATGGGGAGAAACACGTCTCTATAATATGGTCCGTGATCGGGAGGATTGGTGTATTTCTCGTCAACGTACGTGGGGGGTTCCGATTCCTGTCTTTTATGGCGAGGATGGAACACCAATAATTACGGATGAAACCATCAATCATGTTTCTCAATTGTTTAAAGAGCATGGATCTAATATATGGTTTGAAAAAGAGGCAGAAGCATTACTTCCAGATGGATTTACATCGGAGCATAGTCCGAACGGAAAATTCACGAAAGAAACCGATATTATGGACGTATGGTTTGATTCGGGTTCATCGCATGAGGCAGTTCTTGAAGGACGAGACGATCATCAGCGACCTGCAGACTTGTATTTAGAAGGAAGTGACCAATATCGTGGTTGGTTTAATTCATCCTTATCAACTGCAGTTGCTGTTACCGGTAAGGCACCTTACAAAAATGTAGTAAGCCACGGATTTGTTATGGATGGAGATGGCCGTAAGATGAGTAAGTCATTAGGAAATGTGATTTTGCCATCTAAGGTTCTAAAGCAGCTTGGTGCCGATATTTTACGCTTGTGGGTTGCTTCCGTTGATTATCAGGCTGACGTTAGAATTTCGGACGATATTTTAAAGCAAACATCGGAGGCTTATCGTAAAATTAGAAATACCTTCCGCTTTATGCTTGCAAATTTAGCAGATTTTGATCCGAAGACAGATCGTGTAGCAGAGGAAAACCTAGAGGAAGTAGATCGTTTTATGATCTATCGATTACAGCAGCTAGTAAAAGATGTGCGTGCAAGCTATGATGCATTTGAATATTCGCCAATCTTTCATCGCATCCATAACTTCTGTGCGGATGATTTAAGCTCCTTCTATTTAGACTTTGCGAAGGATGTATTATACATTGAAGCAAAAGACAATCATAGAAGAAGAAGTATTCAAACCGGTTATTATGAAATTTTAACAACATTAGTGAAGCTGTTGACACCAATAATTCCACATACTGCTGATGAGGTATGGGAGTATATTCCAGGTGTTACGGAAGAAAGTGTTCAGCTAACTGATATTCCAGAGCCAAGAAAGATTGCACAGTTCGACGTTCAAGAGGAAACAAAATGGAACCACTTCATGCTCGTTCGTGACGATGTGCTTAAAGCGCTAGAGGAAGCAAGGAATGAAAAGGTTATCGGGAAATCGTTAGAGGCAAAAATTACGCTTGTGCCAAAAGACGAAGAAACGAAAGACATCTTATTGTCGATTCCGAATCTACACCAATTATTTATCGTGTCAGAGGCAGAAATTGTAGAGAAGGATGAAAATGCGAAACCTTTCCGCTATGTTGATATTGTAGTTCAAAAGCATACTGGAGAAAAATGTGAACGTTGCTGGGTTGCTTCCAATACAGTTGGAAAAGATCAGGAGCATCCAACCCTTTGTACGCGTTGTGCGGATATCGTAAAAACAAATTATTCGTCTTAATTACGGTGTAAGCTACTAGGCTGTCCCATGGAAAAGGTGCATAAACAAATCCATTGCGGACAGCCTTTTAATATGACACAGATGATTCGAAACGATGTACAAATTGAATATAACGGAGGATGGCGCATGATATGGTATTACCTTATTGCAGCAAGCATAATTGCCGTTGACCAGTTTACAAAATGGCTTGTTGTAAAAAATATGGAGTTGTATGAACAAATACCGATTATTGATGGTTTCTTTTATCTTACCTCCCACCGAAATAAAGGAGCAGCATGGGGAATCTTACAAGACCAGATGGTATTCTTTTATATCATTACGATTATTGTCGTTATAGCAGTAGTTTATTACCTTCAGAAGTTTGCAAGAGAAAGTAAGTTACTAGCAATTGCGCTGAGTTTTATTTTAGGCGGAGCAATAGGTAATTTTATTGATCGTTTGTTTCGGAAAGAGGTTGTCGATTTTTTTGATTTTATCCTATTTAATTATGACTACCCAATTTTTAATGTTGCCGATGCAGCATTAGTCGTTGGCGTAGGAATGGTAATTATTGCTACAATAATAGACGAAAAGAAACAACGGAAAGGAACAGCTAAATGAGCTTTCAGCATGTTGTCGCCGATACGGAGGCAAAAACAAGAATTGATAAATTAATGTCGTCGATAAACCCAGAAATATCACGTTCACAAATTAAAGCTTGGATTACAGACGGAAATGTTACAGTGAATGAAGAGATTGTCAAACCGAATTATAAATGCCAATCAGGGGATGTTATTCAGTGGCAAATTCCAGAAACAGTTCCTTTGAATTTAGAGCCAGAAAGCATCCCATTAGATATTATGTATGAGGATAGTGATTTATTAGTTGTAAATAAGCCAAAGGGTATGGTAGTTCATCCATCCGCTGGTCATCAAACTGGTACACTCGTTCATGCGTTATTGGCTCATTGTGATGACTTATCGGGGATTAACGGAGTCGAACGGCCTGGAATCGTTCATCGAATTGATAAAGATACAAGTGGCTTACTTGTTGTAGCAAAAAATGATCAGGCACATATTCATTTAGCAGAGCAATTAGCGGATAAACAAATGGAACGCAAATATGAAGCCCTTGTTCATGGGGTTATTCATCATGAACACGGAAAGATTGATGCCCCAATTGGCAGAGATCCGAATGATCGTCAAAGAATGGGAATTGTAGATAAGGGAAAACAAGCAGTTACCCATTTTCGGGTCATCCATCGATTTGAAAAATTTACACATATTGAGTGTCAGCTTGAAACAGGAAGAACCCATCAAATTCGGGTGCATATGCGGTATATAGGTTATCCACTCGTTGGAGACTTAAAGTATGGACCACGAAAAACCTTGCAAATCAACGGCCAAGCACTTCACGCCAAGGTGCTCGGCTTCCAGCATCCTAGAACTGGAGAGAGGATGCGATTTGAAGTCGATGCTCCAGCATATTTTAACCAATTATTAGACGATATGAAGAATATGTATTGACAACGGTTGTAGAGTTTGGAATAATAATAACAATGAATCGAACCTTTAATATAGTCCTGTGAGGCTACAAGGGAACGGATATCTTCGTTATTGTTTATCCCTTTTTCCTCGTGGAGAAAGGGAATTTTTTTTGGGAGGAGTGGTGGCATGCGAAAAAAAACCGATTTACTCGATCATTCGGCTATCCATCGTGCGCTGACTAGGATTTCACATGAAATTCTGGAGAAGAATAAGGGTGGAGAGGATATCATTTTAGTAGGAATTAAGACTCGTGGGGTCCCGCTTGCTAAAAGGTTACAGGATAATATTAAACGGATTGAGAGCTTGGAAGTACCTTTAGGAGAATTAGATATTACCTTGTATCGTGATGATTTAGAAATCGCGGTTGAGTCTAATGATCCAGAGTTAAAGGATACAAATATTCCGATCGACATTACTGGGAAGAAAGTAATTTTAGTTGATGACGTCCTTTATACAGGAAGAACAGTAAGAGCAGCAATGGATGCAGTAATGGATATTGGTAGACCTTCGCAAATTCAATTAGCAGTGCTTGTTGATCGAGGACATCGAGAGTTACCGATAAGAGCAGATTTTGCGGGGAAAAATATTCCAACATCGGATCAGGAGATTATCGTCGTTCAATTACAGGAAACTGATGAGCAGGATGATTCTGTTAGTCTATATGAAAAAGTTTAAATATCGAAAGACCTTTAAGAAAATCCAGCGAGATTTACAAGGTCGCACAGCTTACGTATTGCTAGATAAGGATACGTTCATCTCTTTGCGACTAAAATTCGCAAAGAGTTTTTTTATGGAGCTGAACAAAGACCAATAGGATTGTGGGATGAAATTTCATACTATTGTTAAGGAGGAAGCTATGAAACATTTTATTTCATTAGATCAATTATCTGTGGGGGAAATCATGTCGTTATTAGAAAGTGCAGAACAGCATCGGAAAAATGAAAGAAAAATAGATACTCCTTTATTTGCTGCGAATTTATTTTTTGAACCGAGTACGAGAACGAGCATGAGCTTTATCGTTTCCCAGAAAAAATTAGGAATGGAAGTCATCGATTTTCATGCAGATACGTCTAGTATAAAAAAAGGAGAATCATTGTACGATACAGCGAAAACGTTTGAGGCGATTGGAGCAAATCTTCTCGTTATTCGTCATCATGATGATAATTGGATAGAAGGGCTCGCGGATAAAATGGCAATTCCAGTTATTAATGCAGGTGCTGGAACGAAAGAGCATCCTACGCAATGCTTGCTTGATTTACTAACAATCTATCAAGAGTTTGGAGATTTTTCAAACTTGAATATCGCAATTGTTGGCGACATTAAGCACAGTAGAGTTGCACATTCCAATGCGCAAGCCTTGCAAAGGTTAGGGGCGAATGTATTCATTAGTGCTGCACCTGGATTTGAAGATCCTTGTTTAGAAATTCCAGCCTTAACGATTGATGAAGCAGTTGAACGCTGTGATGTGATTATGCTACTTCGTGTCCAGCATGAGCGTCATGCAAATAAAAAAGAATTACAAAACTATTTAGCGCATTATGGAATGACAAAAGCACGTGAACGTAAAATGAAACCGAATGCTATCATTATGCATCCCGCTCCAGTGAACAGAGGAGTTGAAATAGATGAATCCTTAGTAGAATGTAATCGCTCAAGAATTTTTAAGCAAATGGAGAATGGGGTTTATGCCAGGATGGCTGTAATAACACACTTATTAGAAGGATGGGGGATTACCAATGCGCATGCTGCTAAAGAACGCCAAGCGTTTATTGCCGGATAATACAACGGAAAACTGTGAGGTATTAATTGAAGACGATCGAATTATTTCGATTGGCGGAGCGCTTCATTCACAAGTAGATCAAGTCATCGATTGCGATAACCAGCTATTGTTGCCAGGTTTTATTGATGTTCATATTCATTTGCGTGAGCCGGGTGGCGAGCATAAAGAATCAATTGAAACAGGTACAAAAGCAGCAGCACGAGGTGGTTTTACAACCGTTTGTGCGATGCCTAATACAAATCCTGTTCCAGATAATGTAGAACAAATACGGTCTTTACAAAAAAAAATAAAAGAAAAGGCATGCGTTCGGGTGCTTCCATATGCAGCAATTACGGAAGGTTTGCAAGGTGAAAAACTAACAAAAATTAGAGCAGTTGCTGAGGAAGGGGCCTTTGCCTTCACAGACGATGGGATTGGGATTCAAACAGCGGATGTAATGCTACGTGCGATGAAGGAAGCGGCTGCTTGTGGAAAAGCGATTGTTGCCCATTGTGAGGATAACTCCATTGTGTATGGTGGCGTTGTGCATGATGGGCTTGTTAGTGAGCGATTAGAGCTACCGGGAATTCCGCAACTAAGTGAATCCGTACAAATTGCAAGAGACGTATTATTAGCAGAAGCAACAGGATGTCATTATCATGTTTGCCATGTTAGTTCAAAGGAATCTGTTCGTGTCATTCGAGATGCAAAAAAAGCAGGGATCCATGTAACTGCGGAGGTTACACCACATCATCTTCTATTAAATGAAACGGCAATCATTACAAAAGATACAAATTTTAAAATGAATCCACCCCTTCGAAGTAAAGCAGACCAACAAGCCTTATTAGAAGGTC
Organism: Virgibacillus sp. LDC-1; assembly: GCF_030137545.1. GTDB lineage: Bacteria > Bacillota > Bacilli > Bacillales > Amphibacillaceae > LDC-1. The sequence goes on along the minus strand of NZ_JARUVL010000010.1, from coordinate 5,502 downwards.
TACTTGATGGGACAATTGATTTTATTGCAACGGATCATGCCCCACATGCTACTGATGAAAAAGCAAAAGGAATGCTCGATTCTCCATTTGGAATCGTTGGACTCGAAACAGCTTTTCCGTTGCTTTATACGTATCTTGTAAAAACAAAGCAAGTAACCTTACAGCAATTGGTAGAATGGCTAACGATAAAGCCTGCTCTTGTATTTAACCTTCCGTACGGCAAGCTCGAAGAAGGAGCTGTCGCGGATATGACCGTAGTAGATATAGAAGAAGTGTCTTTAATTGACCGAGCTCAATTTTTTTCGAAGGGAAAAAACACCCCATTTCATGGCTGGAAGGTGCAAGGTCAACCTACGTTAACAATCGTTGAAGGGAACATTGTTTTTAAAGCGTCCACTCGATGATAAAGCTTCAGATGGGACGCTTTCCGATCCGAAACGTTTTTTCATGTGGACTGCAACGTACTATATTAAAGGGATAATAAATTGATTTCTATAACGAATAAAGAGGCTGTGTAAAGAGATGAGAAAAGAACCATTACGAATTCAACAAAAGCACCAAATTGCAAAGGATACAATCGAAATGGTGCTACAAAATAATCGGGTAAGTAAGTGTGCAAAGCCAGGGCAATTTATCCATTTATCTGTGAATGGACATACACTAAGACGCCCAATTTCCATAGCAGATGTAAATAAGCAAGCAGGAACGGTTACGCTCCTATTTAAGGTTGTAGGCAAAGGGACTTCCGCGCTTGCAAATCTTCACGTAGATGAAGTGATTGATGGAATTGGTCCGATAGGGAATGGTTTTCCGATAGATAGAATGCAAGATTCAACGGTCTTATTAATTGGCGGTGGGATTGGCGTTCCACCACTTTATTATCTTGGAAAAGAATTGAGTAAGCAAGGCTGCCAAATAACAGCAGTATTAGGCTTTCAAAGCTTGAATTATGTGTTTTATGAGGAACAGTTTCGTCAATTAGGAGAGACGGTTATTGTGACAGAAGATGGTTCATATGGCTTAAAAGGGCTCGTTACAGCTGCACTTCCAGATAAGAAACAAGTCGATGTTTTTTGCACCTGTGGTCCTGTTCCCATGCTAAAAGCAGTTACATCCAACCTACAAGGTGTTCCAGGCTATATTTCGATGGAAGAACGGATGGGATGTGGAGTTGGTGCATGTTTTGCATGTATTGTTCCATCCAACAATGAAATTGGGTACAAAAAAATATGCAAGGATGGTCCAGTATTTGCAGTAGGGGAGGTTATTCTATGATAAACACGTCGATTGAATTACCAGGTTTATCACTGAAAAATCCAATAATGCCTGCTTCAGGGTGCTTTGGTTTTGGCAGAGAATATAGTCAATTTTATGATTTAGGAAAATTAGGTGCTGTTATGATGAAGGCAGCTACTGAAAATATGCGGCTAGGAAATCCAACTCCACGCGTTACGGAAACAGAAAGTGGCATGCTAAACGCAATTGGACTTCAAAATCCAGGTGTGCATACGATTATTGAGGAAGAGGTTCCTTTTCTTGCCCAATATGATACGTGTATCATTGCTAATATTGCGGGCAGCACGAAAGAGGAATATGAACGCGTTGCCTATGCCTTTAATGATGTAAAGACAGTTCATGCACTTGAGCTTAACATATCCTGTCCGAATGTAACGGCTGGCGGCGTTCAGTTTGGAACAGATCACAACATCGCAGCTCAAGTTACAATGGCTGTGAAAAAGGTTAGTAATAAACCAGTGTATGTAAAATTATCACCGAATGTATCGAATATCGTAGAAATGGCGAAAGCAGTGGAAGCGGCTGGTGCAGACGGGCTTAGTTTGATAAATACACTAACTGGGATGCAAATACATCTTCCTTCTAAAACACCAGTGCTCGCAAATAAAACAGGGGGGCTTTCAGGACCAGCCATTAAACCGGTAGCAATTCGCATGGTCTATGAGGTGTACGAGCATGTTTCTATACCAATCATTGGGATGGGTGGTGTTTCAACTGCAACCGATGTACTTGAATTTTTACTTGCTGGTGCTAGTGCAGTAGCAGTTGGAACAGCTAATTTTCAAAATCCGTATGTCTGTCCAGAAATTATTGACGCTTTGCCGACTGTCTTAAAGGAAAACGGATTCCGTTCGGTCGAGGATGCGATTGGAAAGGGGCATGGGATATGAGGGGTTCAATGTATCTTGCACTGGATTTTCCGAGCTGGGAGGAATCGAAGCACTTTTTAAAGGTGCATCGATTACAGCAAGTCCCTGTAAAAATAGGAATGGAGCTTTTTTATCGCGAAGGACCAAGTGTTGTAGAAAAATTAATCGCGGAAAACTATCCAGTGTTTTTAGATTTGAAATTGCATGATATTCCTAACACGGTGAAGCAGGCGATGATGAATCTGGCAAGGCTTAATATGGATATCGTTAATGTTCATGCGCTTGGTGGGGCGAAAATGATTGAACAAGCCAAAGAAGGACTATTACAAGGAAATCCAAATGGAAAGACAAAATTAATTGCCGTTACAATATTAACTTCTATGGATGAAGGTGTTGTGAAAAATGAATTGCACCTCCAAGGTGGAATGGAAGCAGAAGCGGTTCACCTTGCTAAGCTAGCAAAAAATAATGGGGCTGATGGTGTGGTATGTTCTGTTCATGAAGCGAAGCAGATTAAAGCAGCTTGTGGGGAGGGATTTTTAACCGTTACTCCTGGAATCCGATTGGCACAATCTCATCAGCATGATCAAATAAGAATCGCAACACCTGCGTATGCAAAAAAACAGCAAGCAGATATCCTCGTTATTGGACGAAGTATTACAAAAGCACTTGATCCTCATCAAGCTTATCAACAAGCATTAAAGGAGTGGAATAATGGCGAATGAATGGGAATTAGCACAAGATTTATTGCAGATCAAAGCAATTCAAATAAACGCAGAATCATATTTTACGTGGACCTCAGGGATTCAGTCGCCGATTTATTGTGATAATCGACTTACCATGTCTTATCCTGCTATTCGTAAGAAAATTACGGATGCATTTGAACATATGATTGTTGAAATGAATGTAAAGCCTGATATTATTGCTGGCTGTGCTACAGCAGGTATTCCACATGCGGCTTGGTTAGCAGATCGATTAGATCTTCCGATGGTATATGTAAGGTCAAAGCCGAAGGGACATGGGAAAGGAAATCAAGTAGAAGGGCGAATCACCCCTGGACAAAAGGCTATTGTGATCGAAGATTTAATCTCAACAGGTGGATCTGCGATTGAAACTGCGCAAGTATTGCAGCGAGCTGGAGTAGAGGTGATTGGTGTTCTAGCTATTTTTACATATGGGCTTCAAGTAGCTACTGAGCGCTTTTCTGCATTACAGCTTCCCCTTCAAACGATAACAAGCTTTGATCAGCTTGTTTCGATGATGGAGGCAAGAGGAGAGTTTAATCGTCATCAAAAGCAGAAATTATTCGAATGGCGACAAGCATTATAGTCGTTGCACATTGCAACAATCATAAAGAATTATGTATAAGGCCCCATCTAGTTGAAGATAAAACTAGATGGGATAATTTCTTTTAGGAATCGGGATTTTCTTTTATACACAATGTCATCCATTCGTCGATAGATATAGAATCAATGGAATTGTTTTTCATTTGGATTTGAAAATAACTTCGATATGCAGCTGGTGCTGCTAGCAAATAGTCTTCTAGCTTCTTCTTTACATCTTCCGCTAGTCCAGCTCGTGCTATCCATTCATTATAGGGCAATGTTTTCTTACGAGTATGTTCTTTGTGAATTTGCAGCTTATTTTGTTGGATGAAGCCTCTCCATTTCGAAACGTTATGTGCTTTAACATGGCTCTTGTCACGTATTTTTTCAAACGTATTATAAAATATATCTAGTTTTGTATCCTCAGGAGCAACATTGTCAATTAACAGGAATTTTCCGTTTGGTTTTAGCACCCGAGCAACTTCTAATATAAATTGATTCGGATTGGAAAAATGATGTGCGGCAATACGACATGTGACAATATCAAATTGACTGTCCAAAAACGGTAGCTGTTCTGCGTCTGCAACACAATAAAGAATGTTTGACTGGTCTTCTAGATGCTTTGCTGCTGCAAAAAGCATTTCCCGCGTAACGTCTAAAGCAATAACATGTTTTGTATGCATTGCCAGCTGTTTTGCAACATGACCACCCCCAGTAGCAATATCTAAGCATACCATGTTCGAAGCTGGCTTGAGCCATTCTATAATTGTTTTCAAGTCCTTTTCGTTTGCATGCGTACTACTAGTAATATATTCTTCTGTATTTCTAGCAAATATCGTTTCCGTCAGTTTACTATTATCCACGCTATCCCTTCTCTCCATGTTATTCCTTTCTCATTCTTAGTTTAAAAACAGTTGTGCAATAAGTAAAATACTAATATATAATAGAAAGTGATAATAATTTATTATATGGTGGTGAGAAGATGAAAATAGAAGACTATGAACTATTGTTAAAGCTGCAGGAAATTGGAACGATCCGTGGTACAGCAAAGGCGATTCTTATTTCACAGCCTGCTGTAACACAACGATTAAAATATATTGAAGCATACTTTGGACAAGCTATTTTTATTCGATCTCCGAAACGACTTATTTTGACCCCAGCAGGCGAGTTAATTCTTCAGCATGCTAAACAAGTTATCGATGGCGAAAGGGCGATTGTGAATAAACTTGCTAGTTCGAGTAGTGAAGTTCAAGGAACATTATCCATTGCGTGTTCTTCATTAATTAGTCAGCGTTTTTTACCCGCTATTCTAGGAGAGTACACAGCTCTTTATCCAAATGTAACAATTGATTTAGTAACAGGAATTAGTGAGGATATTCGAAAAAATCATAAAGATTTTCATGTTTGTATTATTCGCGGAGATAAGTTAAAGGAAAGTACATGTATCCGTCTGTTTCAGGATCCACTATATATTTTTGATACAGAACCGTTTCCATTAGGGAAGTTGAAGGAAAGACCATTAATCGCATTTAAGAGTGACGATAGTATGCACGAGCTTGTGGACAATTGGTTGTATCATCATCAACACGATATTAAACCGTTGAAAACAATCCGAGTAGATCAAATAGAGACGTGTAAGCAATTTATGAAGCAAGGAATTGGCATGGCAGTATTACCAGAAAGTGTTTCTGATTCCATGAAAGAAGAATATCCACACATTCCATTAATGCTAGCAGGGAAGAAGGTTACGCGTGATTCCTGGGTATGCTTTCAAGAAGGGATCCGTGATCTTCCACAAGTTCATGAATTTATATCCTTATTAACGAAAGAAACTTTTTTATCGCATTAAAGAAAGGAATGAGAAAAAAGGGCAATCGAATTTTTTCGATGTACTGAACCCATAAAGTTAGACTAAATTATTAAGCAGATAATTGGCTGGTTTGTTTCCGGTATTCAACTGGACTCATTCCAGTCAATTTTTCTTTAATCCGTTTATTATTGTAGTAATCAAT
>NZ_JARUVL010000001.1 GCF_030137545.1 Virgibacillus sp. LDC-1 | reverse complement strand
TTCTCCTTTCGTATATAGAGTCGGTTTGACGGCCAGCTCTATTATACCGAAAGGAGATTTGTCTGTTACAACTCTACAAGTTGAATTCTCACACAGGCAGAGCCTGTGGTTTTAAAACCAGTAATTAAAACCGGCGTCCCAAACTATGTGGGACACCGGTTCATTCATCTTATATTTTAACTGTTTGGTTCGATTAATCCATACTTTCCATCTTTACGGCGATAAACAACATTTGTATCTCCAGACACCGCATTCGTAAAGACAAAGAACGCATGGCCGAGCATATCCATTTGTAATACAGCCTCTTCTGAATCCATCGGTTTTAAATTAAAACGCTTTGTTCTTACAATCTCTATATCATCTGTTTCAGTTGCTACAGCGCTTGCTTCTTTTTCAAGCTCTGCAAAAACATGCTTTGGAGAACCTTCTTGACGGAACTTGCGATTTACCTTTGTTTTATACTTACGTATTTGTCTTTCTAGTTTGTCTACAACTAAATCAATCGCTGCATATAGATCAATGTGCTCTTCCTCTGCACGTAATAATAAATCGGTCATTGGAATAGTAACCTCTATACGCTGTTCATCATTATAGACACTCAAATTCACATGTACATCGGAGGTTGGTGGAGTATCAAAATAGCGTTCTAGCTTACTAATTTTCTTTTCCACATATTCCCGCATTGCTCCAGTAACCTCAATGTTCTCGCCACGAATGTTAAACTTCATGAAAGTGTCCTCCTTTTAAAATCATTTATCTTTCTATATATTATTATACTATGTTTCCCATTAAAAATCTGCTTAAACGCACTTTCTTTTCTTTCATTCGATTATTAATCTATGTGTGGCACATAATTGAACTACTTATTTTTTTTTGTCCATAAACATACCATCAAAGGATTGAACACTTGAATAAGGGTTAATATAAGAATGATTTGATTTTTTTTGTTTTTTAACCTGCTTCATTTCTGATTTTAACGCATCAAATAAAATCTGCATTTGCTGTTGTATTAGATTATTTAATTGAATCAGTTCTTGACCAATGCGTTGATCTTCATCTGAAAAAGGATGTTGAATCATTTCCATCATCATGCCTCTTTTTTCGATTAACGCATTAACTTCCTCAATTACAGCTGGACGATTTTTTGCAGTGATATGTTGATCCAACACTTGCTTCAATTCTAATGTAACATCATATACCTGTTTCACACTACTCATCAGATTTGTGCACCTTGTGCGTGTGTGTTTTGCCTATTTGAAAGTAAAACTTGCTTCCAAACATCTCGAAATTCAGTTACAAGACCAAGCGCTTCTTCGAAAGCAGCTGGATCATTTTTAATATTTCCTTCCGTTAGTCGATGATTCATATATTCATATAACGGGAGCATTTGATTTGATAGTTCGATTTTTTGATCTAAGGTTAACATCAATTCCCGAATGATATTCTGTGCTTTTTGGATGTTCGTATTTTTTGCTTCATAGTTGTTAGTTTCTAAATCCTTTATTGCTTGTTTAATAAATTTAATGCACCCATTGTAAAGCATTAACGTTAATTCACCGCTTGAAGCTGTAGTGACTGCATTATTTTGATAGGTTTGAAATGCTTTATTTTGCATCGTTCCATATCACTCCTTTGAACCTAATGCTAGCTTACATTCCTCCACCGAACTGAGACATAAGCTGCATAGACTGCTGATTCATTCGTTGAATCGCTTTTTCCATCGTCGTAAACTGTCTCCAATATCGGGCTTCAATGTCTACTAGACGATTCTCAAACTTCGAGATATGTTCATTTAAATCTTTCATACGTTTCCCAAGTGTGTAAGTATCTAACGTACTGGTAGATCTTCCAGCACGCTCTTCTATTTTCTTAAGTGTGGTATTTATAGAATCATCTAATCGATTCATAAGCCCACGACTATCTCCTTCAGCACCGTTCGCAAACAGCTGCTGCACACTTGTTGGATCTTCATTTAGTGCTTTCTTTAATTTTTCCTCATCGATGACTAGCTTTCCACCATCTAGGTAGTTACTCGAAGTTACAATACCAATTTGTGTTAAAGAAGTAACTTCTCTTCCTGTATTTACATTCGCATACCAATTTTGGCGCATGGAATACATGCCATCTTGAATAATAGCCTCTCCACGAAGCACACCACTCTTTGCCTTTTCTTCCCAGAGCTTAATTTCATTTTCAGACATATCCTTTTTCTGCTCTTCTGTTAATGGCTTATAATCTCGATAGCGTTCTTCTTGCTGTGTTCCGTTCATCATTTCGACTATTTCGTTATACTTATCAACAAACTTAACAATTGCATCAAAGGTAGTATCCACATTGTTTGTAACTGACAATGTCGCTGTTGCACCATTTGTCACATCATTGAATTGAAAAGTGATACCATTTAACGTGTAGTTATTATCCTTTGACGTAAGTGTCATATTATCATTATACGTAAAAACAGCATCCTCTCCACCTTTTTCATTTACAGGATCTAAATTCAAAAAGGAGCTAAAAAAAGAATTATCGGTTGCATTAAACGAAATCTCTGCGCCATTCGTATTATAATTACCAGTACGTGTTGTTTCCATCACTACTTTTTTTGTACCTTCATCAAAAAACATGCGAACGTTATTGTTTCCATCTGTTATACGCTTTAATACATCCTCAAGTTTATCCTCTGCTTTAATTTCAAACTGATGTACCTCTTCAACACCATCCTTATTATACGTGCTGAAGCTATAAGTTTGAGCTTGTACTCCTTGTTCAACTAACGTTTTGGATGGATCTAAAGATACTTCTGCTCCACTTATGTTCATCGCAGATGAAGCTAATTTCGAAACAGAAATTCTATATGAACCATTTGTTGCTTTTGAGTTTGCCGTAGCAGTAACAGCGCTTGTTAAAGAAGAACTAACGTTTTTCGAGTTATATGTAGGACTTAAACGCATGTCACGTGTCATTTCTTTTAGTTCAAAAAGTGACTTATAAATATCTCGAAATCCATCTCGTTTCCATGTTAAGGTTGTTCTATCTTGTTCCATTCGATTTAATGGCAAGCGTTCTGCTGTCATAAGTTTATTTACTAATTCATCAATATCCATGCCTGATGCTAGTCCACCAATACGCATCCTCATTCACTCCTTTATCTAACTATAAGTTATATTTTTTCGTCGATTAATATTCCCATATACTCTGCCATTGCAGCATACATATCTAGGAACTTCTTTGGAGGAATTTCTTTAACAACCTCTTTTGTAATAGGATCTACTACTTCAACATAGTATTCATTAAGCTTTTCATGAAGTTGAAACTTTAGATCCGTTCGAAGTGGCTGCACAAATTCATTCAACTTCGATACAACCATCTCTACCTCTTCTTGATTTGCAACATGATTCTCTTGTAATACGTTGTCTTTCTCTCTTAAACCTTGTGATACCGTGCGTATAGGTTCAGAATACTTAATACCTTCATTTGATAATGAATTTGTCACTAAATTTTCCAATCGCATGGTTCATGCAACTCCTCTTACCGTATAGTTTCCTTTTATATCGGTAGAATTTGGTAAAATGTTTAGCGATATTTATTCTTCATCCACTTCATCTGATAGTAATTGAATAACATCTAATGAAACATTGGCTGCTTCACTATTTTGTTTTTGAATATCCATATATATCTCCATGCGATAAATATCCGTCGTTTTAGGAGCTGAAATGCCAAGCTTGACTTGATCTCCTTCAATTGCAAGCACTTGAATTTCGATGTTATCGTCGATTTGGATCGCTTCATTTTTTTTTCTGGATAGTACAAGCATGGCTATTCTCCTTTCTTTTTGGACGGGATAAGTGTTGCCTTAATTGGATAATCTTGATTATTTAATACATATTGCTTTCCTACACGTAATTCCTTTTGAATAATGAGGGGTGCTTTTAAATTAATCGTACTTTCAGAGAATGGTTGTTTCACTGTTACAATCGCCAGCACAATGATATCCTGTTCTTTTGTAATGTGTAAGGCACTTAAAATCGCATCATCTAAATCAAATGAATAATCTTCATAAAATTGATAGGGATTGGTTGCAATAAATGCAAGATTGGGTGTGACTATAGATTGTAATACTTGAAAAGCAGGATTTCCTGGAAAATCAAGTAGGATAAATTCTTTTTCTTCTGCAAAGCCTGGGAGTCCCGATTGAAAATGAATCGCATTTGAACGATCAATTTCCAGTTCTCCAAAATATTTCGTCATTATTTGCATGAATTGCACATCCTCTCCTATTTATTGTCAACAGAAGCATGAACAAAATCAATGGAAAGAGCTGCTTGCTGCTTCATCGAGATGTCTACCTCTCCATTTTCGTATCGATGCTCAACTTTTCTTGGCATAATCTCAATTTGAGGCTTATGTGGTGTGACATCAATATCTAACATACCAGGTTGGAAATCAATTTTTACAGCAAATCGAGATGGAATAAAGTCAATTCCAATTGGTTTTTGTGCTTTATGTCCATTTACAATCGCTTGATTTATAATTGGATTACCTTTGTTTTCAATTTTCATTAATTCTTGTCCTTGTTGCGCCCTTCGTCCAGTTCCTTCTAAAGCACCTTGTTTCCCCTCAGCAGCAACAATGTCATTTCTCCTCAAAATAGACATCAAATTCATATCTTCCCATGCCTTCGTCTGATCGATTTGTAATTTAGAAGGCGTTCTTGTTATAGTTAATTCCGCTCGTGGTTGTTGAATAGATACATCGGCTTTAGGCTGCTTGATTTCCTGTTTTCCAGGTTGCTGTTGAAGCGCTATTTTTGCCATTTGTGTTTCAATCCGGATTTGAGGAAGTTTCATTACCATCATTTCCTTTTTAAGGTATATTTTCAAATATAAAACTACGATACAGCCCTCACCATTCTCCGCGGTAAGGGCTGTATGATAAATGATTCAATAAGATCATCTTAAAAAGTCTAATAGCGATGGCTGCATCGTTCTAGACCCCGCAGACAACGAAGCACGAAGTATGCTTTCCTGTGTAATTAGTTGCGTGATCGTTTTTTCATAATCGGCGTCTTCATTTTCAGACATCATTTTCTTCGCAATGACTTCTTGTTCTCCAAGTCGATTTTCGATAAGTTCCAAACGATTCATTCGTGCACCTAAATTAGCACGGGAATTTACAACATCATCAATTCTAGTTTGCATTTTTCCGATACTGGCATCAATCTCTGCTTGATTATTGGTATCTAATGCATTAATAAAGAAATCAATATCCTCAAATAATTCAGCGACATCATTTGCACCTGTTCCGCCAAATACTGTTGTAGGATCCACATTTGCTTCAAGCTTTGTTCCATTTGCAACTTCAATTTTCACATCAGATATTTGTGTTAAATCCGGATTATTCCACTTCCCGTTATCATCAAATGGCTTTTCAGTAGTATTTGTTCCATTAAAAATATATTTCCCATTTACATTCGTATTGGCAATCTCTACTAAATGCTTTTTTAATTGTTCTACTTCTTCTTTAATGTTTTGTCGTTGCGCTTCATCATACGTATCATTGCTTGCTTGGACTGCTAATTCTCGAATCTTTTGTAAAGCTTTTGTCGCTTTATCCAACGCAGCATCTGAATTATCCATCCAATTGTTCACTTCACTCGTATTTCGAGCAAATTGCTCAATTTCAATTACCTGTGTGCGATAATTCATCCCTTGCATTGCTACAACAGGATCGTCTGAAGGACGAGTTATCTTTTTCCCAGTATGAAGCTGTTCCATTATCATATCTAGTTTAGAGTAATTATTGGACAAATTTCGTAACATATTATTCGACAACATGTTTTGGGTAATACGCATTAACTCAACCTACCTTCCAACTAAGCCCATATTATTAATTATTCGATCAATCATTTCATCAATTGTCGTCATACTTCTTGCTGCTGCATTATATGCATGTTGAAACTTAATCATATTTGCTACTTCTTCATCTAATGAAACCGAGCTTACAGACATTCGTTCATTTTCTACTCTGGAACGGAGAATATTTGTATTTTCCAGCATTCTTATCGCTTCTTGTGCATTTACACCTAGTTCTCCGATCATTGGCTCATACATGTCACGAAACGTATCAAACGCAGCCGAAAGATCTAATGCGTTTTCTCCATTTCCGGGTTGACCATTTTCGCTTGCTCCTATCATGTCTCCATCGGTAATAACAACACTAATAAGCGCAGCTGCGTTATTTTTATCTGCTAAAGGAGCAAAAAAGTTTCCTGCTTGTGTTCCATCTAAAGCAAATCCTTGTTCATGAATAGAATTAAATGCGTTTACGAATTCATAAGCAATTTCGTTTAATTTATCGATCTTTTCTGGATAGACTCCTTCGACCGCGCCATTAAAGGTGTGGCCGTAAGAATCAATAAGTCCACTGAATGATCCATCAATATCCGAAATTGGTAAACTTCCAGCGTAGCCTTGAACTGTTATTTGTTTGACTGCATTTGCTTTGTCGTCACCTTCGTATTCAATTTCAAATATCTTTTCATCCTTCGCAAATGGACCGCCAGGTAATGTATGTACTTTGTTCCCATTATCATCGACAAGCGAAATTTCAACGACCCCTTGTCCCATTTTACCTTCTGGGATATGACTTGTGTCGTAATCAACGGATATATTTACAATCCCAGATAATTGATCCAAAAGCTGGTCTCGCTTATCATAAAGATCATTTGTTGTGTAACCGTGTGTTTCTAATTCCTTAATTTGTTCGTTTATATTACTTATTTGTCGAACAATGGAATTAGCTGTGCTCTCTGTATGGTCTAACTTTGATTTTAAATCACTTCGAATTGAATTTAGCGATTTATTTAAATAATTAAACGTTTCAGCTACTGCTTTTCCACGCTCAAGCACAACAGAACGAGCACCATCTTTTTCAGGATGTGTTGCAAGATCCTGTAATGATTGCCAAAAACGGTCCATTGTTTTTGAAAGTCCACTGTCAGAAGGCTCATTTAACAATTGTTCCATTCTACTTAATGCATTCGATTTTGTTTCCCAGTATCCTGCTTTACTATTTTCTGAGCGAAACTGAAAATCTAAAAATTTATCACGAATGCGTTGAACTGAACCAACTTCTACACCAGTTCCTAATTGCCCCGGAATCTGCGGACGATTTCTTGAAGCAGAAGGGTACGGATTCATTGTTTGAAAATTAACCCGTTGTCTTGTATATCCATCTGTATTCGCATTTGATATATTATGACCTGTTGTATAAAGCGCTGACTGCTGAGCAAACAATGCTTGCTTAGCCATTTCTAATCCATGGAATGTACTCATCTCTTTTACTCCTTTTACAACGAAAGTTTCAATCTATAATTCTATTATTAGGCTTTAGAATCAAACACGGATCGATTGGTAGTTCCCGCACTTTGATTATTTCCATAGTTCATGTTTTTCAGTGTAGGGCTAAGCATATCTAATGAAAGCTGAACAAATTGAACAGACTGCTGTACTAATGCTTGGTTTAACTGTTCTTGTTGCTTTAACTCGAGCATGACTTGTGTTAATGCTACCGTTAAATTAGTCAGCTTTTCTTTCTCACTTACATCTTTTATCTTTTCTAGTAAATTTGAGATTGTTTGCTCTTCTGTCATCGCATCGTTATTTTGAAACCAATTATTTACTGCTTCTACACGATTCGTTTCCATCTTTTGTAAAACTTGAATTTGCTTTCTTTCTCGAACTAGTAACGTCTGTAATTGATCAAGATTGCCGTTTTTTAGAACAACGGTTTTTTCTTGTGATAAATTTAAAAGCGTTTGGTGTACGTTAATTAGTTTTTCAAGTGCAGTATTAATAGATTGAACGGACAAAATGATGTCCTCCTTTTTCTAGAATTGCACCTCTTATCGATTTGACCAGAATGCAATCATTTTCTGTGCAGTTTTTTCATAATTAATGTTATATTCACCGGCTTCAACCGCTTTTTTAATTTCATTCACATATGCTTCACGCTGACCATTTCCTTGCTCAGCTTTTTGTAAATGCTTCGCCTCTTTGGAAATTTGTAATTGATCCTTTTGATTACCCGCATGCTTATGCTCTGTTAGCTTTTGAAGCTGTTTATTATACGGATTAAAGTTTGTTTGATTTGATCCGTGTATCTTCATCGTTCCACCTCGCTTTAATCTAAAACAAACGCATTTTACGCTTTATATCTATTTATTATATCGGCAACATCTTGCTGATTATGAAGTTATTTTTTATATTTATCCATAACAAAATAGGTGTGTACTTTTTGCTTCTCTGCATTCTTACGTTCTTCAGATAATTGCTCTAATTTATCATGTTGTTCTAAATCCTTTTTTAGCTCAGCTGCACATTGATTACAAAGCTTCCCACTCCTTATATCCTTTCCACATCGATCGCAAGGATAACCAAGTTTTGGGAATTGCGATTTCCGCAATCGGTTTTCTTTGATAAATTTAATAATTAACTCTTTCTCGACGCCTGTAGCTTCTACGATTTCCAATAACGTTGCTTCACGATTTTTTTGAACTCTTAAAAAATCATAAACAATTTGAAATGCCTTCTCTTCTTCTTTATAACATGCTTGACATATTTCGCGGATTCCTTTGACAAAAACCGCACCGCAGTGAGGGCAATTAGCTAGTTCTGCCATCGCAATCATTCTCCTTATTTTTCCTTTATTATAACATAAATGGTTAACCCCTAATTAACGTATAAGAATATACTGCTGGGCACCCACTATCTATTAGCAGTCGAGCTGCTTGATGAAGTGTGGCACCTGTTGTATATATATCATCGACAAGAATAACCTGTTTTTTAATAGTTTCTTTAAGTTTAAATGGATTTCCACCAGTGATTCGTTCCTTTTTTGTTTTCTTCGATTGCTTTTCACCATGTAATCGTTCTAGTGGAGAACAACTTTCAATTGGAAGGAACTCTGTTAACATCTGTGCTTGATTAAATCCTCTCTCTTTTAGCCTCTCATGACTTAAGGGAATTGGAACGGCAATGGCACTTTTTCGTAGATGGTTAAAGTGTACCTTAAAATGTTCTTGAAAGATAGATTGAAAAGAAACTCCTAACGTATAGTCCCCGCGATATTTCCATTTCGCTACGAGCTCCTTCATAAAATAATTATATTTATAGATTGAATAATTCCATTGCAATGAAGACGGATGTGTTAAGGATTGCCACCTTTTACAATCTGAACAAAGCTTTTCCATGGAGACTCTACTACACATGTTACAGCGTTCCCCTTGTAAAAGTTCTAACTTTCCACGACAAGAGCTACATAGCACCTTTTCTCTTGATGGAATCAAGAGACTTTTCCACGTGAGAGAAAATTCCACCTCATTTTCGCACCATAAACAATGCATTCATTTCACTCCTGTTTATATAATAGTTAGGCATTTATTTTGAATCATATTTCATTTGAACCCTAAATGATATAACTCCGTTACCTTTCATCCAGGCGGACACTCTTCGCTCAAGCACCTCTTTATGTGTGCCCATTTCAAAAATCTGCAATCCGTTTATTCATCTCCTTAATCATCTCGACGGCTTTAATCATTGCTTCTGTTTTCCCATCATGAAAAAACACAACTTCCCCTTTGGGATCTTCAGCACTTCGTCCTGCGCGTCCTGCGATTTGTACAAGAGCAGCTTCATCAAACACATCATGACCTGCATCAAAAATAGCAACATCAACAGATGGAAAAGTGACCCCTCTTTCTAAAATCGTTGTCGTCATTATAGCGACTAATTTCTTGTCGCGGAACGCCTGTACTTTTTCTACTCTAGCACCGTCGTTAGCGTAAACAGAAGCTATTTCAAACTTGTTTTTAATCATTTGTTCTTGTAATAAAAGCTTTGTTACAGAAGCTAATAAGCTTTCCACTAAGGAAATAGTTGGTACAAAAATGAGTAGTTGCCTATTCGGGTTCTTCCTCTTTTTCAACCAGGAAACAAAGGAAGCTGGGGGATGATTGTTTTGTACATCCTTTTTTAAGGAAATTGACATCTTCATATATGGGACAGGTAGCGGATGACCATGATACCGAACAGGAACGAAAAAATGAGGAAGTTGCTTCAGCAAAATTTGCATTTGGTGTTGTTTTCGTGGGGTAGCGGTTAAGTAGATAGAAGTACTCTTTAATTTTCTAGACCGCTGTACTGCAAACAATAACGATGGATCGCTATGAAATGGAAATGCATCAATTTCATCAATTATCATAATGTCAAATGCTTCTTGAAATCGGAGCAATTGATGTGTAGTTGAAATAATTAGTTGTGCTTTTGCTTCTGTATCGTTACTTCCACCATATAATGCTTCGATGGGAATAGAGGAAAAAGCTTGTTGAATACGTGGTTTTAACTCTTGTACTACATCCGTTCTCGGAGTTGCAATACAAACGCGCAATCCTTTCTTTAATCCTTCCGAAATTCCTGCAAACAACATTTCCGTTTTACCTGATCCACACACTGCCCAAATGAGCAGCTCTTTCTCCTGTAATTGAATTGCTTTAACAATCCGATTTGCCGCCTTTTCCTGCGTAGAGGTAAGCGTTCCTTCCCATGTACATGGTTCATACTGCAATAATGTACGCTCTATTACTGGACCATTCCAATAATAGAGAAAATCACAAGCCAATACCCTACCCATCATGATACATTTCCGGCAATATACATGCGTTTCTCCACATGATGCACATGGAATATCACCAAATAAAGACCGCCTACTATTTCCACACCGTTGACAAGTATAATGAAAAAGTTTTCTTTTAATAGCGGGGACGGGAATAAAATATTGCTTAGAAAGTAGCCATTGAAAATACACTTCCTGGATATGAATTTCATTTCGAAGTAATCGTTTACCTGAATAATAAGCGGAAAGTTGATCGGGGGATAACTGATCTGAGGAAAGGTGGGGGAGCTCCTTATCATCTTGCAATTGCGTCAAATAATCACGACCTTTCTTTAAATATAGGCTGGGACAAAACAATTTTTACATGGAAACAATTATTCGGATTTTAATTTAAATACGCTTCTTTTGTCCCAGTCTCCTTCTGTATTCGTTACTTTTTATACCAACAAACTCCGAGTGCACCCTCTCCAAGGTGGGTACCAATAACCGGCCCAAAATAACTTAACGATGTCTCTGCTGATGGATATCGCGCTTTAAAAGACGCCTGTAAATCCAAAGCTGCTTCTTCTGCATTACCATGAATAAAAACGACCTTTATTTCATTGTTATCTTGAGCATCTTCCTCAAGCATTCCGACGATTCGATTAATTGCTTTTTTTCGTGTGCGAATCTTTTCAAACGGTACAATTATCTTGTCAACAAAATGCAAAATGGGCTTCACTTGAAGTAAGCTTCCAACTAATGCTTGTGCCCCGCTCAGTCTACCACCGCGTTGTAAATTAGTTAAATCATCTACCATAAAATAAGCCCTTAAGGACTTTTTCATCTCATCAAGGCGGGCAAGAATTTCAGCTGGATTTTTATTGTTCTTCGCCATTTCTGCAGCTTCCAGCACATAAAATCCTTGTGCCATACAGCTTATTTCCGAATCATAGGCATATACATCGATACCCTCTACCATCTTACCTGCACTTACCACCGCTTGATATGTACCACTAATTCCACTTGATAAGTGGATAGAAACAACCGCATCATATTCTTTTGCAAGCTCCTCTAATTTAGCTGTCACATATCCAATAGAAGGTTGAGATGTTTTTGGAAGCTCCTTTGCTTCCTTTATTTTTTGATAAAATTCCTCTGTTGTTATATCAATTTCTTCTTGATATACATCATCTCCGAATACGACACTTAAGGGAACCATATGAATTGCTTTCTCTTCCCTAATTTCAGCTGGTATATATGCCGTACTATCCGTCATTATAGCAACTTTCATCTAAGCCATTCCTCTCCAATATTTCTAGCCTCTATGTAAAAAAATATTTTCAACTAGTATTGCTCTTATTTTACATGAACAACGTAAAAAATGCATTATTATTTCCTTTCCAATAAACTAGAGTAAAATCCATTCGTATTTTTTTGATATCCATAGTTTTTATATGATGAGACGTATTTTAGACCCTTCTAATATACTTTTTTACGCCTATGAAAAAACTCTGATACAATCATGTATCAGAGCGAAGAGTATTATACTAGTTACGTAACGAATCTAGGAACAGATTACGAGAATATTGAGCATTAAATCAGATAACTTCTACCCATCCTTTGCGGATTGCTGATACAACAGCTTGGGTACGATCATTCACATTCATTTTTTGTAAAATATTACTTACATGGTTCTTTACTGTTTTTTCACTAATATATAATGATTCCGCAACAGAACGATTGCTTTTCCCTTCTGCAATCAATTGTAAAACCTGACATTCACGCTTTGTTAAAATATGCAGTGGCTTTTGGAATTTAATTTCATTACCCGCTACATTTGGCTTACTTTCTTTTGCTAACCGACGATATTCCTTTACCAAATTGTGGGTAACCTTAGGATGTAGGTAAGAACCACCCTCGCTCACAACCTTAATCGCTTCGATGAGTGAATTGGAATCCATTTCTTTTAACAAATAGCCTTGTGCTCCTGTTTTTAAAGCGTGTGTCACATAGCTCTCATCATCGTGAATAGATAAAATAATTACACTCGTTTTTGGAAAGAAGCGAACTAAATCCGCAGTTGCTTGTACACCATTAATATTCGGCATATTGATATCCATTAAAACAACATCTGGACCATAATGTTTAACAAGCTTCGGCGCTTCAGATCCATCATCTCCTTCAGCTACCACATTAAAAGATGGTTCAAATTCAAGTATTCTTTTTACGCCTTCACGGAACAGCTTGTGATCATCAATCAAAACAATATTTACTTGTTTACCAGTATTCATCGTCTTGTTCCTCCTAAGTCTATTTCTACAATGTTAACTCTCCCATTACTATGATAGATAAACTACGTTTCTTTTTCTATAATTTCGACATACCTTTAACTATATAAAAGCCCATCATGTTTGTAGGACTAGTTACATTAATTATACGGTACTTGAATTAATATTCTAGTACCTTTTCCAATTTCTGATTCTATTTTTATCTTACCATCAAACATTTCAACACGCTCTCTCATGCCAATTAATCCAAATGACTTATCGCGCTTAACACTTTGATCAAAGCCAATCCCATTGTCTTTAATAACGACAGTCAACGTATTGTTTCGAATTTCCATCCTTACTTCGATTAAACTCGCCTGTGCATGCTTCACTGCATTTTGAACAGCCTCTTGTATTAAACGGAAAAACGCAACTTCATATTTACTATTTAAACGATCTTCTTCTCCAAAGGATTTAAAATCAATCGTTACATCGTTATATTCTGAAACAGTAGACAGATATTTTTTTAAAGTTGGGATTAATCCTAAATCATCTAATGCCATAGGACGAAGATCATAAATAATTCGACGGACCTCATATAATGAAGAGCGAATCATCTTCCGGACGCTTTTTATTTCCTCTAATCCCTTATCAAGCGTTCCCTCTCGAAATGTTCGGTCCACCAGCTCAGACCGTAACAATATATTGGCAAGCATTTGCGCTGGACCATCATGTATTTCACGAGAAATTTTGCGGCGCTCTTCCTCTTGAGCCTCAATAATTTTCAATCCAAATTCCTGTTTTTCCTTTGCCTCTTCAATCAATTCATTTACTTGACGAAAATCATCGGTTAAGTAATTTAGTACGACAGAAATTTTACCAGCTAAACCTTGAGCGCGTTCAATCGTCTGTTCCAACGCAACAATTCTTCGCTCTAGTTCATCGCGTTTTTCACGCAACACCTGCTCTTCCTGTCGCATTACTGCTAATTGCGTTTGCATCGCATGTGTTTTTTCGTAAACCTCACGAATTTCCGTTTCAGAATAACGATCAAAGTATTTACTCACTTCAGATAGCCGTTGTCTTGAATACCTTACTTTATGCTCGAGTTTGTCGCCATTCTCAATATGATCGATTACTTTATTCTTCGTTTCTCTTAACTCCCGTACGAGTACCTCGTGTTCAGTGCGTGCTTCTTCACTAATGTTAAAAATTTCATCCTTGCTATTTTCTACAACATCAATCATCTCATGAATGATATTGTCTAGATCTTTTTCACTTGTTTTTATCGCCATAATCAACACCAACCTATGATATAATCATACGGAGTCTTCGTACTTTTTAAAAGGGTCTTTTTTCTTAGTTCTAGTAATTTTTTCCTTGAACACCACGAAAAAGCTAATTTTTACAATAAATATTAGAATTTTTCTAGTACGATATGTAGTAAAAGCACATGAAAGCACTGGCAACAAGAATAATTTATTGAAAAAGTATATATCTATGCTACTTCATTATATACTATCTTTTATCAGATTTGGAGGTTAACATGTTATCAAATTACTTAACAGTAAAAAAAGAAGGTTCAAATGAAATCACAATTCAAAAATCACGATTTATTGGCTATGTTCGTAGAGTAGAATCTGAAAAAGACGCGCAAACGTTTATTCAGGAAATTAAAAAAAAGCATCATGATGCAACTCATAATTGCTCCGCATACATGATTGGTGAGCATGATCAAATCCAAAAGGCAAATGATGATGGAGAACCAAGTGGAACTGCTGGAATACCAATTCTGGAAGTTATAAAAAAACAGCACCTAAAGGATACCGTGGTAGTTGTTACAAGATATTTCGGCGGCATAAAATTGGGCGCAGGTGGATTAATCCGTGCATATGGAACTGCCACTTCGCAAGCAATTCAAGCAACAGGTGTTGTGAACAGACAATTGATGCAAGGATTTTCACTTACTATTGATTACCCATTACTCGGAAAAATCGAAAATGCTTTACGATCCTCCAATTATATTTTAGAAACCATCCACTATTTAGAACAAGTTGAATGTATTGTTTACGTAAAAGCCGATGAAGAGGATACATTCCAAGCTTGGATAACAGATTTTACAAACGGCCAAGCCTCCATAAAGAAAGTCGATAAAAAATATGTAGAAGTCGATGTTTCAAATTAATAAGGAGAAGACGCTAGGACAAAACAAGAGCGTTTGCCTCAAAATACGAACAATGGGATCGCTTTTACCACGGGCATAAGCGCGTAGAAAAAGCGATCTTCTTTTCAAGATGTCTCACCCTTCACAACCACTCGATCAATTCATCTAGTTAAAGTCTTAAACATCTCATTTGATTTTCATAAAAAATTCTTTTGTCCCAGCCCATTAAAATTCTACTTTAGATAAAGCTGCTTCATCAGCAATCAATGTTACGTTTCCGTGCTTTTGTAAAATGGAAGCTGGAAATTCCTCACTAATCTCTCCCTCAACTAAACGTGCAACCGCATCCGCTTTATTTTCTCCAGAGACGAGTAAAATAATTGCTTTACTTTCCATTATCGTTTCAATTCCCATTGTAATTGCCTGTGTTGGAACAGCGTCTAACGAGGAAAAAAAGCGCGCATTCGCTTCACGAGTTGACGCATCTAACTCTATCACATGCGTTCTGCTTTCAAATGAAGTGCCTGGTTCATTAAAGCCGATATGACCATTTAAACCTAATCCCAGAATTTGTACATCAATATTCCCTGCTTGTTTTATTTTCTGTTCATAGTCATTACATTCCTGCTCTAAATCCTGTGCAGAACCATTTGGCAAATGGCTCTGCCCTTTTTGGATATCAATGTGTTGAAATAATTTGTCATTCATATAATAACGATAACTATTTGGATCCGCTGCATCTAATCCTACATATTCATCTAAATTAAACGTTGTTGCTTTTTTCAAAGTCAGATTTCCTTGATTATATTGTTCAATCATATGCTGATAAAGCCCTTCGGGGGTAGAACCTGTCGCTAATCCTAATACAGGATTTTCCACTGAATTAATGATTTCTACTATTTCTGCATACGCTTTTTCACTCATTGCTTCGTAATTTGCTGTTTTTATTATTTGCATTTTTATTTTTCCTCCTCGTAAGCTACCACACCGCGACATACCGCAAGCTTAATATTTATTTGGTTATCAACTAACAATACATCTGCATCTTTACCTACTGAAATGCTTCCTTTTCTATCAAACACACCAAGCTGCTTAGCCGGATTCATAGAAGCCATCTCGACAACATTTTGAATGGTAACGTCCCGAAGACGCAACATTTGCTGCACACCCTCATTCATTTTTAAAATACTTCCAGCCAATGTACCATCCTGAAGTACTGCTCGATCCTCTGTAACCGTAACTGGCTGACCGCCAAGCTCATAATCACCAGCATGTAAGCATTTAGCCCGCATTGCATCTGTTATAAGGATCAATCGTTCACTTCCCATATTTTGATAAATTATTTGCATCATTTCCGGAGAAACATGAATGCCATCAGCAATTAGTTCTGCTCGTAATGCTTCCAGCTGAAACGCTGCCCCGACAGCTCCAATATCTCTGTGATGGATGCCATTCATTGCATTGCAAATGTGTGTTACTTGTCGAACACCATTCGCTACTGCTTTTTTCATCTCCTCTATTCCTGCGTCAGTGTGACCAGCAGACACATTTACCCCAGTCTCAGCAAGATATCGAATAAAAGATCCATCTTCGTCAAGCTCAGGTGCCATTGTAATAGTTTTTATTGAACCCTGTGCAACTTGTTGCCACTTTTTGAATTGTTCAATGCTTGGCTTCATAATGTATTCTAAGGGCTGCGCACCTTTTTTACTTGCTTCAATAAATGGTCCTTCTAAATGAACCCCAATTATCTCGGCTTGTCCAGATTTACTCGTATATTGTGCAACATTTTTCAATGCACGCGTAATATTTTCTGGAGATTGCGTGATCGTTGTTGCCAAAAAGCTTGTCGTTCCTTCCCTTGGTAATACAAGAGCCATTTTGTCTAGTGCTTCCTCTGTAGCATCCATGACATCTGCTCCGTTTGCCCCATGAATATGGCCATCAATAAAACCTGGAATTGCATTTAACCCTGTTCCATCAATAATTTTAAAGGAGGGCGGGTAGCTTTCTGGCTTCCTTCCATCAGAATATATTTGCTTTATTTGTCCATTTTCCAAAAGTAATGAACCATTCTCTATTACTCCATCTTCCGTATAAACCGTAACATTTGTAAGATACAATGATGTCTGATTAGGCATGGATATTCCGTCCTTTCATAGTCCTTTACAAATATAAAGCTAGCATAGTACTTCATAAAAGTCTATTGCGATTACTATCCTATTCATCAAGCTGTCATCTTTTAATGGATGCTGCCATCCGAGTATACGTATGACGCTTTCCACGTATTGCGATAGAATAATTCATTATGTTTTCAGGTGGTGCAATTCCATGTAGTCCCGCGTCTCCAATATGGTGTACGTCTGCACCAGCCATTTTATTATATAATGCGATATTTTGAATCGTTTCAACAGTAGAACCTTCTTGACTTGTTCCTATTGTCGTAAGAGCTAGTGCTCCTTCATTATGAATAGCTTGGATTAGACGCTCTGTTTTAGATAAAGTGGCACCTGGCACTGTTCCAACACCAGGAACCAGTACAATGTCTGCTCCGGCTTGAACAAATCGTTGAACGGAAACATTGTCCGCCAATCCTTCAGCTGTATCTATTTTTGTACCAGCACCGTGCATTTTACCAGCAATAATTAGGATTTTATCCCCTGCGATCTTCTTCACCATTTTAATCGCCTTCTCAATGGCATCATTAGATACACCTGTTTTCGGATTACCAGTCAGACAAATAAAATCAACACCAAGGCCTATTGCTTTTTGAATCGTATTATCTGTCGCCCGTCGTCCTGCCGGCAATTGCTCTAATGTTTCTAACTCATTAGCGTGAATATCTACTGGCTCTAAATTAATTCCAACAGGTCGCCCAACTAGTTCCTTTACCGTTTGGATAATATCGTTTGTTTCTACTTTCTTCTCTAAAAGCTCTAAACCTTCAACGCTAGGCTTGTCAACATCAAATACATTTAACAAAACAAGATCCGCCCCAAATGCTGCTACATATTCTGCATTTGTTAAGCCTGGATATAATGGCGTAGTGGAGCACACGACTTCTGCAAGCATGGTTCTTCCCTCTGAAGCCTGAATAGATTGCAAGAGTTCATCTTTATTCATTGAAGCGAAATCAGAAGCAGTACAATTTAACAATCGTTTCATAATTATATTCCTCCTCGTATATTACGTTTAGGCACTATTTTTCGTGATAACTTTTATTTCCACTTGACACAGCTCCAGTGGTCTCTAATTACAAAGAGGCTAATGCCTATGTGCTCATAAGCATTAGCCTGCATTATTCATTTAAAAATCATCAAATTTGGATTTTTAAACGTATCCATACTATCTTCCCACCTAAAATCAATAGTATAAGGAAAAAACTTACTATCCGTTCCATCAATTTCGCAAACAGTTTGTCCAATGTTACGCTGTTATTATACAGCAATAAACTTTGATAATCATCCATTCCAACGTAGCATTTCTAATCTGTTGCTGTTCGTCTTAATTCAGTAAGCTCAAATATAAGTGCTTGAATTAGTTCTTCAGACGTCTTTATCTTTTCATTTTCTGTCTCTGCAATTACCTTTTGTAATACATGCTTATAATATTCCCGTTCACTCATTTCTTCACCCTCTTAAAAAGTATCCCAATATTAGATTATTTTAATCGTACGGATTGACAAATTCTTTTAGTAGTCGGCAAAAAATGCAACGTAACCGAAGAATAACATATATAACTATAGAATGCTGTCGATTTTTGACGTTCTATCTAAATAATTTTCGAAAGCTTTATGATGTTTTTGTCTTTACCTATCTTTGTGCTATTAAAAAAGACATCATGTAGCATCACCTTATTGTTTTTTTCCTTGCACAAAACTTGTTTCAACTATCTTATGCACGGAAACAGTTTAAGGTTACTAAAGATACGATAACGAAAAATGCTACCCTACCATAATGATATTAGAAGAGTATGTAAATTTAGGATGTTATGCGATACAACATAAGAATAATCATGAAAGGGATTATGCTTAATTCATTATCGAATGACAATTAGTTCCATCGTACTGCGTATTGGAACAAAAATCCATATTTAAATTTATGGAAAGGTTAATTTTATGTATTGTTGTCAACTTTTATACACAATCAATGTTCATTAGGTTAAGAAAGAAGCTTGTTGCTGACGCAGGTAAGACAGAGCACCTCCAGTTTACGTGGGATGAATCTTCAAATGTTGGAGGAGAGCAAACCTACACATGTAAAAAACACAAGAAAAAATACTACAGTATCATCTCCGTAGTATGCAAAAATATATTATTTAATTAGGGTAATCGCATTTCAAATCAAGAGTGGTTCTCTTGCTTGTTTTTCCACTTGCTAAATTCCAAAAACTCCTTGAACTGTTCTTTTGTAATGCCTGAATCCATTGCCTCTTTTACAATTTGCAGCCATTCATGATCAAGCACTTCCTCTTGTGAATCATGGTTGTCATCAAGCAACTCATTAACAGTTACCCCTAACACACTACTGATTTTTTCCATAAAATGGATTGATGGATTCCGTTGCAAGTTGCGCTCAATGGAACTTAGATAGGATTTTGCTACATTTGCTCGCTCAGCCAATTCAGATATAGACAGGTTCTTTTCTGTCCGTAATTGTTTGATTTTTTCACCTATCAAGCATCTCACCTTCTTTCATTGCGAATTATACCACAAAATAGGTGAGCAGTTCTATATATAGTACGTTTTTCAATTCGCTATGTACATGATTTATTTTCTTCTATAAATAAACGTACATCTTCCACTGATAGCCCTACAGCCTTCGCCTCCTTTATTAGCATAATCCATTCCTCATCCAATACAACTTTTCCCATTATACTTTCCATTTCCCCCATCCCCCAATATAACGCTCAGGCAATCCAGCCGTCCTAGCAATTACGTTAGACCTGTGATTTTGCGTCCTTACCTTTCAATAAGTTTGCCTTTATTCTGAGGAAGTTTTTTCTCTATATGTCTAATATACTATACGAGTAAGGACTTTTGGTTGACTTGTTTTGTCATATTAAAACTAGTTTTGTATAATGCCTCACATCATTTTGTCTATATTTGCAGGAAAATTATGATTCGATATCTAATTTCTTTTTCCTGAACAATGTCTTTCGTACTTGTAGGAGATAAACCGCAGTTCCAACACTTAATAAGATGATACCAATTAAAATATACTGAAACATAGCTGTTGCCGTGTTTGGTAATTTACTTCCTGATGGCAAAGCACTATTTATTGACCCTTCTGCATAAATTTCTAGTTCAAATGCTGTTCTCAACCCTTGAAAATCATTTCCTAACTCACTTGGCATGGACACTGTAAAAGTAATTACATCTGAATCTTTCTCTTTTAATTCGCGACTTTCGAGCTGTTGAAAGTCTTTCACCAACCCATCATATAAAGTCGAGTGTTCATCTGAAATTCTTAATGTTAGATGGTCATACAGCTTCTCAGATCCATCTACAAACCTTTCATTAACGATATAACCAACCATTCCTGTGCTATTACTTGTAACCGTTAATGTTTTACTTGCATAGTCTCCTGGTTTCATTTCTTCAATATGAAAAAGAATAGTGCTGGGATTCGTAGAAAGTTCAACATTAAATTCTTCTTCAGCATGCACCAAAGAAATACTGGAAAACACCATTATTACAATGGTGAAAAAAATTGATTCTTTTAGTTTCATTCTATCCACCCCTCCCAGCTTTAGTAGATAGCTGCAGGGGAATCGTCAAATTCCCCTGCAGCTCTTCCCTTAATAATTAATTGCCATTATTAGCCTGTTCATTGGATTCTACATAGCCTTCTTCGTCGGAAACATCCTGCCCATCCCATTGTCTCGCTTCAAACATAAATTCGATTGCAGCAGCATCTCCTTGATATTTGTTCTGTACATATGTGCCATCTTCATTTTTTGTTTGGTCATCTTTAAAAGCAATTTTGATAAGCACATTGTCTGGATCATACGGATCGACTGGAAGTCCCGTCCATTGATCAGGATTTACTGTTGACACATTCAATCGATTTGAAGCTACATCAATATATGCTTGATCGACACTATTCCAGACACGTTCTCTAGCAGCTTGGATAGAAGCTGGATCCTCCCCTGGACGATCGCCATGGATCGTACCAGATGCTAAATAAAAATCGCCTAAAGATACATTCTCAAGAATAATATTCTTCGGGAATTCCCCATCCCCACTGCCTTCATTTCCTACATTCATGATGGTAACTTCAAACTGGTTTAAGTAGTCAACAACGGTATTTTCTCCCCACGTAT
This sequence comes from Virgibacillus sp. LDC-1, assembly GCF_030137545.1. Classification (GTDB taxonomy): domain Bacteria; phylum Bacillota; class Bacilli; order Bacillales; family Amphibacillaceae; genus LDC-1. The sequence goes on along the minus strand of NZ_JARUVL010000001.1, from coordinate 360,385 downwards.
CCTCATCCTCATAGCCTGGCATTCCTGGCTCATTTGGCGCATAGTCTTGAAAGTCAACGGTCTCTATAGACAAGAGCACATCTTTTATCGCTAGTGAGCCATCATTTTTAAGCTGAAGCTGTCTTGTCATATGGTCACCAGGCTTTAAGTTAGAAATATCAAAGTTTACCGGCTGTCCATTCAGTTCATTTAAAGAAAGTTCCAAGGTTCCTGCCGCAACGCCACCTTCTACATTTTCCACATCATTAAACGCTGCCCATGTTCCTACTCCAATTAATGAGATTCCGAGTGTGGCAGCAATAGCTCCACTTGTTAATCGTTTTTTAATACCCATCTTTTACGCTCCCCCATTCAATTTTTTAGTCGTTGCTGCGATCTTCACCAGGCATTTGTGTAGCTTCAAAGCGTAAATTAATCGCTGCACCTTCTCCTTGGTATTTGTTTTGCTCAAAGAAGCGAGAGCCATCATAGCGAGTATCGTCCTCTACAAACGTAATTTTTACATCAAAATCATGAGAATCTCCCGGTTCTAATGAAGCCACACCCGCTCCTTCAAAGGTAACGCTTTGATTAGCATGAGCTACTAATTCATCTAATGTAAATGTCTCTCCCATCACTTCAACTTGAAATTGGCGGAGAAAATCTACTTCGTTATTAACACCATCATCAGGTAATTGGTTATGGAGCACATCTTCCCATCCTGAAGCAAAACTCGTTAATAAGATCTCATCAATCGCTAGCGACCCGTTATTCGTTAAGGTCAATGTTTTTTCAAACCAATCGCCTGGCTTTAAATTGCTTAGATCAAACAACACATCTGTATTTGTTTCTAAATCTAGTGTTCCTGCTGCAAAGCTGTTGTCGACAGTTTCTACATCATTAAATGCAGCATACGTTCCGCCAGCAACAAGTGACAATCCAAGCGCGCCTGCTAGAATACCTGTTGTCATTTTTTTCTTCATACTCATTTCCCATTCCTCCTAAATAGTTTTCACCCAATTGGGTATGTATATTGAACCCTTGTTCAAGGGGAACAATTATTAAGCAATTGTCTGTTCCTCTGTTTTCGAGTCTTTTGTTGTTTGTTCGATTTCTTTTAATGCACGGTGAATCGTAAATATTGAATACGCCAGTAGCATGATTCCGGGAACAATGAGAAGTAATGCTACACCTAAAGGTGTGCTCGCGTATCCAAGCAAATATCCGATAAATGGCACCGTAATTCCGGTATACTTTGCAGTAACATTTTGAGGGAGAACTAGATTCATATCTGGATTTTTATTATTGTCACCCTTTGTTCGAAACTGTGTTGCCTCCCCCTGATTTATTACTTCAATAACGCGATGGGTAACAAGCTGACTATTACTTTGCTTATAAGTAATCACATCACCTTTTGAAATCGCATTTGGATTCTCCATTTGCTTGACGATAATGACCGATCCTGTATCAAAGGCAGGCTCCATCGATCCAGAGAGGACAGTTTTCACTTGATAGCCAAACAGTTCTGGCTCTCCTCCTGATGCACGTGCAGAGAGTACCAAAATTGTCATTCCAAGTAACACAACAATTAATAATGTAGACATTGTATTGCTAACCATTGTCCAAGCTTTTTTCTTCCGGTCCTGTTGATGGCTTTCTTTTCTACTTTCATAGCTTGTTGTTGTCATGTATCATCCCCTCCAATATTCGAAGCGTCTTCCTTCCCTTCCTGTTCATTTCCATCTTTGGTATTCGGTTCTTTTTCAGCAGGACTCTCCTGACTTTCAGTCTCTTTTATTTGCCCTTTCTCCGGAACAACTACTTCCTCATTAGCCTCGTTCTTTTTTGTTTTAGGTTCAGATTCCTTTTGCTTTTCGTTCTTTTCTTCAAACTGTTCCTTATCAAGCGTATTGACCGTCGTCTGATTTCCTAGACAATTATTCAAATCCTCTACCGTAAGTTCAATCATTCCTCCCCAAGGTGTACTATTTCCGGGATGTCCTGGTCGCTGATATGCCTTAAATTTATATTTTCCTGGTCGTAATTCATTAGCAGAGAAACGAAGTGTAACAGTTTCACCACTTTCTAGTGCAGGGATCTCTCCTGAATATATCGTCTCACCTGGGTGACCATTATTCGGTCCTTTCTCTTCAAATGGAGCATACTGTATATCAAATGTTGAAGGGCCAGCCATATCACTGCTATCTTCTTTGTTTTTTATCATTGAAAATAATTCTACTGTGCCACTATTGCATGTAAATCCAAAGCTTCCATCGCCTTCCATTGCGACTAACGAGCTCTTATCCCATTCTTCATCTGGATCTCCAGGTTCCTCTTCCTGCTCCCAGTCAACGTGTAAATAATTAGAAACATCCTCTATGTCATTAAAGCTCGCATTTGTATATGTATTAAAATACGTTCCTGCTAGGAGTACACAAGCCCAGACTAACAATAATTGAAACCCTACCTTTGTTCGTCTATATCTTTTTTGAAATTTTTTATACCGCTTTAATCGCACGGCTCCCTCCTCCTATCTTTCTTGTTCTTTTTAAAGAACATATTTGGTAAAAAAATAGCCAATATTGTTTCAGTTCCGTTCGTTCTTTTTAAAGAACGAGTTCATAAAGATTATAAAGGACACACCTTTGTTTGAAAACCTTTAAATCTAGGCAAATATTCTATATTAAGAACAAATATCTCTTGTTTAATCGATTTCCCTTTGATTTATGCATGTTTTTACTTATTTCTATTATTTTTGTTCCTTATCAAGAACAAGTGACTTTTCAGTTTCTATTTTCTTCTATATACTAGATGAAACAAAACGTTAAAATAATAATATTACAGGGTGAAAAGAGCTTAAAGAAAGGGGAATGATATTTGAAAAGGCTAGCAATTCTTTTCATACTTTTAGGGGTATGCTTGACAACCATAGGTGGTTACCAATGGTATCAGACAAACGCTGCTCAAAATAAAAGCTTGCAAGAGGCAAAACAACTAGTAGAAAAAAATCAGCTTCCATCAAGTAATGGACATACAGATACAATTTCTTTTCCTGATCAGTTCAATCCATCTGTGGGAGAAACCGTTGGACTTCTTCATATTCCAAAGCTTTCTGCACAATTGCCAATCGTCGAAGGTACAGATGAAGATGAATTAGAAAAAGGTGTTGGTCATTACCGTGGAACCGCTTATCCTACGCAACAAGATCAAATTGTACTGTCTGGACATCGAGACACTGTTTTCCGGAGGATGGGGGAACTCGAAATTGGTGATATACTTACTATCCAGTTACCACCATATGGAAGCTTTTCCTATGAAATTTCAAACACGAAAGTTGTTCCCGCAAATGATCGATCCATTATCGTTCCAACAGCACCAAATGAAGTTTTAACCGTTACTACATGTTATCCCTTCACGTATATAGGCAATGCACCAGATCGATATATTATTACTGCACTACCTATCGAATCGAAAAAGAAATAATTAGAATAAATAGACGAACGAATTAATGTTCGATATAATTTGATTCAACGAATATAATTACAACAAGATACATTTAATATTAATCATGCTAGATGAGGAGAATATACGTGGAATTAAGAACAGATAAGCGTAAGCGAAAAAAGAAGAAATGGTTAAAGTGGATTGGAATTAGTTTAATTACTGTCCTACTAATAGGGGGAGGCTTCCTCTACTATATGTGGGATAAGCTTGGGGACACGATTGAAACAATGCACAATCCTTTAGCAAGAGATGATGATCCTGATCGTCAAAAAGAAATCGAATCCATTTTCAAAAAGAATCACACAGTAAATATTCTATTACTTGGTGTAGATCAAAGGCCTGGAGATAAAGGAAGATCAGATACAATGATTCTTATGTCCTTAAATCCTAAAACCAACTCTATGGTAATGCTTAGTATCCCAAGGGATACATACGTTACTCTTCCAGGAAGAAATAAGGATAAAATTAATCATTCCTATGCTTATGGAGGAGTCGAACTGTCTGTTCAAACTGTAGAAGAAACATTTGATGTTCCCGTTCATTTTTACGCCAAGGTTAACATGGAAGGCTTCCAGCAAGGTGTTGACGCCCTAGGTGGCGTAACGGTACAAAATGATCAAGCGTTTTCTCAAGGAGGACGAACATTTGAAAAAGGCAAAATTCACTTAAATGGAGAAGATGCTTTAAAATACATTCGGATGAGAAAAGGAGATCCACGCGGAGACTTAGGGCGAAATGAACGACAACGAAATGTGATTACTGCTGCAATGAATGAAGCAGCGAGCTTTTCCAGTATAACTAAAGTTGGCGAGATTTTTGGTATCTTAGGAAACAATGTTGAAACAGATTTAAACAAAGACCAATTACAAAATCTTTTCTCTAACTATCGCAACACAAGAAATAACATGAAAACATTAGAGATTAAAGGCAGCGGACAAACTATTGGAAAAGTATGGTATTATGTAGTTCCTGATTCAGAATTCGCTCGAATCACGAATGAAATCAAATCACATATGCAAGCAAAATAATATGAAATACTAATCAGTGAGGACTTTTTCATCTCTCACTGATTTTTAATTGAACAGAAAAATGACATTTACTTTCAGCATATCCTTCCCTTACCTTATCCTGCTTCTCATCGGATTAAAATACTACTAGTTATGCGGAAATAACCAATAATTAACCGATTAGGTGGCTTTTTATTGTCTATGCCGCCATGCTATAATGAGACTATGTACGTTATCATATTGAGGGGGTTCATATGAGAAAAATACAATTTATTCTTATAATGATGTTAATCTTATTTGTAACTGCATGTTCGAACGATGATCAAGTTACACCAAACGATCGTTTTGAACAATATGCAGCACATTGGAATAAGCAGGCGTTCGATAAGATGTATAGCATGCTATCCAACGAAGCTACTACTCTATATCCAACAGAAGAAGTCGCTGATCGCTATAAAAAAATATATGAGGATCTTTCGATTACAGATGTGAACGTATCGTTTTCGAAGCTTAGTGAGGAAAAATTGAAAGCAGCAACAAAAAATGGAGAAGCTACCATTCCATTTACTGTAGAAATGAACAGTGCAGCAGGTCCAATTACCTTTGGTTACGATGCTACACTTGTTGAACAAGGAGAAAAAGATAACAAAAATTGGTTTATTAATTGGGATCCCGGCTTTATATTTCCTCAAATAAAAGATGGAGGGAAAATAAGAATTAATACGGTGCAACCAACTCGCGGTGAGATTGAAGATCGAAATAAAATGCCACTTGCTATTAATGCTAGTGTGTGGGAAATCGGTGTCGTTCCGGAAGAGCTTGCTGCAAGTAGTAAGCAAACAATAGCTTCCTTGCTCAACATGTCAGTTGAAACAATTGAAAAGCAATTAAACGCTAGCTGGGTAAAACCAAATTTATTTGTCCCATTGAAAAAAGTACCACCAGCAAATGAGGCATTGCTAGAGAAACTATGGGCGATCAATGGGGTAAAAGGAAAGGAAGTAACGGGCAGAGTATACCCTGCTGGCGAAGACGCCGCTCATCTAGTCGGTTATATTGGAAAAATAACAGCTGAAGAATTAGAAGAAATTAGTGATAGAAATTACGATGCAAATGACTTGATTGGAAAACGCGGTCTGGAGCAATTATATGAAGAGAAGCTTAGAGGAGAAAAAGGAGTCACCATTTCGATTACAAAGGATGGTGAAGAGGAGCAATTCCTAGCTGAGAAGCCTGTTAAAAATGGAGAAAATATTGCATTGACCATTGATGTGAATGTACAAAGTGAAATATTTAAAAGCTTTGGTGAGGAAGCTGGAACAGCAGTGGCGATCCATCCAAAAACAGGAGAGACATTAGCGTTAGTAAGTAGTCCATCCTTTGATCCAAATGATTTTATTTATGGAATACAACAAAGTAAATGGGATGAATTGCAAAAAAATCCGCAAAATCCTTTACTAAATCGGTTTGCTTCAACGTATGCACCTGGATCCGTAATGAAACCAATTACTGCTGCGATCGGCTTACAAGAGGGGACGATTAAACCTAATGAAGGTATTGAAATAAAGGGATTAACCTGGAGTAATGGAAAAGGCTGGGGAGATTATAAAGTACGACGCGTATCTACCTCTAGCAAACCAGTTGATGTCACAGATGCCCTTGTTCGTTCCGACAATATCTTTTTTGCGAAAAAGGCAGTAGAGATGGGAGATAAAGCACTTGTCGATGGCCTAAAGCAGTTTGGAATTGGAGAAGATGTTCCATTTGAATACCCGATAACACCATCATCTATATCTGCTTCAGGAAGTTTAGACGATGAAGTGCTATTAGCGAATACAAGCTATGGTCAGGGAGAAATTCAATTAAGTTCTTTACATTTAGCAGCTGCATTTGGAGCTTTTCTCAATAATGGGACAATGGTTAAGCCAACGCTTTTACTTACAGAAGAAACGGGTCAACCTTGGAAAAAGGATATTCTTTCAGCAGACCATGCACAACTCATTCAAAAAGCGTTGCGAAAAGTTGTCACGAATGGAACAGCAAAAGAAGCTCAAAAAGCAGATTTTCCGATATCAGGAAAAACAGGAACTGCTGAACTAAAATTAAATACTGGAGAAGATGGCGATGAAAATGGGTGGTTCGTTGGTTATCCAAAAGATGAACAAAATATTGTCATCGCAATGATGCTTGAGAAGGTTCAAGATAAAGGAGCTAGCCATCTTACAACTGAGAAAGTAACAAACATTTTAAAAGCAATTCGATAACTGAAAACACCTGTACACGATTTTATCTCGCGTACAGGTGTTTTCTTCATTTATTATATTTTTTTCTTCGTTGCAGTAAAGTATAAATACCAAGCAACGAGTCCAAACATCACAATCGATACCATTGGACCAAATAACGTCTCTGCTGGTAATGTAATTCCAGCTGTTATAGAAAGTGCAATCATTACCCCCATTAATGCTTCACCAGCAATTAAACCTGATGACAGTAAGATTCCACGCTCCACTTTTTCTTTACGTTCTTCTTTGGATTTCGCTCTTCGTTCTACAATCCACTTAATTAATCCACCAACCATAATTGGTGATGTTAAATGTATTGGTAAATATAATCCTACTGCAAATGGTAATGAACCGATTCCAAACAACTCCACTACTGCTGCAGTTGCCATTCCGATAAAAATTAAATTCCAAGGAAGATCACCATTCATGATTCCTTCAACCACCATAGACATAAGAACCGCTTGTGGTGCAGGTAAATCTGATGATCCAAAGCCATATGCATTATCTAATAAAATTAGGATAAAGCCAATCACTATACTCGTAATAAGCACACCATAAAGCTGCGCAATTTGTTGCCATTTTGGCGTAGCTCCTACAATATATCCGGTTTTCAAATCCTGTGAAGTATCTCCTGCAATTGCCGCAGCTATACAAACAACAGAACCAATAATAATCGCAGATACCATACCCGCTTCACCGGTTTGTCCTACTAAAGACAATACAATTGTAATGAAAATTAAGGCTGCGATTGTCATCCCTGATACCGGATTTGAAGAAGAGCCAACAATTCCGACAATGCGTGATGAAACAGTTACAAAGAAAAATCCAAATACTAACAGGAGTAGCGCACCAACAATTCCAACCTCAATATGTGGGAAGAATGTTAGAATTGCTAAAAACCCGACCGTTAAAAGAACAATCGCTTTCATTGGAATATCCTGTTCTGTACGGAGCTGCTGACTTCCACCTGCATCCTTAAATCCTTTTACAGCTCCAGTAAAGGAAGAGATAATAGTTGGCAATGTTTTGACAAGCCCCATAATTCCTCCAAATGCTACAGCTCCAGCACCAATATATCTTAAGTAATTGCCCCAAATATCATGGAAGTTCATCTCACTGATTGGAATTGCTGCAGGGTAAATAACCGTATCTGCAAATTGACCAAAATAACTGATTAACGGGATGATTCCTAGCCAACCAAGAACTGCACCAGCAAACATAATTCCGGCAATTCTTGGTCCTATTATAAATCCAACCCCTAGTAAAGCAGGTAACGTATTCATGCCAATTGCTGCGTTTTGAAATTTATAAATTTCCCATTCTATCGCAGAAGGAAAAGCCTTTACAGCATCTGTTAAGAGCTTAAATCCGGCTCCAATACCAAGACCACCAAAAATTAGTTTGGCTCCTTTTCCTCCTTCTTCTCCTGCAACAAGCACCTCTGCACACGCAGTTCCTTCTGGATAAGGAAGTGTGTCATGTTCTTTAACAATTAGTGCACGACGTAATGGAATCATTAATACAACACCAAGAATCCCACCTGCTAATGCAATAATTGCAATGGTAGTTAGGCTGGGTTGTAACTGCCAAATAAATAATGCAGGAAGCGTAAAAATCACCCCAGCCGCAAGTGATTCACCAGTGGAAGTAATCGTCTGAACGATATTATTTTCCAAGATAGATGTACGCTTCATTATGACCCGTAATATTGCCATTGAAATGACTGCAGCTGGAATAGATGCAGAAACGGTCATTCCCACGATCAATCCTAAATAAGCATTTGCTGCGCCAAATATAATTGCTAGAAATGCTCCAACAATCATAGCCATTACAGTAAATTCAGGACGTTTTTGTGAAGCAGGTACATATGGTTGAAAGCCTGCATTCCCCTTTTCCTTTGCCAAACAAAACACCTTCTTCTTTAATTTTAATGACGAATAAACAGATAGTTTTCGAAGTAATTAGAAAATTTAATTAAAATTGCAAAATTCGCCAACAGTTTTTAATATTATCATAATCTCTAAATTTTTCAAAGTATCTATGGATATAGTTTTGAGGAATTTTTTTACACCTTATGTTTCTTTTTTCTTTACCATAAAAGACAAATTGTCATTTTCATCCAATTATCCGACAGATTAACAACAGCTTGTTTATTAATATGAAAGCATTGGTATATTTCATATAAAGCTGTTCCGTTAAAAAGACAAGAAAAAGGCATTTCCCATTTTTTATGAGAAATGCTTTTCGTTACAGTAGCTTCATTAATTGACGAAATGCTGTTTCATCTCGTTCATCTAATGCTTTGTCAATTAATCGCTTTACGTTTAATTGCTCTAGTTCACGAATAATAGCAGTTTGCTCCACCTTATTAATTTCTGTTTCTTCTTCAAAATATGGAGCTGTAATTGTATTGAGTTGGCGGAGAAAATCAGGTAAAGAAATAAGTTCTGACATCGACATATAAATAATATCTTTTCCTTTTTGAAAGGCAAAGCGCGCACCGACATTTTCTATTTTTCTCGTAACTCGATTAATTCGAATTTCTTTCTCTTCTACCGGAATAAATTGGTACACTTTATGATTTATAAACATCGCGAAGTATTGATAGGCTAAGACAACAATTACATTTTGTTCGTCTGACTTAATGTAGTATGGTTTAAGTAATTTGACGGTTACCACTTATCCACCCCCACCACTTATAATCATAATTTTCTGTAAATTAATTTTACACAATTTTGATGAACCACGCAACTGCTTTTAGGAATTTAGAATAAACAATCGCCAAGGTTGGCGATTATTTATTCTTTTACAGCTAATAGCTGATCCGTTACTTGACGTAGGGTTAATTCTGAAATAGAATCTTTTTTCTCAATCTCATCTAGCTTCACTCGTGCATCCTTAATCTTTAATATTCCTTTTTTCATGTATCCTTTATACGCTTCGTTTAAACTGTGAATAGATGCGGCATACAAATCGTCCGTTCCTGGCGTTACTGCCTTCTCGTACATATCTAGAATGATATCTTGCTCATCTTCAGGGAAAAACTCATGTGGATCGGTACTATCAAATACTGCGAAGCCTAACTCATCAACAAGTACCATATCAATACTGTTTGGATCAAAGCTACAATGATACAATTCCGTATCATACCCACGTTCCACACATGCTTGACATACCTTCTTCATTAAGGTCGATTTCCCTGTACCAGCACGCCCTTTAATGTAATATTTTTTGTTAACTCTTTGAAGAAGGGAAGGGAGGACATTAACGCTTCCATCTGGCGTATTTGTACCAAAAAGGCGATGGAAAACGTGTCCCTTTCCTTCTTTTTCCACAGCCCCGTTTAAGAGACTTTCAATTAAGTTTGAAGTCGTTTCGTTTGCACGTTCAAAATCCATATTTTGAATATAAATGGATTCGAGATCATCATGAACTTCTAAGCCATCAGCAAACAATGCATAAGCATTATCTAAAAGCCTATAGATTTCTCTATTCGTAGCACTATCCTGTTCAGAATATTGGATTGTTAATTCTAGGTCTACTTCCTTTACATCCAAATTCGTACCCGCCGGTATTACATCTTCTGAAACAATAGCAACAGAATCCTCTCTGTTGATGATGCCATCAAGTAAGTCCGCTCCAAACGGACTACATAATATTTCTATATTCTTTTGATTATAAAGCTGCTTCACAAGATGATCCAATACTGCAGTTTTCACCCGTAATGATGGATGCTTTAGAACAATCACATTTTTAATCTGGTGCAAATTTGAATCTAAGAAATTTACCAGCCCTTTTGATGTATTTCCAGTGACATAATAATATGTTTTATCCAAGCTAACACATCCTTTAGTTTTAATATGACTCTCAACTAGTGTATGTGTATTGGGCTAGTTTAGTGATTCCAGTATCAAGATTTTTCTATGCAACTTGAATACAAAACATGCTACGTTTTATTCACCAAGCTATTACATTCCTCATTTGTAAACACACGCGATCTAGTTAAGAAGCGCTTTCCTTCTGGACCCTCCAACGAGAACATTCCTCCTCTTCCTTCTACTACGTCAATAATTAACTGCGTATGCTGCCAATATGCATACTGATCCTTAGCGATATAAAAGGGACACCCACCAATTTCCCCTAGCTTCATATCAGAATCGCCTACTCTAAATTCTTCTTTCGGAAAACACATCGGCGCGCTTCCATCACAGCAGCCTCCTGATTGGTGAAATAACAAGTCACCATGTAATCGTTTTAAGTGTTCGATAAGCTCTAGCGCCGCTTCGGTTGCAATGACACGTTCTACCATACCTTTTCCTCCTTATCATGCCGAAAAGAGGTGCATTCTCCTTTTCCATAATAATTAACACTTTTAAAAAAGGCCTGCAGCTCCTTCTGAATAGCTAATAAGCAAATTTTTCGTTTGTTGATAATGGTCAAGCATCATACGATGATTTTCTCTACCAATACCCGATTTTTTATAGCCGCCAAAGGCAGCATGTGCAGGATATTGATGATAACAATTCGTCCACACTCTTCCTGCTTCAACTCCTCTTCCAAAACGATATGCCGTATTTATATTTCTCGTCCAAACACCAGCACCTAAACCATATAATGTATCATTGGCAATCTTCATTGCCTCTTCTTCATCCGTAAATGTAGTTACAGAAAGAACGGGTCCAAAAATCTCTTCCTGAAAAATACGCATACTATTATTTCCTTTAAAGATGGTTGGTTGAACATAATATCCGCCGGCTAATTCTCCTGCTAATTGATTGACATCTCCACCAACGAGCACTTCCGCTCCTTCTTGTTTTCCAATATCCAAATAGGACTTAATCTTTTCAAGTTGCTCTGTAGAAGCCTGTGCTCCCATCATTGTTTCTGTATTTAATGGATGCCCAACTTTTATTTGTTTGACACGCTCTATCGCCCGCTCCATAAACGAATCATAGATTGATTCATGGATAAGCGCTCTTGATGGACACGTACATACTTCCCCTTGATTAAGTGCAAACATCACAAGCCCTTCAATCGCCTTGTTTAAAAATGCATCATCCTTATCCATGACATCTGGGAAAAATATATTTGGCGATTTACCACCTAATTCAAGCGTCACTGGAATGATATTTTCGGACGCATATTGCATAATAAGTCTTCCCGTCGTCGTTTCTCCAGTAAATGCAATTTTGGCAATACGGGAATTAGTGGCTAACGGTTTTCCCGCTTCTACACCAAAACCATTGACCACATTTACCACACCATCTGGTAGTAGATCTTTTATTAAATCTAGTAACACATGAATCGATGCAGGCGTTTGTTCAGCAGGCTTTAAAATAACACAGTTTCCTGCCGCTAATGCTGGAGCTAGTTTCCAAGTAGCCATCAAGATAGGAAAGTTCCATGGAATAATTTGTCCGACAACACCTAAAGGTTCTTGGAAGTGATAGGCTACCGTATTCGAGTCAATCTGACTTATGCCACCTTCCTGTGCTCGAATCACACCAGCAAAATATCGAAAATGATCAATTGCTAGAGGAATGTCAGCGGCTAACGTTTCGCGAACTGCTTTTCCATTGTCCCAGGTTTCAGCAACCGCTAACATTTCTAAGTTATCCTCCATGCGATCTGCAATATCATTTAAAATCTGTGATCGCTCTGCTACCGAGGTTTCCTTCCAGCTTTCTTTCGCTTGATACGCTGCATCAATAGCAGCATCTACATCCTCTTTTGACGAACGAGCAACCTCACAGAAAACCTCCCCCGTTACAGGGCTAACATTTTGGAAATAAACACCATTTACTGGCGGTTGATATTTCCCGCCAATAAAATTGTCATACCTCTCTTTAAAATTCACTTTAGATCCAGTAGTATTTGGATTTGCGTATTGCATACACTTTTTCCTCCCTTATATAATTAGTGGGCAAGGGTGTATGAAGATCATGATGACTTTATTACAATTTATAAGTTTACAAAGGAATTTATGCCTACTTTTCCATGAGCTAAATGGAAGAAAAAAGCTTATAGTTTGCAAAGAAGTGTTTCTCTCTTTAGATAATCCTAATTTCGCACACAAAAAAGAGCACCCACATTTATCGTAGATACTCTCTTTACATGTTACTTCCTAAAATAAATAAAACATAATTCCAATTATAAGCAATACGTTGTTCCAACCCCTGTTAATCATATGCATGTCACATTAAAAAACGCGCATTAATTTTCTAGTTTTGGAAGCATTCGTACCTCTTGCTCCATTTCAGACTCACAGAGCGGACATTTAGGTTCCTTTGCAAAGCTATATGATGCACGCATCCAGCCATTACAATCGTCACTTGTGCATGACCATACTGCTGTTTCCTCTTCTGGAAGTGGTTCTTTTGGTCCACGAGAAAAAGACATGACAGCTACATCCCCTTTCAAGGTTCTTGTTCCATTATACTCCTTTTCAAGGAACAAAGAAAGAGCACGGATAAATCAATGTATCACAACGGTATTTCTCTACATAAAAACAATTTATACGCTATAGTACAAAACGTTTAACAGCCTTTGCCACACCATCATTATTGTTGGTATCTGTTACAAAGTCGGCAGCTTTTTTAATTGCTTCTTGTGCATTTCCCATCGCTACACCTATTCCTGCCTGTTGTATCATTTTTATATCATTTAAGCTATCCCCAGCAGCAAATACATTATCCATTGTAATACCAATTTTTTCACAAACCGTTTTTAATGCATTCGCTTTATTAACGCCCTTTGGATTTACTTCTACGTTTGTAGGTAATGAATTTGTTAACTCAAGTCCATCTATATAGGATAATTCCTTCATCATTTCTTCTAGCTTCTGCTTGTCAAATGTATCACATCCGAGTTTTAACCAATCCTGTTCTAGATAATCATCTGGAAGTCTATCACGATATACGCCTTTCGTAGAAACCATCCACATATCTAACCCGATTTCTTTTCCTAAATGATACATTTTTTCGAGTTTAGCTGTTTCTAGCAAATGCTCTTCAATCAACTCCTTCTTAACAGTCCAAATTTGGCCACCATTACTCGTCACTAAATAGGATGTTAATCCTAAAGCTTCGGCATACGGATAACATGATTCCAACCATCGACCAGTGCTTAACACGACATGTACACCTTTGTCCATTGCCTGTGATAATACTTCTCTCGTATAATCTGTAATCATATCGTCTTTATTTAATAACGTCCCATCCATATCTAGTGCGATTAATTTTATTTGTCCCATGGAATCCTCCTTGATATTGAGTTCATCGTGCATTTCTCTATTAAGACTAAACTATCTCATCATTAATTTTGAATTCTTCGATCAAAAAGTGTTGTCGTTACATATGGAATAAATAATAAAAATATCAAAATAAAGAACAACAATTGAATGTGAAATAAGTCAACAATTAAGCCACCAAGAACAGGACCAAGCATTCGTCCTGCAGCAGCAACACTATTCACAATACCTTGATAAAATCCTGCTCTACCTTTTGGAGCTAGTTCATCTGCTAAAGTAGGAATCGCAGGCCAAACGAGCATTTCCCCAATTGTTAAAATCACCATGGCTACGGCAAACATAACAAATTGATCTGCCACCATCGCAATGATGAATGAAAATAGAAAGATCGTACTCCCAACGTAAATATACGTCTTTTGAGACTGCCATGTGAACAACTTTAATAAAGGCTGACCAAGCACAATTAGAAACCCATTAATTGCCCATAATGTACTGTATTGTTCTAGCGGAATACCTATATCTTGTGTATGTGATGCTATCGTTGATTGCCATTGACTATAAGCAAACCAAACAACAAAAAAGCCACTACACAGAATGAGAAGGGATCGAAAGGCCGACTTATTTTCAATCTTTTTGCTTTGCTCAATAACAGTCGTGTGCATTTGACGATCACGTTCCTCATCCATTCCACGAAAGAAAAACAATACCATTAACAGAAAAACAAAAAACAATGATGCATTCGCGATGAAAATATAGTTAAATGAAATACTTGCCACAAATCCACCAATTGTTGCACCAAGAGCAACACCTAAGTTTTGCGCAACGTATATTGCATTAAATGCGCGGCGTCCCCCTTCTGGCCAAATTGAACCAGCCATCGCAAACATAACTGGCCAAGTAGCACCTGTTCCAAATCCGATAAGAATCAGCATAATGGAATAAGGTACAATCGTATGATGAAACGAAAGGAATATTGCAGCCGAAGTTACGAGCAATGTGGAGTATAAAATCGTTTTATAAGGGCTAAATTTATCAAAAAGCGCTCCACCAATTAAATTACCTACGATAGCTGCTCCTTGATTCAACATTAAAATGACCCCAGCAAAAGCAAGACTTTTACCAAGTTCATTATGCATATAAATTGTATTGAGCGGCCATAAAAATGATCCTCCGGTTACATTAATCGTTGTAGCTATAACTAATAGCCAAATATATTTAGGCATCCCCATCATCTCTCATTCTTCTGCAAATTCTATTGATGCTTGTATCCAAACATATAAATTATTCATTTATTTTAATACAATTATGATAGGTAGGCAATGTCAAATAATAGGCATTATGATAATGAATTATCTTTTCCAAGTGCGTTTTGAAAATCAACAGGAATTACTTCACCAAAAGCTTTATAATCGTAAAATAATTCGACGTTGGGAAGTACAAAATCAATTCAAAGCTCCGTAGCATTCATCTTTTCCATTTGTCACCTCAATTCCATAACCTTCCCTACGACGATCATAGCACACTTATTGAAAATCTTCTCTGTTCACAACGACTAAAGCATGCCATAAGTATTACTTTCACCTTTTTTGACACGCTTTTTTCATATTTAACTATCAACCCTACGAATGCTAGACTTTTGCTTATCCGTTCCTACTCATCATCTAACACATATTTATTTCGCCCAGCTCCAAATCCAAACAGCATAACGAATACAGATACAGAAATGAGTATAATTAATGGAATGGTCCACGCCTCCGTTATATCAAATAAAAACCCGATAATAATAGGGCCAACTGCTGCCAATATATAGCCTAATGCTTGAGCCATTCCTGAAAGCTCTGCTGCCTGTTTCGCATTTTTTGCGCGTAACCCTAAAAAAGCCAGTGCTAAAGCAAAGCTACCACTTAACGATATTCCAATTAGAATAACACTGAAAACCATCGTGATTTCTGACTTACCTACGAGTAAGCCGCCATAGCCCCCAACCGATATACACGTCATCACAAATACAATTCCACGCTGAGACTTTAATTTACCGGCAATCATTGGCACAATAAAGCTTGCTGGAAGTCCAATAAACTGACAAAATGAAAGCATCCATCCCGCAGTTGCCATATCTACACCATAATTATGTAAAATCTCTGGTAGCCAAGAAACTGTTACGTAAAATAAGAATGATTGCAATCCTAGAAAGGAAGCAACCTGCCATGCAAGCGGCGACTTCCAAATTCGATTATCATTTGTTGTTACATAACGAAGCCCTTGACTTTTTTCTTTACCATTTTTCTTCAGCAGATATATCCAAACAGGAATTCCTAAAATAGCAGGGATGATCCAGAAGAGTAAGGAAAGCTGCCATCCAAGTCCATAATTTACAGCTAGCGGAATACTTACTCCAGATGCAGTTGCCGCCAGCACTCCCATACTTGTTGAATAAATACTTGTCATGATTCCTACCTTTGTCGGGAACTTATCCTTAATAACACCTGGAAGCAACACATTACAAACCGCAATACCTAGTCCGATTAGTAACGTACCACCAAATAAAAGGAATGTCACTGCAATTGAACGAAGAGATATCCCAACCGATAGCACAATTAAACCGAGTAATAACAGCATTTCATTAGAAAAACGATTTGCTAGTCTAGGTACAACTGGAGATAAAAGCGCAAAAGCAATTAATGGGAGACTCGTTAATAAACCAGCACTCCAATTAGAAAGTGCTAAATCATCACGAATAAAACGAATTAACGGGCCAACTGATGTAATTGCTGGACGTAAATTAAAGGATACGAACACGATACCAACTACTAATAATATCCGATACCATTGCTTTGTACGTTGCTGTTTGTTTTGTAATTGCAAAGGAGCTACTCCCTTCTAGATTTCCAACTTTGCTTTTATCATAGCATATCACGGAAAAGGAAGAAAAAAGAAGTGCGAAAGGCCTATGCTTTCCGTTCTATCCATAACAAAAAAGATCTCCTGATTCTGACAGGAAATCTTTTTTGTTTTTAACGCTATAGCATCTGATAGAGAAGACCAAACCGCATTGCATGTTCAATTTCATCTGTCATAGCGAGAAAAAACGTATCTCGAATCATTTGATCGTTAGACAACAGATAATCATCCCGGTAAGTTTCATACGCCTCTAGCTCATCATTATACGCAACCCATACCCCTTCCTTGAAATTCGAAAATTTCGTTCGAGGTGTTTTATATTTCGGTGTTTTTCCAGTTAACGCTTTATAAAGTTCCACAAAAGCTTCTAGATGTTTTTTTTCATCATTTAAAGCATGCTCTACTACGTCTTTCGCCATTTTATTCGGTGCCATTGTAGCTAGTCGCGTATAAAAATCGATTGCTCCGCTTTCCCCCTCCATGGCATGGATTAATGCCTTTAAGACTTGTTCATTCTGGCCTTGCACACGAGGATCCATTGGATATTCCCAATAAGATTGTGCACGCGGAACAGCAGTTTGATTCATTGCATAACCATTTGGATACATATAATAATACATCCTTCATCCCCTTCCACGGCGTTTTCTCTACTACTATATGCATGAAGGAGATATTGGGTTATTATCTATCTTATATATTTACGGTTAGCCTGCTTAAATCATTAAACTGCTGCTCTTTGTGATACTTCACCATTTTTTCGATTTCTTTGCAATAACCAAACTATCGCCATCAATAAGAAGCCAGCTACATTCGAATAAACTTCGGGATGAATCATGAGTAATCCTCCTAACATCAATAGGACACGTTCCCAAATGCGTGAATTGCTTACAAAAAAACCAATCATTGCACTACTTACAGCCAACATTCCAAGGAATGCGGTTACGACCGCTAATACAAAATGCGGAATCGTTACATCAACCAGCAAGAGGATTGGATCATAAATAAAGATATATGGAATAATGAACGCTGCGATAGCGAGCTTTACTGCATTTAATCCGGTACGAAAAGGATTCGCTTTTGCAATTCCGGCTCCAGCATATGCTGCCAAACAGACTGGTGGCGTTATATCGGCAACGATACCAAAATAAAATACAAACATATGTACAGCGATTGGTTCTAATCCAAACGTATTAATTAAAGCAGGAGCAGCTACCGTTGCAGTAACAACATAATTTGCTGTTGTCGGCAATCCCATACCAAGAATAATACAAGCAACCATTGTTAGCATTAATGCAAATGGAAGAATACCGCCAGATAAAGCGATAATACCCGTGGCAAATTTAGCACCTAATCCAGTAATACTGACGACGCCTGCGATAATTCCAGCAGTTGCAACTGCTGCGATTACAGGAAGTGCTACGCGTGCACCTTCCTCTAGTACATATATCGTTTGCTTCAAGGATAATCTACTTTCCTTCCGAATCAAACTAATAAGATATGCAGAAACAATACCGATTATTGCTGCTCGCTGTGGGGTAAAGCCAATCATTATTGTTCCTACAATAACAATTAGCGGTAATAGCATATATCCATTTCGTAGCATGAGCTTTTTAAAATTTGGCAATGCCTCCTTTGGTAGTCCCACAATACCTCGTTTTTTTGCTTCAAAGTGTGTTCCAATAAAGATTCCTGTAAAATAAAGCATTGCAGGAACAAGTGCTGCAAGCATAATAGTAGAAAAGTCTACACCTAAATATTCCATCATAATAAAGGCAGCAGCCCCCATCAATGGAGGCATAATCTGCCCACCAGTTGATGCCGAAGCTTCTGTAGCCGCCGCAAACTCTGGTTTAAAGCCTGCTTTTTTCATCATTGGTATGGTAAATGAACCAGAAGCTACTGTATTGCCAACTGAACTACCCGAAACCATTCCTTGTAACGCAGATGCAGATACAGCAGCTTTTGCTGTGCCACCGGTATAGCGACCTGTTAGTGAGAAAGCAAGATCATTAAAAAATGCACCGATCTTCGTATGAACAAGCATTACCCCAAAAAACAAAAAGAGAAAAATAAATTTCGAGGATATCTGAATTGGTGTTCCAAAAACACCACTTTCCTGGTACCACAAATTCGTGGCAATCCGATCAATAGAAAAGCCAGGATGCGATAAAAGCTGTGTCGGGATATATTTCCCAAAAATAGTATATAAGATGGTAATTCCAGCAACAATCACAATTGGTAACCCTACCGTTCGACGTGTTGCTTCGAGTACAAGCAAAATACCAACAATCGATAAAATCATATCAAATGGATGATATCCAGTAATTCTACTTTGAAGAATAGAATCCAAGAAAATGACCTTATGATAGGAAATGTACATTGCTAGAAAAGCGAGGATAATATCATACCAGGGAACAGTTTTTTGATGTTTTTGCATTCCTTTCTTTGCTGGAAACAATAAGAATATTAGACCTAGCGCAGTACCTAAATGAATTGCACCTTGCTTTTGTGAAGGTAACACACCAAAGTAGCCTGTATATAGATGAAAGACTGTTAAATAAACACCTAAAAAGGTAACAATCAAACCCCACTTTCCGAGATTCAATCGAAACTGGCTTTCTCGATCATATTTTTCTAGTATAGCTTGTGCTCCTGATTCTCTTGGCTGGCTTTCTCTCATTCGACCACCATCCATTTCAATAGGAACAGAATGGGGAAATCACACCAATCTGTTCCTAAATAAATACCAGTGAAACGCTTTTCCGTTTGATTCCCTTTATTAATCTACTACTTTTTTAAATCATCCAGACTTTCTATACCAGTGTTCTCTCGCGTTATAATTTGCACAACCTCTGGATAAATATGACCAATAAACGCTGCATTGGTGACCTTATTTCCCTCAAAATCTCCTGCTCCCTCGATTGCATTTAATGCAGGGACATGAACGGTCATTCCAAGGTCCATTTTTCCATCTCGAATGGAAGCAAGATTTTCGATAGATGCTCCTGTTTCTGTATTCGTTACATTAATCCCATCTATATGATTATTCCAAACACCTGCCATTTCTCCTCCGAGTGGATAATATGTTCCACCAGAACTACCTGTTCCTAGAATGAATTCTTCTTTTTCCCCTTCTATCTGAAGTTTAGCAATAGGATTATCAAATGATAAGCCTTGCTCTTTATAGTACTTTGCTGCTCCAGGATGAATTGGCAATCCTTTAGCACCATTTAGCGCATTTTCAAGCGTCATTTGGACTCCTTGCGCATGGGTTATTTCGCTAGCCTTTTCAACCATTGCTTTGGCCAATTCATAGCCAAGCTCTTCACTAATCGTGTTTGTATTTGCCATCAGGATCGCGTAAGCAGTCACTGTTTCAATGTCTTTATCCATAAAATCATACGTATCTTTTGGAATCGTATGGCGTTTATAGCCGCTATTCTTCTCCATATATGCTATTGCTTCATCTGAAAGCTCTAACATTTTCACATCACCAGCAGAAGCGTGCAAGCTCTCAATGCTCCCCGCTGGAAGACCTAGTATACCTATCGATACATCAACATTGCCATCTTGCACTTGATCTGCCGCATCTCCAAATCCCTCCTGAAACGCTTCATAATCCCCTTCCTCCAGTCCATATGCCTTTAATATTTGCTTGGATACAGCATTCGTTTCACTTGCTGGTGGTCCAATAGCGATGTTGCTTCCACCACCTCCACAAGCTGATAGCAGTAGCATTCCAAAAAATAGTAACAGAACACTCGTCCTCTTTTTTCTTTTCATTGTCTTCCCCCTTTTAGTCATTAAACATAGTTTTTGATAACGCTTTCATTAAGAACTGCAAGTAGTGTTTTTTTAAGCTTACTATGAAATAAACGGAATATCAATAATATTTTTAGTATTTTCAGATTATTGTGCTATTAATTGTGTATTTTAAAAAGAGAAGTTATTTAGATTTATTGGGGTAATTCAATAAATCCATTTTAGAAACTTTTTCGAGTGGTATTTTCGTTGATTGGGCGATTAGCTTCAAGGATGTTTGCGGGTGATATTTAATAAAATGAAGGACCTTCTCACTTTCGGTAAGACAAGTATTACACATTGAAAAAGGACTAAACTCTATTTCGTTATCACATAAACGACATTTTTTTACGATTACTCCCATTTCTCCACCCCTTCTCCTATTTTTCTTTATAATACGCTTTTTACTGATTATTATAAATATATTAATTTATCAAATAAAATGTTTTATTAAAAGAAATTATGATTAAAAAATCCCCTTTCCATCAAGAGATAGAAAGAGGATTTGCATTCATTTATTTTTCAGAGTCCGACAAATAAAGTTTACAGTTTAAATCTTCCCACTAATTCATTTAGTTGCTCTGCTTGCTTTGCTAATTGATCAGAGCTTCCTGCTACTTCTTGCATTGAACTGCTTGCTTGCTGTACAGTTGCAGCTGTTTCCTCTACCCCTGCTGCAGACTCTTCCGATACTGATGCGATTTCATCAATGGAATGATTAATCTTCTCTGTGTTTTCAGCAATATTAGCAAGATTCTCGGAAACAAAGGTAATACTTTCCGCCATGTTTGAAACTGCAGAGCTGATTTTTCCAAACGTAACCCCAGTCGATTCAATTTGTTCACTACCTTGCTCTACTTCTTTATACCCTTCCTTCAAGGAAGTCGTTACTAGATTGGTTTCCTGTTGAATTCGTTCGACGATACCAGAAATATCTGTAACGGATAAGGAAACTTGTTCAGCTAGCTTTCGTACCTCATCTGCTACTACGGCAAAGCCTCTTCCTTGTTCTCCTGCCCGAGCCGCTTCGATTGCAGCATTCAATGCAAGCAAATTGGTTTGATCGGCAATATCATTAATGACAGAAACAAGATTTGAAATTTCCTGTGATTGTGCATCAAGTCCTTCTACTTTTGTAACCGTATCACGAACCATATGGTCGATTCGTTTCATTTGGTTTGTAGAAGCATTCATTAAGTCACTACCTTCAGAGGTCATCTCAATTACCTCGTCTGCATATTGCTTAATTTGCTCGCCATTTTCATTTGTTTCCTTAACTGTCGAAGCAAATGTTCCCATAATGGAAGCGACATCACTAGCACTATTTGCTTGTGTTTCAGATCCTGTAGCTAATTCCTGCATCGTCGTTGCTACCTGCTCTGTACCGTGCATCACTTCATTGGCAGACTGTGTTAATTCTTCACTATGTGCTGCAACCGTATTTGATACATTAGATATACTCGTTAAAATATCTCGCATTTTCGCGTTCATTTCATTTGTAGCACGGGTTAATTGACCAATTTCGTCTACTGATGTTGTTTCCAATGCTTCGTGGTTCAATTCACCACTTGCAATTTGACTCATTCGTTTCGTAACTTTAATAACTGGCTTCGAAACCATACGTGCTGTTAATAATGCAATAGTAATAATAAACACTGTTGTTAAATTAGAAAACACTAAACTTGTAATTCGAGCTGTTTCTCCAGATTGAATCGTTTCATTTCCGATTTGTTCAATTCGTTCATGACTTTCTTGTGTTAGCTTTTCATAGCCATTAATAATTTCCGCTGTTTGTTCCATTGTGGCTACAAGTTTTTGATATGCTTTGTCTTTATTTCCAAGATCATAATCAACAAAAATATCATCCGTGACTATTTTTCGCCATTCCACTGTTTTTTCTATCAATTGATCAAACTCATCAGAATCATTAATTTCTCGAATGATTTCTTCATTCTCTAACCCAAGCTCTGTATATTCACTAAACGCCTTTTTATGCTCTATCGATCCTGTTAAAATATATCCTCGTGCGGCTGCAATTCTGCCGAGCATCGACTGTGTCATATTTTGATTGGCGGTTAATAATTCAAGCTCTTCTTCAATTACTTGTTTAATGGCTATGTTTGTCCCTTTCATTGCAAAGTAATTCGTTGCAGATATTGCGAATACAAGAAGCATCACAAAAGCAAAGCCAAATAGTATTTTTGTCCGTATATGTTTAAAGTTAAATAGTTTTTTCATGAATCTTCCTTCTTCCTAGTGAGTTATATTACTCGGTAGTGATTTCTTTTACTTCATCTGTTTCTTCGAGGTTTAATACTTGCTTTAAGTCTAAAAGTAAAATAAGCGTCTCTTCTACTTTAGCAACTCCTTGTAAAAATTCCTTGTCTATCCCTCGTACGATTTGTGGTGGTTCTTCAATCGCGCCATTTGCAATATCCTTTACATCTGTCGCAGCATCAACAATTAGTCCAACTTGAACTGTATCTACATCTACGACTAATATACGGTTTTCCATCGTTTCTTCTGTTATTGGGAGTGACAGTCGTTCCTTTAAATCAATAATTGGTGTTGTTTCGCCTCGAAGCGTCATCACTCCTTTAATAAAAGTTGATGTTTTCGGTACAGATGTAACTTCACCTGTTTTTTCAATCGAAACAATTTGATTCACACCCACGCCAAATTGCTGTCCATTTAATGTGAAAATAATTATTTTTCTTAGAGTTTCCATGTATTCACTCCTCACCATTATTTTATTAAAGCATTTGCATCAATAATTAAGGCAACATTTCCATCGCCAAGTATTGTTGCACCTGAGATCCCACGTACGTCACCAAGATATTCCCCTAAGGATTTTAAAACAACTTCTTTTTGCCCAATAAAGGAATCAACGATAAATCCTGTTAATTTTTCTCCTTTTTTCACAATAACAATAGCGTGCTCTTTTGCATTCTCGTTGTCGTACTCAGGTACAGAAAACACTTCCCCAAGTGCAACAATCGGTACGACATGTCCACGGAAATCGATTACTTTTTGACCACTTACATACATCATTTCACTTTCTGAAATCACAAGTGTTTCCATAATGGATGATAGTGGAATAGCAAAAATTTCAGCTTTTACTTCTACAAGTAACGTAGACAAAATTGACAACGTTAACGGTAACTGAATTGAAAATATGCTTCCTTTTCCTTTTTCCGATTCAATTGTTATGCTCCCACCAAGGGATTCAATCTTACTTTTCACAACATCAAGTCCGACACCACGGCCCGATATATCCGAAATTTGATCAGCGGTACTAAAACCAGATGCCATGATATAAGGAAATACCTCATCATCCGATAATTCGCGCCCTTGTTCTTTGGTTACTAACCCTTTTTCAATTGCTTTCTCCAATACTTTTTCTCGATTGATTCCCGCACCATCATCTTCAATATCAATGAAAACATGATTTCCACTATGGTATGCACGTAATGTTAGCGTTCCTTCTGTAGACTTTCCAGCTTGCTTTCGTAAATCTGGTGTTTCAATACCATGATCAATAGAGTTCCGGATTAAATGCACAAGTGGGTCGCCAATTTCATCGATGACCGTGCGATCAAGCTCTGTATCTACCCCAACCAATTGGAGATTAATTTCTTTTCCTAAATCCTTGGCAAGTCCTCTAACCATGCGTGGGAAACGATTGAACACTTGTTCAACAGGAACCATCCGCATGGATAAAATAATATTTTGCATGTTTTCAGCTACATAAGAAATATGCTCTACCGTTTCTGTTAACTCGTGACTTTTGATTTTCTGTGCATGATCCTCTAAACGACTTCGATCAATTACAATTTCCTCAAACAGATTCATCAAGTGCTCTATACGCTCTAAATTAACTCGAATCGTTTTTGAACCATTGCTTTTCTTCGAAGTATCTGTTGTTTTTTGCTCAAGCTGTTCATTCGTACTCGCTACTTCTTTTATTTCTTCTTTCTTCTTATCGGTCGCTTCTAATGAAAGCGATGTGATAATAACATCTTTTATTTCAGAAACCTTGAAAATCATTGCTTTTATTTCGCTGTCTTCCAGTTGGGATAAGAAAGCAATGGAAAATCCATCTTCAAAGGTTCCTTCTTCAATTTCTTCAACTGTTGGGTACGTCTTTATAACATCTCCAGCGTTTTCTAATAACTCGAAGACCATATAAGCTCGTGCACCTTTCAACACGCACTTGTCCTCAAGCTGTACTTGAATATGATAAGGCTTATATCCTTGATCCAATGCTTGTTTGATTACGGTTAACTGATATTCATCAAGATCTATTTCATTACTTACCGCTTGGTGTTCCTTTGACACTGTTTTTTCCATATTTGTTCCATTTTCAATCGAGTCAAGCCGTGCTACTAACTCTGTAACGTCTTTTTTTCCACTGTTTCCTTCACTAATTTCATTTGTCATTTCTTCTAAGTATTCAACCGCTGTAAAGGTCACATCAATAACATCTGCTGTTACATTCAATTCATTATTTCGCATCTTATCTAGCACATTCTCCATCTTATGTGTTAAGGAAGCAATGTCCTCAAACCCCATCGTTGCAGCCATTCCCTTTAATGTATGTGCTGAGCGAAAGATGTCATTAACAATTCCTATGTTTTCAGGTTCTTTTTCTAATTTTAATAAATTATCATTTACGGCTTGCAAATGCTCTCGACTTTCATCAAGGAATACTTCGATATACTGATCCGTATCCATTTTTTTCAGTCCCCTTCTTTACGCCGATTTTCACCCTAGGTACCCTATTTCAGAACAGGCTACTTGCGTGTTTTTCGATGCATTGGCTTGAATTTCTGATAAAATTCTAATTTTTCCGGCCTACCGAGAAAGAAGCCTTGTATAAATTGAATCCCTAGTTGCTTTCCAATTATGTAGTCTTCCTCGCGCTCGACACCTTCTAAGATAAACGCAACCTGATTTTTGAATTGCTTTAGCAATTGTTCAATAAACAGTTTTTTTTCATTGGATTGCGATAAATCTTCCGCATAAAAACGATCAAGCTTTGCGATATCTGGTTGAATCTCTACAATGGACTGTGTGGTTGTTTCTCCTTTTCCTACATCATCCAATGCAATCAGAAATCCCATGCTTCGTAACTGGTCCACTCTATTCAAGAGTGGATTTAATGCCAACACCTTTTCTGCCTCACTTATTTCGATGACAATGTTACTCGGACTAACACCTGTGCTTTTTACAATTTGTTTTATATGCTTAATAAAGCTTTTATTCATTAGGGTTGAGGGAAACGTATTAATAAACAGTTTCCCTTCACTACCTAAAAGCTTTAAATCCAACTGGCATATTTGAAAAATAGAGCCCATGTCTATTTCATAAAGTAATTCTTTTTCTTTTGCATAGCGAAAAAACAATTCTGGATTTGTAAAACCTTTTGGCCGAATAAGCGCCTCATAACCAGCTACTTGTTCCTCAGAAACATTCCATATCGGCTGAAAAACGTGATGAAAATCTATGTTGTCAATTTCCAAATCCTCCATCAGCATTTTCATACAACCATCCTTTATACTCTAGCTTCTTGATACAACTTTGTTCAAACTATAGTTTAAAACGTTGAACGAGTTGTTGTAATTCCTCTGCCGTTTTTGCAAGCTGGTCTGCACTACCAGCGATTTCTTCCATTGAACCACTTGCTTGCTGCGCAGAGGCTGCTGTTTCTTCAACACCTGCAGCCGCTTGTTCAGAAACAGAGGCAATTTCCTCAACGGAACCATTCATTTCTTGACTATTCGCAGTGATCTCAGAAAGGTTATTTCCAACAGCTTGGATATTCGTAACCATTTCTGTTAAAAAGCTATGAATATTATCAAACGTTTTTCTTGTCGTATTAATTTGTGCTGTTCCTTGCTCTACTTCTTTATAACCATTTTGCAAGGAAGTCGTAACAATCCCTGAGTCACTTTGGATTTGTGAAACAATTCCAGTTATATCATTTACCGAATGGGATACTTGTTCTGCAAGCTTTCGCACTTCATCCGCAACAACAGCAAACCCTTTCCCGTGCTCTCCTGCTCTAGCAGCCTCAATAGCAGCATTTAGTGCTAGTAGATTCGTTTGCTCTGCCACATCTTGAATGACAGTAACAAGCTTTGAAATTTCTTGTGATTGCTTATCGAGCCCTGCCATTTTATTTACCGCGTCTTGTAC
Organism: Virgibacillus sp. LDC-1; assembly: GCF_030137545.1. GTDB lineage: Bacteria > Bacillota > Bacilli > Bacillales > Amphibacillaceae > LDC-1. The sequence goes on along the minus strand of NZ_JARUVL010000001.1, from coordinate 333,464 downwards.
AATTTGATCGATTTTTTCCATTTGACTTGTAGAAGCAGCCATCAAGCCTCTTCCTTCTTCTGTCATCTCAAGAACTTTATCAGAGTTTAATTGGATTTGTTCCCCATTTTCATTTGTTTCGGCAATCTTTTCCGCAAACGCAGTCATGATACTTGCTAAATTACTTGCACTGTTTGCCTGTGTTTCTGCTCCTGTTGCTAATTCTTCCATTGTAACGGCTACTTGCTCTGTACCTGCTTTTACTTCGCTTGCAGATTGCGTTAATTCTTCACTATGACTTGTCACCGTCTGCGAAACAGAATTAATTTGCTCAAGCATTCCGCGTGTGTTGGCAGCCATTGTATTCGTTGCGTTTACAAGCTGTGCAATCTCGTCTCTTCCTTTTGTTTGTAATGGCTCATCATTTAAATTACCATCCGCAATTGTATTCATTCGATCCATTAACGTGCGAACTGGTCTTATTATAGAACGAGATGTTAGCAATGCGGTTGTAATTCCTGCTATTAAAATCAATGCCGAACCGATGAGGCTAAGTATGACCGACATATCTCCTCGTGCAATAATTGCTGCACTGCTCTGCTTCATTTTTTCCTCTTCAGAAGCAGTGAGCTTCTCTACTTCCTGAACGATTTCTCCGGATATGTTCTTCGCTCCTTCGAGAACATTCAAAGCCGCATCCACATTTCCTTTTTCATAATCAATAATCGCTTGGCCTACGATATCTTCCCATTGCTTCTTTTTATCTAAGATAACCGCGACACTTTCATCACCTGTTAGCTCTTTTAATTGTGCAGCTAGTTCGTCACTATTCTTAACAGTTGCTTCATATACTTGTTTAAGCTCCTTATCTCCATATAGGAAATAACCACGAATAACTGATCTACTGTCTGCTAAGTCGTATGCCAAATCATTGCTTAAACGTACAACTTCAAACTCTTGGTCCATGGTAAGCTTCGTCTGTTCGTTAATACTTTCCATCGAATAATAATAGTATGTGCTCGTAGTTGCCGAGATTGAAATAACAATAATAAAGCCTAAAAATATCTTTGTACCAATACTTTTAAAACGAAATAATTTCCCCATTTCTTCATTTCTCCTCTGTTAATCATATCTATGCTAACCGAATAAACCTGCTCGTGAGCTTTAATCAAGTAGTAAATAAATATCCATTACTCCTGTGTTTTCAAAGTTTGTTGTTAGATGTAGCGCTTTTTCATACCCAGACAATGTCGTTTTTCCTTGCATAATCGTTGGGGCGGTAATATCTGTTTGGATACCATCCTTAGCAATCGTCGTTGCGATGCTTCCTGCTAACATATTTCCTAGCTCACCACTAAAGGAAGCAAGCATATCGCCTTCTAATGGCATTCCAAACATTCCTTCACCAAGCTTGGCAAACAAATTTGTATCACCAGCAAAAATGAGCTTTCCTTTTACATCACCAGTTACTCCAATTAATACGCCATATTGAAGATGAAGTGAATTCCCTAGCAATTCGGGTTTGCTTAATTGATGATTTACAGGTACAACCGTTTTTAACCCAACAACCGTTGCATTAAGTAGTGCTGTAATTATTTGACCTTTCGTTCTTTCCGTTGTGATCGTCATAAACAAAAACTCCTTTAATTCTTCCTTTTTCTTCAGAAACAATATTTTTCTATTTCGTTTCTTGTTTTTTATCATCAGTTGTTGCTTTATCTGTTGTTATTTCTACATTTGGCAATATAAGTACTTCTACGCGTCTATTTTTCGCCATGTTTTCAGTTGTTGTATTTGGTACAATTGGACGATTATCTCCAAACCCTTTCGCACTAAACCTTTCTGGATCTAACTCCTTGTTCTCCAGTACAAGCTTCATAAAATTCACAGCACGAATAACACTTAATTCCCAGTTTGATGCAAACACAGCATTATGAATCGGTCGATCATCCGCATGTCCACTAATAACAATTTCATGTGGTGGATTGGTAACGAGAAAAGCAGAAACTTCTTTCGCAATCTTTTTCCCATCGTCATTTACTGTTGCACGACCACTTTCAAAGGTGACATCCGTCAAAATAGAAATTAACAAGCCTTCGTCCGTGAGCTTTGTCGCAATTGCCTCTGTTAAGTTTCGTTCTTCGATATAACCATTAATTTGCATTTGAAGTGTTTGTAAATGCTCAAGCTCCTGTTGTTTCGCATCCTTCTTCTCTTTTTCATCTGTTTTACCTGAATCCTTTTTTAGTTCGACCGCATCTGATCCTTCTTTCATTGGACCTTTCCCACCTGAAAACTCACTTTTAAAAACTGCCGCCAGGTCTTCATATTTCTGAACATTAATTTCACTCATGGCAAATAAAACAATAAACAAGGCAAGCAATAATGTAAGGAGGTCCGCATACGGTAGTAACCAGCTTTCACTCATCTCTTCATCATGTTTTTGCTTATTTTTCCGGCGCATCGGCTTCCATCCTTACTGCTTCATATTCCTTTGTTGACAAATAAGAGCTAAGCTTGTCTCGAACAACGATAGCTGAATCTCCGTTTGTAATGGATAAAATCCCTTCAACCATGATTTCTTTTATTTCAATCTCACGCTTAGATTTTTCTTTCAACTTATTTGCAAAGGGATGCCAAAGCACATATCCAGTAAAAATACCGAACAATGTAGCAATAAACGCGGCTGAAATAGCGGCTCCCAATGTTTCAATATCCGCTAGATCGCCTAAAGCCGCGATTAATCCAATAACTGCTCCTAATACCCCTAATGTTGGGGCATATGTACCCGCTTGTGTGAAAATAGCGGCACCTTCCTGATGTCGTCTTTCCATTGCTTCAATCTTCTCTAGCATGATTTCACGAATAAAGTCCGGTGTTTGCCCATCGATAGATAGCTGCAAACCAGAAGCTAAAAAAGCATCATTTACACTTGTAACCTGCTTTTCGAGAGATAAAATTCCTTCTTTTCGCGTTTGTTCTGCCCACTCCGTGAACATAACAATTAAATCCTTCACATTTTGTTGTTTTTCTTCTACGAACACCTTTTTGATTAACATAGGTACCTTTCGAATTGCTGATGCAGGAAATGCAATTAATACAGATGCTGCAGTTCCTAAAAATATAATTAATATCGCGGCTGGATTAAATAGTGCAATAACTTGTACTCCTTTTAATACCATCCCGACCCCAACAGCTACAATTCCTAAAATAATTCCTATCCATGATGTCTTATCCATGTGTTACCCTCCATTTTCTATTTAAAAATGACTATGTTTTATCATTCCATAGCCAAACATAAGCAGCATGTTTTTCATTTGGCAACGATTTATTCATCACAACTATGTGACTCTGCCTCTTATTTTTATGTTCCACCCTTTCAAATGGTTTTTCTTTTTAACATACAAAATCAGCTTTATTTCGTTCTTCCAACAAATGATTTTCTATTTATAGTTCGTTAGATAAGAACATTATTTTTCGATATTTTCACCCTAAAACTATTATTCTCCTTTATTTAGCATGAACATTTTTGTAGTAGACAACTTGTCTAGTCCCTGTATTATATATCGGACAGATTCCAATCAATATGTAGGTATTTTGTAATAGAAAGAATTAACTGAAAATTCATTCATAGATATTAAGACCTATCAAAGAGATAATACGCATGAGAAAAGTCTGTAATTAAAGGGGTTCTAGGTATATTTAACTGTTAAACCATGCATCTTTTTTTAAATAAAAAAGCGAGAAAGGAAAACGACAAATCGTTTCTTTCTCGCAATAGTTCCAGAGGACTTTTTCAGTGCCCTATGTAGCCTACTTCTGTTTTTTTTATGCTATAAACTTACCCATTTATTTTTAACTGCCATTAAAATAGCATTCGTTCGATCCTTAACTTTTAACTTTTTCTTAATTGATGTAACATGATTCGTTACTGTATGTCTAGAGATATAATGCTTAAGCGCGATTTCATCACTATTATATCCAAGCGCCATTTCCTCAAGAATGATCCATTCTCTTCTCGTTAACAGGCCTATTGGACGTTGTTTTTTACACTGAAAAGTTGAACGATAATCCTTCAGTAGTCTTTGTGAAAGCAATGGATGAATATATGTATTGCCTTGAACCATTATTTTAATCGATTGCATAATCTCTTCTTTTTCCATATGTAAGAGCAGATAACCATGAAGATGCATTTGAAAAAATTTCTCTCGATTCTCACTTTTCTCATCTGTCATCATAACTGCAATTGGTACATTATTTTCTTGAAAGAAAGAAATCAATCCATCTACATCTCCATCATATTCTTCATGAATGATAGCTAAATTACATTGGTATGATTTCTGTTCTAGATTTTCTTGCAATGTATCATCATACAATTTACAAGTGAAGGTTGGCAGTTCTCTTTCAATAACTTGGACAAGTCCCTCCGCCATTGTTTTATATCTATTAATGATTACAATATTACCCAATATCTTTTCACTCCCTAAAAAAAATCACAATGTATATTGTAAACGTTGTTCTCGTACGGAGCAAGAAAACGTAAATGTATGATATTGGAAAAAGAATGAAACACTATGCGTTTAATACATGCATTATCGGTAAGTCATTGGCATAATCTATTACATAATTTTTTTTACTAGATTGGATAACAATTTTACCTCGATGCTTGAATGGTTTTTTTTCAAAAGTTACTGTATTTTCTCCCATAACACACTCAAACAGCTTTATAAAATCTGCATGAAGACCATGACCAGTTGAATAGAAAGTAGAATGATCTACCTTCGAATTATCTATGAGACGAAATTGACAATGCGCAATCGAATCACAAAACCTTCTTTTATCATTCATATTAACTAGTTCGTCTGATATACCTTGATAACATATGATGTTAGCATTGTTATTAAACCCTTTATAAAGCGTTGTTAAATTTAATACAGCTTTATCATACTGGAAGGTATTTGCAAAATAAGGAAACTTAATATACAGTTTTAGCCCCGCTATCTCTTGAACTAAAAATCTCGGTGTTTCAATGTATACTGGCTTCAACCATGCAGAATTATCAATGATTAAAGAAAATAGCTGAGGAGCCATTCGATTACATAAATAAGCTAAATACGCACCATGTGAATGACCATATGCTATTACTTTATGCTCGTTAAAGGATAACCCATTATCCTTTAAAATAGCTCGGACTGCATAAAAGGAAGATAATATGTCCAACGCTTGCATAAACCCCATATCATTAAAGGAATGAACATTCTCATCCATGACCTCGGTTACAAGTAACGCGGGTAACGTATGAGACAGTACTTCTAGTACATGCTCCGTCAAACCTTCTTTTTCAAGTAAATCTTTGTGTTTATCTGGCAGCTTCTGTTTTAATGCATCCATCTCTTTTTCTGCTAAACGAACTTCTTTCGCCTTTTGCATATAGGCATTACCAAAGTAATCACATTGAATAACAACAAGATTATACTTATCGGCAAATTGTAAACGCATTTTTTTATACACTTTTGATTGTGCATTGCCTCCAAAACCTGGAATAGTTATTAGGATACCTGTGTTTTCATTTATTCCATTTGAAGGCTCTGTAAAATAAACTTGAAGGTTTCGTGGTTCTTGTGATTCTGTGTAAATATTATAATGTGCAGGCAGTGAAAATTGATGCTCAATAGCCAAAGCAGTTCCTCCAATACTAGTCTTGTATACCTTCGATAACGCTTGGTATCAAGTCTTCTAATTCCCTACTTCCATTTTTACATTGTTGTAGAAAAGTGGCAAAGGTTGCCGCAATTCGTTTTCCCTTGATAAGAAAATCCCTTTCTCCATTCAATTCATTAATTTCGTTGGATAAAAAGGTTACATGCACACGTATAAAATAAGAAAGAAAATAGTTAAAATACGTATTTTTAACCATTTCCGCATAAAGGGAATCAAAGCTTTGTAAATGCTTTTGCATTTCAACTCTCTGTTTCTTTGCGGTAGAAGTCTTTATTTGTACAATTAACCCTTCAAATCGTTTCAATAAAGCATGAAACGATTGGATACTTTTTTGAAGCTCCGTATATTTCTTCTGAATTCCTTTCTTTTCATAACTTGGTACCAGCTTGGCGTCGATTTTCGTGTCAAGTGGTTTGTCTAGCAATGATTGAATGACTTCTTCTAATGGTTGAAAAGGAACGCCTTTAATTGCTGCGCCACCCTTTGTTGTATTGATAAACCGAGTTGCTTTATAGTAATCAGCAAAGCTTTCAATACCTTCTCGCATTTTATTAAAGCCAACATTCGTTTTAATTTCATTTCCATACACATCAAGCGTTGTAATAGCATGTTCTAACTGTTCTTTGCCAATTGTTGATTGGATATGATCGTATGTAACTCCTTCTGAATAAAGGCGATTATGTAAATAGCCAAGGTTCTGACCTGCAAATATAATTGGCGAAGCCCCAAGCTTATTTAATATTTGAAATGTCATAACAGCGATAGATGGGGCATCAAGTATTAAATCTTTTTCAACATTTAATTGGTCTTCCAAGAAGTAGAAGGATGTTCGATCCTGTGTCGTAATAAAATGCATTTTCGGCCCCTTGTATTTCTGTAATGTTTCATAGCCTACACTAGAGCCAAACACCATTGGAATGTCTTCAATACCTTTCTCAATCATTTTTTTAAATACGTTTTGATTCGTCTCACTTGGATCATAGGTAAATACTGCATCTGGTAATATGTCAAACTCAAGCAAGGAATTTATTGCAGACCCTACCGAAAAAATATAAGCAAGATTATGTTCCTTAATATATCTTATATTATCGATTTCTTCTTTTAAGGATGGTCCCGCCGACACGATAATAGCAGGCTTCCCCTCGAATTGCTTTCCTATATCATCATGAAGTAGATTTGGTGTCTGTAATACATGTTCAAAATTTAGAAAACTATTTTTGATCCATCTTTTTTGGTAATTCACATTTGTATATAAGTTTGTCCGTCGATCCAATATCGCTTGTTTAATCTTTTTACGGAATTTTTTCGTTTGTTCTGGAAAAACAGTTTCATAGCTTGGCAACATAATGATATGTATCGCTTTGTTATTCCGTTGAAATTCGTGAATATATGCATCCGTATTATTCGGATAATCAATGTAAAGCGCCTTTAAGTTCTCTGTCGCCATCTCCTGTAACAATTTATTCGCTGTCATTGCTGAGAAAATTTCTGGAACGGGCTCAAACAACGAATACGAGTTCCCAGGAAATTGAGAGATAAATCTTTCGACATGATATCCCATTCCTATCCCATAAAAAAAGACATGTGTATCCTCCGTAATCGTGTCAGCATGAGAAGCAATAATTCGCTCTGCTTCACGAACAGGATCATACATGCTATGGATCATTCGCTGCTTGTCTGATTCTATCTCTACTTGAATCGTTTTTGGCCCTGATTTGGAATCAATAACTTGAAAATCAGCTATGTTATATTCATTCTCTAACATCGTTTTACGAAGCTGTGGGAATCTATTTCGTAAAAACAGTGTATTATCAATTAGCATAATTTAAATACTCCTTGTCTTCTAAAGAAACAGCTAAACTAGCTGCTAACATCTCAAGTGCTGGCGTGACTTCATAAGAAAGAATATCTGAGATCAAGATAAAATCCTGCATCTCAATTGCTTCCATTAATTGTTGAAAGCTTTTTTCACATGCAGTGATGGCCTTCTCTACATCTTCCCAATGTGCTGGCTTTTGCTCAATCGATTTCGTTGTCGCCATAAATTGTAAAATCCATTGCATGCCTTCTGCTAATTGATCAATTCCATTCCATGTTTTGTCGGTAAATTGTTCATAGCTTGCATCTACTAATTCTTTTAGTGCAGGTACAGCACCATTCAAATAATTATTTATAGATTGCATTGTTTCCCATAGCATTTCTTTTTTCGTTTTAACAATAACCTCAACCAATTGAATGGAATCGCCATGCGCATTAAAGTATTCCTCATGCTTTTCATATACTTCGATGCCATCTACAAGTAAGTGACTAAAAACGAGTTCCTTTTCTTCTATCAATTTATTAACTTGTTCATAAATGACTTGGATTGCATTTTCCTTATTATCGAGCACCATAAATTCATTATTTATTTGTAATTGCATAGTATCCTCCAGGTAATGTCTTTTCTATTATTATCGGATAGTTCGAATCGACTTTCAAGCACACACCATGATTTTTTCGTGACAGACAAATAGAAAACAAATATAGTAGAGAGTGGAGGTGTTTTCCTTGCGTATGACAATAATAGATACAAAAACCGTACCAACAATAAAAGTTGAACATACAGATGCATCAAGCCCGCTCATATTTCATAGTAAGTATAATCCACTTCGCGAGGCAGATGCTTGGGTAGAAAATGCACGAAAACATTTAAATAAAGACAAAGAAGTGACTGTGGTTGGAACTGGTGCTGGCTATCATATTTTAAAGCTTGCCGACGCGATACCTAATCTTCCAATTCGTGTACTCGAATTTAATGAAACGTACTTTACATGGTTCCAGAAAAGCGAATTCATGCCCCCTATTAAAGACAAAGCGAACGTAGAGCATATTTGTTTTCCGACATTATCAAAAGAACAGCAAGAAGGGCTTTTCACAAATATTTCAACGCGTAATTTGCTCATACATAAAAGCGGGTTGGATATCATCCCGACCAGATTTGCCACAATTAGAACAATGCTAGAAGACATTCAATTTCAAAATAATTCACTCCATAATCAGCTTAAGAGGCTAGAAGAAAATTTTAAGCTGAATACAAAAACAACCTTTAAAGGAATTGCCACCTTTAAAAATAAATATAAAGGTTCACCAATGATATTGATCTCAGCTGGTCCTTCCTTAAATAAACATATGAAGCGATTAAAGGAGATTCAACAGGAAGATAAATTTATTCTAGGAGCGGTCGGTACTGCATTAAAGCCTTTACTAGCACATGGAATAACACCTGACTTTTTTTGCTTAATTGATGCGAATCCACAAACAACAAGCCAGTTTAACGACGTTTGTTTGCCGAATACACCTTTATTTTACTTGAGTACAGCGTACCATGAGACAGTTGCCCTACATCAAGGGCCTAAATATATAATGTGGCAACGCGGTTTTCTCCCTGCAGAGGAGTATGCTAAAAATTGTGACGACCCATTAATCGAAACCGGTGGCTCTGTTGCTACAGCACTACTTGATTTGATGGTTTATTTTGGTGCAGAGCAAATCGCTCTTGCTGGACAGGATCTAGCATTTACCGATGGAGCAAGTCATGTACAAGGGGCACATCTACACCGTTCTATTGATACTTCATCCACTTTACACGAAACACTTGACTATTACGGTGAAAAAATGATTCCTACGGCAAGAAACTTATCAATTTATCGAAAATGGTTTGAACAATATGCGAAAACGCATCCGAATCTTGCATTATATAACTGTACAGAAGGTGGCGCATACATTAATCATTGGCAGCATGTTTCTTTACAAACATTTGTTGAAAATGCGATAAAAAAGTAGCGTATAAAGTTAACCTTTAAAAACATGAAAAAATGCGTTCCATAAAATATGGAACGCATTTTTTGCTTCATATGTCTTAACGAAGTAGTTGAAGAACACCTTGTGGTTGTTGGTTAGCTTGTGCAAGCATAGCTTGTGCAGCTTGAGTAAGAATGTTGTTCTTCGTGAATGCCATCATTTCTTTTGCCATGTCAACGTCACGGATACGAGACTCAGCAGCAGTTAGGTTTTCAGCAGAAGCACCTAGGTTGTTGATTGTATGCTCTAGGCGGTTTTGGTTAGCACCAAGCTTCGCACGCTCAGCAGATACTGCATCAATTGCTGTTTGGATTGTAGTAATCGCTGTGTTTGCAGTAGCTTGACCACTAATTGAAAGTCCGCTTACACCTAATCCACTTGCAGTCATAGAAGCGATTTCTAGTGTAATAGATTGACCAGAGTTAGCTCCAATGTGGAAAGTTAAAGCATTAGCTGCTCCACTTAAAGAACCGTCAAGTAATTTCTTCGTGTTGAATTCTGTATTGTTTGCAATACGATCGATTTCTTCTACTAATTGGTCAACTTCTTTTTGAAGCTCTGCACGGTCACTTGTAGTGTTTGTATCACTAGCACTTTGAACAGCTAGTTCACGCATACGTTGTAAAATGCTGTGTGTTTCGTTTAAAGCACCTTCAGCAGTTTGGATTAAAGAAATACCATCTTGTGCGTTTTTAGAAGCCATTTCAAGACCTCTGATTTGTCCACGCATTTTTTCAGAGATTGCTAGACCAGCAGCGTCATCTCCAGCTTTGTTAATACGAAGACCGGAAGAAAGCTTTTCTAAAGATCCTTGTACTTGTGTGTTATTACCTGATAGTTGGCGGTACGTATTAAGTGCCGCAATGTTGTGATTAATTCTCATGATTAATCTACCTCCATGTATTTTTAGTTTTACGATCCACATCCTTGTGTCTCGCATATATAACAACTCTATAGAGAGTTATTACCCATTTATAGTGAAATCATGGCTGCATGCCTTTTTAAAAAAGCACGTTTAACATGTTTCATTATTATTATCGGCATCCCACAAAAAATGTTTAATAGTTTTTTTATTTTTTTTTTAGAAAATCTATTTTAATTGAAAAATCCTTGTAGATTGAAGGAATTATGCTTTCATTGAACTCAACCATTTTCAATCATTTGATTTAATTGATCAATCGTCTCGGTAACAGTCGTCGCTCCCTCAGCAATTTGACAAATCACTTCATCAAAGCTCTCTAAATCCTGTTGAATGCTTTCATTGCTTCGTTCCGTATTAACCATCCCTTCATGAATCGTCGTAAATGTTTGCTCTGCTTCCTTTAAACGTACGCCCATTCCTGTAAGATGACCTTCCACCTCTTTAATGGAAGCTGCACTTAACGTAATTTGTGTGTTTGTTTGATTTACGAGCTCTGTAACATCTGTAACAGAATGCGCTGTTTGTTCGGATAATTTGCGTATTTCATCGGCAACGACCGCAAACCCTCTGCCATATTCTCCCGCTCTTGCGGCCTCAATAGAAGCATTTAGTGCAAGCAAGTTCGTTTGCTCTGCAATAGATTTTACAATTTGGATGATTTCTTTTATTTGTGTTGAGCGTGCTTCTAATCCTTCCATATCCTCAATTACTTTGCTTGCACTTACATTAACGCGTTGTAGTGAATGTTCCATTTCTCCTATACGCATTTTTCCATCTACAGCAGCATGTAATGCGCCTTCAGAAACCTCTGTACTTACCTTTGCATTCGCTGTAATTGTTCCAATTTGCGCAGTCATCTCTTGTAAAGAAGCAGTCGTATCCTCTGTCATTCGTCCGAGATCAGCTGCTGTATCGTCAAGTTGCTGAATTAATCGTGATTTCGCTGCAGAAACTTCCTCCCTTTCACGATTTGCTTCTTCATCATAGGCTTCTAATACAACCTGCTGTTCTAAATTTAATAGCTTATTAATTACTTTTAGAATGTTTACACGATCTTTTTGTAAATGGAATTGCTTTATCAGTATTTCCATTAGACCATTAAAGATTTTCTCAAAGGAAGCGATATACCACTTTTGGGTTAAGCCTATTTTGACATGAATTTTTGCAATTATCATGCGCTTTTTCATATAATCTTCATCTAATACGCCATTAAACATTTCAACAATATGTTTCGTTAATGTCGTTTTCAAACGACTAATCGAGCTGTTTGCGCTAATCAGTTCCAATAGTTTTGGATTATGCTCCAGGTTTTGATAAAAATGATCTACAATCTGTGATACGTCTTTTTCTACAAATGGCTTTAAAACTTGAGCAATAGCCAAATCTTCAAGCGATAAATCTAGCATTTTTAATTGTTTTTCTAAATCGCTTCCCTTTGTCACATGAAGCTGTGGTGATGCTTCCTCTAATAACCCCTCCAATGTAATTCCTTTTGTTCGTGATGCTTTTTTTTGAAATAGCTTGGTTTTCATGAAATTCTCCTCATTTTAAAAGTAATGTTCCCTGTTATTTATCGGTTTTTTTAATATAAAACTTTATACCCAGGATTAATTTTCCAATTATGAATAAATAATAAATAATTTTTAAATTTTTTTTACATATTCATGCAATATGTACCGATATAAGAAGTAGAAGAGTAATTATTTAATAACGCCTCGAATTCTTAGTTTAAAGCAGGTGCTCCGAACTAAATTCTATTACCGCAAACGCTTCTTTAATGTCACTTAAAACAGGTGGATTCATCGTCATTATGTTGTAATATTTATAACAATAGTTATTTAGACCTATTTAATAAATTATGGTGTAATAATAGGAATATATACCCACCAGCGTTAAAGCATATAAAAAACACAGCAAAGGTATGGTGATTGAAATGGCATATACGCAATCTGAATTGTTATTCTTAAAATTAGTTGGTGATCATTTAAAGTTCTATCGATTAGAAAAAGGATTTACACAAGAGGAGCTTTCTGAATCAGCAGGATTTTCTCGGTCCTACTACACAGAAATAGAAAACGGGAAACGAAATGTCTCTATTTTGAACCTTTACAAGCTTGCATCTGCTTTAAACGTACCAGTAAAAGAGCTAATCAATGATGCGAATGCGGAAATAAGTCCGCTTAAAACAAAGTAATTTTAGCGCCTATTCTTCATAATGTAAGCGCTCGTAAAAACATGTCTTTATATCATCATCTTTTATTCCTACATAATGGGCAATAATAACATTCAACAGGCTTCCTTCTTGGGGCCTCTTCTTTAATTACTGTTAAAAAAATCTAGATACTTTCCTCTACCAAATTCCTACTTCTTTTTCCCTCATTATATTTACTTTCCCAACTTTTTTAAGACATAAGATGGATGGACGCATTTAAATTCAATCGCTTATGTTTAATTATGAAAGCACTTTCATTGATAAAAGGGGGGTATATCTAGGATGTATAAAAAGTTTTTATCTATCATTTCCAGCTTATTGTTGCTTATCATAATAATCCCTAATGATGCACTTGGTTTCAATCAGACCTATGAAACAAATCAAAGGGAAATAGTCGTCCCTTCGAAAAAAACGACGCAATATCCATTTCCTTGGGACAAGCCCGGAAGACTGTCACCTGTTCTCCACCCAGGTTCTGCGTCGGGTGCTGGCATGCGAGAAGAGCCGCTACAAGAAATTGATAGCGTTATGGAAGGAATGATTGAGAATGGCACAATGCCTGGAGCAGTGACTCTTGTAGCTCGACGAGGACATATTGTTCAACATAAAGCTTATGGACATAGTTATCTATACAAAGATGATCGCTTTACAGAAGCAGAAGAACCAATTCAAATGAAACGTGACACGATATTTGATCTCGCCTCGATTAGTAAAATATTCACGACAACAGCTGCAATGAAACTTTATGAAGAAGGTTTGTTCGACTTAGATGATCCTGTTGCAGCTTATCTTCCGGAGTTTGCTCATAATGGAAAGGAAGAAGTTACGATTCGTCAGCTCATGACGCATACTTCCGGATTTGCACCGAGCGCACCTGTTTATGATGTAGAGGGAGATCGGGAAACTAAGTTACAATATGTGCTGCGCTATCCTTTAGCTAACACTCCTGGAACAACATATACGTATAGTGATTTGAATATGATTACACTTGGTGTATTAATTGAACGGCTTTCAGGTCTCAGACAGGATGAATATGTAAAAGAAGCTATCATTGAACCATTAGGAATGACAGATACCATGTACAATCCACCAGCATATTTAAAGGAACGAATAGCAGCAACTGAATTTCAACCTTGGACAGGACGAGGGATTGTTTGGGGAACTGTTCACGATGAAAAAGCATGGGCATTAGAAGGGGTTGCTGGACATACAGGTGTTTTTTCCACCGCTTATGATTTAGCTAAGCTCGCACATATGTATGTAAATAAAGGGTCTTACGGTGGAAAGCAAATTTTAAAACCAAGTACGATTGAACTTCTTACTGAAAACCAGCTTCCAAATTTCCCAGGTGATGATCATGGTCTCGGCTGGGAGCTTAATCAAATGTGGTATATGGATGGTCTAACAGATAAAGCTACGATGGGACATACAGGTTATACTGGAACATCAATCGTGGTCAGTCCAAACAACGGAACAATTGCAATCCTTCTAACGAATCGCGTGCATCCGACCCGAAACACGGTTTCTACCAACCCTGCACGCAGACAGCTGGCACAACAGGTCGCAGATGCTATCCCTGTTGCAATGCCTTCTAAAAAAACAAAGGCTTGGTTTTCTGGCTATGGAAGCAATATTGATCATCAGCTCACCACGACCGTTTCCTTGAAGAAAGATGCATTGCTGTCATTTCAGGCCTGGTATCGTACAGAAGAGAATGCGGATATTGGTTATGTGGAAGTTTCCAATGATGGTGATCATTGGTCAACTGTATTAACTTACACAGGAAATAGCAGAGATTGGGAAACCGACCACGTCGTCATTCCAAAGGATACAACGCATATTCGTATTCGCTACCAAACAGATACGTATTACAATGGACGAGGTATCTATATCACAAATACGTCTCTATCCTATGCCTCTGGTCTAAAAGAATGGATTCAATGGAATGCAGACGGCTGGATCGAACGAAATTATTAACAGGAGGGATAAGGCTCTTGAAAAAAACATGGATGACTCTGTTAACTTTAATCTTCGCGTGTATTTCATTTACGTATTTGGTTGCTCAAGATACACCAGCAACGAACGGTAAAGGAAAAAAACAATCTTTCCAGCTTGGTGTAGAAGCTTTATTAAGCGACCAAAAAGATTTAGTTAAAGGAAAGCGAATAGGACTAATTACTAATCCAACAGGTGTTGATCAACAATTAAATAGCATTGTGGATGTTCTTTACAAGGATCCAGAAATCGAATTAACTGCTTTATACGGACCTGAGCATGGTGTCCGTGGTGATGCACAGGCAGGAGAATATGTTGAATACTATATTGATGAACAAACAGGGCTTCCTGTATACAGTTTATACGGGAAAACCCGAAAGCCAACTCCAGAGATGCTTGAAAATGTCGATCTTCTTCTCTTTGATATTCAAGATGTTGGCACTCGATTTTATACGTATATCTATACGATGGCCTATGCCATGGAAGCAGCCCAAGAAAACAATATCCCTTTTGTTGTTTTAGATCGTCCTAATCCTTTAGGAGGTCAAAAAGTAGAAGGTCCTGTACTAGACCCGGCATATAAATCCTTTGTTGGCAACTATCCTATTCCACTTCGACATGGAATGACTGTAGGAGAATTAGCACTCCTATTTAATGAAGCATATGACATTGATGCAGATTTAACGGTAATCCAAATGAACGGATGGAAACGATCAATGGATTACTCGGATACACCACTCTCATTCGTTCTACCATCTCCAAATATGCCTACACTTGATACTGCCTTTGTTTATCCTGGCGCAGCATTAATTGAAGGGACAAATATATCAGAAGGAAGAGGAACTACGAAACCTTTTGAACTAATTGGAGCACCATTTATTAATAGTACAGCTTTTGCTGAGGCAATGAACAATATACACATTCCTGGGGTAAGGTTTCGAGCAGCCTCCTTTACACCAACTTTTTCAAAGCATAGTGGGACATTAAGTCATGGAATTCAAATCCATGTAACGAATAAAAAAGTTTACGATCCTGTTACTACCGGATTGCATATCGTTAAAACATTGCATGATATGTATCCAGACGATTTTCAGTTTAGAGCGGAAAATAGCGCTGGTATTTCATTCTTTGACAATTTGATCGGAAACGGATGGGTTCGAGAGGAAATCGAACGTGGAACATCTGTTGCAGCAATTGAAAAGAGATGGAAAAATGAATTAAAAGCGTTCAAACATCTTCGAAAAGACTATTTATTGTATAGATAGAAGGAAAGATACGAGTGACATTTTTCCTTTTTAAAAAACTAAAGCCTTAACTCTAAATTTCATAGAGTTAAGGCTTTAACTCAACTTTATTGTTTATACACTTTACCTTACATGATAGTCGAACATTGATTAATAACACGTTTTTAGTATTCATTTTCTATTAAAAACTCCATAGAAAATTGTTTCTTTTTAAGCTTTTTATCCTTCCATCCATTGAATCCGAAACTTTTGATCACCAGAAACCCATTGCAGTACACGCAAGTCATCTTCTATGACCCTTCCTATCACATTCACTTTTTCATCAGCTGGCAAATTAGACAATGTAATCTGTAATTCTCCTTGATAACGTCTATAATTCTCATTATCAATTGTGATTGTTCCCCTTGGACGTTCAATACAATTTTCGGGTTTGATTGATTCCTTGCCAATTGATGCATAGTGCCTTGACTCTACTGACCTAATACAATCTCTCGCATTATCCGAACGATTTGTATGCACCCCTGCTACCTTCTGTATTATACTTTTATCTTTTAGCTTAACTGGTTCTGCACGAAGCAATATTTCTCCTTCCCTATATGCTTGAAACTGTTTTAAGCTATCCGTACTAATTTCAATATCGCCTATTATTATTTTCTCTACTTTGCCTCTATTTTTCAGTTCCAAGAATGAAGAAAATGGAGATGCGTTTCGATGCGCTTCAAGAGTAGGCAATGTATTATATAGTGGACCTCTTAATGTATGGTCACCGGGAATAAATGCCATGATAGCTACCCCTTCATCTTTTAACCAACTATTTCTATTTTGAAAATCAGTCCAGCCGAGCCCAGTCTCCGGACGTGGGTAATAATTATGCCATGCTTCAACGTTTTCTACTACTAATCCTTTTTGTTTTAATTCATCTATTAGCTTCGGAGTTATCGTACTTGCATTTAACGCTATTTTCATTTTTTTCGACAAACGAACAATATTTTCCTCTGCCACACCATAATCAATTCGTAACCCTGTTAATCCCCAATCAAGCAATCTCTCAGCATTGCTCCAATCATACCCTAGCGTTTGTAACGAAGCTGGAGAAATATCAGCCATAAGCTCCATTTCCAATTCTTTAGCGAGTAGTCCTAAATCATATAATTGTTTTCTATAAATTGAATGATCATCCTCTGGAATATGAAGGGATGTAAAAATAGATTGAAATCCACATTCCTTCATTTTTCGGATATAAGGAGCTTGGTCACTTATAAGACCATTCCCTAAATACACGGATATCCCTATCACTTCGATAACCTCCTGCGTGAAAAAGAGGGGAATCCCCCTCTTTTTCTTTATACTATATATCTCTTGCCATTTCTTCTTTAAATCCAAATAAATAAGTAAAGAAAAATCCGCCTGCATACGAAATTACTAGTCCTAAGAAGTAAATTACAAATTTCCCATCATCAATTAAAGGGATTAGCGATAGTCCTGACACGCCGATTCCAGTTGCAGCAGTATGCATAACTGCTTGAAATGCTCCACCAAAAGATGCCCCTAGACATGCTGTAATAAATGGACGTCCTAATGGTAATGTTACTCCATAAAGCAGTGGTTCTCCAATACCTAAAAACCCAACTGGTAGTCCCCCTTTAATGATATTTCGCAAACGTTGATTTTTCGTCTTTACATAAATTGCAATTGCTGCACCTACTTGACCTGCTCCAGCCATAGCAAGGATTGTTAGTAAGGCCGTATTACCATACGTATTTATAAGTTCTAAGTGAATTGGTGTTAGTCCATGATGTAAGCCAACCATTACCAACGGAAGGAAGAACCCTGCTAAGACTGCTCCAGCAACTAGTCCGCCTACTTCTATTAATGCAGTTAATCCTTTTGTAATTCCATCCGATATAACACCTGCCACTGGCATAACCGCATACAAGGAAACAATACCTACAATTAATACGGTAAATAAAGGAGTAAAAATAATGTCTACTGCTGCAGGAATCACTTTACGTACACGTTTTTCAACAAAGCTCATGAGCCATGCTGCAAAAATCACCCCAAACAATCCGCCTCGGCCAGCAACAAGTGGCTCTCCATATATGGTTATATCTGCTAGCATCGGATTAAATAAGAACATACCTGCAATTGCACCGAGAACTGGCGTTCCGCCGAATTCTTTGGCAGTATTCCAACCAACAAGTATTGCTAGATAAGCAAAGATACCGCTTCCAAGTAAAAGCAAAATTTGCATCCATGTTTCCTCAGGACTTACTCCAGCGTTTTTTGCAAAGTTGGCTCCTCCATTAATGATACCGGAAGCAACAAGACCAGGAATAAGTGGTATGAATATATTCCCAATTCTTCTTAGAAAATTTTTAAATGGCGTTTTGTTTTTTTGTTTCATATTGTGATGTTGCAAAGCTGCTTTTTCTTCAAAGGTTAGATTGTCTAATTCTGGCTCAGCATCTTCTCCAACACCTAACCCAGTTATTTGACTCATTTCTTCAGCAACACGGTTAACTGTACCAGGACCAATTACAATTTGAAGTGTTTCGTCTACAACTACTCCCATCACTCCGTCTACTTTCTTCAGCTCATCGTAATTAGCTTTCGAATCGTCTTTTAATGATAATCTGAGTCTGGTCATACAGTGAGTGATTCGTTGTATATTTCCTTTGCCTCCTACCTGTTCTAATATGTCTGTAGCCATTTTCTCTTCTTTTCTCATTTCTACCCCTCCTTATTTGGATAACGCCTTACGAACAAAACCATTCGCTTGTTTGATTTTTCGCTGTGCTTCCACATTGGAACATTGTAGTAGAATCATAACAATTGCTGTTTTAACGTGATGATTGGATTTTTCATAGTACGCATTTGCTGTCTCGTAATCGACATCAGTTGCATCCATAATGATTCGTTTAGATCTTTCCTCTAGTTTTTGATTGGTAGGTTTAAGATCAACCATTAAATTTTGATATACTTTTCCTATTCCAATCATCGAAGCGGTGGAGATCATATTTAACACCATTTTTTGTGCGGTCCCAGCTTTTAATCTAGTAGAACCTGTTAATACTTCTGGTCCTGTTTCTAGTTCAATTGAAACCGTTGCAAACTCACTCATTTTCGCCTCCTTATTACAAGATATGCTGATGGTGTTAGAATTTTTCTCGTTTGCATATTTTAAAGCACCTATAACATAGGGCGTTCTCCCACTAGCAGCAATTCCAATAACAGTGTCATTTTCAGAAAGATGGATATCTTTTAAATCCGTTACTCCCAGTTCCTCATCATCTTCTGCACCTTCAACCGCAACAGTAAACGCTTTCATTCCTCCCGCAATTAAACCTTGAACCATCTCAGATGGGGAACCGAATGTAGGAACACATTCTACGGCATCAAGAACACCTAATCTTCCACTAGTTCCCGCGCCTACATAGATTAATCTACCACCCTTGTTAAAGGATTGGATAACAGCATGAACTGCTTTTTCAATATGTGATAGCTGCGTTTTTACAACGTTGGAAACCTTTGCATCTTCTTCATTCATTGCAACTAAAATCTCATATACAGACATTTCATCTAAATGAGTAGTAGCGTTATTTCTCTTTTCTGTCCCGAGCTTTTCTAACATATGAACCGCTCCTCCTTTCCTTTCTATCTATTTTCATTCTACAAGAATTTGAAATTAAAAGTCAATATTATATGTGTATTTTATGAAATAAAATTTCATTTATGTTAAAATTTTTACCTCCTTAGTTTCACCATTTCTTCTCTAGCTTCTTGATATTGTTCAATAACGCCTTTTCCAATGCTATTAAACAAACTAATATATAAGCTATCGATAACGGTCAATTGTGTCATCCTAGAAGTGATGCTCCCAACTCTAAAATCTTTTTCAACAATAGGGGTTGCAAGTCTAATATTTGCTTTTTTATAAAGGCTAGATTTGTTTATATTGGTTATTGCTATTAATGTTGCTCCTTTTTTTTGTGCGAACTGTGCAAGATCAAGCACATCCTTTGTTTCCCCCGACATACTGATTGCTACAAAAACATCTTGATCGGTCAAATAAGGAATAAGCGAAAGCATATAGTGAAAGTCTTGACTAAACTCCGCACTAAATCCAAGCTTAGTAAATTTATATATAGCATCCATTGCGGCAATGGATGAACCGCCTACACCAAAAAAAATAATTTTGCGCGCTTTTTTTAATACATGAACTGCACGCTCTAATTCTTTTTTTTCTAAAGAACTGGAAAGTAAATCAATTGCTCCTCTATTTACGTGGACTACTTTTTGAAATAATTCGTACGGAGAATCCTTTTTTTGAATAATGGAAAAGTCAGTAATATATTCTTCATTCGTTACTAGTTCCTGCGCTAATGCAATTTTAAATGATTTAAAGCTACCGATTCCGATTGCTTTTGCAAAACGAATAACACTCGCTTCACTAACATTTGCTTTATTTGCTAATTCCTTTGTAGTTATATTTGGAATAAGCTCTGCATGCATCAATATATATGCTGCAATTTTTTTCTCCGTTTTAGAAAAGATTGTCATTCTTTCTTTTATTCTTGACAATATACCTTCTGCCATTTTATAACATCCTCTTATCCTTTTTTGATGATACGTTCATTTATTTTATCATGTAAGAACGAAAATATATAATATGATTCTATTTATTGTTGAATTACTTCCAAAACTTGATTCACAAAATCTTTACAGCTCGCAATATCAGCTTCCTTTGGTTGTAAGTTAACCTTCAACGTTTGTGGCATTAAGTTACACTTTTTGTTCTGTAAAAGGTCATAAACTAAATCAATTGCAGCACCATAAGTATCATAAAATGAATCGGCTGAACCAAAAACTGCAAACACAGGACCACTTAAATCGCATCTATCTAATTCTTCTAGAAAATCCTCCATCTCATAAGGGGATTCCCCATTATTCCATGTATACGTTCCAATTAAAACTGCATCATATGTTGTAAACGATTCTTTACGTAGTCGATAAAAATCAATCATCTGCATTTCTACTTCACAATTATTCGCTTTTAAATGGGCTTCCATCACTTCTGCCATTTGTTCCGTACTTCCTGTAGTACTTGTATATAGAATAAGGAATTTACGCATCATACCCCTCCTTTTAGGCGCCAAAAAAGCTAAACCACCAGGCTTAGCTTTTCTATAACACTTTATTGATTTTTTTTACGGAATCACGATAAATAATTTGATGTGGGATAATGATTCGCTTTGCAGGTTCTCCTTTATTCAACGTCTTTTCAATTAATGCTTTAGCGGAGTACGCTCCCAAATCATAAATGTTAACATCAACGGTAGTTAAAGACGGACTTGTGATTTCCGAGAGATATACATTGTTAAAGCTAACGAGTGAAATATCGTCCGGAACAGAGCATTTGAATTCCTTTAGCATACTGAGCACACCAAGACTAATTAAATCGTCACTCACAACAATAGCTGTTGGTCGATCACGAAGCGAGAACAAATTCCCTACTGCTTCACGTCCTCCTGATTCCAAAAATTCCGTATGAATTTTATATTCTTGTGAGCTAACAAGACCTGCCTGCTTTAATGCAGCTTCATAGCCTGCTTCCCGATCCATTGTTACAAATAAATCAGTGGAACCACCGATAAACGCAATTTTTTGATGGCCTTGCTCAATTAAATAATTCGTTATTTCTTTTCCTGCCCGAAAATTATCATTATCGACGTGGGTAATTTCTTGTTCATGCTCATAAGGCTTCCCGACAATAACAAAAGGAAAGTCTTGCTGATGCAGAAATTTCATTAACCGATCATCCACACGAGAATAAAGTAGGATTAACCCATCCACGTAGCTTCCGTAAACCATTCGTTGTACTTCTTCAAAAATCTCTTCTTCCGTTTCACCAGTAGATAATGACAGCGAATATTGCATTTCATGGATAACTGAGCCAATTCCCCGTAATATTTCTGGAAAAAACGGATTTTGTAACGCTTTATTTGTAGATGAAGGCATTATTACGCCAATCGCTTTCGTTGATTTCACAACCAAGTTACGCGCGTTAATATTCGGATGATATCCTAATTCCTTCATTACCTTTCGTACTTTCTTTTTTGTTTCTAAGCTTATTCTAGAATTATCCGCAATTACTCTCGAAACCGTAGAGGGGGATACTCCACTGGCCTTTGCTACATCTTTAATGGTTACCATACATCCACCCCCTACCCTTCAATTAAGTAATCATTATACAAGTGTTATCACAGGATTACCTTTGCATTTTTCCCCATTTATTATAACATGCTGTCCTTCTTTTCGCCCTACTAACATTAGATTTATTTCATGGTATGGTGGTATATATGCGCCACTTTTTTCTACTGATAAAGTAATACGCTCAGCTGTAGAACGAATGTCTATATTTAGCTGTAAATAGTCTCCATTTTCAAAAGCAAATGTTTCGCCATCATCATCATAATACGTAAATTGATAGCTATCACCATCTTCTCCAGCAAACACATGTAACATTAATGTCTTATATGCTTTTTCTTTATTTGATTCCCACACCGTTTGCATAATAGCTGAGCCACGTTTCACAAAAATTGGTAACTTATCAAGTGCTGCATGGATAAGATGTGTTTTGTTTCCTTCATAGGTTGTACCTGTTTCCACATCGATCCACATCCCAGCTGGGAAATATACCGCGCGATCTGTAACGGATGGCATCATAATTGGCGCAATCATTACATTATCTCCAAGCATAAACTGATCATTAATATTATACGTTTTCTCATCGCGTGGAAACTCCATAAGTAATGGTCGCATTACAGGGAGTCCAGTTTTACTCGCCTCATAAAACAATGAGTAAAGCTGTGGCATCCATTCATACCGCATGCGAATATACTTTTTAATAATCGCTTCATACTTTTCTCCAAATTGCCACGGCTCTTGATAACGGAAGCCGATTGCAGAATGGTTGCGGAAGTAAGGTGTAAACGCCCCAACCTGTGTCCAGCGTGTAAGCAGTTCTGCATTTGTATCATGTGCAAATCCACCTACATCAGGACCAGCAAATGGAACGCCCGATATTCCAAGGTTCATAATCATCGGCAAAGCCATTTGCAAATGCTCCCAAAAGCTTCGATTATCACCAGTCCACACTGCTGCATAGCGTTGCACACCAGCGTAGCCTGCTCGCGTAAGCAAGAATGGGCGTTTACCTTCTAACTGTTCTTTTAATCCTTCATATGTTGCCTGTCCCATTAAAAAGCCATATACATTGTGCAGCTCGCGGTGTGTTGTTGGATTCCCATCGTTACGGTGCATGACATTTACATCCATTGTCTTTGTTTCATTAAAGACAGCCGGCTCATTCATATCATTCCAAATACCTTCGATGCCCATCTTCGTGTAAAAAGCATGCTTTTCTCCCCACCATTTACGTGCTTTCTCATCGGTAAAGTCAGGAAAGGCACTTACAC
The DNA here is from genome assembly GCF_030137545.1 of Virgibacillus sp. LDC-1. Classification (GTDB taxonomy): domain Bacteria; phylum Bacillota; class Bacilli; order Bacillales; family Amphibacillaceae; genus LDC-1. The sequence goes on along the minus strand of NZ_JARUVL010000001.1, from coordinate 310,073 downwards.
CAGGNCCAAATACCTTCGATGCCCATCTTCGTGTAAAAAGCATGCTTTTCTCCCCACCATTTACGTGCTTTCTCATCGGTAAAGTCAGGAAAGGCACTTACACCAGGCCACACCTCGCCAAAGTAAATATCTCCTTCAATATATTTACAGAACAGATCCTGATTCACGCCTTCTTGATAAATAGGATATTCTGCGTCCTTCTTCACTCCTGGGTCAACAATTGGAACGACTCGAATTCCCATCTCACGCAAATCAGTGATTAGCTTTTCCGGATTTGGAAACCGATCCTGATCAAAGGTAAATACGCGATACCCATTCATGTAATGGATGTCCAAATGGATAACATCAAGCGGAATATCCCGAGCGATAAATTGGTCTGCTAGCTCACGAACCTCTTCCTCTGTTTCATAGCTATAGCGTGACTGATGATAGCCAAGTGCCCATTTGGGAGGAAGCGGCATTCTTCCAGTAAGATAGGTGTACTGTTCTAGTACCGTCTTAGGCTCTGGTCCTGCAAACACATAGTAATCCAGCTGTCCACCCTCTGCTTTAAACGAATAATACGACTCATGGGAACCCATATCAAAAAAAGTTCGATACGTATTATCAAAAAAGATCCCATGTGCACTTCCTTCGCGCAGCGTCATAAAATAAGGGATCGACTCATATAACGGATCGGTTTCAGGATTATGTGGTGCATACACATCTGAATTCCACATTTCATATTTTTCACCTCGTTTATCAAGGTGACCCGTCTTCTCACCAAATCCATAGAAATGGTCCTTTTCTTGTAATGCTTTATATGCGATTACTTCCCCGTTTGCTTTCGAACCCATTCCAAGCGCTGCTTCTGCAACTAGATGACGTCCATTTTGGTCCGTTATTAAAATGCGAAAAGGCGCTTTTTGAATATGAAGACGTAATCGATTTGTTTCCAGCTTATATTCCTTCACATCTTCTGTTTCCTTTACAGCCACCTTTTGCGGTTGTGCAATCACTGCTTTTGACACTTCCATGCGGGGGGCCGAGAGAGGATTCATGACAATTCTTACGATATCATCACGATAAAAACGAATTGCTACTTCTCCACCCTCACAATGAAATAAATGATAATCTGCTTTCTTTCCAACCGTTAGAAGCTTTCCAATATCTGAAAAAGCTTGATTTCTTGTTCCATTCTCTTTTTCAGGGTGAATTGCAAAGCTAGTATCCTCAAGCATGATGTGTACCTCCTGCAAAATATTCTGTTGTATCATCATGTACCTTCAATTTCTTTAATGACTCATCCTTTTGTAGCTCCAGAGGTTAACCCAGAAATTAAATAACGCTGCAAAAGTAAAAACACTAATGCGATTGGCACAGCTATCAAGATTGCTCCAGCCGCAAAACGTGTGAAATTCGTAGAGAATTGATCATTTATAAAATTAAACAGCCCTAATGCTAAGGTGAAGTTTTCTGGACTTGTTAATACAATTCTTGGTAGCAAAAAGTCCATAAATGGCGCCATAAAATTAAAGAGCGCGACAACTGCGAGTATTGGCTTTGCTAACGGAAGCATAATCGTCCAAAAAATACGTAAATGGCCAGCTCCATCTATCTTTGCCGCTTCATCTAATTCTTTCGGAATCGTATCAAAATAACCTTTCACAAGCCACGCATTAAACGGTATTTGTCCACCTAAATAAATGATTAATAATCCCCATAATGAATCGGTTAATCCGATTGTATTTAACAAAATATAAAGTGCTACCATCCCCATTAATGCAGGGAACATTTGCAGCAGTAAAAACATGTATAGTCCATATTTTCTACCAATAAACTTATAACGAGAAAACGCATACGCAATTAAAGAAGTAATAACAACCGAACCAAATGCATTTAGAACTGCGACAAACAAGCTATTTTTATACCAAATTAAATAGTCGCTTCGCGGATTCGTAAATAACCATTTATAATGCTCTAAAGTTGGATTCTCCGGAAACAAATCCGTAACTAGCATATTTGTCCCTGGATTTAAGCTCATCATAATCGCCCAAAAAAGCGGATAACCGATAATGATAAACATCACGATAAAAAACAAATAGATGAACGTCACTTCAATTTTTGATTTGGTTTTTCGATTCATTGCCATTAGTAACGTCCCTCCTCTTTAAAGGCTGCTGTTTTTCGGAATTGAAAAAATGCAAATACAGATATGAGTAATCCCATAATGATCGTAACTGCCGCTGCCATGTTGTAATTGTTTGTTTCAAATGTCAGCTTATAAACCCATGAAATTAAAATATCTGTGCCTCCTGCATTTTGTCCGCGTACTGCTGGATCTCCCTCATTAAATAAGTAGATGATATTAAAGTTATTAAAATTACCAGCATACTGCATTATTAGAAGCGGGGCTGTCGCGTATAAAAGATGTGGAAACGTAATGTGTCGAAATTTTTGCCATCTGGATCCACCATCTACATCTGCAGCTTCATACATATCTGCTGGAACACTTTGGAGCACACCTGTAAACAAGGCAAAAACAAACGGAAATCCAAGCCATGTTTGAATCATTATTAATGCAGTCTTAGCCCAAAATGGATCAGATAGCCAGGGAATCATGACATTAATTTGACTCAACAAATCCCGATTAATCGCTCCAAAGGTAGGATTAAATAAAGCAGAAAAGATTAGTATGGAAACAAATGCTGGTACGGCCCAAGGCAAAATAAGAATGGTTCGAATCGTTCGTTTGAATTTTACCCGTTTGTCATTCACTAATATTGCAAGGAATAAACCAAGCGTGATTTGTAGTGTCGTTGCAACAATAGTCCAAACGATCGTCCAGGTAAAAACATTTAAAAATGTATTTTTCCATATTCCTACTTTCATAAGCGCGGTAAAATTATCGAATCCTACCCAATTCAATAGATTTCGAGGTGGTGCATTATACTGATTATAATCAGTAAAAGCGAGGGTTAGCATAAATAATAAAGGCAGTACGACAATAAAAATTAGCATGACAAGTCCTGGTAAAATCATAAAATACGGGAAGCCGCGATCATAGAAACTTGTAACCCCTTTTAACAGCGTCTGCTTTGGTACGCCATTTTCACGAGAGATAGCTTCCTTTCGCGCGTCCATAATATTAAAGATGTAGATAGATACACCAAAGACGAGGACAATTAAAGCGATTAATCCTTGTAACAAAAGTTGAATTGAATGGTGTTCTCTAGGGATCGTCCCTAAAGTAAATAGCCCCCATATCCCTATGTCAATGTAATCCCAAGTCGCGACTAAAAATGATATCGCAATAACAAAGAATAGAAATGCTTTTAATATTCGACGATTGTATAACTGGCCAAGCCCTGGGAAAATAATAGATAGCAAGGTTGCAAGATTTCGAGGTCTACTCATACCGCCCTTCCTATTCACTTTATCGTTATCCATGCGCGTTTCCTCCTAAGCGTGCAATTGAAAATTGGTGAATGCTTCTCTAGCTAAAATAAGAGGTATGAGGGCGTTCGCCCCCATACAATTACAAATATATTCTCTATTACTTGGCTCCAGACGCTTCAATTTGATCGTGAATTGTTTGCACCGCTTCTGCTAAAACCTCTTTTACAGGCTCGCCCTTTGAAATAAAGCTAAGCGCATCATTGATCGGATCCCATACCTGTTGCATTGCTGGCACACTTGGCATCGGTTCACCATACGTTGTTTGCTCTGCAAATGCTGCAAATATTGGATCCTCTGAAATCACTGGATTCTCCAATGCATCATTACGAGGAGGCATTTCACCTGCAACATCATAGTATGTCATCGCATTTTCTTTATTTGTAATAAATTTCATTAGATCCTGTGCCCACTCTTTATTTTCAGAGTAGTAGGATAGCATGTATGACTTAACCCCAACAAATGATTTGGCATGCTCACCATTATCTAGAATTGGAAGTGGGACAGTTCCTAAATCATCACCGAGCGCATCCTTATATTCACGTACCATCCAAGGTCCATTCAATACAGTGGATACTTTTCCTTCTTTAAATAGTCCATTCATAATATCTGGTGTTAAATCTTGTGGAATATAGCCATTGTTAAACCATGATTGAACTAAGTTTCCACCTTTTATAGCCCCTTCATTATTAAGACCAATATCTGAAATATCATATGTTCCATCATTATTTGCAAATACATAAGCACCGTTACCGGAGAAGAATGGATACACAAAATAGAAATTTGCAGCTTCCATTAAAAATCCATATTTGTCTTGACTAGCATCTGTATCTTTTTCTGCGATTTCCATAATCGCTTCCATAGTTGTTGGCTCTTCTTTCACTAATGCTTTATTGTAATACATTGCATATGTTTCAATTACAGCCGGGATGCCCCAATAATCGCCATCATATGTGACCGCATCAAGTGCAGTATCTGTGTATTCGCTTTCAGAATCTCCGAAATCAACCGGCTCCACTAAGCCACGCAATACAAGGTCTCCAATTCGATCATGTGGTTGAAAAATAATATCTGGACCGTTTCCTGCTGGACCTTCAACATCTAGCTTTTCTACTTGATCAAGCATATCGACCGGAACAAGATCCACCTTAATTCCTGTTTCTTCTGTGTACTTTTCTGTAATCTGTTTAACAGCTTCTTCTTGCTTTTCTTCTGCATTCACCCATAAAAGAAGCTTTTCAGGTTTTTCTGGCATATCCCCAGCTTTTTCCTCATTCGCCTTATCATCAGAACCATTCGATTCCTCTGCCTCATCAGGACCACATGCAGTTAATAATCCAATCGCAAGTATAAATACTAAGAAAAAACTAAACCACTTCTTCAATTAAATAACCTCCCCTAATTTTTTCTTTACATGAATGCGCACATTTTGCGAAAACGTTTGCACAATCCACTTAATAGTTATTATACATCGTTTATTAATTTTTTCAAGCAAATAATTTAAATTAATTATATTGTTATAACAACATCGTTAACGCTTACATTTTCTTTAGATTACTGCTATACTAAAAAAGACAAACAGTACTATCGACTTCCTTATATTGTATTTATTTAGTTTAATAGCGCAAACGATTGTCTAAAGGAGAGAGAGCTATGATTAAAGAAGCAATCTACCATCGTCCAAAGGAAAATTGGGCATATGCCTATAATGAAACAACCTTACATATCTTTTTAAGAACAAAACGAAATGATGTCGATGCTGTAGCATTGGTGTACGGTGATCCATACATATGGAATGAAGGAAAATGGTTATATGAAACCATTGCTATGAAAAAATCTGGTTCGACAGATTTATACGATTATTGGTTTGTTGCGGTACAGCCAGAATTTAGAAGGATGCGCTATGGCTTCCGATGTAGTGATCAAACAGAAACACTTTATTACACAGAACGTGGCTGGTTTCCAACGGCTCCAACTGATACGGCCTTTTATTTTTGCTTTCCTTATATGAATAAGGCTGATCTGTTTGCAGCTCCAACTTGGGTTAAAAACACCGTTTGGTATCAAATTTTTCCTGAACGCTTTGCCAACGGGGATTCTTCCAACGATCCAGCCGGAACCTTACCATGGGGAAAAGTAGAACCTACACCTACTAATTTTTTTGGTGGAGACTTTCAAGGGGTTATCGATCATTTGGATTACTTAGTGGATTTGGGGATTACTGGCCTTTATTTCACTCCTATATTTAAAGCGAAATCCAATCATAAATATGATACGATTGACTACTTTGAGATTGATCCGCAGTTTGGAGATAAAGAAACATTTCGAACGCTTGTAGAGGAATGCCATCAGCGCGGCATAAAAGTGATGCTTGATGCAGTATTTAATCATAGCGGCTTTTATTTTGAGCCTTTTCAGGACGTATTAAAGAACCAACAAGCATCCGATTATCAGGACTGGTTTCATCTATGGAATTTCCCAGTAGGGACAAAACCAAAACCAAACTACGATACGTTTGCCTTTGAAGCAACAATGCCAAAGCTAAACACAGCTAATGAGCAAGTAAAGCAATACTTGCTAAAGGTGGCGAGGTATTGGATCGAGGAGTTTGATATAGATGGTTGGCGGCTAGATGTTGCAAATGAAGTAGATCACTCTTTTTGGCGTGCATTTCGGGATGAGGTAAAACGAGTCAAACCAGAGGCCTATATTTTAGGTGAAATATGGCATGATGCAATGCCATGGCTGCTTGGTGATCAATTTGATGCGGTGATGAACTATCCATTCACAACCAATGTGATCGACTTTTTTGCCTCCGAGCAGATCTCGGCAAGCCAATTCGCAAACAACATTACTGACGTGTTACATCAATATCCTGCCCATGTTAATGAAGTTGCCTTTAATTTACTTGATAGTCATGACACGCCTCGAGTTCTCACACTAGCAAATGGAAATATAGAGCGTGTGAAGCTTCTTTACTTATTTCAAATGACTTTTGTTGGCACGCCATGCATTTATTATGGAGATGAAATCGGTATGGCGGGCGGACAGGACCCTGGCTGCCGTGCATGTATGGTTTGGGATAACTCAAAGCAAAATCAACCATTATTCCAATTTGTAAAAGCACTCATTCAACTTCGAAAAGATCAGCCAGTTTTGGCGAATGCTGGAAGCTTCCATTTCTCGTTGACAGATGATTCTTCACAAGTAATTGCCTATGAACGAAAATCACAATCGGAAAGGTTTGTTATTTTTATTAATAACAGCAGCGACGCTAAAACCATCCAAACACCCTACAGTGGGTTTTTTCAGGAAATCTACTTTAAAGACAATGCTTTTGTTGAGCAGTCTTTAGAGTTAGCAGCGCAATCGACCTTGCAAATGCCGGCATATGGATTCCGAATGTTGAAACAGAACCAATAATGGAGAGAAAGGACGTTTTACATGAGTAACCAATGGTGGAAGGAAAGTGTAGTTTATCAAATATACCCTCGTAGCTTTCAAGACTCAAATGGAGATGGTATCGGTGATATTCGCGGAATTATTTCTCGACTTGATTATTTAAAAGAGCTTGGAATTGATGTAATATGGCTATCACCAGTGTATCAATCTCCAAATGATGATAATGGATATGATATTAGTGACTATAAAGCAATCATGGACGAGTTTGGTACGTTAAAAGACTGGGAGGAAATGCTTGCCGAGATTCATAAGCGTGGTATGAAGTTAATTATGGATTTAGTCATTAATCACACTTCTGATGAGCACCCTTGGTTCATCGAAGCGCGCAAAGATAAAGAAAATCCTTACCGAGATTATTATATTTGGCGTCCTGGTAAAAATGGCAAAGAACCGAATAACTGGGAAGCAGCCTTTAGCGGTTCTGCTTGGCAGTACAGTGCAGAAACAGATGAATATTATTTACATTTATTTTCTAAAAAACAACCGGATTTAAACTGGGAAAACAAAAACGTTCGACTGGAATTGTATGATATGATGCGATGGTGGCTCGATAAAGGCATTGATGGATTTCGGATGGACGTCATCAATTTCATTTCCAAGGACCCAGCGTTACCAGACGGAGAAGCTGTTTCTGGCAAAAAGTACGCTTCTGGTCATGCGTATTTTATGAATGGTCCAAAGGTCCATCCCTATTTACAAGAAATGCATGAACAGGTCTTAGCCAAGTACGATGTCATGACGGTTGGAGAAATGCCTGGAGTTACACCTGAGGAAGGAAAGCTTTATACAGCAGAACATCGTAAGGAATTGGACATGGTTTTTCATTTTGAGCATATGGATATTGACTCAGGCCCCGGTGGTAAATGGGACTTGAAAGCATGGTCACTCGTTGAATTAAAACAAATTCTATCAAAATGGCAGCTAGCTCTCGCAGACGAAGGCTGGAATAGTCTGTATTGGAATAACCATGATCAACCACGTATTGTATCCCGATTTGGAAATGACGCAGAATATCGGGAGAAAGCTGCTAAAATGCTAGCAACTACCCTCCACTTCATGAAGGGAACCCCTTATATATACCAAGGGGAAGAAATCGGTATGACAAACGTATCCTTTGAATCAATTGATGATTATCAGGATATCGAAACAATCAATATGTATCATGAAAAAATTGCTAATGGCAGCGATCCAAACGAGGTTCTCAGGGCAATCCATCAAAAATCAAGGGACAATGCCCGTACACCAATGCAGTGGGATAAAAGCCAGCATGCCGGCTTCACGAGGGGAAATCCTTGGATTCAAGTAAATCCTAATTATAAGGAAATTAACGTGCAAGCTGCAAGAAATGATCCGAACTCCATCTTTCATTATTATCGCAAGCTCATTCAACTGCGGAAAAAGATGCCGATCATGACGCATGGATCGTATCAGCTACTCCTGCCAAACCATGATGCGATTTTCGCCTATGTTCGAGAATGGCAGGGTGAGTATTTACTCGTGCTTAGCAATTTTAGTAAGGAGCATGTATCGATAACCCTTCCTAAGGAGCAGTGGATGGAGAAAAAAGCCAAGCTCATTATAAGCAATGATAGTGACCATTGCAGTTTAGTGGAAATGCTTGAACTTCAGCCATATGAATCAATAGTATACCATCTTAGTTAAGTGGGTGAACAAAGTAAACATCGATCGTATAGTGCGAAACAAGACTACACGATCGATTTCTTTTTGCAAGCAGTGTTTTATTTTCAAAATGCTAAAATAGTCCAATCGCTGCAATAACAGATCCTGTAGCTTGAATCCAGCTTCCAACTAAAATGAACGTTTTCCCTTTTTGCTTCATTTCTTTACCATCCTTCAGCTCATACCTCGCACCAATTGCTTGAATGGAATTTCCTATCGTTTGCAACACATTCCCTAGAATAATAATAATTTGTTCCTCTGATTCTCTGCGTTCAAAATCAACAACAGATATAATGCCTCCACCAAGCGCCTGAAGTAGATTCCCATTAATAACTAGGACATCTTTTATTTCAGAATCATTGTCTGCTAAATATCCCGTAAATACAGTGACATTACCAATCGCTTGGATTTCATTGGCAATTTTATTTAATGAAAGCTCTCCATTCGCTTGCAAGGCATTTCCCGAAGCTTGCAGCACGTTCCCCCAAAGGTCAAGGTCATTTCCCATTTCCTTGGATATTAGTTTAGATGGGGTTACCCCAATTGCAGCGATGACCGTACCGGTGGCCTGAATCCAGGATCCAATCACCTCTTTTACAGCCCGATTGACCATGTTACCACCTGATTAAAAGCATTCTTATATAAATGATATTCGAGCATACGAAAGAAGGTTAAGGAAAAAGCTAAAAACGGGCAGCTAAGTAGGGATTCTTGATCGAATTTGGGTGATTCTTGATCGAGTTGGGGTGATTCTTGATCGAATTTGGGGGGGCTTGATCGTTTGGAGCTCTTTCTTGATCGAATTGGGGTGGTTCTTGATCGAGTTGGGGCATTTCTTGATCGTTTGGGGGTGATTCTTGATCGTTTGGAGCTCTTTCTTGATCGTTTGAGGGCTTTCTCGATCGAATTCGGGCACTTCTTGATCGTTTGAGGCACTTTCTTGATCGTTTGGGGGTGATTCTTGATCGATTTGAGCTACTTCTTAATCGTTTGGAGGTACAAAACTACGGACCATAGATTCAATTTGATTAAAAAAAATATTTTCAGTTATACTAGTAGACATAGGTAAGGTACATCCTTTCTGGTTTTTGTGGTGATTAACTAGAGGATTTACCTTATCTTTTTGTTTTATACTTCTTTACACAAGATATTGTACGTCATCCTTTCTCGATCGAATTCGGGCACTTCTTGATCGTTTGGGGCACTTTCTTAATCGTTTGGGGGATTTCTCGCTCGAGTTTGGAGGTTCTCGCTCGAGTTCCCGATCCCCTCTCTCAACTCATGCGCTCCTGCCTTTTTCAATTGCTACAATCATTTCTTTCCAGTAAGATAAAATCACGATAAACGAAGCGGGTGATATGAATTGGCTCTAAATCAATTAATAAATGAAAAATCTCCATATTTACTTCAGCACGCCGACAATCCAGTCCACTGGTATCCTTGGGGAGAGGAAGCTTTTCTCAAAGCAAAAACAGAAAATAAGCCTATCTTTCTTTCAATCGGCTATAGCACTTGCCATTGGTGTCATGTGATGGCACATGAATCCTTTGAGGATGAAGAGGTAGCAGCTCTATTAAATAAATATTATATTTCTATCAAGGTCGATCGAGAAGAACGTCCAGATGTAGATTCTATTTATATGAAGGTTTGTCAAATGATGACCGGTCATGGAGGGTGGCCGTTAACCATTGTTATGACACCGGATAAAATCCCCTTTTATGCAGGAACATATTTTCCGAGAGAAAGAAAGCACGGGCTACCCGGAATAATGGAGGTACTCACACAGCTCCACCATAGCTATGTAGAAAATCCAAAACGAATTACGAAGATAACGGAACAAGTACAACAAGCCTTAGCACAAACAGTTCAAGAAAAAAGCGGAAAACGGCTATCCATCGAAACAGCTGATCTTGCCTTTCAACAGCTTAAAAAGCAATTTGATCTAACACATGGCGGATTTGGTTCAGCTCCAAAATTTCCTCAGCCTCAAAACCTATTGTTTCTATTACGGTATGCGCACTTTACCGGAAACAAAACCGCGCTGCAAATGGTGGAACGAACGTTGGAGAAAATGGCTGCGGGTGGCATTTATGATCAAGTCGGCTTTGGCTTTTCAAGGTATGCAACCGATGAAAAATGGCTCATTCCGCATTTCGAAAAAATGCTTTATGATAATGCCCTTTTATTAATGGTGTATACGGAAGCATACCAGATTACGAAAAAGACAGATTATCAAAAAATTGCCGAACAAATCGTGGCGTTTGTGATGCGCGAAATGACCGATCAGAAGGGAGCTTTTTACTCAGCTATTGATGCTGATTCAGAAGGGGTAGAGGGTAAATATTACGTATGGAAGGATGAAGAAATATTCGATATCCTTGGTGAAGAGCTTGGTCAATTATATGCCGATGCTTTTAACATAACGCCATTCGGAAATTTCGAGGGGGCAAACATTCCTAATCAAATCGGTATTTCTATGGAAAAGGTTGCCCAGCAGCATGGTTTAACCGTCGATGCACTGAATGAAAAGCTTACATTTGCACGTCGCCAGCTTTTGCAAGCAAGAGAAAAAAGAGTTTATCCACACGTCGATGATAAAATTTTAACTGCATGGAATGGACTAATGATTGCTGCGCTTGCGAATGCTGGAAAGGTTTTTAATGAATCCTCCTATACAAAGGCAGCAGAAAATGCACTTCATTTCGTTGAGCAAAATCTCTTCCTAGACGAGCGGCTTTTCACACGCTATCGTGATGGAGAAACAAAGCACAAAGCATATTTAGATGATTATGCCTTTCTAGCATGGGGATATATCGAATTATACAATGCCACCTATACTCCTTGCTATTTAGCAAAGGGAAAAGATTTACTTTATTCCATGATCGATTTATTTTGGGACAAGGATAATGGCGGGTTCTTTTTTACTGGAAAAGACGGCGAAAGCTTAATTGCCAAGGATAAAGAAGTATATGATGGTGCATTGCCATCAGGGAATAGTGTAGCTGCAGTAATACTTGTACGCATGGCGCACCTTACTGGGATATCGACTTTTTTAGAATGTGTGGATGAAATGTACGATACGTTTTATGCTGATTTACATCTTAATCCATCAGCGAGCGCATTTTTCATGCAAACCATCCTGTTGACCGAATCTGCATCAAAGGAGATTATTCTTCTCGGGAAAAAGACAGATCCCAATAGAATAAAATTTTTCCGTGATTTTCACCAAACCTTCTTACCTGAAGCTTCAATTTTAGCAGCTGAAAGCATTACGGAATTAGAGAATATCGCACCATTCACGGTAAATTATCCTGAATTAAACGATCAAACGACGATTTATATTTGTGAAAACTTTGCCTGCCAAGCACCTACGACGGATGTTAACAAAGCAATCGGTCAGCTCATACGAAATAATGAAATGAAATAGCGAAACACTTGAAAAACAGCTATAATTAAAGCAGTAGTATGTAAAAAGGAGAAAAAAACAATGGTGAAAGTAAAAATGAATGTTCAAACTGCCTATCATGGCGACTTATTGCGTGAAGGAAAAGTGTATGAGGTGGATGAGGAAACAGCAAAGCGGTGGCTTGCCAGTAAGCTTGCTGAGAAGGTAACAGAAGAATAAAATTCGAACCTAAAATAGCGTTATATAAGAAGAAATCCCGCTTTCATAGAGAGCGGGATTTCTTCTTTGTTCGTTTTCATGTAACTTCTATCGATTGGCAAAGAAGGCTTCTGCCTTTTCCAAGTATACTTCTTGATCAGGGGTTAAATCATATTCTTCCTCAATTGCATCTACAGGACACACTGCTTTACAGGCAGCACAATCGATACAAATATCTGGATCTATATAAAATTGATCCGGGCCCTCTTCAATGCAGTCAACCGGACATACACTGACACATTCAGCAGCTTTTTCCTGCCGGCATGGATCTAATATAACAAACGCCATGAAATTGTTCCCTCCCTAAATGATAACATTATTATACCCTTCCATGATATACGATAAGGGCGTCGTTCGTAAACCGCTTTGTTCTAAGGAATGTTAAACATGCCCATCATAAATGCACTGTTAGAAATAGCGCTACGCTAGATTATAAGTATGCTAACTTCTTTCACATACATCAAAAATCAATGCTACTTCAAATTTTTTCTTTTCCTGTTATTTTTTAAGCTTAGCCAATTGTTCAGCCAAAGCATTATTTTTAAAGCCATCATCCTGCTTTTTTAAATACTTATTCACATCTTTTTTCGAAACTTTCCCTTTTTTCTCTTGTTCTTTTCGTTTATTAAAGGTGGAGAGTTTTTCACGATGGCCACACTTACAAAGAAACATCTTCCCTTCTCCTTCGCCGCGAAGCTCCATTCGTTTATGACAATTTGGACAACGCGCATTCGTTACCTTGGCAATATTCTTTTTGTTCCCACAGGAGCGATCCTGACATACGAGCATCCGCCCATTCCTGTTCTTTACTTCAAGCATTAGCTTGCCACAATCCGGGCATTTCGTCCCTGTTATGTTATCATGCTTAAACGTCTCACCACTTGATTGGATTTCCGTAACAACTTCTTTTGTATAAGCTTGAATCTCCGCAATAAAGCGTTTTTTATCCAGCTTTCCTTCTGCAATTTTGCTCAGCTTTTGCTCCCATTCTGCGGTTAAAGCTGGTGAACGTAATTTTTCTGGAACGAGATCAAGCAATTGCTTTCCTTTCGATGTTAAATAAATGTACTTCCCCTTCATTTCCATCATGGCACTATGAAAGAGCTTGTCAATGATATCTGCTCTTGTTGCAACCGTACCGAGACCACCTGTTTGGTTTAATGTTTTTGCTAAGTGCTTTTCATCATTACTCATGTAACGGGAAGGGTTTTCCATCGCTTGAAGCAAGCTTCCTTCTGTAAACCGTTCGGGAGGCTTTGTTTCTCCAGTTGTAAGATGTAGCTTAGCAACCGTCAGTTCATCACCTTTATTTAAGGAGGGTAACTGTTGTTCATCGATTGCCTCATCTTCTGTAAAGCGATCATCATAGATTGCCTTCCAGCCTTTTGAAATGACGTTATTTCCTTTTGCAGTAAAGGTCTCGCTGCCTAGCTTTGCGAGGATTGTCGTTTGCTCATATTCATAAGGCGCGGACAATACAGCTAAAAATCGTTTAACTACAAGGTCATATATTTTCCGTTCCTGATCGCTCAAATCCTCTAAAATGACAGACTCTTCTGTTGGGATAATGGCATGGTGATCGCTTACTTTGGCATTATCTACAACCGATTTGGGTAGCTTCCAATCCTTTCGCTTGAGCACTCGCTGTGCCGCTTTTGCATATTGATCAACGCCACACGCATTGACTCGTTCCTTTAATGTTGGCACAATATCCGTAGAGATAACGCGTGAATCTGTTCGTGGATACGTGAGCACTTTATGCTGTTCATAAAGACGTTGCATCAAGTTTAAGGTTTGCTTTCCTGAGAATCCAAATATTCGATTGGCATCCCGTTGTAGTTCTGTTAAATCATATAACTGTGGTGCATGCTTGTTCTTATGCTTCTTTTCTATATTTTCGATTACTGCTTTCTTTCCAGTGACCTGATTGACAATATCCTCTGCTTTGTTTTTTGCAAACGTGCGATGATTTCCCTTTTCATCCTGCCACGTTAATGTAAAGCCCTTATTCGTTTTTGCTTGAATACCGTAGAAAGACCGCGGCTGAAAACTACGAATTTCTTCTTCTCTAGCAGCAATCATGGCTAGTGTGGGTGTTTGCACACGTCCACTTGAAAGCTGTGCATTAAATTTCGTTGTTAACGCTCGGGTTGCATTTAAACCAACATACCAGTCAGCTTCTGAACGCGCTACTGCTGATGCATATAAATTTTCATATTGTGAAGCCGGCTTTAATTTGCGAAATCCATCTTGAATCGCTTTATTCGTAACTGACGAAATCCATAATCGTTTTACAGGCTTTTTCACACGCGCTTTTTCTATTATCCAGCGCGCCACAAGCTCTCCTTCTCTTCCTGCATCTGTAGCAATAACGATATCCGATACATCATTACGATTTAATTGCGTTTTTACCGTATTAAATTGCTTGCCTGTTTTTTTAATGACAATCGTCTTTAAACGCGGTGGAAGCATCGGTAAATCCTCTAGTCGCCACGTTTTATATTTATCATCATATACCTCTGGGTCTGCAAGTGTAACAAGGTGTCCTAGTGCCCATGTTACGATATATTGTTTTCCTTCAAAATAGCCGTTTCCCTTTTTCGTGCATTGAAGCACTTTAGCGATATCACGACCAACAGAAGGCTTTTCTGCTAATACAACTGTTTTACTCATGTTTAAAAATCCTCTCTTTCAAAACATATCTCTATAAATGTAACACAAATTCCACACTGCTTGAATTCTTCTCTATTTTCATCTAGTACAATAGCTCTATTTGTTGCCCTTACGCAAAAAAATGATTGATCCGCCCAAACACAAGACCATCCTCTCCCATACAATAGTTAGCAATTAAAGAAAGTAAAAGTTAAAGGAATGGTGCTATGCTATATTATACAGGATTGTTACTACTTGTTATTGCTGTAAGTTTAGATGGTTTTGGTGTTGGTATTAGCTATGGAATGCGAAAAATTCAAGTACCTGCATCTGCGTTAGCAATTATTATGTCATGCTCTGGAATTATCGTTCTTTTATCTATGACGCTAGGAGGATGGCTTAGTACGTTTATTTCTCCAGAGCTAGCAAAAACATTAGGTGGATCTGTATTAATATCGCTAGGTTTTTTTTCACTTTACAACACGATCCGCTCCACAGTTAAACGCGATGATACCGAAAGTCTAAACACGGACTCTAATACAACTGGACTGCAAAATATTAAAACAGTGCTTACTACACCTGATCAAGCAGACTTAGATAAGTCTGGAAACATATCACCCGGAGAAGCGCTATTACTTGGTTCAGCACTTGCACTCGACGCATTTGCTGCTGGAATCGGCGCAGCGATCCTTGGTTATTCCCCCCTCACAACCGCTGTTATGATTGCTTTCATGAGTGGTCTTTTTCTATCTATTGGTATTCATATTGGTATTCTGCTTTCCAAGAGCAAACGACTAGAACGAATGTCCTTTGTTCCACCTGTATTATTAATTACCCTTGGTATTCTAAATATCTTTTAATCCAGAATAATGCACGAACAAACAACTACGCCTTTCTCAAAGAAGTCTCATCGAGAAAACCAGAGGCATCATTTATCCAAATTAAAAAGGATTGGGCTACGCTTAGCCCAATCCAACATCCAAGATCATCATAATTGTAAAACCGATCATTAACGCAAGTGATGCTAAATCCTTATTTCCTTCTTCTTGTGAGCCTGGGATTACTTCTTCGGCAACAACAAAAATCATCGCACCTGCCGCAAAGCTTAATGCATATGGTAACAATGGTTCAACAAACGTCACTGCTAATACACCAATAACAGCTGAGATTGGTTCAACCATCCCAGAGAACTGGCCGTAAATAAAACTTTTTCTGCGCGACATTCCTTCTCGACGTAACGGAACGGAAACAGCAACACCTTCAGGCAGGTTCTGAATACCAATTCCAATCGCTAAAGCAACTGCACTAGCCAGCGTTCCTGAATCCAAACCAGCTGCCACTGCCCCAAATGCAACACCGACTGCTAAACCTTCTGGTATATTATGTAGGGTAATCGCTAATACGAGCAATGTACTCCTTTTCTTCCGATTCGGATTGATTCCCTCCGCCTCACTCATATCTAGACCTGGATGTAAATGTGGAAGAACTTTATCCGTTCCCCATAAAAAGAAACCACCAAGCATAAAGCCTACCGCTGCTGGAATCCATGCCGGCACAGCAGAATTCTTTTCTGCCATCTCAATCGCTGGGGATAAGAGCGACCAAAAGCTAGCAGCTATCATCACACCACCCGCAAAGCCGAGCATGCCATCGAGGAATTTTTGACTCATATTTTTTTTCATAAATACAACAGCTGCACCGAGGGCAGTCATTCCATAGGTAAAAAGCGATGCGATTAACGCTTGATACATTGGATCTAATTCCATAAATGTAGCTATCATTGCTGCTTCACTCCATAATAATATTGTTACTATTATATATACAGCAATACATTTTGTCTATTTAACCGAAATTCATTTACCAAAATTGACACAATAACTACGCAACCAATCTGATGTTCGTTTCAGTGCACTACAAGTATTCATTTCTTGTCATGAATAGAAAAACAGATACCATCATATAGGAAGTATTTCCTTTATCATGGTATCTGCTTTATTTATTTGTTCTTATATCATTGAAATAATCCAGCCTATAACAACAATAGCCCCGATAATCATTAAGATTGTTCGAATCATGTTTTTCATCCTCTCCCGTTCTTAATAGCACTTCTTACTTTTACTTTAATACCCAAATGCGCTCGAGCAAAAACATGAATTTCTTTTTAACGGTTTTCGATGCAAAAAATCATTATTTATAGGAACAAAAATAAGTTGACATGACCACCAAAATATGAGATTATAATGTGTACTGCAATTAAAGTAACACAATTGCTGGCATTCTGCAGTGTTTTTAAGGATGCTTATTCACACTGGCGCGACTAAAGGGTCGCAAGGACGTAAGAGCAGGTAGGGCTTACGTTGCTTAAGTTAGAAAACCGGTGGAAGATGAACCGCGGATATAGGCTTGGAGCGTTACCAAGCCGATGAAAAATTTCGTTTTTAACTCTATATAGCAGTGCTTTCCTATAAAACGAAACGAATACGCCTCTAGAAAAGGCGCTAAATAAAATGAAAAAGTTTGTGTTACTTTAACATCAAAGGGGTACTCTTTTTAAGGAAGGGTATCCCTTTTCCAATACATACAAATGGAAGGATGAAGCATTTTGGTTTTAGCAATAGGGACGATTGAAACGATGCAGGTAGATCGTTTAATTGAAAATGGATATGTATTACAAAAAGATTTGGATGAAGCATTATTACACCATAATGAAGCAACAAAACCACTTGAAACAGGCGAAGAAGTTGAAGTGTTTCTTTATCATGATAAAAAAGGAAACATCACTGCAACAATGAGCTTACCTGAAATTAGTATAGATCAATACGGGTGGGGAGAGGTAGTCGAATCAAAACAAAATCTTGGTGTGTTTGTTTCCATTGGAACAACGAAGGATTTTCTTGTATCAAAGGATGATTTACCACTATTTGAAGATGTTTGGCCACAAGCCGGAGATCAGCTTTACGTTACATTAGGCAAGGATCGAAAAGGTCGCTTACTTGCACTTCCTGCCACAGAAGGTGTCATAAATGGCATTCGCGAATGGGCAGCTGAAGAGTATTTAAACAAACAAGTTACGGGGCATGTGTATCGAACAAGTCGAGAAGGAACAGCAATCATCACAGATGAAGGATACCGTGGCTTTATTCACCATTCTGAACGAAAGACCGAACCAAGATTAGGTGAAAAAATTCAAGGTCGAGTTATTGATGTAAAAATAGATGGCACATTAAATGTAACCCTTCGACCATTAAAGCAAGATAGTTTGGACGAGGATGCAGCGATCATCCTTAATCATTTGCAGGAACACGGTGGTGTAATTCCTTTTACCGATAAAAGCGATCCAGAAGATATACGCGCAACGTTTCAAATGAGTAAAGCTGCCTTTAAACGCGCACTTGGAAGACTTATGAAACAGAAATTGATCGAACAACGAGATGACAGTACTTGGCTACTGTAATACATTCCTTCATTCATAGTGCGAGATTTCAATAGCGCTATGAAAATACAGAAAAAAAGAGCGATGTTTATTATACACATCGCTCTTTCTCTTATTTATGAAGCTTTTACATTAACATGAACAATAGAAGTTATGATTGTACCAATCGCAGCAGAAAACATAAATGCAATTCCCCAGCCGCCAAGTGGTGCCCCCATCATTTCTATTTTCCCTACCATGGTTGCAGATACGACCATGACTAAGCCGCTACCAAAGATTACTAATGCCGGATAATACGGCAGGTACGTTGCCTTCGAAGCTGCTTTCGCTAGTGCAAAACCGATAACTAGCAATACGAGTGTCATAACCGCACCAATGATAACTACGGATTCGACCATTATTTCACCCCACAAATATATTATGTATCAATCCATTGCATACTCCATTTTAGTCTACAATCGAATATTCAGAAAGTCAATGTTTCCACGATGGATATCGTAGAATTAGAACTAGATGTCCTATATTGATACAAATCCTTCTCTAAATTTCCGCTAAAGAAGCGTTATCGTTTATAATAGATAAATATAAAGCAACATAGACAGCAATCAATCCCATATAATTAATTAAAAGGAGGAATACATATGCTACAATTTGAAGATTACAACTACGAAAGACCAGATTTAGCAAAAGAAAAAGCTGCATTTACACATTTATTAACTGCTTTTCAAACAGCAAACAATGCAGAAGAACAAACAAAAGCAATCGAGAAGATCAATACCTTCCGTAATCATCTTGCAACATTGTACAATCTCGTTTACATTCGAGCTTCTATCAATACAAAAGATGATTTTTATCAAAAGGAACGGGATTATTGGAATGATATCCTTCCAGAAGTACAGCAAATGAATACCGAATTTTATAAACAGCTCGTTGCTTCTCCGTTTCGTAATGAATTAGAAGAAAAATGGGGAACCCAGCTTTTTCAAATTGCTGAATATGAAATGAAAGCCTTCTCGCCTGAAGTCATTCCATTACTGCAAAAGGAGAATAAGCTGACATCCGAATATGCAAAGCTTGTCGCTTCAGCTGAAATAGATTTCGATGGAGCAACATATACGTTAGCACAGCTGGGACCATTTACGCAAAACAAGGACCGTGCTATTCGAAAACGCGCAGTAGAAGCACGGGCATCTTTCTTCGAAAATAATGCCCAAACCTTTGACAGAATTTATGACGAGCTTGTCAAAGTTCGCCATGACATCGCATTAAAGCTAGGATTCAAAAACTTCGTCGAGCTTGGATATATTCGCATGCAGCGCATTGACTATGATGCAAATATGGTTGCTATCTTTCGCAAACAAGTACGGGATTCTATTGTTCCACTCGTTTCAAAGCTTTACGAAAAACAAGCAGAACGTATTGGTGTAGATTCCATGAAATTTTATGATGAAGACTTTAAATTTCAAAGTGGAAATGCCACTCCAAAAGGGACTCCAGAATGGATTATTAACAATGGAAAATTAATGTATGAACAGCTTTCAAATGAAACGAATGAATTTTTCCACTATATGCTCGACCGAAATCTAATGGACTTAGAAGCAAAAAAAGGAAAAGAAGCTGGTGGATATTGCACCTTTATTGAAGACTATCAATCTCCATTTATTTTCGCAAACTTTAATGGAACGTCAGGAGATATTGATGTTTTAACACATGAAGCTGGACACGCATTTCAAGTTTATTCTAGTCGTAACATCGGCATTCCAGAATATTTATGGCCAACAAGTGAATCCGCAGAAATTCATTCGATGAGTATGGAATTTTTCACATGGCCATGGATGGAAAATTTCTTTAAAGAAGACACAGAAAAATACAAGTTCTCTCATTTAGCAAGTGGACTAGAGTTCTTACCATATGGTGTTGCAGTAGATGAATTTCAACACCTTATTTACGAAAATCCTGAATGGACACCTGATGAACGAAAAGCAGCTTGGAAAAAGCTAGAAACTATTTACCTTCCCCATCGGGATTATGATGGACAGTCTTATTTAGAAGCTGGGGGATTGTGGCAGCGTCAAGCACATATTTACGAAATTCCATTCTACTATATTGATTATACGCTTGCACAAATCTGTGCCTTTCAATTCTGGAAGCGATCCCTGGAAGACCATGATAAAGCTTGGGAGGATTACGTAAACCTTTGCAAGTTAGGTGGTTCAAAATCCTTCCTTGGATTGGTTGAAGCAGCACATCTACAATCTCCGTTTGAAGAAGGAACGGTAGAATCAATCGTTCAAACGATTGAAAACTGGTTAAATGCTGTCGATGATCAAGCATTATAATCCATACTTCTAACATTAACAAAGCTAGGACAAAGGTTTCTACTTGTCCTAGCTTTTTATTTCGCATAAATAAAAATTAATTATTTCTGGAAGATTCTTTTTTAATTATACCTGCACGATCCCAATCAACTAGATTTTCTAATAAAAGTGACAGCACGATTCCTACAAGTAACCCATTACTAATTAATGGGCGTATGACAGCTGGAAGCGAACTAAAATATCCAGCAGGCATCGTCATAATAATTACTCCTGCAAAAACAGGAATAGCCGACCGATATACATTGACAATCGTAAATTCAACGTTTTTAAAATAGGCTACGGACGAACCGAAAAGCTGTAAATAAGCGACAAAGAGCACCGCACTACCTACACTTAATGGAAGCATTGTAAAAAAGTCGCCGATTGCAGGAATGAGCCCCATCATAAAAAAGAGAATGCCGCCTAAAACAAAAGGCAATCTTCGTAAATCGCCAGTTTGCTTTAAAAATCCAATGGATGATACATATGGGGCATATGGAACTAATCCAAGCAGTCCAGAAGCTGTAGAAAATGCGCCATTAATTGCAAAATGATTCCGATATTCCTTTTTTGTAGTTGTGCGTTGATACATCGGATCTGTTCCTTTTAGTGCGCCAAATGTATTCGCGATATTTAATAAACCAGTCATAATAACGGTAATAATTATTCCCCATTCTAACTGTGGTTTTCCTAATGGAAAGATTGCAATATCAAACAAGGACGTCTCAATTGATGTTTTCTCCGCACCAAAAATCGTTGCATGCAATACCCAGCCAACACACATTCCAATTAACAAGCTATACCTACGCAATATTTTCGGTCCTTTAACACTAATTAAAATTACGATGGTAACAATAACGAGTGATAAAGGAGCGATCGTTACATCAATTTCACCTGGTAAGGAAACATCGCCAAAGGGAATTCCAAGCATCCCCTTCATAAAAATCCCGACGAGTTGAATGCCGAACAAAAACATGAAAACACCCATCACTGCAGAATTAAACAGCTTAGCTAAGATTGGTCCTAATCCAAACAAGCCGATAAGTATTGTGAGACACCCAGAAATAACAATACCTATAGATAGGCTCCCCCCAACGACATGTAGAGGAATTCCTTGAGCTGCTGCACTTGAAGCCAGTGTTAAAATAACTCCCCACCAAAGACCAGACTGTCCTTCTAGTAAGGGGCGCCGATGACCAATAATTGCCTGAATCACACAAGCAATTCCTGTCACAATAAACGATAAATGCAGCATGGATGCCACGCGTTCATCTGATAATTGAAATGCTGTTCCAACCGTAATTGGAATAACGACGATATTTGCGAAAATAAAAAAGAGCCATTGCAAGCCCGACATCCAAATATCATATTGTAAAAATCGATTCATCCTTATCACCTTTGCTTGATCTTCAAGACCATATTTATCTTTGTTCCACTATTTTAAATACACACTTTCATCCCGATTTATACTCCCCTCACCCAATTTATGGGCATTAAAAAGTTTATTATATCATAGAACAATATGATCCGTTCGATGGAATTAGCTAATGTTTAAGAGTAGGTAGATTCACACCGAAGTAAAAACGTAGCCATATAGCTCTTTACTAAAGACAGCGTAAGAAACCATTAATCCCATATCTTTGGACGGTCAATCCCCATTGTTCGCATATAGTCTAATAATTGGCCTGTATGAACGGATTCGTGATAAGAAACTCTTAACAACATTTCTCCAAGTTTTTTCTTATAACCACCTTCATCAAGAAGGTCTATTTCTATACTGTTTAATTCATTTACTGGAATTAATCGAATAAACTCTAAAAAAGCTTTGCGATATGGCATAGAAAAATCGATTTCATCATCTACTGAGATGAACGCTTTCCCCTCAAAAGGATTGACTATATTTGCAAGAGCCTTACCGCTTCTCCCTACCATTACCTGGTGAAAAAGAAACTCCCCTTGTAGTAAATGTCTAATTATTTCTGCACAAGTAAGCGCCGTTTCATCAGGCTTCCAATTTAACTTTTCAGTGGGGATTGCTTTCCAAACCTTAATACTTCGACTTCTAACCTCTTCAGAATTTAAAGCTAATATTTCAGTTGCATTCATCAAATCCCTCCTTGTAATGATAGATAAACTATAGCAAAGTTGTTCTTAAATTCCAAAATATAATTGCAATTCCGATAAATTTATCCGGTGAGAATTTTCATCACCCACTAATTGTTAGTGGAACATGAGGATAATTATCACCAGTTACTTGTGAAATAAAAAAACTGCACCTCCAATTGTTAGATGCGTTTAACAATTTGGGTGCAGTTGAGACAAAGCTGCTTTTTCATTAAAAAATATCGAATTTACATATTACTCTACTGATAAGCCCTGCTTTACACTTCGAAGCATATATCCTAAGCCTGGATACGTAATAATATATTCCTCTTCCTGCTTTAACCGTTCCTTAATTTTTCTACGAATGCGCGCTATTGCAACACGTAAATATTCAACATCATCGCGATACTGTGGTCCCCATACTTCAGAAAGCAATGTTTCATGTTGTACAACCTTGTCCAAATTTAAAGCTAACTTTTCAACAATCAAAAATTCAGTTTGGGTTAACTTTAGTTCTTCTCCATTCATCCAGCAACGCTTACTTCCAATATCGATATCTAACACACCTGTCTGAATGGTTGCTGTCGGTACGCCTGCTTGATCATTCAAGCTTGGTTGACTTCTGCGCAATACGGCATTAACTCTTGCAAAAAGCTCATCTAATGAAAAGGGCTTCGTCAAATAATCGTCCGCGCCAAGATTTAACCCATTTACTTTATCCTTTGGATTACTCCGGGCGGTAAGCATAATAACTGGTACGTTTGAGAACTTCCTTAGTTCTTCTAATACGTAAAAGCCGTCCTGTCCCGGCATCATAATATCTAGTAGAATCAGATCTGGTGAGATAAGATCATATTTTTCAAGAAACTCTTCACCTGAACCAGCTGTTGTAACCTCATAACCTACCGACTTAAGGTTTGCAGAAATAAATCGAAGAATCTTTGCCTCATCATCAACGACACATATCTTTTGTTTCATGTTATGCACCATCCTCCAATGGAAAATAAAGGGTAAATTTACTTCCTTGCCCTGGCTTACTATCCACTTCAATTTTACCTTCATGTGCTTCCATAATCCCTTTACAAATCGAAAGTCCAAGCCCTGTTCCACCAGATCTCCTTGTTGCTGTAACATCGACCTGATAAAACCGATTAAAGATTTTTTCTAAATGCTCTTCCTCGATACCGATACCATTATCCTCCACAATAATCGCAATGGAATCCGCTTCCTTTGTTAGCGTAATATCAATTTTTTTATGCGGTTCATCATTGTAGCGCAAGGCATTCGTAAATAAATTGACTAGAACCTGCTGTACCCGTTGCTTGTCCGCGTAGAAGAACAGTTGATCCGTTAGTTTATTTTGGAACGTAAAAGTAGCTTGCTCTTGAAGAACTTTCGGCACGAGATCCAGCGATTTTTCAATAACATGATCTGCCCTTATCTTGTTCCGTTCCACAAACATCGTACCTGACTCGATTTTCGAAATATCCATCCAATCATTTACTAAATGCTGAATTCGCTCAATATCCTCATGCACACCTTCTAATAGCTCCTGTTGAAACGCTGGCTCCCATTCAACATCCGAACGAAGTAACGTTTCAACGCTTCCTCTAATATTTGTGATCGGAGTCTTAAATTCATGAGAAGTAAGGGAAATCAAGTTGTTTTTTAATGTATCAATTTCCTCTTCCCTTGTAATATCTCGAATGAGTAGCCCTTCACCAATTCGTTCCGTATCTGAAACAACAGAAAACTTATGGAGCATGTAGAAATCAACCTTGCCAGCTTTATGTTTATATTCTAGCTTTAGTTCCCCGTCTTCTTCCTCAAAAAACGCTGCTAGCTCCGCTTGATCAACCTCAAACATATTAGCAAATCGGTGATATACATCATCTAAAACTTCAAGCCTTTCATGCTTAAAATCATTTTTCGTAATCACCTTTAAGAAAAATTCGTTAACATACTCGATTTGCTTATTCGTGTTTAGAAGCATAATACCTTCAAACATACTTTCTAACACTGCTTCTAATTCAGCATGCTTGTTACGGTATCTTTCATATAGCAGCTTATTCTGAAGCATAATTGCTAACGAGCGCGCAAACGTTTGTAAAAATTCCTTATCATTATTTTCAATCGTCTGTCCCTCAAGTAGATCTACTACTAAAAACCCTTTTGGAGCGGAATCGACATAGATTGGTTCTTTATGCTGCTTCGTTCCATACATACACTGGGTTAAATATTCCTCGAATTCTTGATTTGTTCGTATATCGGTACTCGTAACAGCAAGTTCCTTAAACAATACGTGAATCGAGTAGTCCTTATATTGCTCGATGTTCTGCAGGCAATGCTGGATAAAATGCGCAAGGTCACGCTGTGAAGAAACCGATGTGATTAGCTTATTAACTGCTCGCAGCTCCAGATTCTTATTTCTTAAATTAGCTGTTCGTTCTTGCACACGCTTTTCTAGCTCCGTATTAAGCTCCATCAATTCTTCCCGATTATACTCAATTTCTTTCATCATTTCATTAAAATGAAAGAGCACTTCTTTCATTTCCTTTGGTCCCCGAATTTCATTTTCCAGCTTAATCGGTTCTTTCTTTTTATAGCTGCGTGAATAGCGCTTAATATGTTCCAGCAATCTCCGAATCGTTTTCTCTAAACGGTTCGTCAACAGAAAACTTACACTAATCATGACAAGGCTTGTTACAAGAATAAACAATAAAATCGTTAAGATTGCACTTTTAAACGAGTTTGTTATCACTGCAGACGGGTTTGCAATCCACACCGTCCAGCCTAAATCGTCCAGCTTAGCATAAGTAATATATTCCTCTTCCTTCCCTTCTTCCTGAAGGGTTAGACTTTTATCGCCTGATTTTTGATGTGCCGCAATGTAGCGAACAATCTTGGAGTTAGACATATTTACCATTTCTGTTCGTGTGTCTACTTCCGGATGGGCAATGACATTGTTTTCTTGATCAAGGACAACTGCATAGCTTGCCTCTCCTGAAATTCGTTTGGAAACATATTTATCAAGCTCGTTTAAATCGAGTGCACCTAATATATATCCTTGCATGTTTCCATTTTTATCAAATATAGGTGAAGCAATCGTAACTAATAAAATATCTGTTCCGCCTCTTCCATGAAAAACAGAAGAAATCACTGTCTCCTCCGTTTTCACAAGCTCACGGTAATACGAGCGATCGCTAAAGTTCAGGTGCTCACGTTTAACACCATCTGTATAAACATCAGGATAAAAAACAATCGATTGACCATTAATATCCCCTACATATAAATTTACAAAGCCTGGATAATTCATTTTAATATCCTTTAATTTCCGCTCAATCTTTTCGAAATCTCCTTCGGTAAAGAGAGAAGAAATATTAAGGGACATCGTATTTATGATTCTTTCATGCTGATGGACATAGCTCTCAATATAGTCATCGAGGAACTCTGTTACGATAACTTGGTTATTTTTATTCTCGTTCACTAAAGATGATAATTGATAAATTTGAAAGATACCTAGAATAATTATGGAGGACAAGCCAATTGTTAAAAATGAGTATATAAGTTCTTTTTTAAAGGATCTTGATTTTCCCATTATGCCCTCCCTCTCCTCATTCATCTCTGTTTTGGATATGTTAAGAAATGAACATGTTGTCTTTTTTCATTATAAAATATAAAACCATTACTTTCACTATAATTTTCGACTTTTTCCGTCATGATTCGACTAATCGGTTTTTATTTTACTAACACAAAACGGTATTGAACTTCATATCACACATGAATTCAATACCATTTTGCAAATCTATTTATCCTTTAATTTGAGTACCTGCTTTTCCTTCCATCGCAAGGTCCGCTTCATCTAATGAGCATATAATCGCGCGGCCACCCATTTCTGCAAATTGAATCGCAGCTTCCATTTTAGGCCCCATACTGCCCGCGGAAAATTGTCCTTCTTGTTGATATCGTTTCGCTTCTTCCAATGAAATAGTCCCTAATGCTTTTTCATTTGGTTTTCCGTAATTGATATATACATTGCTCACATCTGTTAAAATCATCAATGCATCTGCCTGTGCCTCTTCGGCCAGCTTAAAACCACTACGATCCTTGTCGATTACGGCTTCAATCCCCTTGTACGTTCCATCTTGCTGTTTTACAACTGGGATTCCACCACCACCAGATGCAATAACAATCGTTCCTTGATCCGTTAAGGACTTTATGAGTGCTGAGCCAAGAATGGATTTAGGATAAGGAGAAGCAACCACTCTTCGCCATCCACGGCCTGCATCTTCTTTAACGACCCAGCCTTTGTCATTCGCGAGTTTCCTTGCTTCTTCTTCTGAATAAAAAACACCAATCGGCTTTGAAGGATCATCGAATGCAGCATCATCAGGATCTACCTCTGTTTGTGTCAGCATACTTACTACCTCATTGGATAAGCCTAGCTTATGCAATTCATTTTTCAACGTTTGATCCATCATATAGCCGATAAACCCTTGCGATTCAGCACTACAAACGTCTAGTGGAAATGGTGGAACGACATCCTTCGCTTCCTCGTTTTGCCGTAAAATATTACCGACCTGTGGGCCATTTCCGTGTGTCACGATTACTTGATGCCCATTTTTAACGATTCTAGCAATAATTGCTGTGCTTTTATTTACATTTTCTAATTGGTTTTCATAGGTTGCTGCTTGTTTTGGCTGTAAAATAGCATTTCCGCCTAATGCAATAACGACTTTTTCTCCCAATGTGTTTCCTCCTCGTATATTATGTTTAGAAGCTATTTTCCGCCTATTGCTTGAGCCCTCGGAAGAATTCAACTTCCTGTGGGGACTGTTTCCTGTTGAGTCGCTACCTTTTGTTCCAAGAAACAGCGTCAACTAACTTGAAAGGAGTCTCAACCATTTCAACTACTCAAGAGAATCATTTATGAAATAGATTCATAGACTCCCGTATTTTATTCAGTTTTCCCACAAGAAGTCTTTTGTCCCAGCCCCTGTTTACTTATTTATATTAATCCTAGCTTTTGGGCATATGCTTCCAATGCCTTCTCAAAGCATTCACGAGGCGCGCGAACCGTACCAGCGCCTACTTGTCCAATACCAGCTTGCTTATGTGCAATTCCTGTATTAATGACCGGCTCAATTCCTGTTTCTACTACTTTACGAGCATCAATTCCAAGACATGCTCCTTGAAAGTCCCATGTCGGGATTGTGAAATTACTATTTTGGTCGATACAAATCTCCATCATCTCATTACTTGTAGATAAGGCATCCTGAAATCCACCTGCACCGACAAAACGTGTTACACCTGGTGCGGCAATCATTGCCATTCCACCAACACCGAATGCCTCAGTAATCGCACTATCACCAATATCCGAGTTTGCATCCTCCTGCGAATATCCAGTAAAGAACAGCCCTTGTGGCGTATTAACTGGAGCAGTAAACCATTGATCTCCCATACCACTTATTCGAATACCAAAATCCTTCCCATTACGGGTCATTGCTGTAACAACAGTTCCTTCTTCTATTTTACGCGCACCATCTAAGACAGCTTTTCCAGTAGCCATCATAATGTTTAAGAAGAACTGATCAGTATCAGCTAAAAACTTAATAACATCCTTGCGATCCTTTTCATCCATCTCCACTTGAACAATATATGGACTAATTTCTTTTAGAAAAATTAATGATGCTGCGATGTTTCGTTGGTGGAATTCATCCCCCATTGTAATTGCTTTAGCAATCATGACATTTAAATTTAATCCGTCCTCCGATAGCTTTAATGCTTTCGCAATCGTTGGTCCCAACACATTTTTCATCCACGCAAGGCGCGTAATGACCTCTTCCGAATATGCTCCAAATCGAAGCACCTTTCCAATTCCTTCATTCATTGTACAATATGCTTCATTTCCTTCTGAACGATTTTCTACAACGACAACTGGCATATTTGCTGATGTAATACCACCCATTGGTCCAACAGCGTTCACATGGTGACACGGAATAAAAGTAACCTCTCCATTTGCTAGCATTTTTTCCGCATCAGCTTCGTTACTTGCCCAGCCTTCAAACAATGATGCACCGATACAAGACCCCTGCATTGGCCCCGTCATATCCTCCCATTTAATGGGAGGTCCAGCATGGAGCAATACTTTTCCTTCTGTTAATTCTTTAATTTTGGATTTTGCAGGAACCACATCAACAAGAAATGGTGCTGATCCAATAATTTTTTCAATTACCGCCTTATTTGCTTCATCAATGGAATTATATTTCATTTTACAGCCACCTCTTTTGTTTTTATTTGTAGTAATGCTTGTTGTACCATTCTTCTTTTATACTTATTTGAGTAAGCTCAAAATTTTACGCATTTTCTCATTACCGCCTGCGATTGGTCTCCAATCATATTGAACAACTGGCACATTGCTTGCTACAATCGCATCAGTAAAGCTCTTTAAACCTACATTAATTATCCGGGGCTTCTCTGTTACTAAATTCATCACTTCATCTGAAACAGTTAGATTAAACGTTGTCCTAGGTTGTGTCTTGGCTTTATACTGCTTTTGTACATCATTAACCCTTAACCCAACTATGCTTAATGCCGTACGTACTGCTTCGTTATTATTATCTTTTACAATAACGCCGCTTTCCTTTAAGCGCTTGATGTGTCCTTCATAATCCTGGGGATCATTACTTGTACCACATACAGATGCAACAACATACAGTTCACGACCATTTTCCTTTGCAAAAGAAACTGCGTATTCAATATGTGGAAGTAATGCACTTGCCATATCATCGTGTGACCCGTAACCAAGAACAAAATCGAGTAAAATAACAGCTGTACTTTCATCCTTTGCTGCCTCTAGAATAAACTTCGCTCGCGTTTCGGGATCAATCATTGGATGGGGCTTTCCTTGTGTATATTTGTCATCCCCTAAATCTACTACTTCATGTCCTTTATGCTTTAATACATAGCCATCTTCATTTGTTATTTCTGTTCCTAGACCAAGTCCATCAGAGAGTAATACAGCTGCTTCCGATGCTAGTGTACCTCCAGAATATAAACCTTTAATTGCGGTTTGTCCTTGTTTAAGCTGAACATCTTTAACCTCGTAATCCCCTGCATTGTAATCGGCTTGTACATCCTTACCCTGTGCAATATCTACGGCGATTTTTGCTGTTTCTGCTAACGTATATGCCTGATACACGTTCCCTTCATACGTTTCTGGCTTCTCACCTAAGAAAATCGTTACAACTGGTTTTGTCACATGATGAAGTAAATCAACAACTTGATTGCGAACTTCTTTTGCTGGTGGCTTCGAAATAACTGCTATAATATCTGTTTGACTATGATTTTCCAATGCACGAATACCGTCCATCATTGTTATTGCTCCAATTGGATCCTTTAAATCACGACCGCCCGTACCAATCGCGTGACTAACTCCCTCACCAAGGCGATCTATGATGGCAGATACTTCCTGAATCCCAGTACCAGAAGCACCAACAATTCCGATTCGTCCTTTTTTCACAACATTCGCGAATGCCATCGGAATACCATCTAGAATTCCTGTCCCACAATCTGGTCCCATAACAAGCAGGCCTTTTTCATGGGCTTTTTGTTTCAGCTGAGCCTCGTCCTCCATTGGAACATTATCACTAAACAAAAATACATGTAGGCCCATATCTAACGCCTTATTTGCTTCTTCAGCAGCATACTGACCAGGAACAGAAATTAAGGCTAGATTGGCATTTGGCAATGTGCTTTGGGCTCGATCCCATGTACGAACAGTTTCAAACGCCTGACTTCCTCCTGAAATCGATTGATCCTTTAAGTACTGTTCTACTTTTTCAAGTACCTCTTCTACTTTCTTTTCATCCTTTGTATCAATTACAATTGCCATATCATTCGATTCGGCGGCTTTTAGTTCATCCGTATACAAACCAGCATCCTTAAAAATATCTTTATTCGCAGGGGTAGCCATCATGATTTGTACTTTTTCTAACCCTTCCATGGCGGAAACTGCATTTGTCAACAGCATTAGGTTAATCGAATCCTGATAAGAATTTTTTTTAATGATTGTGTAAAGCACGTTTTCCACTCCTTCTCCGTATATTATTTCCCTCTCCCAACGCATAAAAATTGCAACTGGAATCTATTATCCAATTGCATTGTATGATATAGCGCATTGCATTCGAATAAAATTGTAAATGTTTACATTACAAAAACATAAAATGTCTGCTTATCACTGTATCTGCCTCCTTTTCTGGAGTATGATAAAATAGACAATAATTATAAAAGAAAGTGAAGATGCGACATGTCAAACACCTATGTTTATAAAACAACGCAGGATTGTGAACTAAAAGGAAATCTATTTCCTGCCAACGAAAAAACAGCCCCACTAATCGTGTTTATTCATGGTGGAGGGCTTATCTTCGGAACAAGAGATGATATGAATAAGGAGCAAATAAAGCGATACAATGATGCAGGCTTTCATGTTTTCTCCATTGATTATCGCCTTGCACCTGAAACAAAGCTTCCAGAAATTAAAAAAGACATTGAGGATGCACTTCAATGGCTACAGGATCCAAATCATCTTGCTTTAGACTATGACCCTCAGAAAATAGCAGTCATCGGAAGCTCAGCGGGGGGATATCTTGCATTATTATCAGGAACCCTTCAAGTAAAGCCAAAAGCAATCGTTTCCTTCTATGGTTACGGGAATATCTTAGCGGATTGGTATAAACGTCCAAGTGCGCATTTTAATACAATGACTACTGTGCCTGAAGCTCTTGCAAAGCAATTAATTCAAAGTAAAGAAATAGCAGAAGGCCCCATCGCCAGCCGTTTTGCTATTTATCTCTATTGTCGCCAACAAGGAAAATGGCTTGATTATGTGACCGGTACACCATCGCCTTATTCAGCTTCAGAATGGGAAGCATACTGCCCAGCCCTTCAAGCAGATCATAGCTTCCCAACCACCTTGCTTTTCCATGGTGATGCGGATGATGATGTGCCTTACGAGGAGTCTGTTGCAATGCAGCAAGCCTTGGAAAAAGCAGGCGTTCAAAGCAAGCTAATTACTGTACCAAAGGCGAAGCATTCTTACGATGAAAATATGGATGATCCTCAAGCACGTGAATCCATTGAACAAACGATTGCATTTTTAAAAGAAACCCTTTAAAACTAATCACCTAACAAAAAAGCGGACGGCCTTGTTAAAGCCATCCGCTTTTTTATTATCAATTAATCAAACTAGTTAAACTTGAATCGATTATAAATGAACCGTTACTCCCGGACCAAATGGAATTCCAAAGAAAACGAATAGGAGTAGCATTACAATCCAAGTACCAAGGAAAAACAAGCTATACGGAAGCATTAACGCAATTAACGTTCCAATCCCTGCTTTTTTATCGTATTCTTTCATAAAGGATAGCACAATGATGATATAAGGGTTCATCGGAGTGATAACATTTGTTGATGAGTCAGCAATACGATATGCCGCCTGAATAAAGGCAGGATGATAATCCAAGAAGTAAAACATCTTAACAAAAATCGGCGCTTCTAATGCCCATTGTGCAGATCCACTAAAGATGAATAGGTTCAATACTGCGGTTAATAAAACAAAGCCTAGGACGACCCCAATTCCGGTAAATCCAACTGATTCCAGCATGTTTGCACCACTTACTGCAATCCATGAGCCGATATTTGTCCAATCAAAATAAGAAATAAATTGTGCTGCTGCAAAAATAAGCACGATAAATGCAGACATATCCTTCATTGCTTCTCCCATTAAGAAACCAATTGATCTCGTATTCTCTATTTTTTTAACCGTGACTCCATAAACAACTCCTACAACGATAAAGAACAAAAGGATTATTGGTACAATTCCAGATAAAAATGGAGATGGAACAATTCCCCCCTCCTCATTTGTTAAAGGAGAGTTTGGTATCAGAATAACGCCTACAATGACTGCAACATAAATTAACCCTGCAATAGTTGCTCGTATAAGGCCCGTCTTTTCAATTGGTTTTATTTCTTCAAAGGTTTTGTTCGCCTTCCCAGTGTATTTTCCGAGACGTGGTTCAACAATTTTTTCTGTTACAAGCGCCCCGACGATAGAGAGCACAACAACGGATGCAAGCATGAAATACCAGTTGTCAACAGGGGTTACGACGATATTCGAATCGAGCGTTTTCATTACTTCTGTCGATATTCCTGAAAGCAACGCATCTGTTCCAGTAATCATAAAATTCGCTGTAAATCCAGAACCAACGCCTGCAAAGCCTGCTGCTAAACCGGCCAATGGATGGCGACCGATATTGTAAAATACCATAGCTGCTAACGGCGGAATAATAACAAACGCAGCATCAGAAGCAATATTTCCGAGAATACCAGTAAAGATAACTGCATACGTAACTAATGCTTTTGGTGCTTTCACAATGGTGCTTTTTATTGCCGTTTCTAATAATCCAACCTTATCAGCAAGTCCAATACCAAGCATCATTGCGAGAACTAACCCTAACGGCTTAAACCCTACAAAATTATCAAGCATGGAAGTTAATATATATTGCAGCCCTTCTGCTGATACGAGACTCTTAATAAAAACCTTTTCCTCCACACCTGGTTGCACAAATGATACGTTAAATAACGAAATAACCCATGACAAAATTATTACCGCAACCGCCAAGTACACAAATAGCATGAAGGGATCAGGCAATTTATTGCCGACACGCTCAATACCATTTAAAATTCCAGTCATCTTCGGTTTCTTTTGTTGACTTTCCTGTGTAGTCATACATTTCATCCTTTCTTCCACATTATTTTTAAAATACGTAAAGCGTTAAAGTGATCTCCGATTTTATTTAAATCGATAAATTTTTCGTGGACGACCACGCTCTCCAGATTGAGATTCGCCACACTGTTCGACTAAACCACCCCTTTCAAGCCCTGCTAAAATTCGTCTACCATTTCGTTCAGTACTTTGTAGCCAGCGCGCTATATCCTGGGATGAAAATGCTTCTCGATTGTATTGTGTTGCATATGCTTCAATTTTTGATACTACCCCAGGACTAATGCCACTATCTTTTATAGCAGATTGCCACTTTTGGTCCAGCTCAACAGTACGGTAAGCCATTGATTGGCTTTGTTCCTCATGAATAAGCGTCATATTCTGGTCTTCATCAACAATTAAAATCGGAGCATTTTGATGCTGCTTGCGATTTCTGAAGCCATAACGTACATGCTGCTCTGCTTGTGAAACAGATTCACCATAGCCTATCGCTACATCAATACCAATGTTTAATTGCAGCTTCATTCCCTTTATTAAAGAGACTATCTCTGCTTCTGTTTCCTGGTGAACTTCTCCTCTTGTTGTAAAAATGAAAAACAATCCATCCCCAAGCTGCATGAGTGATCCATTCATCTTTTCCGATAAATGAAGTAAGGTACGCTTTAAATCAAGCTCATTATGCTTCATGCGAAAAGAATAGTAGAGCGCATCATCCTCTTTACCTAAATTAAAATCAACCTTAAAGCCTACTACCGCCATTTGCGCATTTCGATATCGCTTCACCTGTGCACGTTCAATTAATAACTCAATGCTTAACCGAATTGCTAGATAAGATGGTGTTACACGAAAAACAGGTATGCCAGCTTTCTTTAATGCAAGATAAGTAGATTTAATCGAAGTAATAACCACCTCAATATTTCCCTTTTCAAAATGCTCTTTATGAAAATCTACTAATTCATTGACATATTGATAGCCTTTAAATGGCGAATTAATATAATTCATGGACTTAAGATTGTAAAAAGAAAGTACTTTTTCAATCTCTTCATCTGCAATCGTATCAATCCCTATTTTTTGATAAACGGTGTTAGCAGCTAATTGTGATTCAAGTAATGTGCCAAAAAAACTAGAGCCATGTAATGGAGGGTATGTCGCGATTTCATCCGTTACCAAGTTTTTATCTATAGCATAGGAATAATTTAATACACCAGAGAAAAGCCATTGGTCGACAGTTGCTTTATAGGTTAAAAAAATCGCATCCATATCCTCTAATTTTTCATAAATAAACGGCTGAAAGTGAACATCTTTAAATTCCTTTACCACATACATAATGCGGCGTACCGAATCCTCTGGTCCAACGATACCAATATTAATTTTCATCTTTGTCACCAGCCCGTTCTATAAAACGTGCTAACACCTGTGTGCCATTAGCAAGCGCAGAAATGGAAGCATACTCCTGTGGATGATGACTAATTCCATCCTTACACGGAATAAAAATTAATCCAGATGGCCATTTTGCTGCCATGTTCATCACATCATGACCTGCACCACTATTCATCGTACAATGGCGTAGACCGAGCTCCGTACATATATCCGATAATTCTTGTTGCATATGGTAATCAAGCAAGACAGAATCGGTATCAACGAATGGATGCACTTCTATTGATATATTTCGCTCACTAGCAAGCTCTTTGCAAAAGGATGCAATCATCGAAGCAAGCTTTCTTTTCTTTTCATCATCAACGCTCCGAATATCAATCCCCATCTCAACCTTTCCAGGAATAACATTCATGGCATTCGGTGTGACCTTGACTGTACTAACCGTTGCAACGATTGGATGCTTACTTGTTCTATTTAGCTGCATAGCTTGCTGTTCGACATAAGCTATTAAAGGAGCTAAAGCAACGAGTGCATCCTGACGATTTTCCATCGGGGTTGTTCCGGTATGATTTGCCATTCCTTTTGCTTTAATTTGCAGCCTTACTGGACAGGCAATACCATGAACAATACCAATATCAAGCTCCTTCGTCTCTAATTCCATCCCTTGCTCTATATGGAGCTCTACAAAGCTTTCCAGTCTGTTCCTCGGTATCTCAGCTTGTGGTACACGCTCCCAATCCAAGCCAAACTGCTTGATAGCTTCTGGCAATGTGATTCCATGGACATCCTTTATTTCCGCATATTCATCAATGGAAAACCTTCCTGTTATCGCTTTACTTCCAATTGTGGATATGCCAAATCGGGCAGATTCCTCTGAAGCAAAACAAATAATCGCAATATTTCTTTTCGGAAGGATGTTTTTATCCATTACTTGTTTAACAGCTGCGAGCGCACATAACACACCAGCTGTCCCATCATATCCTCCACCTTGATTAACGGTATCCAAATGAGAACCAAAGGCTATAGACGGTAATGATGCAGCTACCTCCCAAATCGCCCACTGATTTCCCGCTTCATCCTGTGATGTTTTTAATCCAAGCTCTGTTGCAATAGATATAAATGCTTGATGGGCTGCTTTTTCTTCCTTTGTATAGCTTAACCGGGTATAACCCTTTACTTGCTTTTGCGGTGACGCACCATTTAAAGCGTTTAACTTTTCTTCTAACCAGTGCTTGAGATTATCCATTGCTAGATCCTCCCATAATAATATTCACATACGCCTCTAAAGCAACCGGCAACACAGCTTCCTCAAAATCAAATGCAGGATGGTGGTGAGGATAGTTTAATGTAGAACCAAATAACATATAGGTTGCTTTTCCACCATGCGCTTGTACCCGTTTCATCATGATACTAGCATCCTCTGACCCAGATACAGTTACTTTCGGTAAAATTTCTTTTATATATGTTCCGTTTTGACACCACGAAACGATATTTTGAATCGTTTCCTTACTACAGCTGATTTCCTCTGATTCACCTACATCGTCTATTGACCAAGAAACATCATGGACCAATGCCGTTCCTTCTATCATCCGTAATGCCTCTTGATAAACATATTGACTAATTGCTTCTGTTTCACCGCGCACTTCCACTTCCATATATCCACTATCCGCAATAATGTTCCTCCCACTTCCAGCATGCATTTTGCCAACATTAATCCGTGTAACACCAGCTGCATGCCGAGCAATGCCATATAATTGCATCGCAGTAGTGGCTGTAGCTAGTAGTGCATTTTTTCCGAGTTCTGGATGCATCCCTGCATGGGAAGCAGTTCCTTGAAAATGAACGTTCAGCTTTTTGGAAGCTAAAAAGCCCTTCGTCGATGCGGCAATCGTTCCAATTGGTAATGATTCAATTCCGATATGTCCACTGTAAAAACAATCTACATCATCTAGCCAGCCTTTAGCTGTCACTGCTTTTGCGCCTCTACCGCCCTCTTCTGCTGGCTGGAACAGCAACGTAAAACGCCCTTTAAGCTGTTCTCTATGTTTAGAAATAAATGCGGCAACTCCTAAGCCAACCGCCATATGACCATCATGACCACAGGCATGCATCACATTTTCATATCTAGATGTAAAGCTCTCCTGGACCGGATAATGAGAGGCTAGCGTAGATTCAAGAATTGGAAGTGCATCGATATCAAAGCGAAATGCAACATGGTCTCCTTTTCTTCCCGTGTCTAACGTCGCTACAACTCCAGTCATCCCAAGTTGCATACTGGCTAATAAATCTTCATCTACTCCCCATTGCTTTGCCTTATTTTCTTGAGCGACCATTGCTTCCTTTGTTGGCAATCCTTTTCGAGCTGTCGCATCCATCACATCATTTCCGACGTAGACAGAGAAGCCTTGCTTTTTTAATTCTGCATAAAGCTTATAGGTTGTAATATATTCTAAGAATCCTAATTCTGGCTCTTGATGAAATGAACGGCGCCAACCGATTAAATTCGGTATTTGCTTATTAATAAAATTCGTTATCATTTTACTCATCTCGCTTTAATTCATTTAACGTATCTATTGCAAGCTGTACCATAAATGTGCTACCATCCGCTAATGCCCGCTCGTTCAATTCAAATCCTGGATCATGGAGTGGCTTTTGATTTTCGTAATCTTCAATTTGTGTACCCAGCCAAATAAATGCACCAGGAATTTGTTCTAAAAACCGACTAAAATCTTCGCCTGCTAAGGATGGGTTTACATCAGGGGCAGCATGCGCTCCAAAATAATTTCTTGCTGTATTTCTTGCTAATGCAGCCAATTTCTCTGTATTAATTGTTGCTGGATAGCCATCAAGATAATCAACCTCCACGCTACCTCCATGTGCGTGTGCAATTTGTTCTGTAATTTGATGAAATCGCCTTTTTACCTCCTGCTTTACTTCTGCTCGATAAGTACGCACAGTTCCTTCTAATACAACCTCATCAGCAATGACATTGGGCGCATACCCACCATGAATCATTCCGATTGTTACGACAGCAGCCTCTAGTGGATCAACATTTCTACTAACAATTGACTGGATGCTTGTCACAATATGTCCAGCAATAACGATGGCATCATTCGCATAATGTGGCATGCTGGCATGACTACCATTTCCTTTGACAACAAGTTTAAATCGATCTGATGCCCCCATCATTTCGCGGTCACGGATACCAACATATCCAACAGGCAGATCAGGCCATACATGCTGCCCATATATAACATCTGGTTTATAATGCTTGAATAAGCCATCCTCAAGCATTGGTAACGCCCCACCGATTGGCGCTGCTTCCTCAGCTGGCTGGAAGATAAGTAACACGGTTCCAATAATATGTGCCTGCAGCTGCTGGAGCATATATGCTGTCCCTAGAAGCATTGCGGTGTGGGCATCATGACCACATGCATGCATAATTCCCTTCTCCTTAGATACAAAGGCATGCTCATTCGTTTCTTGGATTGGAAGCGCATCCATATCTGCCCTTAAAGCAACTGTTTTCCCTGGCTGTGCTCCTTTTATAATCCCAAGCACACCATTTCCTGCAAAACCTTCTTCAAATGAAACGCCGTAAGCAGTTAATTTTTCCTTTATAAACTGTGATGTATTTACTTCTTTATTGCTTAATTCAGGATATTGGTGTAAATGCCGCCGCATCGCAATAACATCCGGACGAATATGCTCTTTAAGTTCTTTTATCGAAATCACCATAGGTTACCTCCACAACATTTTACGAGTATCTTCTCTATTCAAAAAATCATAATTAATATATCTAGTTACAATTAACGGAAAATGTCCTTTAATGTACCGTTAATAAAAATTATACAAAAGCTGCCGCTTCATGTACAGATATTTCGGAAAATTTATTATAAATATTTTATTGGAAAAATATTTATTTATACAAATAACCTAGAATGTATGATATATAATCGGCACTAATATAACTCTAGCTACTATATTTTCTTCTTTCCAATAAATAAGAAGTCAAATAGTATATCACTATTTGACTTCTTATTTTCAAATCCAATGCGTTCACATTGTTTTATGTGCGCTTAAGCTATTTTCTCAAACGTAGATACGTCCTCTTCTAACGGAATATTTCCTTGACGTGCTTTTTTGGCAGCGTAAAAAAACAACGTAATGATGGCTACTGAAATAACTGCAGCCCCAATATATGAAAGATTTAATGCTAAGCCAAAGCCAATGCTTGCATTTAAAATATAAGTCATCGTTGCCATCAGCATGAATACGCCAGGAATCAAGGCGATCCAATAGTTTTTTCGAGCGATATAAAGATACATTGCTCCGACAAACAATGCGATAACCGCTGTTGATTGATTTGCCCAAGAAAAATATCGCCAAAGCAGTGTAAAATCAATTTGAGTTAATGCGATCGAAAGAACAAACAGTGGTAACGCAATCCACAATCTATTTAATACTTTCTTCTGAGAAAAATTAAAATAATCAGCGATGATCATTCGTGCACTGCGAAATGCGGTATCACCTGAAGTAATTGGAAGAACAATAACACCTAATACAGCGAGTGTTCCACCAACCGCTCCAAGCATTAACGTCGAAGCCTCCGTCACAACTGCTGCTGGACCGCCTGCAGCTAAAATGTCATTTAAACCATTATAGCCATCAAAAAGACTCATTCCAGCTGCTGCCCAAATCATAGCAATAATTCCCTCTGCAATCATCATGCCATAAAAGATTTTTCGCCCTTCCTTCTCTCCTCTAGTTGTTCTTGAAATAATTGGTGTCTGTGTGGCATGGAAGCCGGAAAGCGCACCACATGATATCGTTAAAAATAATAACGGAAAGATTGGTGCTTGATCAGGGTGAAAATTTTGCAAGGATAACTCAGGAATTGGCGCACCTGTAACTAGCATTCCAACTCCAACTCCTACAGCACTTATAATCAATAACGCGCCAAAAATAGGATAGAAGCGCCCAATAATCTTATCAATTGGCAGCAAGGTTGCGAAAATATAATAAATAAATATTGCCGCGATTATAACCCCTAGACTCGTCCAACCATTCATTAAATTATGAAGTAATTCAGCAGGAGCTGTCACAAAGACTGTTCCAACTAGTAACAATAGTAATATAGCAAACGCATTGACAACATGCTTCATAAACTTCCCTAAAAATTTCCCAGCAAGCTCTGGTAAATGTGCACCACGATTTCGAATCGAAATCATGCCGGTTAAATAATCATGAACCGCACCTGCGAATATAGCACCGAACACAATCCACAAGAAAGCTACCGGACCATATAATGCCCCCATTATCGGGCCGAATATAGGACCTACACCAGCAATATTTAATAATTGGATTAATGAATTTTTCGGAGTATTCATTGGCAAATAATCTACCCCATCCTGATGCGTATATGCGGGTGTTTTCCTGTCTGATTTTACTCCAAACGTCTTTTCTACAAATTTTCCATAGGTGAAATAACCGATTATTAACAAAGCAATTCCAAATAAGAATGTATACACGAAAACGCCTCCTTCAAAAATGTATGCGCATACATTCAGTTTATCGAAACTTTTCAAAAGAAGCGGAATTCGAATCTAACATGCAAAAATTAGAATATAACATGCCCAATTAAACTACTAACATGCATTATCTAACTCCATTAAAGCTCTAACCGATTTCGAAGCTCCTTCACATAGTTTCTACTAACTGGGAGCTTTGTTTTCAACCCATCAAGTTCAAGTTCATACGCGCCATTAAACCAGGGGCTTAGCTTGGAAATATACGTTAAGTTCACGAGATAGCTTTTATGAATCCGAAAAAAAGAAAAGGCCGTTAATCGACTTTCCAATTCCTTTAATGTAGCTTTAATAGAATACTTTCCTTTTTTCGTAATGATTCTCGTGACCTTATCATCACGATAAATATACAAAATATCTACTAAGCTTAAGTAGGCTATTTCACCCTCCGCTTCTACGGCTAGCTTTCCTACCGTACTTACTGTCTCTTTTCCTCCATCAGTTATGAGTTTATTTTCCAAACGCTGTACAGATTGCTCTAGCTGTGCAGGATCATAAGGTTTTAATAAGTAATCAAGTGCATTTATGCGAAATGCTTCTGCTGCAAATTGCGGATATGCTGTAGCAAAAACGATAAAAGGCACCCTCTTTAGATTCAATAATGATCGGGCAACTTCAAGCCCATCCATTTTAGGCATTTCTACATCAAGAAATACAACATCCGGTTGCAGCTGCATTATTTTCATGATCGCTTCTTCTCCAGTATCTGCCTCACCGATAATTTGAATGGATGGATGTGCCGCTAATAAGAAAATAAGCTCCTCTCGTGCATAACGTTCATCATCAACAACAAAAGCTTTTATGCGTTTATTCATGGATATGCACCTTCTTAGGAAGTCGAAAAGTAATCGCTGTTCCTTGTGCCTGTTGACTCTTAATCATTAATGCAGCTTCTTCCCCATACGTCATAATAAGTCTTCGGTTCACATTGTATAATCCCATTCCTGTTCCAGATGTAGAACTAGAATCCATGCGTTCCTTTCCTATGCGTGAGATTTTCTCTTGTTCAATCCCTTTTCCGTTGTCCGTTACTTTAATCGTAATATGTTGATCCTCCATCTGCATAGAAATTGTCACCTCACTATTCATTTCCATATCCTTTATTCCATGTCTAACCGCATTTTCTACAATTGGCTGTAATGTAAGTGGCGGAATATTCCACCCTAGAACCGCTTCATCAATATCATAAATAATCTTCAATTTATCAACAAAACGGGCTTCTTCTATTTTTAGATATGCCTTTACATGTGCTAGCTCCTGACTTATCGAAACCAATCTTGCAGTCGTTCCCGCTAGATTTTGTCGAATAAAATAAGAAAGGGAAACTAATAAGGCTCTCGCTTTATCTGGGTTCGTACGAATAAGGGATACAATAATATTTAACGAATTAAATAAAAAGTGTGGACTAATCTGTGCCTGCAGTGCCTCAATCTCTGCTTCCTTTGCTAATTGATATGCCCGATCTGCTGCAGCAATTTCAAGCTGATTACCAAGCAAAGCACTTAATCCCGTGACAAGTTCAATGCTAACATCTGTAATCTCTTTGTCGGTACGATAATAAAGCTTTATCGTTCCAACCGTTTGGTCCCGCTGCTTTAATGGAGCAACAATTGCAGCACCCAATGGACAATTCTCTGTTTTACAATGTATTGTCGTCTCCTTGGCAATGATAAGTTTTCCCGTTCGAATAACTTCCTCGGTAATATCCGTTAGAATCGGATGGTTCGCTTGATGGTGATCACTCGCAATGCCGACATGTGCTAAAATATGTGTCCGATTTGTCATGGCAACCGCACTTGCTTCGATTTCCTCATATAAAATAGAACAAACTGCGTGAGCAGAAGTTGTGTTCATCCCTTTACGTAAATAGGCTAACGTTTGATCTGCAATGCGAAGCGTTTTTTCTGCCTGTTGTGCATCTGCTTTTTCTTTTTCATTAACGACACTTTGGACAATTAATAGGAATATAGCTGTACCGACACCATTAGCTATAATCATTGGCATTCCAATCACTTCTACTAATGTTAGCGCCTTTTCAAATGGCTTAGATCCAAGTAAAATAATCCCCATTTGAAGCATTTCTGCTAATGCTCCAATTGCAAAAGCAGCTGGCAGCTTGATTTGCTTTCCCTTTTTCCGAAACAAAGCGGCAAGTATGCCCGACAAGATGGTAGCCGTTCCACAGGAGATAGCAGTAAAGCCTCCGAGCGTAAAACGGTGCAACCCTGCAATTAATCCCGCTCCTAAACCAACACGGTAGCCACCAAGTAATCCAGCTATGACCACTCCAATTACGCGAGAATTGGCAATTGCCTCATTAGATGTTAGCGCTACTTGCACACTATTAAAATGAAGCGCATTCGTGTCAAATGCAACACCTAAATAGGTGCCTGCAATTCCAAAAATACCAAAAAACAAAATCGCAGTAATTTCCTTTTCTCTACTTAGCCTATCTCCATGCACCATCTCTTGAAAAAAACGGAGACGTGTCACGATGAAGGCAACAGCAATAATAATTCCTACTCGTTCCAGCATAATAATAAAAAGCTCCACCATCGCCATTACCTCCACAAAGTTTGATTCTCTATTATGACCGCATATGTTACAAGCCTGCTAACATCGGTTCAATTGTGTGAACATCAACATTCCCCCCAGAAATCACACAAACAATTCGTTTATTTAGTACTTGTAGTTTTTCAGATAAACATGCAGCTACGGTTGTTGCGCTCGAAGGTTCAATTAATTGCTTCATCCTTTCCATTACAAATAAAAGTGCTTGCTTTATCTCCTCTTCACTAACTAAAACTAAGTCATCTAAATAGTTTTGTAAGATTGGAAAGGTGAGATCTCCAGGCTGGCTTGTCCGCAATCCATCTGCAATTGTCGAAGTCGGTGAAATCTGTGTAATATGACCATTTTTAAGAGAGAGATATGTATCATTTGCCGCCTCAGGCTCTACACCAATCACCTGTATAGACGGATTTGTCTCTTTTATCGCGGTTAATATACCAGCTATTAAACCTCCACCCCCAACAGGTACTACTACAATATCTGCATCCTTTACTTGCTCGATAATTTCCAAGCCAACCGTTCCTTGACCAAAAATAATTAACGGATCATCATACGGCGGAATATACACCCCTTGCTTTTCAATCGCTAATTCCTTTGCTTTTGGAATTCGTTCAGCGGATGTCAACCCACAAGCTACAATGTTCCCATGATAGGATTGAATTGCTTTTACCTTGCTCACATTTGCGTCCTCCGGTACGACTATCGTTGACGGAATACCTAGCGTTTGCGCCACATACGCGACCGCCTGTCCATGGTTACCAGAAGAAGCTGCAGTCACATAAGTAGTTCCTTTCGCTACTTCTTGCATCACTTTATTTGCTGCACCACGAATTTTAAAAGAGCCAGTCTTTTGCAAATGCTCTGCTTTTAAAAAAATATTATTTTGACACCGTTTTGAAAGCTGGCTTGAATGCAATATTGGTGTCTGATGAATGAAAGGTTGAATTCGTTCTCGTGCCTTATGGATATCTCCAAGATTCCCCATTGCTCCACCCCTAACGAATAAATTATTTTTCTATTATACTAAAAATTAAAGCGCTACCATTCAATATTCCATTATAAATTGAATGAAAGCGCTAATCTAGTTTTTATTTATTCTATTATTGTGACACGTAGTTAATTTTTTACGCTATACGCGTTCCTTCTTACGATTTCGGAGCAAGCGCACAAGTGGAAACATAAAAGAAAGAAAGCCTACAATTAATAAGCTTAAAGCAATAGGTTCCTGAATGAAAATCGCTAGACTTCCATTTGAAATCGTCAAGGATTGTCTAAACGCTTGTTCCATCATACCACCGAGAATAA
This sequence comes from Virgibacillus sp. LDC-1, assembly GCF_030137545.1. Lineage (GTDB taxonomy): Bacteria > Bacillota > Bacilli > Bacillales > Amphibacillaceae > LDC-1. The sequence goes on along the minus strand of NZ_JARUVL010000001.1, from coordinate 265,663 downwards.
AGGCTAAAATAAACGGTGGTGCAGGAAAACGAAAAATCCGCATTAAAAATCCAATAACCCCAAACAGCAGAAGTAAATATAAATCAAAAGTATTAAAATTGATCGCATACACACCAATAACACTAAACATAATCACGAGTGAAATTAACAATGGTCTTGGAATTTTTAAAATTTTTGAAATGTATGGGATTAAAGGCAAATTTAAAACGAGTAAAAATACATTTCCAATATACATACTAGCAATAATTCCCCAGAAAATCTCCGGATGATCCGTCATGAGTAATGGACCTGGTTGAACTCCTAAAACAAGAAACGCTCCTAGCATTACTGCCGTTGTTCCAGACCCTGGGATACCAAGACTTAATAATGGAACAAAGGCACCACTTGTAGCCGCATTATTAGCAGTTTCAGGAGCTGCCAATCCTTTTACAGAGCCTTTACCAAATTCCTCTGGTTTTTTCGAAATCTTCTTTTCTGTAATATAGCCAATAAAAGAGGCGATTGTCGCACCTGCTCCAGGTAAAACACCAAGCAGAAACCCAAGGAAGGATTGCCTTGTCATTGGCCCTCTCATTTCCTTTAATTCATTTTTCGTAATACGTAAACTTCCGAGCTTATGGGCATTGTCTATGGATAAATCTTTTCGATTAATAATTAATGTACAAACTTCCGCTAATGCGAACAAGCCAAGGGCAATAACTAGAAAATCAATTCCCTCTAATAGGTTGGCATTTCCAAAGGTAAAACGCTGTGTGCCTGTTTGTGCATCAATCCCAATTGTCGCTACCATAAATCCAATTACTGCTGAAATAAGCGCCTTTACAGTTGATCCTTCAGAAAGACTCGTTATCGCGGTAAGTCCCATAAACATAAGCGCAAAATATGCGGGTGGTCCAAAAGCAATCGCCACACTAGATAGCGCAGGAGCTAGCAGCATTAGTAAAATAACACTCACCGTACCACCAACAAAAGAAGATATTGCGGCAATGGCTAATGCCTTCCCTGCCTTTCCCTGCTGGGCCATAGGGTATCCATCAAATGCAGTAGCTACAGTTCCAGAAACACCTGGTGCATTTAATAAAATGGAAGAGGTGGAGCCTCCGAATATAGCACCATAATAAACACCCGCCATCATAACTAATGCCAAGGTTGGATCCATTCCAAATGTAATTGGAATCATAACCGCAATCGCACTAATTGGGCCTAAACCTGGTAGCATTCCAATAAACGTTCCAACAAACACACCAATTAATACAAATAAAATTCCTTCCATACTAAATGCAACCTGAAAGCCTGTTAAAACACCTTCAATTGATCCCATCCTATTCCCCCCTTAAAACGGCAATATCCCTTGTGGCAATGAAATTTTTAGTAGCTCCGTAAACGTGACATACATAAAGAGTGGGAAAAGAATTGCCACAAGTGCATTTGTCATATGTTTTTTATAGCCTAAATACAAGGAACAAAAGAATATAAAGATTGCCGTAGATAACACAAACCCAAGCCATTCCAAGCAAAAAATATAAAGAAAGACAAAGACAAAAACAACCAGTAGTGCAGCAATATCTTTTTTCGGAATTCTCCGTTGCTCTTTTTCCGCTTCTGTTTCTGTATCCTTGGAAAAATACAACCCGATCGCTAACAGGATTAGCAATACGCCCAAGCCTTTCGGTAATACATCTGCATCAACAGGTGAATATGGAAAGGAAGGAAGCTGGAAAGCGAGTAGCAAATACCCCACTGCCACAACAATCAATACGATGCTTATTTTCTGATTGATTGATTTCAGCATCTTTTCACCTCATTTCATTGAAATAATTCAAATTGAAAAAGAAGCATGGCTGCCCAACCAATATAATCAGTTAGGACAGCCTTGCCACATCGAAAAATCAATTTAATTCATAAGCAAGTATGCTTATTTTCCGAGCCCTAGTTCATCTAACAACGATTTGATATCTTCTTTTTGTTCATCTAAAAATTGTTTATAGTCACTGCTGTTCATATACATTTCATTCCAACCATATTTCTTTCGCACATCTGCAAATTCCTTGGAATCACTAAGCTCTTTGAATTTCTCTTCATAATATTTTACTGCTGCAGAATCCATGTCTGCAGGTCCAAAGAATCCACGCCAGTTTACGAAAGTAGTGTCAATTCCTTGCTCCTTCGCTGTTGGAAAATCAGAAAGCGTTTCTCCTTCTAACCGTTCTTCCGCAGTAATACCAAGCACTTTAATCTTTCCAGCCTTCACTTGCTCTACTGTTTCAGAAACACCAGTCGAGAATACTTCCACACTTCCATTTAACAACTGTGTTAATCCAACCCCATCTGGATCTGTTACATACTTAATTTTTTTCACATCTACCCCTGCTGCTTTGGCAATCTTTACAAATTGAATATGGTCCATTGAACCAGGAGAAGATGTACCAACAACAGTTATGCTTTCAGGGTCTTTTTTCATATCTTCAAATAAATCATTTAAATTGTCCCATTTAGCATCTTCCCGTACAGCAAATGCTCCATAATCAGCGATCATATTTGCTAGAGGTGTAAAGTCCTCATGCCCATACTCAGACTGTCCATTTAACGGAACTAAAATAATTGGTGGAGATGATACAAATAAATTGTATGCACTTTCTTTTTGACCAGCAATATATGCCCAGCCTACAGCTCCACCGCCTCCTGCCTTATTAACAACACCAATATCTTCTTCAATTATTCCTGCTTCATTAAATACTTTAGCTGCCATACGAGCGGTTGTATCCCAACCTCCACCTGCTCCCGCTGGTGCTACAATTTCAATTGGCTTTTCCGGCTTCCATTCCTTATTTGAATCCTTATCACTAGAGCTCGTATCATCCGAGCAAGCACTTGCCAAAACAATGAAAATAACAAATAAAAATATGCCAGCAATCTTTTTCATCTTAATTCCCCCTTTATTATCATGGCAATGTTGTTATTGCATTCTTTATAAAAATATAAGGGATTATCTCGTTTATGTAACCGTTTTCAAAATAAATAGCAAAAAGATTTTAACGGGCGTTTTGTTCATTTTGTTCATGAGTAATTACAAATTTCAAAAAAACCACCGACAAAGGTCGATGACTCTCTTAGGCATCCTTTTTGTATGGACGATATTTTCGTTCAGGTCTCCCAACAATTCCATACTCCAGTTCTGCAATAACTTCACCAGTTGAAATTAAATATTCTAAATAACGGCGAGCGGTTGTTCGTGATACACCGATACGAGTTCCCATCTCCTCTGCAGTCATCCCTATTTCTGTTTCGTACATATTTTCTTTAATTTTTTGTAATGTTAATGGGTCAATTCCTTTTGGTGTATCCACAATACCCGGTTTTTTCACCCCAAAGTAATCATCCAGAAAAGATTGATCAATATCCTTACTTGCTTCTAGATTTTCTTTTACCTTTTTATATTTTTCAATCGTTTCAATAAATCGCTCCATCTTCACAGGCTTAATAATATAATCGAAAACACCTGTACGAATGACATCACTTACAATTTCTGTTTCTGTTGCTGCAGAAATCATGATAATATCAACATTTAGATCGATTTCTCGAATTTCTTGAATAAGCTTAGAACCGAGAATATCTGGCATATAAATATCAAGAATAACGAGCTGAACAGGTTCTTCTTTTATTAATTGTAAAGCTTGTTGGCCATTAAGTGCTTTGCCAACTACCTTTACCCCAGCAATTTTGTTTAAAAATTCTTCATGAATATTGGCGATCCGATAATCGTCCTCCACAATGATGACATGAATCATACGCTATTCTCCTCCTTTCCTCAAGTAACTTGTTGAAGCGTTCGTTGCAATACTTTCGGAATAAATACAGAAAACACTGCCCCTCCACTTGGTTGATTATGAACTTCAATTTGACCGCCAAGCTCATGAATAATTTTTTTGACATTCGCTAAACCAAAGCCGCGATTATCCACTGCTTTTGTTGAAAATCCAAAATCAAAAATATGCTCCATCATTTCATTTGGAATGCCGTCCCCATTATCTGCAATTTCAAAAACAATATCTCCACCCATATCTGTTGCAAAAAACGTAACATGCTTATCGCTCTTGTTTTCTACCGCTTCCATCGCATTATCAAGCAAGTTACCTAATATTGTAATTACCTTTCCCATATCAAATTGATTTGGCAGTTCTTCAAGTGAGCTGTTCGCATCAATATGTAAATTGATTTTCTTTTCCGATGCCTTTCCAATTTTACCTAACAAAACTGCTTGCACTGTTCTGTCCTTTAATTGTCCAAGTAGTACTTTGTTCTGATGCAAATGCAGCTGTGATTCCGTTTGAATCAAATCAATTGCTTCATTATAATGTCCGAGTTGCAAAAGTCCAGATAATACATAGAGCTTATTTGTATACTCATGTGTTTGTGCACGAAGATCCTCGGAGTATGCTCGCACCTCTGATAATGTATTTAGCATTTCATTAATTTCCGTTTTATCACGGAAGCTAGAAACAACACCTGCAACCTCTCCACGCTTCCCAAAAATAGGAGTTCGATTCACAATTACTTCACGATTATTAAGAACCATTTCATCATCATGAACGGTCCCACCAGAACTTAAAACAGCATACATTTTCGTGTTTGGAAATACATCTTCTATTTTTTTATTGACATGATCATTCGATAACCCGAGCATGTTTTTAGCCGAATCATTCATCATCGTAATTTGTCCTTCCTTATTAATCGCAATAATGCCTTCTTTAATTGAAGCTAAAATGGCATTCCGATCTCGGTACAAGGAGGCAATCTGATGTGGTTCTAACCCAAATGTGTCTTTTCGAATATTATTAGCCAATAGAACACTACCAATAATTCCGAATACTAGAACGATAAAGGAGAAGCCACTCGCCTTTAAAAGCTTTTGCATAATAATCGATTGAATATCATCTACTAAAAACCCTACAGAAATAATGCCGATAATTTCGCCATCTTTATCTAATACAGGTGCTTTTCCACGTAAGGAAGGGCCTAAGCTACCAACTGCCTTGGATGTGTAATATTCACCCTTCAATAATGCACGATCATTATCACCACCAATCATGCGCTTGCCAAGTTTATTCACATCAGGATGTGCATATCGTATACTATCTGTATTGCCAACAACAACAAACTCGGCACCAACTATTTCGCGAAAATTTTCCGCAATAGGCTGAATAATCTTCTCTGGTTGCTCCGATGAAAATGCATTTCTCACAGTCGGCATGAAGGACATTGTTGTGGCAGCTTGTAACGCACGTTGACCAATTTGCTCCTCCGTTTCCTTCCATTCAAAATATCCATTTATTGCTGTTAGTAATACAGTAATACTTACAATTAGTCCTGTAATTAAAACGAGGATTTTTGTTTTTAATTTTACCCTCTTCAAATCAACCTCCCCCATCTATGTAAGCGTTTCAATTAACTTTATCATAAAAGCGAATTTATCAAAATACAAAGTGACCCTTCAATCAGAAAAGCATTATTTCCTTACAAGATAATAGTTAATTCCATTTAAAAAGAGGACGCTCCTAAATAGAGCATCCTCTAATTGGCTATTGTCTCCGATTAGCCATTGTTTCTTCGGCGATTTGGATCATTCGCTTTACCATCTCGCCACCCACCTTACCGTTATCACGTGCAGTTGTATCAGCGCCGAGTTCCACATCGAATTCATTTGCAATCTCATTCTTCATGCTATCTACGGCGTCTTCCGCTCCTGGAACTAACAATTTGTTGTTATTCCGGTCTGCCATCGATGATCACTCCTTGTGGGTTAATGAACAGATTTCTCTGTTCCTTCTTACAATGTGAGATAATAGCCTATTCGATACGTGGAAAATCGCGGTATCCAAGAGAAAAGCTGCTACTTTGGCAAATGTGTAAGTAAATTCCGATAAGCAAACCCCTTTACCTCATCTTCTGTAAAATGCTTTAATAATTCGTTTATCAAGTTCGGATATTGTGCAGCATTTTCTAGGTCTGTTACTTTTCGGGTAATGCCATCAAAGTCAGATCCAAAACCAATTTGATGGATACCTCCAAGCGTACATAAATAGTCTATATGACGAATAAGGTCCGTAATACTTGCATGATCACTTTCTTCCTTGATAAACGGAGGATTAAAGACAACATGAATCAGACCTTTTTTTGCAAACATCGCCTTTATTTGCGAATTGTATAAATTCCTCGGGTGATCACATAATGCTCGTACGTTAGAATGGCTGGCAATTGGATAATCTGCCAGTTCTATAATATCCCAAAAGCCCTTTTCGCTTGCATGTGATACATCTGTAAACACTTGGTGTTCATTGTTTAGCTTTACGACCTCCTTACCTAGTAAGGTTAAGCCTCCACCACGCGGCTCTCCTGCTCCATCTGCACAGAGGTTCGCATTATTCCATGTCAAGCCAAGCGAAAGAACTCCTTCTCGATATAATTGTCTTAGCTTAACAAGGTCATTTCCGAAAGCATCTGCACCCTCTAATGTAAGAACAGCTCCAATTTCATCTTCACCGAGTTGATTAAAATCGCTCCAATTCCGAATATGCTTCATTTCAGGGTTTTTTTCCAAAACTTCGCTGTGAAATAAATCAATTTGCTCTAACGCATGCTGCCATTTTTCATCCGAAGGAATTTCTGGCTCAATAAAAACAGCAAAAAACTGTGCTTGGTAACTTCCTTTTTTTAAGCGATGCAAATTCAGATCAAGCTCTGGATCGTCTCGAAAATTTAGCGGTGGTAATTTATATACCTTTCCCCTTTTAGCTTGCTGCAACTTCCACAATGCATCACAATGTAAGTCAATCACCTTCATAAGCCTTCACTTCCTTATCGATAAATTTCATTTTTCCACTTAATATCTTTAGATGAAGTAAAATCTAGACTAGCGTGAAAGCGGCTCTTTGCTTCCGAGGAAATAAGGACCTTGCCCACGGAAACTGAATTATATCCAGTTGAAACGCAAATCTCATACCATCATACGCTAGCGACAAGCATGAATAAACCCTTCGAAAATCCGCTTAGAAGCACCCTCACCAACAACAGCCATATTTTCCGGATGCCACTGCAGCCCAAGTACAAACGAATTCCCCGTGCTTTCAATCGCTTCAATAATCCCATCATGCGCAGTTCCACTAATGATAAATGGAGCCTTCACCATTCGATTAGCCTGGTGATGCCGACTATTCACACGAATCCGTTGCATATTGGTAAGCTTATGAAGCAAGCTTCCTGCTGCAACCTGAACAAAATGAGAACCATGGTAAAGCGGGGCATGCTGCTGATGTTGTAGGAGAGTCTGGTCATGCTGTGCATAAATATCCTGATACATATCCCCTTCTGCTGCAATATTTAATATTTGGCAGCCTCTACAAACACCTAAAATCGGTTTGTTTTCTTCGAGCATTTTTCGCACGAGCTGTAATTCAAACAGATCTCTCGACGGAATGATCGTTCCCAACTTCGGATGTGGCTCCTCACCAAATAATGTCGGATCAATATCATAGCCCCCAGGTAAATAAAGCCCATCTAGCTTCCTAGCAATTCGCTCTATATCTCCCTGCCTTACAATGTGTGGCAGGATAACAGGAATCCCCCCCGCCTGTTCTATCGCTCGAATATTATCATTAGATACCATATAATAGGACTCATCTACTTCCATTGATGCTGTAACTCCAATTAACGGTTTCACCAGCACTACCTCCTCATCATTTCTTCCCCATCCTATCTTCAGGCTTACTCCTTGGACGTAAAGTGAGCTTTTTTCCACCTTGTTTTTTTAATAAGGTTTGATGATACGTTCCATTTACCCAATCCTCAATTTGATCATCATACCACGCACTTCGAAAGTGTCCATCTTGCCCTGGCCCGACGATATGATAGCCTTCATCCATATTCGCTGTATCGATGATAAAGCGCCACGATGCACCATGGTCTACTTGGCCCGTTTCTAAATCAAAGGCAGCAGCCATCGGTGTCACTGCACTACCATCAACAGCCATTGGCTGCTTGCGATTAAAGAAAAATTTCAAAACGGGATTCACATCAGAAAGTGGATGATTAAATTGCACTTGATGATACGCTCCCCATTCCCATTCTGTAACATTATCACCATAGCGTTCAGTCAAACTTTCGATTGTTGATACAAACGCTTCATGCAATACATTTTGTAATCCACCTTTTTCTGAAATCCAAATGGAGGAGCTATTTTCTGCAGCTTGACGAAGTAGATTATCTGTTACTTGCCCCTGATTCGAAAAAAGCGCCAGCATCGATTCTGGAATGTCGTCATATACAAGTTCATCAATTGCAGCCATCCAATGATGAAAAACTAGCGGCTGCATTAGATTGGCATCATCATGAAAATCCCACTTTTCTGTGAGCAAGGTGAGAATTTCCCGTTCCTGTTCGCTCAGCTGTGTCCTTTTTAACTGCTGTGCAAACATCGGAATAAATTCGCGTGCGCGTAAATTCATCGTATCCATTTGGAGGGCCTGCATAGCGTCAATATTAAAAGAACTGCCGCTCTCTAATACTTCTGCTATTCGCTCATATCGATATGGCTGTGCCCATACATTACTAATATGATACGGATAATTATCAGGTGTTACTTTATTGTTAGCTGTTGCAATATATCCCTTTTTAGGGTTAACAACTCGGGGCAACTCATCAAATGGAATATACCCTTGCCAATCCTTGCTTGCATCCCAGCCTGGCAATGGAAGCAGGGCATCTGTTCCGTTCTTATAAATAGGAATGTTACCATTCGCTTTAAAAGCAATAGTTCCATCCTTTGCAGCAAAAACGAAATTTTGTGCAGGGGCTAAAAATTTTTCTAATCCCTTTTCAAATTGCTCCCAATCATTTGCTCGATTAATATGTAAAATCGCTTCAAGCTCCGTTGTTGCCTCTAAGGCAGTCCATTTCAAGGATAATACAGTATCCTCTCCAGAAGCTTCCGCAAATTCGGAGACAATTGGTCCATGCTTTGTTTCAACGACCTGATATGGAATTGTTTCACCATCCTTTACCTTAATAGGCTCATCAATAACCGTTGCCGTATACCATTCATCCTCATACAGAAATTCCTTCGCATTATTAGGATTTCTTTTTTCAACATATAATTGCTGCACATCTGGCCCTGTATTCGTAACACCCCAGGCAATTTTGTCATTATGTCCTAGAATGATTCCAGGAACCCCAGCAAAAATAACCCCACTTACATTTAGATCTTCTGCTTGTAAGCCCATTTGGAGCCAAATAGATGGTGTCGCTAACCCGAGATGCGGATCATCTGCTAGCATTGGCATACCAGATGCTGTTTTTTCACCACTTACTACCCAATTATTGCTTCCATTAAACGGTGGTGGAATGACCGCATGCTCGAAACTAGCTGCTATATCTATTTCCGATTCTTGAATAATAGTGGGTCGATCCTTTGGATAAGCTGGAAATATTTCAAATGCTTTTTCCTCAGGAAAACGATCAAGCAAGTAATAGTTAAACGCTTGCTGTTCCCAATGTCCACCAAGATCAAACGCCATATACTTTCCAATCGTTAAGGAATCAATTGGTGTCCACTTTTCTGGCGTCATTGCCATTAACGTAAATTCAATTGGAAGTCGGTTCTCCCTCGTTGCTTCTTCAATATATGCATTCACCCCTGCCGCAAACCATTTTAAAACCTCTACTCCTTCTTTAGAATAAATCTCATAGGATTTTTCTGCTGCTCGTCGTAAACCGAGTGATCGAAAGTATTTATCATGATCTACTGCCGCTTCTCCTACAACCTCACTAAGCGTTCCAGAGGCCTGCCGTCTCGACATTTCCATCTGAAACATTCGGTTTTGTGCTTGGATATAGCCTTGTGCAATATAAAGATCCTTTTCATTTGCTGCTTTTATATGTGGAACACCGTGTTCATCCGTTATCACAACAACTTCTTCCGCTAACAGTGGAACTTCAATGGTTCCCTCCAGCTGGGGAAGCGAACGATTAATAAATCCATTCATAAACATAAATGCGATTGCACATAAAACAACGATGCTTCCAATTATAATCCAACCAAGCTTCCATTTTCGCTTCTTTTTAACTGATGCTTTCCATTGCACTGTTTCTTCCATGTCAATCCCCCTTTACCTAATCTATCACTTACTGATTATTCTGTCACTTGTTTTAAAAGGAGACGAGCTCTTTCTCTCTTTCCTAATCTCACTTCATGTACAAGATAAAACGTCTGTATTTAAACTGTTTTACTGTATTAAAAATTAAAATATATAACAGAATTTAAGAACCCATTTATATCAAGGATAAAACTACACAAATTTGTTACAATTTGATCCCTTACTTAAAAGAAAAGTATGTTATTCTAAAGGTGGAATATTGCTCATTATTTCACAATATAATCTTAGTAGGATTATAAAAGGAGGGAATCGCAATGTCTGAGATGACGTTGTCGACAAAACAAGCATGGGTTGGATTTAAGAATGGCAAATGGCAGCAAGAAATTGATGTAAGAGATTTTATCCAAGCAAACTTTACCCCATATGTTGGAGATGAACAATTTTTAAGTGGGGCAACAAAGGATACGTTGGAATTATGGGATCAAGTGTTAGAGCTATCCAAGAAAGAACGTGAAAATGGTGGCGTTCTTGATATGGATACAGCAATTGTATCAACCATTACATCTCATGGACCAGGCTACTTAGACAGTAACAAAGAAAAAATTGTGGGATTCCAGACAGATAAGCCTTTTAAACGTTCTTTACAGCCTTTTGGTGGCATTCGCATGGCTGCGAACTCCTGTGAGGCCTATGGGTATAAAGTGAATGAAGAAATTGAGCACATTTTTACAGCATATCGAAAAACGCATAACCAAGGTGTATTCGATGCCTACACTCCAGAAATGAAGCTTGCTCGAAAAGCAGGTATCATTACTGGTCTTCCAGATGCTTATGGTAGAGGTCGTATTATTGGAGACTACAGGCGTGTGGCATTATATGGTGTAGACAGACTTATTGAAGCTAAAAAAGAAGAATTAACCTATATTGGCGGTAACGGAATGATGTCTGAGGATATTATTCGAGATCGCGAAGAAACAATGGAGCAAATCCGTGCACTACAAGAGTTAAAAGAGATGGCAAAAGTATATGGATTTGATATTTCACAGCCAGCAAAAAATGCACATGAAGCATTTCAATGGCTCTATTTCGCTTACTTAGGAGCGATAAAAGAACAAAATGGAGCTGCGATGAGCTTAGGACGAGTTTCTACGTTCCTTGATATTTATATAGATCGTGATCTAGAAAGTGGTACTCTTACCGAAGAAGAAGCACAGGAGCTTGTCGATCACTTTGTGATGAAGCTACGCTTAGTTAAATTTGCACGCACACCAGATTACAATGATTTATTTAGTGGGGATCCAACATGGGTAACCGAATCCATTGGAGGTGTTGCAACAGATGGGACACCACTTGTAACAAAGAACTCCTATCGTTTCTTGCATACATTAACAAATCTAGGACCTGCACCAGAACCAAACTTAACAGTGTTATGGTCAAAAGCACTTCCAGATAACTTTAAGCGCTATTGTACAAAAATGTCGATTGAAACAAGCTCTATTCAGTACGAAAATGATGATTTAATGCGCGAAACATATGGCGATGATTACGGAATTGCATGCTGTGTATCCGCGATGGCAATTGGAAAGCAAATGCAATTTTTCGGGGCACGAGCTAACCTTGCCAAAGCATTACTATATGCAATTAATGGTGGTGTGGATGAAAAGCTCCGCATACAAGTTGCTCCTCCATTTGCAGCATATACGGAAGAATATCTCGATTATGAAGATATAATGGAAAAGTATGATCGTATGCTCGATTGGTTAGCAGGGCTCTATGTAAACACATTGAATATCATCCACTATATGCATGATAAATACAGCTACGAGCGCCTAGAAATGGCATTACACGACCGCGAAGTATTACGTACTATGGCTTGTGGTGTTGCCGGTTTATCTGTTGTAGCTGACTCACTTAGCGCCATTAAGTATGCACGCGTAAAAACGGTTCGCGATGACGACGGCTTTGTAGTTGATTTTGATATCGAAGGCGACTTTCCGAAATACGGAAACAATGATGACCGTGTTGACGCTATTGCAGTGGATCTTGTAACACGCTTTATGAACAAAATCAAACAGCATGGAACGTATCGGAATGCTGTTCCAACCCAATCCGTTCTAACGATTACTTCAAATGTGGTATATGGAAAGAAAACGGGAAGCACACCAGATGGAAGAAAAGCTGGAGAACCATTTGCTCCAGGCGCTAATCCAATGCATGGACGCGATACAAAAGGAGCACTTGCTTCTCTTAGTTCCGTGGCTAAATTGCCATATTCACAAGCACTTGATGGCATTAGTAACACCTTCTCTATCGTTCCAAAAGCACTTGGAAGAGATGAAGAAGTAAGAAAAATCAACCTAGCAGGAATGCTGGATGGCTACATGATCAAGGGTGGACATCACTTGAATATTAATGTATTTGATCGTGAAACCTTACTTGATGCCATGGAGCATCCAGAAGAATACCCACAGCTGACCATTCGGGTTTCTGGATATGCAGTGAATTTTATTAAACTAACAAGAGAACAACAAATCGATGTCATTAATCGTACCTTCCATGAAAGTAGATAAAAAAATATAGGTGCTGTCCTCCATATTCAAAGTGGAGGGCAGTACGATTAACATGAAAGATAGACCTTCTTACATGCTCTTTTAGAAAGGATGGGATGACAATGAAAGGCCGAATACATTCTGTTGAAACGTGTGGAACATTAGATGGTCCCGGGATTCGTTACGTACTCTTTATGCAAGGTTGTTTACTCCGGTGTCAATTCTGTCACAATCCAGACACATGGAAAATTGGGGACGGAAAAGAAGTTACCGTGGAAGAAATCGTAAGCGACATCAAAACATACCTTCCATTTTTTCAGGCATCTAATGGTGGCGTAACTGTAAGTGGTGGAGAGCCACTACTTCATACGAAGTTTCTCGTTGCCTTGTTTAAAGAATTAAAAAAACTCGGGATTCATACGGCAATTGATACATCAGGAGGTTGCTTTTCTAAATCACCATCCTTTATGAAGAGCTTAGATGAGCTATTAGCGCTTACTGATCTTGTCTTACTAGATTTAAAGCAAATTGATCCCTCAAAGCATAAAACGCTCACTGGTCTTTCTAATGAACATATTCTTGATTTTGCCCAATACCTTGCTTCTAAAAACATACCTGTTTGGATTAGACATGTGCTTGTTCCTGGCATTACCGACAATGATGCAGATTTACAAAAGCTAGCAACGTTTATTAAAGCGTTAGCAAATGTAGAAAAAGTGGAAGTACTTCCTTATCATAAGCTTGGTGTTTACAAGTGGGAAGCGTTAGGCTATGACTATCCGTTAAAAGACGTTGAACCACCGTCAGAAGAACGTGTTCTAAATGCGACAAATTTGTTAACAAATAGACAAATTCTTTAAAACCATCTATTTTAATTGTATAATTAAAGGTGAAGCAACTGAAAATCATACAACAGGAGTGGTAAAAATGAAAGCAGCACGTTGGTATGGTCAAAAGGATATTCGTGTAGAAGAAGTAACAGATCCAGCAGTTGAACAAGGTAAGGTAAAAATTAAGGTTGCATGGGCGGGAATATGCGGAAGTGATTTGCATGAATACGCAGCAGGACCAATATTTATCCCTGTCAAAGAAAAACATCCACTTACGAACGACATTGCTCCAATTATTATGGGACATGAATTTTCAGGTGAAGTAGTTGAAGTTGGAGAAGGTGTCGATCGTGTGAAACCGGGTGATCGTGTTACAGTAGAACCAATCTATAGCTGTGGAAAATGTAAGGCTTGCCGTTCTGGATTATACAATCTATGTAACCAGCTTGGCTTTCACGGCTTAGCAGGCGGCGGCGGTGGATTCGCTGAATATACAACAGTCCCTGAAGTAATGGTTCATAAAATTCCTGATTCAATGAGCTTTGAACAAGCGGCTTTAACAGAACCAGCAGCTGTTGCCCTTCACGCGATTAGACAAAGTAAACTTCGTGCCGGGGACACAGCAGCCGTATTTGGCGCTGGGCCAATCGGTTTGTTAACGATTCAAGCATTATTCTTATCTGGTGCAAGCAAAGTATATGCAGTGGAGCTTTCCCCTGAACGCAAAAAGCTTGCGAGCGATTTAGGTGCTATTGTGATTGATCCATCTGAAGTGGATCCTGTAGAAGAAATTCAAAAGCTAACAAATGGTGGTGTCGATATTGCCTATGAAGTCACCGGCGTACCTGTTGTACTTCAGCAATCCATCGATTCTACAAAGCTAGAAGGGGAAACTGTTATTATTAGTATTTGGGAAAGCAACCCACCAATTAATGCAAATAATGTCCTGTTAAAAGAGCGCAATGTTACAGGAACAATTGCATACCGTGATATTTTCCCTGCAGTGATTGAACTAATTGCCAATGGAAAATTCGCGGCAGAAAAGCTTATTACGAAAAAAATTAAATTAGATGAAATTGTAGATGAAGGATTCGAATCTTTAATGAAAGAAAAATCACAAGTGAAAATTCTTGTAAAGCCATAAAAAGCTTACACATATATGATCGTTAAACAAGGAGCTTCCTAGCCATTGGTTAGAGAAGCTCCTTCTCTATTTTCTTCTATAAACATTCGCAATCCAATGTAAAGGTTTTTGCATTAAGTTGTTTCTACATAGAGTATTTATTGTCATGAATATGCCAAAAAATCGTCATTGGTCTGTAACACTTTGTGAACAATTTAACTAAATTTCGCGCTATAATAGGTTTATCGTATGTTTTCACTATAAATATGTTAGTATCCAAATGAATTTGAATACGTCATTTATTGTGAATTAATTCACAACAAAAGGAGAGATAAAGCAATGGATATCCTAGAGCTAGCAAGATTACAGTTTGCATCAACAACCATTTTTCATTACTTTTTCGTGCCAGTTTCCATTGGACTTGTATTTATTATCGCAATCATGCAAACAATGTATGTAGTAAAAAAGCAAGATATTTATATGAAAATGACTAAATTTTGGGGAACACTTTTCTTAATTAACTTTGCTGTCGGCATTGTTACAGGGATTCTCCAGGAATTTCAATTCGGGATGAATTGGTCTACTTATTCCCGTTTTGTAGGCGATGTATTTGGACCATCCCTTGCGATTGAAGGTTTACTTGCATTCTTTATGGAATCAACCTTTATTGGAATTTGGATTTTCGGAGCAGATCGTTTATCAAAACGATTGCATTTAACATCCATATGGCTTGTATCTATCGGAACGATCCTTTCTGCTTTTTGGATTCTATCAGCTAATGCTTTTATGCAGAATCCTGTAGGATATGAATTTGCAGACGGAAGAGCACAAATGAATGATTTTGTTGCAATTTTAACCAACCCGCATCTTTGGGTACAGTTCCCACACGTGCTTTTCTCAGCATTTGCCACTGGCGCTTTTCTCATAGCTGGAATTAGTGCATGGAAGCTGATTAAAAAACAAGATGTCGCTATGTTCAAAAAATCATTTCGTGTTGCTGTAGTTGTTGGTACAATCGCAGCTTTCCTTGTTATGATTTTTGGTCACTCGCAAGCACAGCTTTTAATAAAGGAACAGCCAATGAAGCTTGCTGCTGCAGAAGCACTTTGGAATACGAGTGGGGATCCTGCACCATTTACATTAGTAGCAAATATTGATTCAGAAGAAAAAACGAATCACTTTGAAATTCAAATTCCTTATATGCTTAGCCTACTTTCTTACAATAAGTTTAGCGGACAAGTAGAAGGAATGAATCAACTACAAGAACAATATGAAGCTAAATACGGACCTGGAGATTATATCCCACCAGTAAAAACAGTATTCTGGAGCTTCCGTATCATGGTATTTACTGGAACAATTATGTTCTTGCTTGCACTTTATGGCTGGTATGCATCAAGAAAAGGTATACTAGAGCAAAAAACACGTTATTTAAAGCTAATGCTTTTCGGAATTTCACTTCCATTTATCGGAAATACTGCTGGGTGGATTATGACAGAAATGGGTCGTCAGCCATGGGTCGTGTTTGGTATGATGAAAACAGAGGATGCTGTATCACCAAGTGTCACAGCTAATGAGGTTCTCTTCTCACTCATTTCGTTTACGACAATTTATACGATATTAGCTGGAGTAACCATTTATTTATTTGTTAAGCACATTAAAAAAACCGATCAAAAAACGGAATCAAACGATAAAGTAGTCGATCCGTTTGATAAGGAGGCTAACAACATTGTCACTCAATGAGCTATGGTTTTTATTAATCGCGATCTTATTTATCGGATTCTTCGTTCTAGAAGGCTTTGATTTTGGAGTAGGAACTGTTTCACGATTTCTAGGAAAAGACGATGTCGAACGACGTGTATATATTAATACAATTGGTCCCTTCTGGGATGCAAATGAAGTTTGGCTCATCACTGCTGGTGGGGCAATGTTCGCTGCTTTTCCACATTGGTATGCTACGATGTTCAGCGGCTTTTATATCCCGCTTGTCTTTATGCTCTTAGCCTTAATTATTAGGGGGGTTGCATTTGAATTTCGCAGTAAGGTCGAAAACCCTAAATGGCGTACAACATGGGACTGGGCAATCTTTATCGGTAGCTTCCTCCCTCCTATACTTTGGGGTGTTGTCTTAACGAATTTTATGACAGGTATGCCAATTGATGGAAACAAAGAAATGGTCGGTGGTTTTCTTCAATTCCTCCACCCATTCGCATTATTAGGTGGGGTAATGTTCTTATTACTAACTGTCGTGCATGGATTGCAATTTATTACTTTGCGTACAGAAGGAGAGCTACAGGAACGTGCTAGAAAGCTTGCAAAGAAGCTTGCACCAATTACGTTGATCGCCTTCTTAGCATTTTTAGGCATTGGCTGGTATACAACTGATATTTTCACACAACATGGCAATGCATGGATTTTACTTCCAGTGTTTGCTTGGCTTTCTCTTTTAGGTGCTAGTGTATTCAATGTAAAACGTTTCGATAAACGTGCATTTACACTAACAAGCTTTTCCATTATTTTTCTTACAGCAAGTATTTTCATTGGGATGTTCCCAAGAGTCATGATCAGTACACTTGGAGCAGCAAATGATCTAACCATCTTTTCAGCAGCTTCTGGTGCATACACATTAAAGCTTATGTCTTATTTTTCATTAACATTGCTACCTTTTGTTCTCGGTTATCAAATATGGAGCTACTATGTATTTCGCAAGCGACTTAAAAAAAGTGAGCATTTGGAGTACTAATGTTTCGTAAACGTGGACTTCCAACAGGCAAAGGTAGCCTACCATTCTATGCAAGCTTGTCGATCATGACATTTTTGGAATCTGTTTTAATCATTGCTCAGGCCAGTTTTCTGGCCAGAGCAATTACATTTCTCTTTGAAGGTGCACAAATAAAAGAAATTGGGGCAGATGCTGCCCTATTTTTGCTTTTCTTTATGCTTCGCACGATTCTTGGTAGATGGAAGCAATATACAGCTGAACGCTTTGCAGATCGATACGGAGCACGTCTCCGCACAAAATTAGTTTCCTCTTATTTCCACACAGGACATCTTGTAGCAAGAGGCTTTGGAACAGGCCGTCTCGTTACACTTGCTATTGAAGGAATCAATAAAATGAAAGGCTATATTGAAATAGCTATCCCACGGATGGTTAGCATGGCCTTCATTCCTGCTTTGATTGTTCTGTACGTATTTTTCATTGACAAAATTTCAGCTGCCATTCTTGTTTTCACCGTACCAATTGTTATTATCTTTATGATTCTGCTTGGATTAGCCGCGCAGAAATTAGCTGACAAGCAATATGAAACATATCGAGTCCTTTCAAACCATTTTATGGACTCCTTAAAAGGCTTAGAAACACTCACCTATTTAGGTCAAAGTAAATCACATGAGAAAAAAATAAACCATGTTAGTGAACAATACCGGAAAGCAACGAATAAAACATTGCGGGTAGCTTTTTTATCTTCGTTTGCATTAGATTTCTTTACAAGTCTTTCTATTGCATTTGTTGCAGTTGGATTAGGGTTTCGGTTAATAGATGGAAATCTCACGTTACTTCCTGCTTTAACGATTTTAATTCTTGCTCCAGAATACTTTTTACCAATTCGTCAAGTAGGTAAGGATTACCACGCAACGCTTGACGGGCAAGTAGCAATGAAGGAAATAGAAAGCATGATTGATTTACATGAGGAAGCACAACCGATACAAAATCCGCTATCAAATCCAACCGATATTCAGTTAGATAAAGCTACCGTTCATGCTCAAAACACCCCTATTTTAAAAGATATTTCATTTTCTTGGAGTGGTAACGGCATGATTGGAGTCGTTGGACCAAGCGGAGCGGGCAAAACAACATTCATTCATATGCTTGCAGGCTTTCTCGATCCTACATTTGGACGTATCTTTGTCAACAACTCAGAAACGAATACATTAAATCGTGCAGACTGGCTGGATAAAATCGCCTACATTCCACAGCAGCCATATATTTTTCCAGCAACATTAGCTGATAATATCCGCTTCTATGAACCAGAAGCAACCGATGATGCGGTATGGAATGTAATAAAACAAATTGGACTTTATGATTTTGTGCAGCAGCTACCTAATGGAATTCATGAAGAGATAGGGGAAGCTGGAAGAAGCTTAAGTGGTGGACAAGAACAACGAATTGCCATTGCACGTGCTCTTCTTAGTAACCGTCCTGTTATCTTACTTGATGAACCAACAGCACATCTAGACATTGAAACCGAATTTGAAATCAAGCAACTAATAACACGTATATTTAAAAATAAGCTTGTATTTTTTGCAACACACCGCTATCACTGGATGAAGCAAATGGATTATTTACTTGTACTAAAAGGTGGTCAGCTCGTTGAAAAAGGAACACATGAACAGCTGTTAGAACAGGAAGGTACTTATCACCAATTATTTATGCAAGGGCGTGTTTCGAAATGAAAGAATGGATAATGCCATACATTCGCCAACATAAAAGTAGAATTGCATTAACCTTACTCATCGGCTTACTTGGTGTTGGTTCTGGTGCAATGCTGTTATTTGTATCTGGCTACTTAATTTCAAAATCCGCACTTCGACCAGAAAATGTGATGATGGTTTACGTTCCAATTGTTGCAGTACGTGCATTTAGTATTGGGAAAGCAGTATTTCCTTATCTAGAAAGACTTGTAAGTCATGACATCGTATTACGAATATTAGCAAGCATGCGAATCCGTCTCTATCGCTTAGTAGAGCCGCAAGCATTATTTTTTCGGTCTCGATATCAAACAGGAGATTTATTAGGTGTTCTATCCGATGATATTGAACATCTACAAGATCTTTATATCCGTACGATACTACCAGCAGGTCTTGGTGTCGTGCTTTATGCCGTTGTAATTAGTATCTTTGGTATATTTGATATTTCCTTTGCAGTAATGATGCTACTTCTCCTTGGGGTGATCATTTTTCTCATTCCAATCGTATCCTATCATGTGAATCGAACACATCATATTACGATTAAGAAAAGACGAAACCAATTATACCAGCAGCTAACAGATGCCATTTATGGCATTACGGACTGGAGAGCAAGTGGGAGAACAGACACGTTCTTACAAAGCTATCATGCACAAGATGAACAGCTTGTACAAACTGAACGTAAAATAAAAAGCTGGAAGCATCTTCAAGATATTATCAGTCAACTCGTCGTCGGAACATCGATTATTTTAGTGATGATTTGGGCTACCGTCCAAACAGGGCAAGGTGTATTTGAACCAACACTCATTGCAGCTTTTACATTAATGCTATTTTCTGTAACAGATGCATTTGTACCCCTAGCGGACGCAGTATCTCATATACCATCTTATCGGGATTCCATATCGAGAATCAAAAAAATGGAAGAGAACGCTGAACTGCAGGTTAATTCAAATGACGAGCCTCTTGCTTTCATAGAAGAACCAAGTTTAAAACTAAATAATGTTACCTACCAT
Organism: Virgibacillus sp. LDC-1; assembly: GCF_030137545.1. GTDB lineage: Bacteria > Bacillota > Bacilli > Bacillales > Amphibacillaceae > LDC-1. The sequence goes on along the minus strand of NZ_JARUVL010000001.1, from coordinate 245,539 downwards.
TATCCTGGTACCTCTACTCCAATCCTTTGTGATCTATCATTAACCATCCCTGTTGGAAAAAAGATCGCGGTATTAGGAAAAAGTGGTGCTGGAAAATCAACATTAGTAAAGCTTCTTGCTGGTGCCATTAAACCCGATAGTGGAAGCATTACAATTGGCGAGCAAACTGTTCATAGTGGACTTCTTTCCCACCAAATCGGGGTTTTAAATCAGAAGCCACATCTGTTCGATACAACTATTGGTAACAACATTCGGATAGGTAGACCAGAAGCAAGTGAAGCAGATGTATGGAAGGCGATTGAACAAGCACAGCTTTCTCAGCTTATCCATTCTCTTCCGAAAGGCCTAGACACACCAATGCTGGAAATGGGCAGTCGCTTTTCAGGTGGAGAAAGGCAACGAATTGCATTTGCACGTGTGCTATTACAAAACACGCCTATTCTTCTTGTTGATGAAGCAACGATTGGCTTAGACCCTATTACAGAAACTGAATTAATTCAAACAATTCTACATGCTGCTTCCGATAAAACGATTGTTTGGGTAACACATCATCTTGCAGGAGCAAAGAATATGGATGAGATCATTTTTATAAAGGATGGAGCCATTTCCATTCACGGAAGTCATGATAAGTTAATTAAAGAAAACGCCTACTACAAAGAATTATACTTTATGGATCAACTTAATTAACGAATCACCTAATATAAAATGCGCCCAAAAAGCGATGGAGAAATAAACCCTCCTTCTATTATTGGGCGCTTTTCTATTTAGACGATTCCTAACTCCCTTCAAAAACACATTCAAATTCTCCTTATTACGCAAGAAAGATTGCACCATATACTAATGCCCCTGCAACAACATACACCGGGCTTATCCGCCATCTCTCTAGGCATAAAAACGCTCCAACACCAAGAATAATCGTATGGCCAAGCCCGGCATTTTCATACGAATGAAAGAAAAAGTCATATGTCATCACACCAAGTAACACGGCAATCGTTGGTCGGACAATCTTTGTCAATCGCTTTACCCTTGGTGACTGCTTATATTTCATTAAAACCCCAAGTAAGGCAATCATTAATAAAAGCGAAGGTGCCACTGATGCAAAAACACCAATAAATGCGCCAAGTATCCCACCTTGATCATAGCCAATATATGCTGCCAGCTTTGTTGCAATTGGACCTGGTAGTCCATTCCCAAGCGCGACCATTTCACTAAACTCCTGTGTTGAAAACCAGCCATACCGATCAACCACCTCATACTCTAGCAATGGAATAGTTGCCGGACCACCGCCGTAGCCGAGTAAATTTGCTACAAAATTCGCTAAAAATATATCCCAATAGATCATTTATCCTTCACCTGCCGCTCTTTCCGGAAGTCTGCGTTAGAAAATAAAGCAATCCCAATTAATCCAGCAATTAAAAGCGCAGGATGAATTCCTAACAGCTCCATAACAAAAAGACTAATTATCGTATAAATAATTGTTGGTAGCCATCCCATGCCAGCTCGTGATTTTTGAAAGAAATCCCATGCCAACACGCCAATCATCACACCTGCTACAGGAAGAACTCCGTTTGCCATTCCTTGGACCAATGGAGAGTCCTTGTATGCATTTAAAACCGTTAACAATAAAATCATGAGAATTGCTGTTGGAAGAACCGTTGCAATTACGGCGTTAACAAGTCCCAAAAACCCACAAAGTCTAAAGCCGATGTAACCAGACATTTTCGTATTTATTGGACCTGGCAATGTATTTGACAATGCCAAAATATCGGAAAACTCTTCATCATCCATCCACTTATATGTATCCACGACTTCCTTTTTCATTAGCGGGATGGCAGAAAGCCCTCCACCATAACCGAGCATGCTTGCTCGAAAAAACGCCAAAAACAAATTCTTTTGATCCAGATTATACTGTTGCTTATTATTTCGTTTCACGATACCACTGTCCTTTATATTTAACCGCGAAGATCCATCTACACAAATAGACGAATAACGTAAGATTCCTTTTGAATACTACGTTATCCGTCTATTTTTTTCAAGTCTCCGTGCGTTTTCTCATTGCTTAACTTGATCACTTGCCATTCGTTTACGTTGCTGTTGGTGGCGGATTGTACCGGCAAGAGCATACAAAACCGCATTTGTGACAAAATGAGAGGAATGATCATTTGCATCCTGCTGTGGATATACTTCTACATAGTCCATCCCGCAAATACCAAATTCAGCAAATGCATATACTAATTCAAGCAGTTCGAATGACGTTAACCCATTTCCATCAACTGGACCACCAGGATTAAAAGCAAAGTCAAGCACATCACTACATATCGTTAAGTAAACTGCCTTCGTTCCTTTACTTGCAATTTGATAGGCTTCTTCTGCGATTTCCTTCAAGCTGGAAGCAAAACGTATTTCCCTTGAGGTAATTGTTGTTGCTCCAACCTCTTTTGCATACTTACCTGTTTGTGGCTCATTCCTCGGACCGTGAATACCCATATGAACGATGCTTTCATTTCGAATCCCTTCACACGTATAAATGTTATGAAAAGGTGTACTTCGCGCATATTGGTCTCCTTCAAAATGAGGGTGGTTATCATAATGTGCATCAAGGTGGATCACACCAATTTCTCCATCTACTTGTTCGGCCATCGCCTTGACAATTGGGAAGGTTATACCATGATCACCGCCAAACGCTACTGGAAATGCCCCTGTATTCCAGACGTTTGTCGCAAAGCCTTCTATCCGTCGCACCGTCTCTAATGTATCTGCTGGAACAACGTCCACATCACCTAAATCACCAATCGTATAATGCTCGAGTACATCAATATGGTCAAGCTCTGGAAGATATCCTGAGTATCTTGCAGAATTTAGCCGAATGACCTTTGGGCCTAATTCACAACCTGTATAATCTCCCCAGGTCACCGCCCCCTCCCACGGGACACCATATACGAGAACGTCAAAGTTCTGCCGTGCTGCTTCATCTAATGTTGTTTTTTTTCCTCCTAAAAAACAAGGTGTATTTCCATATAGTTTTTCACCCATAATCCTCTCTCCTTATATGCTATGATTAGACACTTTTTTATCTTCTCTTGCTTCTAGAGTTGAATTATTTGGCAGCTACCTTATCATACTCTGCAAGCATTTCCTTTGTTGGTCCTGCTCCTAGTAAACTAAATATTACTATTGCGACACTAGATAATAGAAATCCTGGAACCATTTCATACAGCGCTGATCCAGTTAGTGGCCATGTGAAGATTGTAATTCCTCCAACAATAATTCCTGCTAAAACCCCATTTCTGGTTGTCTTTCTCCAAAACAAGGAAAATAAGATTGCTGGTCCAAAGGTAGCACCAAAACCTGCCCATGCATAAGAGACTAATTTTAAAACTGAGCTTGATTCATTCCACGCAAGGGTTAAAGCAATTAAGGCAATGATAAGCACAGAAAATCTTCCTATCCATACAAGCTCTTTTTCGCTCGCATGCTTTCTTAAATATCGACGATAAAAATCTTCAGAAAGCGCACTGGATGACACGAGTAGCTGTGAATCAACGGTACTCATAATCGCAGCTAATACTGCGGCAAGGAGAATCCCAGCAATCCACGGATCATAAACGACTTGTACGAGCTGAATAAAGACTTGCTCCGAATCTGCTAGCGGTTCGTCAAAGGTAACAATCCCGAGCATGCCAACGATGAGCGCACCATAAAGTGGAACAACTAACCCCATACTGACACTTATTAACCTTGCCTTGCGAATGTCCTGATGCGAACGAATTGCCATAAAGCGAGCTAAAATGTGCGGTTGACCAAAATATCCTAATCCCCAAGCAAGTGCGGAAATAATGCCAACAGCTCCGATTGGGCCTGCTGCTTCCCATAAAACTCCATTAGTAGCATTGTATGATGTTCCAGAAAATGCGTCGATTAAACTCGTGTTAATGGAGCCAAGCTGGTGAAACAATTCACCGAAACCACCGATTTTTATGATGCCGTATATTGCTGTAAACGCTAATGCAATCGACATCAATACTCCTTGAATAAGGTCAGTATAGCTTACGGCAAGAAAGCCGCCTAAAAACGTGTATGCGACAATAATAGCAGTACCTACAAGGAGGGAAGTATGATAATCAATTTCGAATGTCCCCTGAAACAGCTTCGCTCCTGCTACTAATCCTGATGCCGTATAAAATAGAAAAAATACCAAAATAAATAGTGCGGAAATAACACGAAGCAAATGAGATTCATCGCGAAAACGATTTTCAAAAAACTCAGGTAGGGTAATTGAATCCTTTGTATATGCAGTATAAATGCGCAGCCGTTTCGCCACATATTGCCAATTAATCATCGCTCCAACAGCAAGCCCTAATGCTATCCATAAACTCCAGGTTCCTAGCCCAGCAGCATACGCAGCTCCTGGCAGTCCAATAAGTAACCAGCCACTAAAGTCACTTGCTGATGCTGAAAATGCAGTTGTCCAGCTGTTTAGTCTCCTACCCCCAAGCACATAATCTGACAATGTAGCTGTCATTCGATAGGTGAAAAAGCCAATAAAAATCATAACAACAAGATAAACAACAAACGTAATGAGCGTTGCATTCACGTATCATTCCCCCGTTCTGTAAAAAATGTCACCAGTGCCCAGATAACGAGCAAAGGCATTGGAACGACAAACAAAAAAAATGTCCAAGCATCGAGTGTATGTGTCACCAAAGCTACCTCCTCTTCTTTTTGTTCCCATTTAGGATCCACCAATTTTACTAATTACTAGTCGCTTTCCCTATAACGCATTTGCCAAACGTGATTTTTGGGATCCCATATTAAAGTTGTATTCAAACAAGCGTAGAATATGAAAATAAAGAAAACCTAGAAAAGCGCAGCTTCAACACATGCCCTTTACTAGGTTATAATTTGAGAAATCATTTTATATTCGCTAACATATACAAACTTCCTAATACTTTAATCCCTATCCTGCCATATTTATCGCTTTCCATATTTGTACGAGTCCATCTGTAATGCGACCAACTACGACATCATCCTTTTCATATTGACCATGTGATAGCGGATTCCAGCTCGTAATGCAGCCACCTGCATTTACAGCAACATCATCTGTCACTGCTGATTGATACGCTTCGTTCACACCTTTCAGTGGGTAGGCTAGGATATCATCCTTATCATAAAAATTCACCCACTCTCCTTCCACATTCGGATAATGGTCAGAAATTAACGGGGATGGAACATGGATAGGTGAACCAAAATCAAGGTAGCGCAATGACCACAAGGCAAGTGGACTTCCCATTGTATAGAATAACGTCAATGTTTCACATTGCTCCATTGGCGTTTCCCCCATACATTGCCTTGTTTTATCCCCAATTTGCTCGCGTCTAAATTGGAGATCAAAAAAGTAATTACTTGCGACAACGGTTCCGAGACTATGGCTAATAATACAAAGCGGAGCAAGACTTCCTGCCCTTTTACGCAAATGCTGTAGAGATGAAGCAACAAGGGAATGAACATGATGATAATTTTGATCCCCAAGTAAGGTAGGCTGATAAGCTACTGCATCTGCTAAAAACTCAAGAACAAAGCGTCGAAGATATGGAAAATCAAGCTGCGCACTTTCTTGAAGCTGCTCCCACATTTTTTTTTGCTCCGATTCAAAAATGGCGGACCAAAAAATGGGTTGAAATTCAAGCTCATCTTCAGCATTCGGGATTGATAGTTTAACAGCAAATTCCTTTTTTACCCGTTCAATCAAAGCTTCTGCAAAGTTTTCGTCAGGAGTTCCAGCACCATGAATAATAGCAACTGCTATTTTTTGCGTCACACGAATCTCCTCCCCACCGCTTTTTACAAGCGTATTTGATACAAGTGTAAGCGAATAAGACAAGCAGGAAAAGAGAATGTAGTCCTATTTTCAAGAATTATCAGTATTTTTATTCAAGGTTATCGGTGTCCGATAAAACAATCTTATAGTAATTACTCCACATAAATCGAATCAATAATCGTTCGATTAAATGGCTTTCCTTGCTTTGTTTTTCCCTCTACATCAATCGTAATATTATATACGGACCCTTTATCTTTAACTGGTAGCTCCTTCGATAAATCTGTTGTTCCCTTTTTCGTAAAGGTTTGCATCGTATCCGGTTGCCCCGACTTCGTAATTCGGTAAGTAGCCTGTAACGATTTTTCTTCTAGCACAACATTGTTTGCATGTAGCCAATAGTTCCATGTATTACTATTTGTTATCTTATTTTTTGTGCTTTCACTTTCAACTAGTTTTTGTGCGGAATGAAAGTTCGCAACGAGCAAATAGCCATTTTTGTCCTCTGAAGAAAGCGTTAGCTCCCATTCTCCGCTTTTTGGTTCGTCGATCGAAATCGTATATTGATAAGCACCCTGATACACACCTTCCTCTAAAATAGAATGCTTAAGAGCTGGCTCCACGACCTTACCATTAGGCGAAAGCAATGTAACTGATGAAATCGGTGTAGCACTTAACACCCGCATCGTTACATTGTTTACATTATCCTCCACCGCCATCGTAATGCGTTCATCTATACCTTCTGTAAGTTTTCCCCCTCGTATCCATTGATTGCTTAAAGGTCGTGCATTACTATCGTCCTTTGCTTCCCGCTTTTTATAAACAGCATTTGGCTGGGGATCGATTAGAGCTCCTTCAAATACAGGGAACGTTAGTCCTGTTCGAATCGTCGAATGTGTCCATTCTCCAATTGCTAATTGCTCTCCACCAGGTAATCTGCTACTCGCCGTTGTCACAACCCCATCATTTGAGCCATATTGCGATAAATAAACACCACCATACCAGGTTGATGAAAACACCGAACCCCAGCTTGTTCCTCCTAACGTATAATAGTCGTTATAATATGCTTTCGGTTCTTGATCGATAACCGATCGAAAATTGGCCATGTTCCCCGTTTGCATCGCATACGTACCATCTCCCTTTGCACCAATTAAATCTGCTAGCCAGCTCGACCACGAACTATAGGCCAAATCAGCTAGTTGTGAGCCATGATGAGGACTAGATAATGTAATAACATTCTGGACATATTGCCATGCACCATAGTATGTCAACGCCGTTTGTGTATCCACGCCTCCCTTACTGTATGCAACGATTGTGATTGGCTTCCCACCAAAATGATTGGAAATTTCTACGATCTTTTCTGCAAGTAAGGCTCCATTATCCCACATATCTGCTGATGCACCACCAGCATCGTATAATTGGATAAATGCCGTCTGATATCCTGCATCAAATGCCGTTTGGAACATATCATTATTTTCCCAAAATATTTGTGCCACATTATTTAGCCCAGGAACAAATAATAAGACAGGAGCATTTGGAATAAGATTTGGTGGAACATCGCCCTTATACCATTCTCCAGGCGTTTCTGCATTGCCATTTCCCACCTTTCCAGTAATCGTTTCTTCTTCATTACTATCAACAAGAAAAGGTAAAGCTGGAGCATGCTTAGCAACATCAGTCACTGCGTCTGCTTTCACTGAATAATTAGTAATACCGAACAAAAGAACCATCAGCAAGCTTGTAAAAAATATAAATTGGACACGTTTCATTGTAATCCTTCTCCCCTTTCTTCTATTCCATTTCCATTATATTTACATCAATGCCTAAACATAACGCGATATCGATTTTCCCAACACATGGAACTCTCATTTCCATTTTCCTATCTTTCTAGCACTTGGAACTTATGACAAATTAATGACTTCTCTTTAGTTTGTGATAATTGTTACATTTTTCGATTTCCCCCTCCTTTACACTTTAAGTAGAACGAATATAAAAGAGGTGAAGTGGATGCTGAAACAACTTTTAGAAAAAGATTGGAACAACATGGTTGACGCTGCGCTACCAAATCCAGATGAAGAACTTAATCAATCACCGTACAATTCTAATCTCGGATTAAGTATGGCAGAGGATGCCAAGAAAGTAGTAAATGGAAAACTAGATATTGAAGTTTTTCATAAAAAATATCACGCATCATTAACAAGTGAATTTGGAGATTTATTTACACAAGCACCAGTAGAGAGTAAAAAAGAGAATGGTGTTAAATGGGGAATGGTAATCGATCTTCGAAAGTGTGTTGGCTGTGATTCTTGTACCGTTGCCTGTAAAGCGGAAAACCGCACCCCTCCAGGCATTTCTTATAATGTAGTACTTGAAGAAGAAATTGGGGAATTTCCAAACGTTGCCAAAGTTAATTTACCAATGCCATGTATGCACTGCGACAACCCACCATGTGTACAGGTGTGTCCAGTTCGAGCTACCTTTAAGCTAGATAATGGTATTGTTACGATTGATAACGACCGTTGTATCGGCTGCCGCTATTGTATCGTAGCCTGTCCATATGGCGCTAGATCGTATGATTTTGGCGAGAGCTATGAAGATGAAATGCTTGGCTTTAATGATGTTTCAAGCCCAGAATACGGGATCGAACGTGGCGAAAGAAAGCCTAAGAAAACTCCAATTGGAACCGTTCGCAAATGTAATTTCTGTATGCACCGTCTAGAGCGTGGTGAAGAGCCTGCATGTGTAGAAACGTGTATTGGGGATGCTAGATTTTTCGGAGATCTTAATGATCCGAATAGTACCGTTTCAAAGCTAGCAAACAGCCCACGAGCATTCCGCCTAAAGAGCGAGCTCGGAGCAGGACCTAATGTAATCTACTTAAAATAAAAGAGGTGAAAACATGATGCAAGGCATAGCTAAACAAGAACCACTAAAGGAAAATTCGAAGGCCTCAAACCCACTATTTAAATGGTGGATTGGTATTTTACTCGTCCTCTTTGCTATTGGTGGTTATTTCATAATTGAGCGACTTATTCTTGGATTAACAACGACGAATCTATCATCCATCACACCATGGGGTGCATGGATTGCATTTTATATCTTTTTCGTTGGGCTAAGCGCAGGATCCTTCCTACTTTCAACATTGATTTTCGTATTCGGTATGGATCAATACGAACGAGTAGGTAAAATGGCTCTTTTCACTGCGGTTGTATGTATGATTATTGCACTTACTTTCGTTTTAATGGACCTTGGTCGTCCTGAACGCTTTATGAATGCACTTATCCACTGGAATGTAACGAGTATTCTTGCATGGGAAATACACTTTTATGTGGTTTACATTTCTTTACTTGTAGCAGAGCTTTACATTGCCATGCGTGAAGATCTCGTTCGACTAACAAAGGTCGATAGTATCAGAGGGAAAATTGCTCGCATGTTAACATTCAAGAACAGTACAATCAATGAACATACGAAAAAAAGAGACCATCGCTGGATGAAAATCCTTGGCACGATTGGAATTCCACTAGCCATTCTTGGTGTTCACGGGGGAACAGGTGCAATCTTCGCCGTCGTTAGTGCGCGTGCTTCTTGGAATACAGGGATATTCCCTATTATCTTTGTTGTATCAGCAATGGTATCGGGGACTGCATTACTCTTAGCAATCTATATTATTAAAACAAAGGTTACTGGCAAAGAAATTGATCAAGGAATGGTTGTCTCCCTTGCTAAAATGATGATTGCGTTCCTATTTATTGACCTACTACTACAATTTTACGAATACCTTGTCGGTTTATATGGCTTAGAACATTCACACTTACAAAGCCTAGGTACGATGATGGGGAGTAGTTACAGCTGGTCATTTTGGGGAGTGCAAATGTTCCTCGGAGCTGTCGTCCCAATATTCCTTGTCTTTTATAAGAAAACCGCAACAAATATCAATGCTTTATTAATCGCGGGTATTCTCGTTGTTATTGGTATTATCGGTGTTCGATTCAATATTGTCGTTCCATCTCAAATTGTACCGGTTTTTGAGGGCAGACCAGCAGGGAACTACTTCCCAACCTTTAATGAATGGATGGTAAGCATCGGTATAGTTGCCATGGGCTTACTTATCTTCACAATCGGAGATAGACTTCTGCCACTTGAAGATACGCAACATGCGGAGAAATTGGAGGGATGAGCGTGGAAAATAAATCAATGAACCGAAGAAAATTTTTAAAAGCCCTTGGAGCATTCGGTGCTGTAGCTGCTATCGGACCCGCATTCATCGGACCCGTAAAGCAAGTCGTAAACGGAGTATGGATAGATGACGGACACGGCTATGGAACTGACTTCCAAGACTATGGAGCAGAAAATGTTATTTTCACAACTTGTGAACAATGTAACACTTACTGTACGATTAAAGCTTATATAACAGATGGAAACAAGCAAGGTCCTTACACTTCTATCATTCGTAAAATTGCAGGAAACCAATATAGTCCACTTAACATGGTCCCATACGGTGCCATTGCCTATGGAACTGCTGTCGACGATGCTGTAAAAGGGACAGGAGATGTAAAACGATTTGGCCGTGGAAACCGCGGAGGGCGTATTTGTTTGAAAGGGCAAGCTGGTATTCAAACGGCTTACGATGCATATCGCGTAAAAAACCCATTAAAGCGTGTTGGACCAAGAGGAAGCGGAAAATGGAAGACGGTCTCTTGGGAGCAAGCGTATGACGAAATCGTAAATGGAAGCAAAGACTTAAATACACCAGGATTAAAAGACTTAATGGCATACGTCCCTGAAGAAGAAGTAATGAGCGACTGGGAAAAAGTAACAAACAAAGAAATGGAATTTGAGGCGTTTGATAATAAATATAAAGATAAGTTAATCAATACGAACCATCCGGATTTTGGACCAAAGGTTAACCAAGTCGCTTTCATGGTCGGAGATCGTCGAGACTTTATGGAACGTTTCATTCTACAAAGTGTAGGAAGTAAAAACTATTATCACCATGGTGGCATTTGTGGAATAAGCTCTGTTACTGGGAATGTTCGCTCGTACTCTGCCAGTGAGAAAAAGAAGAAACGACAATATGCGGATATTGAGAATACACTATTCCTTATCGTATGGGGTACAAACCCGATGGTTGCAAATAAAGGACCTACCTGGCTTGCTCCCAAACTAACAAATGCGATTGAAAATGGCATGCAAATGGCGGTAATCGATCCACGCCTCAGTAAAACTGCCGAAAAAGCGCATATGTGGCTTCCAGTAAAGCCAGGAACAGATGGAGCACTTGCTTTAGCTATCGGAAGAACCATCATTGAGAAAGAATGGTATGATGAAACATATCTTACAAATCCAAACAAAAAAGCAGCTGAAGTAGATGGCGAGCCTACATGGAGTGATGCAACCCATCTCGTAAATCTAAGCGATCCGAAAAAACCTAAACTACGTGCAAGTGACATTGGTATCGGAACCGAGGAGCAATTCGTCGTCATTCAGAACGGAAAGCCTGTACCACATGATCAAGCAGACACTGGTTCCCTTTTGTATGATGGCAAATTAAAAGGACTTAAAGTAAAAACTGCCTTTCAGCTTTATAAGGAAAGAACAATGGAGCAGACAATTGATGAGTATGCAGCAATCACCACATTACCAAAGGAACAAATTGTCCAGTTAGCAAAGCGTTTTACCTCTTACGGGAAACGAGCAGCAATAATGGCTTATAGAGGACCAGCAATGCATGAAAATGGCTATTATACGCAACGACTAATTGCGATGCTGAACCACCTTATCGGGAGCTATGATTGGAAAGGCGGAAACATAACAACTGGTGCATTTTATAAAGAATTCACCGGAAAATATGATCTACTTACAGTTCCAAATGGTAAAAAAGCCTGGGGGATTCCGATTGGGCGATACCAATCAAAATATGAGGCTTCTACATTATTTGCAAAGGATGGCTATCCAGCAAAAAGACCGTGGTTCCCATATAGCGGGCAAACAATTGGCGATGTACTGCCAAGTGCCCTAGAAAAATATCCATATGCCATAAAAGCGTTAGTTACCCATCGGATGTCACCGGTGTTATCTGCACCAAATGGACAAATTCAAGAACAAGCTCTTCGTGATCAAGATATTATTCAACTTTATGTTGCATCTGATGTGCAAATCGGAGATACTTCAAAGTATGCGGACTTTATCTTACCTGATACAACATATCTTGAAAGATGGGGAAGAGAAGCAATCTATCCGAACATTACAACGAAGCTTGCAAGTGTGTATCAACCAGTTACACGTGTATTTCCAAATATTCGTTCCTTTGAAAATAGCGTCATTGAAATCGCTAAAATGCTTCAGCTTCCAGGATATGGAGACAACGCATTCCCAGACGGTAGTGCCCTTCATATTGAAGAAGACTTTTATATTAAACGTGTGGCAAACATCGCATTTGATGAAAAGCCAGTACCAAATGCATCCTCACGTGAAATGGCGATATTTGAAAAAGCTAGAAAAAACGCACTCGGAAAATACTTTGACTTAGAACGCTGGAAAAAAGCAGTAAAACCAGATGAATGGGCAAAGGTAGTCTATGTACTCAACCGTGGTGGTCGATTTGAAGAAGCTGGCAATGAGTATGTAGGAAATCATGTAAAATATAGCTACGGTGGTCAGGCAGACTTTTATGATGAAGGTGTGGCAGGAGGAAAAAACTCCTTTAATGGAAAACCATTTGAAGGAATCCCTATTTTCGAGGAAATCAAAACATTTAATCGCAAACCAATTAATTCCAAGCAGCCTTTCCAATATATAAACTGGAAGGCACGCAACATCGGAACATACCGAAATATTAGTAGTGCTTGGCTGCGTGAAGTTCGTTCCGATAACTATATTTGGATGAATCCAAGTGATGCAAGAAAACGTAACATTAAAACTGGCGATACCGTTTCTATTTTCAATGGAAATATTGAATTAAAAGGAACTGTTTATGTAACAAATGGAATTGCGCCAGGCGTTATCGGTTCTGCCTACAATATGGGACAGCAAGGATATGGTGTAACACAGCAAACGGTTGATGGGAAAAAGGATAAAGCACTTCCAACCTATAACCATACACCATTTACCTTTAAAACGCCGATGCATGAAGAAGCAGGCTATCCAGGAGGACGTGGCGAAGGATTTGTCGTCAATAAACTAACTGAATTAGACCCTGTTGTGAAGAACGGTGCCATTTATGATGAAATTGGTGGATCACCTGGACAATTAGACATGTTTGTTGATATCAAAAAAGCGTAACACGCACAAAACAAACATGGAAACTCTGTGAAACAACATCGAATTAATTCGGATTTAAAAGGGGGTTTTGCCGATGCTTCCTACATTGGAAGAAGCATACGGAAAACAACTCCTAAGCCATATATTTACGCATATATGGCTTGGGGATTGGGATAAATATGAAGAAACAATGCAGCAGCTACCAGATCAGCTTGCACTCGAATTTCCTTTTCACAAGCACTACGATCGGGAATCTACTGCACTATGGCGCGATAACTATTTCTCAATACCTGGAGATTATTTTATTCCACCATATCTCTCGACCTATCAAGACAAGTCAGAGGAAGATGATCAAGAAGCAAAGCAATCACTGCTATGTCTTATCGGAGCTTTTGACCGTATTGGGTTTTACTATCCATTGGAAAAGGAAGAATTTCCTGATCACATTGGAAGCATTACTGCATTTATTGCAGCCGCAACCAATGAAGAGGTAAAGGCAATTCAAGCAAACGATGAAGAATTATTGCAGCAACTACAAAATGTGCAACACGAAATGTATCAAGATCATTTAGCGCCTGCACTTCAAGCCCTTTGGAAAACGAATCACCAAAAGCTATCTGATCCATTTTTCCAAGCGTTTCTTCCCTACTATATGGATCAAATGGAAGCGTTAGTGCAAGTTCCAACAACTTAAAATTTAAAGAGGAGTGGTGACATGCTAGCAAATATCGGAATTCCAGGGTTAATTCTCGTTCTTATTATTGCACTTATTATCTTTGGACCATCCAAGCTACCTGAGATTGGAAAAGCCGCTGGTTCAACGTTAAAAGAATTTAAAAATGCAACAAATGACTTGATGAGTGACGACAAGAAAAAAGAGGAAAAAGAATAAGTACGCATGAAAAAGAGTGCCTTTTGCAGGCACTCTTTCTGTTTAATGAATACAACACAAAACAACAGGACAATCCTCACAATTGATTTCCGTTTTTAAGTACTCTAGATTATGTATTGTAATATATTTTCGGTTTACAGAAATAATTTGTTGCTGTTTTAGATCACTTAACATACGATTTACACTTTCCCGTGAAGTACCGCAAAAATTAGCCAGTTCTTGATTTGTTATGACATGATCGATAAGTATTCCGTTCTGCTGTGTTTTTCCATAACTATTCGCAAGCCGAATGAGCGTTGAAAAAAGCGCACCTTTTTTTCCATATAAAACAAGGTCACGAAATCTTGTCTGATCCCTTCTTGAATATTCATTCATTAGTTTAAGGAAATCAACTGCTAGCTTACTATTTTGCAGCAGCTTTTCCTCTAAGGTCGCATTTTGGATGACAGCAACTTCTCCATCCTCAAGCACCTTTGCATTTAGAATGTATTTCACATTCTCCTGCTGCATCGGAAGCTCTCCAACAATATCTCCTGGTTTACAAAGGCGAAGCGCCAATTCTTTTCCAGTTGGAGAAAGTTTACTAATTTGTACTTTTCCAGATCTTAGTATATACAATTCGTTTACCGGATCTCCTTCAGCAAACAAATAGGAATTCTTCTTGATCTCTGCAATTCGATCAATTGAATTCAAAAGCTCTTTCAATGCTAAGGTCTGATTGGAACCATGGCAAGAATCTGTCATTATAGCCCCCCTTTAACAAGCAACAAAGTACTTTTTCCTACTGGTATGTTTGTTTATCATCCATAAAGTCCATATTACGTGAATATATGTCAGGAAACAATACAATTATTAAAAGAATATCGTTTTCTAACTTAAATAGCTAGTTAAACGAATTATCATCATAGTATATTTTTTATGAGTTATTGTAAAAGGTGCAACTCTCACTTCAAATTAGACAAAGACTGTCTCAACAAAGATTGAGACAGCCTTTATGATTTCAGCTTCTATTATTATAATAATCTAGCTTACTCTTATGAGATCGCCTACTTGTAATCGTTGTGGATCAATCCCTGGGTTTAAGGCTATTAAATTATCAACCGTTGTATTATACATTTGTGAAATACGCCATAATGTATCCCCTTCTACTACGGTGTGGTATCTTGGTGCTTGACCACTTACAACAACTTCTTGTCCAATTTGCAAGCGATCTGGGTCAATCCCTGGATTTAATTCAAGCAGTCTGTTTACCGTTGTTTGATAAAGCTGAGCAATACTCCAAAGTGTATCTCCCTGCTGTACGATATGAATTTGTGTGCCACCGCTTTTCGGCGTTAATCCAAATGCTCGTGCAAGCCCACTGGCGTGTCCACGGGCAATTTTTTCTAAAAAGGAATTTTGCTTTAGTTTATTTGCATCATCTAAAAAATCAACAAACCCATTTTCTGTTAATACTGCTTTCATATTTGATTCTCGCAGCATATGGAAATTTGCTTCCTTCTTGCCTCGATCTCTAAAGCCTGTGCTTGAGACTACTGCGTCATGAATATATCCACGCAAACGATTTGTTTCGGCCTTTCCACTATAGCTGCCATTATGAATATACGATTCAAAGCCTGTTCCGCCCCCAGCATTAATATGAATCGACACTAAATAATTGGCACCCCAGTTATTTGCCATATTTGTTCGCGTTGATAATGAAACAGTAACATCGGTTGTACGTGAAAATTTTAGTGTATGCCCCTCATATTCATTGTTTAAAATATTTCCTAGCTTTAGGGCAATAGCGAGTGTAACATCCTTTTCCTGTAAACCGTTTGCAGTTGCACCAGGATCTGATCCACCATGACCTGGATCAATAAAAATTTTTGTCATTTCGCTTCCTCCTACTAGTTATTTTTTTAAACATGCATGCCTTCCTTCGACCATGGTCATAATAATAATCGAAAAAAAGCAATAATACGGGGCAAAATAAAAGCGCAATTCTTATGTACAATAACATACGAATTGCGCTACTAATATTTGGTCAAATAGAGAGAAAGATCATGATTAAAAACAAAAAGGATAAATAAACTAATGACGATTTAAATATTATATTGGCCCATTTAATATCATCCTTCATCCAAAATCCAGCAATTGCGAAACCAAGCCAAATCACATTCATTATAGAAGCAACGATAACAAAACCGATTCCTAACGAACTAAGAAAAAACGGAGTTGGTAAAAGCCCTGCAATATAAATTACGGTTTGTCGCTTTGTCATTTCAAAGCCACCAACAACTGGTAGCATTGGAACACCCGCTGCCTTATAATCATCAAATCTTCGCATTGCAATAGAGAACGTGTGTGGAACCTGCCAAATAAATAAAATAATAAACAGCATGATTGGTACAATGTGAAAGCTTGATTCAACCGCTCCCCATCCAATTAACGGCGTTACAGCACCAGAGACACTCCCTATAATAGTATTTAACGTATATTTCCGCTTTGACCAAAATGTATATAAAACAACATACGTAAACCATCCAATAAATGCATATAGCACGGATTCTAACGTAGTAAAGGAAAGAATGATAAATCCTACTAATGTAGAAGTAATCCCCATTATCAAAATGGTTTTCATCGAAATGCTGCCAGTAACAGTTGGTCGCATGATTGTACGCTTCATTTTTCTATCAAGATCGACTTCATACCAATTATTAATAATTAATGCACCAGCCATGATTAAAGTACTACCAACAATCGTAAATAGAAGTGTCATCCAATAAGCCGACAACTCCTGATTTGAATAATGGAGCGCCAATAAAAACCCTGTGAGCACTGGTAGTACATTGAGCATTAAAACTACAAATTTAATTAACGATTTTATATCTGAAAGGACCGATGAAGGAGCTTCATTAAGTAAAACCTTATTTCCTTCTGTTCCTTTAACAATTGTATTTCCGTCCTTCGACACCTTACTTCCCCCTATCTTCTATCATCATACCTTTCTTTTCCGTAAATAGTGTAACATGAATCCACATTCTTCGCCTACTACTGAAACACTTCAAGAAAGAATTTATCATTGCTCGATAATTATTTCCCGGGCAATATTCGACATTTTTTTCACAAGTGAACACTTTAGAAAAAAGCTTGTCTCTAAAGATAAGCCTCAAGTAGCAGGACTTATTTCATCACTTACAGATAGTTAAAAAATAGAATCGGATAATCAACATCCAATTTGATTATCTACTTATTCTCTGTTTCTTCATTTCGATTTCCAATTTATAGTGTTTTTACCAACAGTTACATGAGGAGTAATTCCATTTCATTTCTCTACTTCTGTTTGACATCACCTTAATTAATTCATTTGACAAATTCCAACGTTTATTATGAATAATACAGGGAAATAAATCAGAAAGAACCTTCCTCATTTACAAGAAAGGAGCTTCGATATGGAACGTAAAATAGATGTTACAAATCCAGCAACAGGAGAAATAATTGATTCGGTGCAAATGCATTCAGAGTCAGAAATCCGAACAGCAATTAATAAAGGAGCAAACGCTTTTTTCAACTGGTCAAAAACAAATGCACATAAACGGGCACAATTATTAAAAAACTGGGCACAAGTTGTTATGAACCATAAGCAAGAACTTGCAAACTTAATGACATTGGAAAATGGAAAACCATTAAAGGAATCACTCGGGGAGGTAGATTATTCCGTAGATTATTTAGAATGGTATGCCGAGGAAGCAAAAAGAATATATGGTAGAACAATTCCTGCGAATGACGGCTCCAAACGAATTATCGTAACAAAGGAGCCAATCGGTTTAGTTGCAGCGATTACACCATGGAACTTCCCAGCTGCCATGATGGCTAGAAAAGCTGCACCAGCATTAGCCGCAGGATGTACCTTTATTGTTAAACCAGCATCAGAAACACCTTTAACTGGGATGAAATTTATTGAGCTTGCCCATGAAGCTGGTATTCCCAAGGATGTTATTCAATATGTCAATGGTAAAGGAAGTGATATTGGTTCCATCTTTACCGAAAGTGAAGCAGTTCGAAAAATTACATTCACTGGTTCAACTGCTGTAGGGAAATCGCTTATAAAAAATAGCGCAAATACGGTAAAACATGTGACCATGGAGCTTGGAGGCCATGCCCCACTCATCGTTGCAAAAGATGCTGATTTAGATCTTGCCGCAAAGCAAGCAGTCGCATCCAAATTTCGTAATGCTGGTCAAACATGCGTGTGCGCAAATCGAATTATTGTCCATGAAGATGTAGTCAACACATTTACAGAAAAGTTTATACAAGAGGTAGAAAAGCTAAAGGTCGGAAATGGATTAGATGATGGAACAGATATTGGTCCAATTATTAATAAACAAGGCTTTGAGAAAATAACAGATCAAATAAAGGATGCAATAGAAAAAGGGGCAACAGCGAAAATAGGAAATTCGTTTGAAACCAATGAATCAGAAGGTTATTTCTTTATTCAACCAACCGTTTTAACAGAAGTTACAACCGATATGACAATCATGCATGAAGAAACGTTTGGACCTGTTGCACCAATTTTAACTTTTTCAACAGCTGAAGAAGCAGTTGAACTAGCTAATTCTACGCCATTCGGCCTTGCTGCTTACTTTTTCACGAGTGATTATAGACTAGGGACGTATCTACATGATCACTTGAAATTTGGTATTATCGGGTGGAATGATGGCGGACCTTCTGCCGCACATGCTCCTTTCGGTGGTATGAAAGAAAGCGGTCTAGGACGAGAAGGTGGCATAGAAGGTATTGAACCGTATTTAGAAACGAAATATATGTCCATAGGTGGCCTTTCATTTAATGGATAGAGAAAACAGGACTGATACAAAACAGAAGCATTTGTTTCAGTCCTTTCTTATTATCTTTTTCTTTATCACATTTTCACTTCTAAAACCTCTTTCCTGTTCATATGCTATAAGGTCGTTTATTTTTTAAGGAGGAGATATTGATGCCACATGGAACGCATGAGATGTCAATGAATGTTCCTATATTCAGTGTGTTTTCGTTTGTAAGTGATATGGATAATTGGGCTCCATTAATAAATGGGTATGTCGAACATAAAAAGCTAAATGAAAAACAGTCAACTTGGAAGTTCAAAGGAGACTTAGGCATTATACAAAAGACGATTTACATGGGAGTAGAAATTACAGAGTGGAAAGAACCAACCTTAATTACATTTGACCTAGTTGGACTAAATGAAAATTTTAAAGGAAATGGTTATTTTCAAGCAACCCCGATAAATCAATCGAAAACAAATGTTACTTCCTCTCTCAATATTACTGCAAAAGGGTTCAAAGCACCGGTTGCAAATCCTGTCTTAAAGTCGCTCGTGCCAAAAACAACGATGGAATTAACAAAAGCAATTGAAAAAAAGCTCGCCTCCTACCAACGTCTTGCATTAACATAAACTGATACAAAAGAACTGCTTTTTTCTAGAATTCATCAAACTACCCCCATAGATAATCTTAAAACTTCGTATCTTTTATAAAAAATAATGTTTATCTTTATCTTAATAGGGTATATTTATATAGGAATTAATGACTAATTGCTCACACG
Organism: Virgibacillus sp. LDC-1; assembly: GCF_030137545.1. Lineage (GTDB taxonomy): Bacteria > Bacillota > Bacilli > Bacillales > Amphibacillaceae > LDC-1. The sequence continues at coordinate 225,986 of NZ_JARUVL010000001.1, read as the reverse complement.
TTCTAGATAACAATATAATCCGACGTCTCGTAAGCCACTTTTTTAAAATTGGAGGTTGAATTGCTGTGAGGAAACTAAAAAGAAGCGAAGCAAAATTAATCAAAGACATTGTACACCAAAATCATACAGTCATCGAAATAGATAATAAACGTTATTTCCTTTCCCTGGTAGAAGAACCGGAACCAATGAAACAGCCTTCTAAGACCAACACCAAGCTAGCACAAAAATATGTGCAAACGAAATTAGACATTTTACGAGGTCGAAACTTTTCGATTGATGATGTCGTAGAAATGATGGACAACGGTGTTTTATAGCGTGCAACATAAAGATACTTTACCTGTTTTCTAATAGAGAACAGACCTTAATACTTAGATACGGACAGCATTCTCTGTTTCAAAAAAGCGTGCTCATTTTATGGTGATTAAGTCGCCATAATGGCACGCCTTTTTTATGGCTTGCTTCCCCTATTCACCAATTACAATTACTTCATGAAAGAATGCCACAATTTGTAAAGTAAATTCCTATTTTGATATGGGAGCTATGAAATTAGTGCACTTAACAACGAAGCTGGAATAAAGGCAGCAAACACTTCTAAAGAACTGCTAAAAAAGCTCCGTGCTAAAAACAGAGGAAGCAAGTTTAAATAGTGTTATCCTTTACCGACCGCACTTCGCGGTCGGGTTTTTATTCACCACAATTCCCTACCCTCTCACTTATGATCCGTATCAAACGAATCTGGATTTGTTCCACTTCGATCATCTCGGTTTAAACGATCTAGTAATTGCATATCATGTTCGGTAAGTGAAAAATCGAATACATTTCCATTTTCCTTGATTCTTTCTGGATGGATTGACTTCGGAATGGTAATAACACGATGCTGGACGTTCCAGCGCAAAATAATTTGTGCGGGTGTTTTGCCGTATTTATTAGCTAGATCTTTAATTGTCGGCTCCTCTAACAGCCTGCCTCGCTTTAACGGAGACCAGGCCTCTAATTGAATGCCTTGCTTTTCACAAAAGGCCTTTAACGGCTCCTGTGTTAAATGCGGATGATATTCTACTTGATTTACAGCAGGGGTAATTTGGCTCTCTTTTAGCAAATCTTGTAGATGATGGATATGAAAATTACTAACACCGATTGCCCGAACTTTTCCTTCTTCGTAAAGTGCTTCTAGTGCTTGCCACGTATCTTTATACATGCCTTTTACAGGCCAATGGATAAGATACAAATCTAAATAATCTAGACCGAGCCTCTGAAGACTACGATGAAATGCTTCCTGTGCCGCATCATAGCCCTGCTCATCATTCCATACTTTAGATGTAATAAATAATTGATCACGCGGGATATTAACTTCAGCTAACGCCTTTCCAATCCCTTCCTCATTTCCATAAAAAGAAGCGGTATCAACACTTCGATAGCCATAATCAAGCGCAACTTTCACTGCCTGTTCTACTGTTGGACCATTTTCCACCTTATATACGCCAAGTCCAACTCCAGGCATTTTCACTCCATTGTTCAAGGTGATCGTATCCGCCAAATGCGAAATCATCAAGCATCCCTCCTACTTTCTCTTATCTCTGTATCATATCGATGAAGCTGAAAATTATCAAACAACATTCGCATACTTTTCCTTGAAATCGGGAAATAGATAATTTAGAAAAGCATGTGGTATTAATAGTATCGATTAAAATCCGTATAACAAAGGAGAACAGGCTATGATCCAAACCGTAGCAATCACATATAACAATGAACGTATTACAAATGTTCCATTAGAAGCGCTACATGCTGATACCTATCGTTGGTGGTGGATCGATTTCTATCAACCAAATAAAGACGAGATTACATTACTAGAAACAGAATTACACTTCCATCCATTAGCAGTCGAGGATTGTATTCAAGGAAATCAACGACCAAAGCTTGATTATTACGATGACTTTTCTTTTTTTGTTACGCATACAATTGGTCCACAGCACTTCAATCAATTTGAAATAAACTTCTTTATCGGAGAATGCTATATTGTTACCTTTCATAAAAAAGATCTGCAAGAAATTAATGATGTATGGAACCAGCTTTTCACCCCAAAAAATGTATTAGATTGGGATGAACATCGTGTTTTTTACGAAATTATGGATAATGTTGTCGACAATTATTTTCCAATCATTTATCGACTAGAGGATCGGATTAATGCGGTTGAAAACAATCCTGATAACGAAACAATGCATGTGCTCCTCAAGAATCTTTTCGACCTTCGCCATGAATTATTAGAACTGCGGCATGCCATTAATCCAATTCGAGATCTTTTTTACCGCATCCTAAATTCACATCATTTAGAAGGCATTCAGGAACGAAGAGCTTATTTTACAGATATCTATGATCATCTCTTAAAGCTCTCTGAAATGATCTACTCTAATCGTGAATTAACAAACGATATTCGAGATAATTTCATTTCTATTAACTCTTACCAGCAAAATAAAGTAATACAAATATTAACAGTAATCACTTCTATTTTCGCACCATTAACGTTTATAGTTGGGATTTACGGAATGAATTTCGTTCACATGCCCGAGCTACAATGGCAATATGGTTATCTCATTATTTGGATCCTCATGTCGATAATTACCATCCTGATGATTTTATGGTTTAAGAAAAAAGGCTGGTTTGGATAATAAAAACTCCACTCCAGCCTTTTCTCCCTACAATTACAATAACCCAGAAAACCACATTCCTAAAATAGTACCAATATAATTACCTATAATGTAGCCTAATGTTCCTACTACTAATATTGGTCCAACTAAATCCTTCCAGCCCTTAGCAATTGCTAATGCTGCTGCAGTTGTAGGACCGCCGATATTCGCGTTACTTGCAACGATAATATCCTCCAAATTTCCCTTTACAAGCTTTCCAGCAGCAAATGATACAAGCATATTAATCAATACAATAATAAAAACAAATACCAATAAAAGTGGTGCATTTTGAATGATTAATGGGATAGATGCAGGGATGCCAATTACGACGAAAAACAAATAAATTAAATATGTACCAATTTCTTGGCTTCCTCGCATTTTATCAAAGTACTTAGGAAAAAAGAATAAAGCTATAAAGGTTAACGTCGTCAGCATTAAAAAGGCATCACCCAAAAGTCCATTTAACACATTTAATATGAACGAAACATTTTCACCAGATGGGATGACTTTATCGAACACTCCAGCCAATTTAAAGGAGAGGATAACTAGCAAATAAGCTGTTCCAACAGATAGTGCAATATCCTTTAATGACATCTCCTTGCGCTTCCAAAAGCGTTCTGAAAGTGTCTTCCCGTTTTCTGCGTCAGTCGCAATTTCCACTTGATTGATATGTGGAGTAGTAAACCTTTTCCTAAAAAACGTCAATGCAGGAATCATCATTAAAACGACAAAGTAAGCCGCCATCATCAAGTTATCGGCGACAACCGTAGCAGAAACCCACTCACCTGGTGTATCAAATTTCGCAGCCATGGCAGCAAAATTCACACCACCACCAATATAAGAGGCACTGATCATACCCGCAATCTTGTCTAGGAATGGTATATGGTCTCGTAAAAGAAAAAAACTAATAATGGTACCAGCAACCGTTCCAATCGAGCTTAATAAAAATAATAGAACAAGCTTTCCGCTTTCTCGCCATATCTTTCGTAAATTAACTTGAAAAAGCAATAACGGAATGGCTAACGGCACAATAATTCCCCAAACCGCATCATAAACAGTAGATTCAGTCGGAATGAATCCTGTGTTTGACATAATTATCGCACCAATAAGCGCAATAATCGCACCCGATATTTTGGATGCCCATTGAAAACGTTGTTCCAAATAAATACTAACAGACGCCCAAACAATTATTATTCCCCATAACGTTATCGTGTCATCGGCTTTAATAATGGAGAAAATCATCTCCTTGTCCTCCTTTTATGATTTAACGTACTATTGAAATTAAATAAATGCACTATTTTATTTTATATGCTATGGATTACAATGCGCAATCAATTCTTGTGACTCCATTCATTTTTATGTATTAGTCCATTAAATATTTGCCAACAAAAGAAAAAAACAGGGATTTCCCCTGCTTTAAGTCAACGTAACATCATCTAAACATATGGGCTTCGAACATATGGACCAATGGTTGACGTTAATGTAAGCTGACTAGACATATATTTAGGCGTATAAGGCATGTCATTTTTAAGCCACCATATGATTACCCCCAAAATAGCGCTAGATCCATATGCAACACTAATTTCTTTCGGTATCGTAAATTCAATTCCATCCTGTTCCATTTGCTGAATTCCATTCCTTACAAAAATCTCAATTATTTTTACAACTCGCTCTGTAAAATATGGCACCTTTTCTTCTGCCAGCATAATTTTATAGAATCGACTTCGTTCCATCATTTTTTCAAATAAACGAATAAATGTCGGATGTGGCTCATCATATTTATAAGTAAATTCGAAAGCCTGCACCTTAATACTTTCTTCTAGCTCTTTTATTGCCTTGTCTAAAAGCTGCTGTAGAAGTTCATTTTTATCATAATAATGCAAATAAAAGGTAGCTCGATTTAATGTTGACTTTCTAGCGATCTCCTGCACAGATATTTTATCATATTCTTTTTCTTCCATTAAATCAAGCAGAGCTGCTTCAAACAAATCCTTTGTCCGCCTTACACGCGGGTCCATTCTAATAGACATTTTATCCCCCTCTGTCTTATTACCGATTTGTAGTGATCATTTTGGTTCAAATTGCCTATAAAGCATCATCTTTTCCAAAAGTGTTTATTGTTTGTAAATCTCTATCTGCTATCATTATATACGACAACACTATGTCTATAAAGTAAAATTTGCATTAATTAGAATAACTATTTATCTAGTGAATTTGTCTCATAGTGTTGCCATCATTTTATTATGCATATTTGCTTATATAAATGGGAGGGGAAAGCATGTTATCAAACAAAGAAATCAACTGGAATGTTGAGACAGACGTTGTTGTTGTTGGTAGTGGTGGTACTGCACTTACATCTGCCATTCTAGCACACGACCAAGGGGCAAAGGTTATTGTACTCGAAAAAGCCGATCAAATCGGTGGTACAACTGCTTTTTCAGGTGGAATTCCATGGATACCAATGAACCGTTACATGGCGGAAATTGGTGTAGAGGATTCTAAAGAAGATGCAAAAAAATATTTAGATCATATTACGTATGGTAAAGCTCCAGATCCTGAATTAGTTGATGTTTTTATCGAAGAAGGAAGAAAAATGATTGACTACTTGCATGATCATACTCCTGTACGGTTTAAAGTGCCAAGATTTTACGGAGATTATTATGCGAATTTAGAAGGTGGAAAAAGAGAAGGGCGTTCCCTTGATCCACTGCCATTTGAATTAGCACAAATTGGAGAATGGGCAGATAAACTTCGTCGTCACCCTATCTTTCCGCCGCTTACATTAGAAGAAGGCGGAGCAGGTGACCCAACAAAAGCAGACTTTAATTTAATCGCAGAACGTATGGAAAACAATATTGCAACAATGGGACGATCACTAGTAGGCGCACTATTAAAAGCCTGTCTTGATCGTGGCATTGAAATCATTACCGAAACACCTGCAAAAGAGCTCATTCAAAATGACCATGGAGAGATTGTTGGCGTTCGTGCCGAACAGCATGGCAAATCGATTTATTTTGCGGCTCGTAAAGGTGTTGTAATTGCTTCCGGGGGCTTTGAATGGAACAAGCAATTAGTTCGTACGTTCCTAAAAGGAGAAGTTACACATCCAATGTCACCTCCTGGCAATGAGGGAGATGGACTAATTATGGCTATGGAAGCAGGAGCTGCATTAGGTAACATGAGTGAAGCATGGTGGTCTCCTGCAATGGTCGATCCAACCATTGAATATCAAGGTCATGTCTTTAATCAAACGGGTAGTGGTCGTGGACTAGCGCATTCGATTATTGTCAACAAACACGGAAAGCGTTTTGTAAATGAAGGCGCTACATATATGGATATGCCAAAATCGTTTTATGCTCATGACGCAGTTACACAATCCTTACCGAACGAAGGACCAGTATGGTTAGTTTTTGATCGTAATTTAAAGGATAACAAGCTAATTTTAACGATGGCTCCTGGTGAGGATGCTCCTGATTGGGTGCCACAAGCGGAATCAATTCGTGAGCTTGCGGAAATGATTGGCGTAGACGCGGACGGGTTAGAAGCAACTGTAAAGCGTTTTAATGAAAACGCTAAAAATCTAGAAGATCCTGATTTCCATCGTGGAACCCAATACTTTGAGCAAATGCTTGCTGGTTTCCAAGGACCTCAAGGAAACATTGGACCAATTGAAGATGGCCCATTTTATGCATTACCGATTTATAGTGGGGCATTAGGAACAAATGGTGGTCCTCGCATTAATGAGCATGGACAAGTTATCAGCCTACGTGGAGAACTAATTCCAGGGTTATATGCAGCTGGAAACGCCGCAATGGGAGTACTTGGACCAGCCTATCCAGGTGCAGGAGGAACGATTGGACCTGCTCTAACATTCGGCTATTTAGCAGGAATCGCAGTGGGAAAAGCGGAAGATAAAGATTTTGGTGGAAACAGTCCAGTAGAACTAACCATTGCGTAAATAATATTTACTAAAATAACATCGACAAAACTCAAGGAGGAATTTTTCATGCCTAGTGGAACACACGAAATTGTATTAGACATCCCTATTGAAAATATTTGGAGCTTTGTGAGCGATATGAATAAATGGGCTCCATTAGTACCAGGATATATTGAACACAATATTATTAATGATCGAGAATCAACTTGGAAATTTAAAGGTGATATCGGTATTATGCAAAAGACTGTATCTCTTAAAATTAATATTAAAGAATGGATTGAACCAACAACTGTAACATTTGATTTATCTGGAATTAATGAGAATTTTGCTGGAGATGGTTATTTCGAAGCAGAAAAAATTTCAGACACGCAAACAAAGGTAACTGGTAATCTTGATATTACTGCCAAAGGAATGATGGGGCCAATGATTAACTCCATTCTTAAGTCCTTTGTTCCAAAAACAGCAAAAGAATTAACCGAAGCAGTTTGCAACAAAATTGTTGAAGAAGAAACTGTCGCTAAATAAACGATGAAGCATGTACCTTAAAACAGGTGCATGCTTTTTTATTTGAAGATCCTTCGTTATTTAGAACTTCTAATTTGTCCCGCTCCGTGAAAATGAATGACGCTTATCTCCATCCTAACAAATAATATCATACCGATTGGTAATTCTAATCATAAAGTGAAACTTCAACCAGTCAAGGGGTTCCCCACTGGTCGCGAACTAAAACAGAATCGGACATTTATTAACAACTTAACTCACTATTTATCGCTTTATTATCGTCTCATAGACTAATTGGAGAAATACCGCCAGTTATATGTGGGGGAAGATAAAAGTTTTTACTGGTAAAAAAAAGTCGCTAAAAAATATTGACGTAAATTAAATCATGGTGGTAAACTTAACTGATAAAACGTTTTACCATTGTTGAGAGGAGCATGAAGCATGAAAAAAATCCTCGTGTTTGGCAGTTTAAATATGGATTTGTCTATTGAGGCAGAACAAATGCCACGAAATGGAGAAACTATTGACGGCAAAGATTTTTATATGACTCCTGGTGGGAAGGGAGCAAACCAGGCAGTGGCAGCCCAGAAAAATGGGGCATCTACCTTTATGATTGGTACTGTTGGCGATGACATCTTTGGCAATCAGCTAGTTTCTGCATTAAACAGCTATGGTGTGGATTGCCAAAACGTAACGAAAACGAAGGAAGCGTCCACAGGAGTAGCCATTATTACACGACATAAAGGAGATAATCGCATTATTCTTAGTGCAGGAGCAAATTATATTACGAATAATACCGATATCTTAAACGCTATAAACACACTCACCAAAGAAGGAGATATATTCTTAACCCAGTTTGAAAGCGATTTCGATACAGTTGTAAATGCAATTACTACTGCAAAAAGACATGGCTTGTATACGATTTTTAATCCAGCACCTGCAAAGCAAATACCAATCACACTTTACAAGGAAATTGATTTGTTGGTTGTTAATCAGTGGGAAAATCAAATGTTAACAAATATCTATCCAGAAACAGAAAGCGATTGCAAAAAATCGATAGAATACTATCTTGAACATGGCGTCCAATCCGTTATCATAACGCTTGGTGCAAATGGAAGCGTTTTTGGAAGTCACCAACAATTTATTTTTGTTCCTAGTATGCAAGTCACAAGTGTTGATACGACAGCTGCCGGCGATACGTATATTGGAACGCTCGCTAGCTCTCTTGCTATGGGACGACCAATAAAAGAAAGTATGCAATATGCGACAAAGGCTGCTGCAATCACCATCTCTAAACAAGGTGCACAAGAATCTATTCCATATAAAGAAGAAGTAGAACAATTTAAGGAGGAAAAACATGATGAATAAAAGACCAATCATTATTGATACAGATCCTGGTATAGATGATGCTGTTGCCTTAGCAATTGCATTGTACAGTGAAGAACTCGACGTTCGTTTAATCACAACAGTTGCAGGTAATGTAAGCTTGGAAAAAGTAACCTATAATGCACTCAGACTCATGAAGTTCTTTGAAAAAGATGTTCCTGTTGCTGCTGGGGCGAACAGACCACTTATTAAAGCGCCGATTGATGCTAGCAATATTCATGGCGAAACAGGAATGGATGGATATGAATTTGAAGAGCCGGAGCCAAACAAGCTTCTAAGCGATCACGCGGTTAATGCCATGCATAAAGAAATCATGTCGAGTAAAGAGCCGATCACAATCGTTCCAATTGGACCACTAACGAATATTGCACTTTTACTTCGTCTCTATCCAGAGGTAACAACGAACATTCAAGAAATTGTTCTTATGGGTGGTTCAGCAAGCAGAGGAAATGCAGGTGTTATGGCAGAATTTAATATTTTTGCCGATCCAGAAGCTGCGAAGATTGTCTTTAATAGCGGGATCCCAATCGTAATGGTTGGACTTGATGTTGGTTTGAAAGCGCTTGTTTATCCAGAGGATAGTCAAAAGCTAAAGGATATGAACAAAACAGGAAATATGATTTTTCATCTTTTCCAAAAATATCGTGGCGGAAGTATGAAAACAGGACTTAAAATGTATGATAGCTCAGCGATAGCTTACTTGCTCCAACCTTCCATGTTTGAAGCAGTTGACACACATGTTGATGTTGAACTAAACGGTACATTAACGGCGGGTTGTACAGTTGTCGACTTAAAAGGATATCTTGGAAAAGAAGTAAATGCAAAGGTTTGTATCGATATTAATCCAGATGAATTCAAGAAATGGTTTATGGAAAGTCTGAAAAAATGTAACTAATTACAGATATAATAAAGGAGGTATGATTCCTTATGCAGGATATCATTATGTATAGTTCAGCTATATTAGCTGTTGTAATTCTCGGATATATGCTAATTTAAAAAATGGATATTAAAATCGCATTATTTATGATGGGGATTGTTCTTATTTTAATCAGTATTGGGATGGGGAACGATATTGCTATCAAAGACTTTGAATCAACCGGCTCTCCACTACTCGATCCACTACAGGTCATTGTTGAGCAGTTTAAGGATACCTTTAGTAAAGCCGGGTTGATTATTTTAATACTTGGTGGATACACGGCATATATGACATCCATCGGTGCTAATGATGTTACGGTACAATTATTGACAAAACCGATTGGCAAGGTCAAATCTGTATATGTACTCGTTCCCATCGTGTTTCTATTAGGAAATCTACTTTCCTTAGTTATTCCAAGTGCATCAACATTAGCTATTCTATTATTAGCAACATTGTATCCTGTTTTAAAACAAGCGAAAATGTCTACATTGACCATTGCTGCAATTATTGCAACATCAGCAACGATTATTCCAACACCACTTGGAAGTGACAATGTAGCAATCGCTGAAGAACTTGCAAAATATGCGCAGTTCGCGGATATGAATGTTACCAACTATGTATTTAGTTATCATGCTATCGTATCTTTACCGACCCTTCTTTTCATAGCACTCGTACACTATTTATGGCAAAAACGAATGGACAAGAAGCTGGAACACACTGGACATCACGAAGAAATTGAAGTGCAAAAAGTAGACGAAATTAAAGGCGGATCCCTTTTCAAAGCAGTATATGGTATTCTTCCTGTATTTCCAATAATTTTACTTCTTATTTCGTTTATCCTAGAATTAACAGCTGGCATAACGATTTCTATCGGTGTCGAATCAGCTGTTTTAGTATCACTCATCCTGGCAATTATTTGTGAATTAATTCGTCACAAAGGCGATAAGGCAGTACTCTCCAATACGGAAAAGTTTTTCGAAGGCATGGGGAAAGTATTCCCAATCGTTGCATTAATTGTTGCAGCATCTGTTTTTGTAACAGGTTTAAAATCGATTGGATTAATTAACGAGCTTCAGCAATCCATGGGGCACTTGCAAGGTGGCAATGTATCCTTTATCCTTCCATTAATTATGGTTGCCCTTACGGCATTAATTGTATTATTAAGTGGTAGTGGAATTGCGTTGTTCTTCGCAATGGTTCCTTTAATGGTTCCACTTGCAGAAGCAGCAGGAATTAGCCCAATTGCTATTTCCATTCCGATGGGACTAGCAGGAAACTTATTTAGAGCAGTATCACCTGTAGCTGCCGTTGTTCTCATAATTGCGGGTACATTAAAGCTCGATCCATTAGATATTATTAAGCGAACATCCGTCCCAATGATCTCTGGTGTCGTGTTCATGTTTATACTATCAATGATTTTTTTCTTATAAAATGAAACGTTAAACAGAGGCGGGATTCTTCCCCCTCTGTTTGTTTATTAGAGAAAGGATAGCCTATGCTACTTAGAAGCTTTGTCCGTTTTCGGAATCGTGAGTTGGACTTTTTACATTGCCATTTAGGCTTTATTCGCCGATAATAGAATGGAATCCTTTAAAAAGGTGCTTTTTAATATTGGATAGAAAGAGGCCTATGCATAATGAAAATCACGATTAAGGATATTGCCAAAAAAGCAAACGTATCCCCGAGTGCAGTTTCGCTCGTCTTAAATAATCGACCATGTCGAATATCAAATGAAAAGCGTAAGAAAATAAAGGAAATCGCCGAGGAATACAACTACTCAGCAAATCAAATCGCTAGAAGCCTAGTAACAAAGAAAACACAAACATTAGGCTTAATTATTCCAGATATTGAAAATATATTCTTTTCCTCATTAGCAAAAAACATAGAAGCATATTGTCGTGAAAAAGGCTATATGCTGATGATTGTTAATTCAAACAACGAATACGACAACGACTTAGAACTAATTAATTTACTTGCTTCTCGTTCTGTAGAAGGAATGTTTATCATTCCAAGTGATTCATCCTATAGCGATAATACTGAAATAATCGATCGGTTAGAGAAATTAAGTAAAGCTTCTATCCCGTATGTGTTAATTGACCGAATTTATCCAGAGCTTTCTTGTGACAAAATAACGTATGACAACGAGCTTGGCGCTTATTTGGCGGTGCGTCACCTTTTAGAAAATGGTCACCGAAAAATTGCCTGTATCGCAAGCTCGGAAATGTCCTATAACGGGAACCTTCGTCTTCGTGGGTATTATAAAGCAATGAAGGAATTCAATAGTACGATTAAGCCTGGCTATGTGCTACAAGGAGATTACCGCATTGACAGTGGATATGAAGCAGGAAATCAAATACTTGATAAGGATATTACCGCTGTATTTATTACGAACGATATGATGACACTAGGATTTTTAAAAAGTGTGTATGAAAATGGTAAGCGTGTTCCAGATGACTTTTCAGTTGTTGGTTATGATAATTCTATTTATCCATATGTCTTCGGTGTAGAGCTTACTTCTATCGAGCAGGATGTAGAACAATTAGGAAAACATGCTGTCCAACTATTATTTTCCAAGCTACAAGACCCAAATAAATCATATGAAAGTCTTTGTCTTTCTCCAAGGTTAGTCGTTAAAAATAGTGTAAAAGAGATTTAAATTAATCAAGAGCACTCATTTAGGGAACACTATCCTTTAGTAATCATATAAGGCTGTGACAACCGCATTTTAAGAAGCGATCATTGTCACAGCCTTTTTTCATGGAGACAATGCTCCTTACACTATTTATCTTTCAACGATGTATTGCTGTAAACGAAGCGCAGCGAGATCCTTTTGCTTTGCTTCCACCATCACATCAACATCAGCACCATTTAAATAGTGTATTAATCGGTCAAAATCGTCTGGAAATATATAATCATGATGCCTTCTATCAGTGGGAAATTCCTTCCCTGAGCTAATGTGCACTTTTGGAACTTCTCCTTGCTTCCACGTTTTCCAAACAGCAGGAAGTAATGCAGATAACTCCTTTGTTGCGGGATTACAATAATGATGATGAATGTCAAAGCAAGCTGGAATCCCTGTAGCTTCACATACATAAAGCACATCTTCTAAATCGAAAATTTTATCATCATTTTCAAAACGCAGCTTCTGCAAAATTTTAGCTGGTAGCCGCTTCGTTTGTTCCATTAATCGTGCTAATGCTTCCTCTTTATCACCATACTTCCCTCCGAGATGAAGGATCATGTCCGTTGCACCAGTAAGCTCCATTAAGGTAGCATGATAGTTTAAATCAGCGATTGTATTTTCAACCACTTCTGCTCGTGGTGAGTTTAATACACTGTATTGCCCAGGATGCATGGACAATCGCAATCCATGTTTTTCTTGTAATGCTTTTATGTCATTACAGATTGTTTGCACATCCTGATCTTCCGCCCAATCCCACGTATTAACTGGATGTGTTGCTAAAACAACGATATCACTGCTTATGCGATAAAAATATATACCATGGGCAATATTCCATTCAATAATTTCTTTTGTTAAGCGCAGGTTTTCCAACGTCAGCTCTTTTAGCTTGGGAACACCCTCTTTTTCTGCTGTGGCAACACGACATGTTCGGAATTTTTTCTTTAAACTCATATTTATGCAAGCATAACCAATTTTCATATCATCTCTCCACCTGTTCATCAAAAAATAACCTAATGAAAACTTTATATTGCAAATCTATATTTTTATTATAAGAATAAATGTTCTTATATATTGTAGCGAAATAGGCTATCAAAAACAATAAATTCAAGTTCAGTGTGCAAAAAAAAAAAAGAGGAAACTTCCTTTCAGAAGTCCCTCTCGAGTGATACTATATAGCACCTGTTACGAATATGGATATTGCCGCTTTACATGTTGAACGGAGATCCATTTAAATGTAGTAAACGCATCTAAACTCCATTCGCCATTTAAGCGTCCCACACCTGAATGCTTCATTCCACCAAAGGCTACATTAGGCTCATCATTAATTGTTCCATCATTGATGTGAATCATACCAGTATCCATTTGCTTCGCTAATTCAGCACCCCGTTCAACATCTTTCGTATGAACCGCTCCACTTAAGCCATATGGCGTGTCGTTAACAAGACGTAATATTTCCTCATCGCTGGACGCTTTCATAATGGAAATTACCGGAGCAAATAATTCTTCTTTTGCCAATGTCATTTCTGTTGTAACATTTCCAAAAACAACAGGTTCCATCGTATTGCCATCTACCTTGCCCTTCAACAATGGCGTAGCTCCTTCACTCAACGCTTTTTCAACAATTGCCACCGTATTATTAACTTGGCGTTCATTAATCAATGGACCAATAATTGTATTTGCATCGCGTGGGTCACCACATGTAAGTGTAGAAACTTTGGCAATATACTTTTCTACGAATTCATCATATATTTTTTCATGAACAACTAGGCGATTTGCTGACATACAAATTTGCCCCTGGTGTGTAAAACGACTGAATACAGCAGCACTTACCGCAAGATCGATATCGGCATCATCTAATACGATTAATGCACTGTTCCCTCCAAGCTCCAAATGAACCTCTTTTAAATGTTTTCCAGCTAATGCACCAATATGCTTTCCGATAGCGGTAGAGCCTGTAAAAGAAATTGCTCTCGGAATTGGATGTTCAACAAAGCGATCCCCTATTTCAGCTATCTCTGTTGTTACAACATTTAACAGTCCTTTTGGTAGTCCAGCTGCTTCAAAAATCTTTGCAATCATCGTACCGCCTGTAATAGCAGTATGCTCATGCGGCTTTAAAACAACACCATTCCCTGCCGCTAACGCTGGTGCAACAGATTTCATTGAGAGAAAAAATGGAAAGTTAAATGGACTAATGACACCTACCACGCCAATTGGAACACGATACACGCGGTTTTCTTTATGATCAATTGGAGATGGCATAATTTTTCCTTCCATTCGAAATGGAAATGTTGCTGCTTCCTTTAGCATATTCTTAACTAATCCGATCTCAAATTCTGCCTTTAATCTTGTTCCACCAATTTCTTCAATAATAACATCAACAATAGATTCATGCTGTTCCTCTATATAAGCAACCGCACGTTCAAATACTTCACGTTGATTAACCGGATTAACGCGAGCCCATTCTTTCTGAACCGTTTGAGCAGAAACATAAGCAGCATCTAAATCTTGAATAGTAGCAGCCTTGTATGTAGCAATTAGCTTTCCATTATAAGGATTGCGATTCTCCATTGCACGTTCGCTATTTCCGTCTCGCCATTCTCCAGCAATATACTGTCCTTCAAGTTGTGTAAAATTCATTTGTAATCCCTCCGAAGTTTAGTTGTCGATTTGAACATTTTGCTTTGCCAAGCTTGCTAGCGTATGTACATTTGCATTTATTTCTTCCATGGTTGCCGATAGTTGTTCAATTGCAGCAGATTGACTGTCAGATTCCGTGTTCACTTCTCTTGTATGTTTGTTTAAGTCACTAATATCACTTTTTATTTTCTTTGTAATTGCCTGAATCTCGGTAACTTGCTGCTTTGAGTTAACCGCCATTTTTCGAATTTCATCCGCAACGATGGAAAAACCTCTTCCGTGTTCCCCAGCTCGTGCTGATTCGATTGCTGCATTCAGTCCAAGTAAATTACTCTGATCTGCAATTTCTTTTACAACATTCGAAACCTCTTCAATTGTTCCTGCACTCGTAGTAACTTCTTCAGCTTGATTCGAAACAATCGTCATATTTTCAGCAAGCTCTGTAATGGATTGTGACATTTCAATAATTGTTTTCGTCACATCTTCCATGACAGTTGATAGATTTGATGAAATATCAGATAGTCTTTGTGCATGTTCAATACTGCTTCCAATTCCAACTCCACCAATCACATTACCAGCTTCGTCATGTAATGGAATAGCACGAGCAATAAGATGTACACCAAAAAGCTCCGGCGGAACTGCTGCTGCCATGTTCTCATTATTTCTTATAGCAGCTGTCACGATATCTCCTTCCATTAAAGGATCTCCCGGATTCACATTTAAGGAAAAGCTTTTAGCGGGAAAGTTGATTACTAGCTTCTCCGTGTCATAAATTCCAACCGTAATATCATCATTAACTAATGTTTGAAGAAATGGTGCGACTTTCACAAATGCTTCTAAAAGCGAATGCTGTTCCTGCGTTTCCATCGTCATCTTGTGTACCTCCATTATGTTGTATTCTTCTTTTATATCGACATACTGTCGTGTATAATGAACCTAAATTTAACAGTTTTTCTAAATAGCTTCTGAACTATCATTATTTATATGAATAATCATAAATTATTAATTACTGGTACGATATTTCCAGAAAAACGGATGAAGGAGGGTGTATCATGACTAAACATCGGATATATACAATGCCTTTCGCAAGTGTCTATCCCCATTATGTCACGAAGGCAGAGCGAAAAGGCCGTACAAAAACAGAAGTAGATGAAATCATCGGCTGGTTAACAGGCTATAGCCAGAAAGCGTTAGAAGCACAATTGGAAAAACAGACAGATTTTGAGACTTTCTTTGCGGAAGCTCCTAATCTAAATCCTTCGCGCGCTTTAATCAAAGGGGTAATCTGTGGTGTTCGAGTGGAGAATATTGAAGAACCAACGATGCAAGAAATCCGCTATTTGGATAAGCTTATTGATGAGTTAGCAAAAGGAAAAGCAATGGAGAAGATTTTACGAAACTAATCGATTCTTTGTAATATGTGGTGGTGTAATTTTCTCTCCATTGCTCTTGTTTCAAGACTTATTGGTATGAAATAGTACTGGCAAAGAACGCGGCAGAAAATTATTCCCTTTTCGCAGTAGGCATGCGTTTTTCCCAGGATTTCCAAGTTACTTAAAATAATTCGGTTTTTTAATCGTATTACTGTATGGACGATGAAACATATGCGTCGTTGCTGGAGAAAGTGGCGGAACAAGCCATGACCATTTTCCTGTTAGTTCTCGTCCTGCTTCCTGCTCTTTTCGTTCAAATACGCTAAATTGCTTTGCTGCAGTATGATGATCAACAACGGTTACACCATGCTTCTGAAAAGAATCTAATACAGCGGCATTAAGCTCTACCAATGCTCGATCCTTCCATAGGCTTCGAGCTTTATTGCGATTGAGACCCATTTGATCGGCTATTAGCGGCAATAAATGATATCGTTTTTCATCTGCTAGATTTCTAGCACCGATTTCTGTTCCCATATACCAGCCATTGAATGGAGCTGCAGTATATTGTAACCCGCCTATTTCAAGTCGCATATCCGAAATAATTGGCACCGCATACCACTTTACTTCGAGATCGCCAAACAGGTTATATTCTTGATGTTCGATCGGCACTTCCATTATAATTTCTTTCGGAATTTCAACATAAACTGGTGTTTCATCATTCCATTGAATAACAAGGGGTAATAAATCAAAATAACTGCGCTTTCCTTGCCAGCCAAGCTGTTCACACATTTTCGTAAAGGGAATCGAGTCGGGATCACCGATAATCTCATTTTCGGTTTCATAGCCTGCATAGCGCAATAATTGATGGTTCCATATTTTCAATCGCTTATTATGACTTGCTGGTGGAAACACAGTAATCATCGGTTTAATCTTTCCAGCATTCGTCGCCTTTTCAATATGCTGAACTAAATATGGAAATACTTCTTCACTTGACGTGACATGACGTGCATCTACTACTTCCAACCGGTCCCAAAACAATCGTCCGATACAACGATTAGAATTTCGCCATGCTACCCGTGCACCATAGGTTAATTCGTCTATTGTATGCTCATAAGAGCCTTCCTTCGCAATCATAGCTTTTACTGTAGAGAGGCGCTCATTAAGTAGTGCTTTAGATTTATTGGTTTCCATATAATATTGCTCTAAAAATTGCTTTGCTTCGTTAAATAGTTCTGAATTATTCATAGTTGGTGCTCCTTAAATATATCTTCTTCCACCATCATAGCAAATGAAAGAAAATATATGGTAGATAAAGACTTTCAATGGGGTTTACTCCAATTTATACGCGGGATTAAAAATGAAAGGAAGAATGAAAAAAAGAGACGCAAAAGCGTCCCTTATGATATGCTCTTCAGTTCTTTTATATACGCACCGATTTCTTGTAATGTGCAGTCTCTTACCTTTTTTACAAAATGAGAACCAATAATCGCTCCATCTGCTCCATTTTGATACACAAGGGAGACATCTTCTCTTTCTTTTATTCCAAACCCTACATAAACAGGAATGCTGCTATAATTACGAATTCGCTTTATTGTATCGATATAATTTGTGGGAACCTTTTCAAAGCTACCTGTTTTTCCGATCCCACTCATACAATATGCAAACAGCCGATTGTTTTCCAATTGCTTGACCATTTCATCCTCAGATGTTTCTTCATTATACAATTGAATTGGTGCTGGAAAATCTTCCACCGTTAGTGCTTGATCAACACAAAGTAACCCATCAAATAAATGCTGCTTTTCATGGAGTAAGCGATAGCTTTCCAATCCCTCTTTATACGTCATTAATACAATCTGAAAGGAAAATGCTTCTTTGATTCGCTGAAGGATTTCAACAAAATATTCCTCATTAAAGCCTTGTGAAAGCACCTGCTTATGACTTTCTTGGATGACTGCTCCATCCATGTGCGCATCCTTAACAGGAACCCCTAATTCAAGTACGTCAACCTGATATTGATCCATCAGAGTTAAAATCTCAAAAAAACGAGCTTCATTTGGATAGCAGCATGGTAGATAAAGTGCAAGCTTTTTCATGATTACCCTCCTATCAGCTTAAGAAACATTCCTAACAATGGACCATATAAAGCATAGTCTGTTTCACTTAAAATCCGCATAATTGATGCATATGAACCAATATGAGGGAGCAATAATGCCTGTCCTATTATTAAGATCAATCCGTTTGTAAAGGAACCAATCAATGCTCCACGAATCCCACCAGTAGAATTCCCAAAAATTGCAGTTACCGCACCAGTAAAGAAGGTAGGAATTAATGCTGGGAATACAGCAATTGGATAATCAATCATTGCTAGAAAAACCATACCTACAAATCCAGCAACTAAGCTAGTGAGAAAACCGACAATAACCGATGTTGGATAATTTGGAAATAACAACGGAACATCTAATCCTGGCTTTGCATTCGGAATGATCTTATCCGCAATGCCATGGAAAGCAGGAATTATTTCTGCTAGAAGCATCCGCACACCAGCTAAAATAACCGTAATCCATAAACCGAACTGTAAACCATTTAAAAGTGAGAATGAGATTATATCTCTTCCATCACTAATATTTTCCATAATCCAACTTGGACCAGATATAATCGATACAATTAAGAACATTAAAAACATAATTACCGTCAACGCAATAGTCATTTCACGTAAGAAGTTTAAGCTTTTAGGAATTTTAATATCCTCTAAATCACGCTTTTTATTTCCAAAAAGTCCGCCAAGCTTAGCAGCAATCCAAACACCACTAGAGCTTGAATGGCCAAGCGTAAATCCTTCTCCACCTTTTACATTTTTCATTAACGGTGCCACATAAGCACATGTAAAGGTTAAATAAAAACCGAGAATTAGAGACCCTGTTAAAACAAGTGGAACAAATCCCATATTCGTACCAAATTTTAATAACGCTGCAATTAAACCAGCATAGAAGAAAGATACATGTGCAGAAAGATGTACGTATTTAAATGGTGTTATTCGCGCAAATAAAATATGAATAATAAATCCTAAAGCAAAAATAAGTGCCATTTCTGTTCCAATTTGAACAAAGCTCTCCATTTGCGCCTCTGCAAGCGTAGGAATTTCGGCTTCTAAACGAAATACTTTACTAAGCATTGGCTGCAACGGCAGTAAGGAAATCCCTAACGACTGTGCACCTGTATTAATAAGTAAAAAACCAATCATTGTTTTAATGGTACTAGATACAATCGAATCAAAGCCCTTTTTCTGAACCAATAAACCAATAATGACGACAATACCAATTACAAATACAGCCTGGCTAAATATGTTATCAATAAGATACATGATAAAGTCCATGTGTGCTCGCTCCTTTAATAGATTTAATGGTATTTAATAACGAAATATTTTTGAACATTTTTCACATATTAGAACTATCTAAGATAACTGACATACGTCTTCTATTTATTTTATTTTGGAAGCTTTTGCTGGTCATATATGACTTCCGAACAAAAACTCCCATTTACACTTCTATTTATTCGTTTATTGCTTTTAAAAGCTCGGATCGCAATAGCTCTTTGTCCATCATATTATCAATTCGCAACACCTTTGCTCGCGAATTACGGAGAATATCAGCAAAATCAGAAGTTGTAATAACTACGTCATAATCATCTGCGCGGACCGAACCAATGTCGGATGCATCCACTGTTGCTGAAATCCCTTCTTCTGTTAATACTTGTTGTGCATAAAGACGGAGCATCATACTACTTCCCACACCAGCTCCACAAACCGTTACAATAGATAACATTATTATTCCTCCCCTTTAAATATTTTCATTAATTGTTGAGGTGTTGTTGCCTGTAATATCGCCTCTAGCTTTTCTTCTTGATTTAATACACCAACTAGTTCAGATAACGCAGTTAAATGGGTTTCATGATCAATGGCACAAAAACCGATCACGATTTTTACCGGGTCATTGGTTCGATGTCCAAATCGAATTGGCTCTTTTAACGTCACGATACTAAATCCAATATCTTTTGCACCATACTCCGGTCTAGCATGTGGCATTGCAATTCCAGGAGCAATGACGATATATGTTCCATTTTCATGGACATTATCAACCATCGCGTCAATGTACGAAGGCTCGATTAAGTCATTTTGATAAAGCAATTCACCACTTCGTCTAACCGCTTCATCTCTATCTGTAATTAAAGCTTGTGTTTCAATTAAGTTCTCATTTAACACTTCTATTAACACAGGATTTATTCTCCTCTCTATTTTGGCTGTCTCTTTTTCATCACGTTGAAAATAGTCCTGTAATCGCTCATGAAGCGCCAATGGATCATGAATTGTACAAAACGGATAAATAATATGCAGAATATCCTGTACAAGTAATTCAGGACCCTCTAGCTTGTCGAATAGCAATGTAAGCTTCTGAATATCTTCTTTGGTAAGTAATGGACTTACTTTAAGAATTTGCGTATTCTCCATTTTCAGAGGTACGGTCGTAATGACTACATCCACTAATTCCTTTGCCACGATTTCACTTGCCTGTCGTGCCGGAAATGCTCCTAGCACTCGAATATGAAATAAGCTTTTCAGCTGTGTGGCAAGCATCTGTGAAGTGCTTGTACCGGTATCACAAACAATGATAGCGATCGGCGTTCTTTTTGTTTGCTTCTTTTGTCTTTCTAAAGCTGCTGTTACATACATCGTTATAAAGGAAGCTTCGTCTTCATTAAAAATTACATTTAACTCTGCCTCCATAACAGTAAGTGACTTCATCACCTTATGATGCACAAAGCTATAGTTCTCACGAATTTGACTCAATACTGGATTATCAATCGTTGAACCATTTCTGATTCGATATAGAGCAGGTCGTAGATGCGCTAACAATCCATTAAATAATTGAGCATCTTCTAGTAAAGGGACATTAAACACATTCTCTAGCGCCTTTATAAACGTACGTGTTACAATTTGTAGTGGAAGCCATTGATCATTTATATTTCCAAAATGATTCGTATCCTGCAAGCTACTGCTAACTAACTGCGCAGCGAAGTAAACGATTTCATTCTTTGGAAAATCAATCTGAAACACACGGTCAATTTCTTTCTTCACGATACAGGCCACTTCGTATTCACGTGTTTCCTGAATACTTTCCGCTACTGTACCTTTTTCTAGCGTGCAGTTCTGTTTTACTCGTGCGATTGCCATTCCAAGATGGAGCATTACGCGAAAATAAGAATGATCAGAAAGAATAATTTGCAGCTCATTTTCTACTACATCTATCATGCTTGCAAGCTGATTAATTTCTTCCTTTGAGAGAATTCCACTTAACATTATTCGCTCTTCGTTCGAAATTTGAAATCGATGCTTTTGCTCTTGACGATAAACAGCAAGCAATGCTTTTCGAATAGAAAGTTCTGTTCCTTCAACCTTTAATCCTTTATAAGGATATGACGTTAATGATAATTGAAACGAAGCCAACCACTCTTTCAGTAGCTTCATATCATTAATAACGGTATTTCGAGATACTTTAAGGAAATTTGACACTTGATCAATGGTTACATGCTCATGCTGAATTAATAGATAATGCAGTGCTCGATATTTGCGTTCTTCTGGAGTATGAAAAGTAAAATCCTCATGATCAAGAAACTCTTTAATTACTTGCTTCTCGCCATTTTCCAAATTCAGCCTCACGCCAATCCCTTTTTGACGCTCTAATGCAGAAAGGTGATGCTTTTCTAGAAATTCATCTACCTCCATTAAATCGTTATACATTGTCCGCTGACTAACAGAAAAGTGGTCTGAAAGCTGGCTTACGGTAAAATATTGATCATTATCCATGAATAGCAAAACCAGATCTCTTGCACGTTGATTCATTGCCTCCACCTCAATTTCATTATACGAACTACAAAAAAACGTACCAAGACCAATTTCTTGCAAAACAATTTGCAATCATTCGTTAAAGTCTTGCAAGTTTAACCTGCAAACTAAAATATATTAAAAAAGGCAGACCAAAGGAAAACTTCCTTTTGATCCGCCTTTTTGCTGATCCAATCCTATTATAATATGAAAAAGAAAGATGTTAGTTAAAAAAAAGATTCCTTTCTTACCATTTTTAAAGCAATAAAACCCCTAACCATTGGAATTGGTTAGGGTATGTGTTATAGAAGCTTTTCAATAACAGATTTTGCCGTACTTTCTTTATTACGAATAGATTGTTCATGTGTCCGCTTAAAATACTCTGCGTAGAGCACATCTAACAAGTAAAGCTGTGATATTTTGGCAGAAAGACTGCCACCTTGAAGTGGCCCTTCATTTGCACCGCAAAGTAATGTAATATCGGAATAACTCGTTAGTGGTGATTTAGCAAACCTTGTTAACGAGATGACTTTCACGCCTCTTTCTCTCGCTATCTTTGCTACTTCTAATGTGTCCTTTGTTGAACCAGAATAGGAAATTAAAATTGCAACATCCTTGTTGGACATTAATACAGCTGACATCACTTGAAGGTGAGAGTCAAATGAACATTCCGTTTTATTCGTAATACGCATAAACTTATTTTTACCTTCCATCGCGGTCATTAGTGATGCACCGACACCAAAAAAGTGAATACGCTCTGCTTCAACCATCCAATCAATTGCTTTCGAAATGTCTGCATCATTTGCTAAATTATGTGTTTGGGTAAGGGCATTGATTGTTGTAGATAATATTTTGGCAGAAAGCTCCTCAATTGTATCCTGCATCGTAATTTCACTTGTAAGCTGTGGTGTTTCATCTGCCATGGAAATGGTATGTGCCATGGCAATCTTAAATTCTTGATAGCCTTTAAAATTCATCGATTTACAAAACCGAAAGACACTAGATTCACCAACTTGGCATGCTTCAGCAAGGTCTGTGATGGACATGTATATGACATCCTTCGTATGCTCACAAATATAATCGGCTACTTTCTTCTCCGTATTTGTAAACGAACGATATCTCGTTTGGATGAGTGAAAAAATATCCGTCTTCGTCATAGCATACTCCTTCTAACTTCTCTCGCTAAGTGAAGAGCGATTGCACCCAGCACACCTGCTTTATTACCAAGAGAAGCTTTTTGTATTTGCACGTTTGAAAAGCTATCCATAATCATTTGTTTTACTTGAAAGGATACTTGTTTAACAAGGACATCCTGCTCCATAATTCCACCTCCGATAATAATAGATGGAGGATTAAAAATATGAATTAAAGAAGTTAATCCAAGTGCTACCTCATAAATCCAATCCACGATGAGCTGCTGTAATGAAACATCTCCTTGCTGATATCCCTCAAAAATAATTCTACCATTATCATAACTTTTATCTACCAATTTTGCTTTATTAATCAATGCTGTTGTCGAAGCATAGGCTTCATAACAACCATACCTCCCACAATTACAAAGCGCCCCTGACGGATGTGTAATGAGATGTCCGAATTCACCTGCTATCCCATCATTTCCGTGGTATAATCGACCATTTAAAAAAAGCGCTCCACCAATCCCTGTTCCATACGTTAAAAATAAGAAGTCATCTCGCCTATGTGTATTTCCAAAATAATACTCACCCATCGCAGCAGCATTTACATCATTCTCAACCATTACCGGAACACCGAAGCGATCCTCAAGCAGCTCTTTTAATGGCATTCCGGTATAGCCTGGAATATTATCATTTGCATAAAGGATGGAACCGTCCTGGTGGTTTACTTGACCTGCAGTACTTATTCCAATGGCGTCTACCGTATTCATTTCGGTGATGATACGCATCACCTTCTGAATCATATATTCGCCACCCTTTTTGCTTTCAGAGGCATATTCTTTAAAAAGCGAAATTTCCCCATGTTCATTTGCGAGGCCAACCTTGATTGCAGTCCCCCCAATATCAATTCCTAATAATTTCATAATGCTCATTCCTTTTCAAGGAAATATCATCGTTCTGCTAGGATTTAATGGCACGAACAAATCGTTCCGTAATTTCTTTTGGTCTCGTAATCGCAGTTCCAACAACCGCACTATACGCACCACTTTCATATACATTACTTAAATCGTCCGGTGTCCATATGCCACCCTCTGCAATGACTGGAATCGGAATATCACGTGCCATCTGTTTAATCAAGTGGATGTCAGGAAGGGAAACTCCTTTTGTTTGCGTGGTGTATCCACACAAGGTTGTCCCCACTAAATCAAAACCCAATTCATAAGCCTCTTTTGCTTCTTCATAGCTAGAGCAATCAGCCATAAACAACTGATCGGGATACGTTGCACGAAACGCTGGAAAAACATCTCGTATTCGCTGTCCTCCTGGTCTAACTCGGTCGGTCGCATCCATTGCAATAATATCTACTCCCTCCTGGTGAAGCAGCTCTACCTCTTCTTCAGTTGGCGTAATAAACACGTCAGAACCTTCATATGTTTTCTTTATTATACCAATGATTGGTAATGCAACCACTTGTTTAATAGCACGAATATCATCAATTCCATTTGCCCGTATACCTTTTGCTCCACCTAAGCGCGCTGCCTGTGCCATTCTTGCCATAATAAACGGACTATGCAATGGTTCTTCGGGTAGAGCTTGACAGGAAACGATTAATTCATGCTGGATAGATTGTAGTATTTGTTCATTTGTTGTCATCACATGCATCTCCATAATTTTAGATTATCCTTTTTCTGCACCTATCGAAATTCCTCGTGTAAAGTAACGTTGGAAGAAAAGAAAAATGACGAGCATTGGAATTGCGGCGACGGTGGCCCCAGCCATCTTATATGCGAAGTTTGGATTTAAATCTTGCATTAATGTCGCTGTTCCTACCATCAATGTTTTTACGCCTTCCTCTTGTCCGATAACTAACTGCCACACATAGTCATTCCATACTTGCACAAAGTAAAGGATAAATAGTGCACCAATTCCTGGTTTTACAATCGGTAGCATAATCTTAAAGAAGGTTCGAAACTCACTTGCGCCATCCATTTTTGCTGATTCACGCAATGAATCTGGAATACTATCGAAGAATCCCTTTAATAAAAACACACCAAAAGCCGTAGCAACATTCGGCCATATCATGCCATGTAGCGAGTTAACCATACCAAGCTGATCAACAATACGATATAACGGAACGATCATCACTTCTTTTGGAACCATTAAACTCGAAATAAAAATAATGAAAATAACATTTTTTCCTTTGAATTGTAGCTTAGAAAATGCATAGGCTGCTAAGGAGCTAACAATAATTAATGCTACCGTAGCAACAAGCGAAACAATCACACTGTTCATTGCCCATTTCAGTGCAGGCTGATTGCTGAAAACATCGATATAATTTTGAAAGTTAAAGGTCTTCGGAAACCAATCTGGTGGCATTTTCACAACTGCTGCACTGTTTTTAAATGAGCTTGTAACGAGCCAATATAATGGAAATAAACTTAATATCGCAAAAAATAGCACAATCACATTTGCTGTAATATCGAATTTTTCCTGTTTTAATTTATTTTTGCGTTTCAACATTTCATTTCACCTCTAGTTCGTTTTAAACATGGCACGTAGCTGTGGAATCGAAAGCACCATCGCAATGGCGAACATAATCACACCTACAGATGATGCGATGCCTAGTTGATTGTATTTAAATGCATTATTGTACAAGAAGTACATTAATGTCGTAGAGGCATTGTTTGGTCCTCCACCTGTGAGGAGCTGAATAACGACGAATATTTTTAGCACATTGATGATATTGATAATGATGATATAAATCGTTGTAGGTTTTACTAACGGGATCAAAATCTTAAAAATAACACGAATGCGGCTTGCACCATCTACCTCAGCGGCTTCAAAAATATCCCTTGGCACGCCTATCATAGCTGCTATATAAAGGATAATTGCTTGACCGACATTTGTGGCGAATGTTACAAAAATGATGACGGGTAAGACGAGATCCTTATCCCCGAGAAAATTTACGACAGGCAATTCCATTTGTCTAGCTAAAAATGGTATAAGTCCATTGGAAGGATTCAATAAAAAACTCCAAATCATACTCATAACGACCATGGATACCATAACCGGAATATAATAGCTCCCCCGAATAAACGAAACATATTTAGCGTTTTTATCAAAAATAGCTGAAGCCACAAACAAAGCAAACACAACGGTTAATGCTACAATACAAATAACAAATA
Source organism: Virgibacillus sp. LDC-1 (assembly GCF_030137545.1). GTDB lineage: Bacteria > Bacillota > Bacilli > Bacillales > Amphibacillaceae > LDC-1. Next base: position 199,670 of record NZ_JARUVL010000001.1, on the reverse strand, counting down.
CAACTGTGTTTACCGCTGATTTTATAAACACTTCATCTTGAAACAGTGCCTTGTAATTATCAAAGCCAATGAATGTCATGTTGCCGTAATTGATTTTATATAAGCTTAAACGAATTCCTTCGAATATCGGATACACAAGAAAAACCATGAAAAATAATAGCTGTGGTGAAATGAATAGATACCCTGTTAAATTACGCTTTAAAGCGTGCATGTTGTTTTTCATACGCATCATTTACCTTTCCAATAAAACTATGAGAGGATGAGACAAAAGAAAAGCATTTATATCAAAGATAAATTCCTTTGTCCCAGTGCCTCATAGATTATTTGTTATAGATGACAGAGTCTTCCTTCGCTTTTTCGATTACATTGTTTCCTTTTTTCTGATAATCCTTCACAGCTTCTTCTGGCGATTTTTCACCTGTATATAATGCTTGAAGCTCTGGATATAAAACCTGTCTTAACTCATTGTAACCAGGAACATTTCCTGTGAAGCTAAACATATATTGTGAGTTCGCTTCATATGCAGCAAACAATGGATTTTCACCCTTAAATTCTTCGACGACTGATTTTCTTACTGGTACACCGTTCTTCGAAGCTTTAACAAGCTCCGGATCAGAAGAGAAGAACTTCACAAAGTCTTTACTAACTTCCATTCTTGTTTTGTCTCCTGTATCAAAAATAGAAGCACCTGTTACATAGGTGAATGAAAGTGGATCTCCGCTTTCAGACGGAATATTTGCAAGTCGAGCATCGAATTCAGGCACATTTCCACTAGCCATATCAGCTTTAATGTTGTTGTACAATACAGAGTTTGTGAAGCTAACGCCTAATTGTTGATTTTGGAACATTGCATTTACATCATTCGAGGAAACAGACTCCGCTCCCGGATTCGTAAGACCCTCGTCATACATATCCTTTAGCCATGCTGCAGCCTTTGTCCCTTTTTCATCTGCCAAAACAATATTTCCTTCATCATCAAAGAAAGGGCTTCCAAACATTCTTAAATAAGCTAAGTTCCATGTATCACCTTGATTATTCAATGCATATAATCCCATTGGATACGCGTTCGAATATTTATCCTCTGGTGTGTTCGCCTTTAGTTCTTTTAAAATCGTTTCATATTCATCCAATGTCCATGTTTGAATTGCATCCGCACTCCCGACATACTTTTCAAGTCCTGCCGCTTTAAACATATCTGCGTTATAAACTAATGTACCTGGCATATGTGAGAACGGATAAAAATAGATATCTTCTCCAAATGTTACCGTATCCCAGAAGCTTTGTTCGATATCCTGTTTCGCTTCATCATCAACAATATCATTCAAAGGAGCAAGAGCACCGCGATGTGCGTAATCCCCCATTGCGAATACGCTTTCAAAGAAAATATCTGGAGGTGTGCCACCATTTAAATTAACGTTTAACATTTCATCACGCTGATCACCAGCAATTACTTCTACATTTACTTTCACATCATGCTTATCATACTGCTCGGAAAATTTCTCAGCAGCATACTTAAAGAAACTGTCAAAGTCTGCACCTTCTTCCGAAGAATCGATAACACCTTTCCATTGTGGTGTGAGCCATAAAGAAATTTCGACCGTATCTTTCCCATCGGTTTTTCCTTTATCAGCTTCTTTATCGTCATTTCCACAAGCAGTAAGCAGAGATAATAATAAAACAATACTAAATAAAGCCAATCCTAATTTTTTCAATGTATAATCCTCCTTAATCCTCAAACTTTTTTCATACTTTTTTCTTTCCATTCTTCTCTTTAGCTCTCCCCCCTTTTCTCATCACCTCCTATAATTAATCGAAGCACGCCGGTTTTATTGATACATTTGGATAGCTTGATCGATCATTTGATTAATTTCTTTTATTTTCTGTGCTTCATGCTGAGCTACTTCCTCTAAAGGAGCACGAACTCCTCCTAGTTCTATGCCACGTAAGTTGAGGCATGCTTTAATGACGGCATACATATTCCCATCCAATGATGTTAAAGCAATAATAATATCATTGATCGATTGTTGAATTGCTCTAGCTTTATCAAATTGTCCTGCCTGTACATATTCATCTGCTTTTAAATACAACTCAGGCATCACTGCATACGTTCCACCAATTCCGCTGTCTGCTCCAATTAATCTTCCTGAAACAAATTGTTCATCTGGTCCATTAAAGACGATAAAGTTCTCACCACCAGTCGTTTTAAAACGCTCAATGTCTAACACTGGCATGGAAGAATTTTTCACCCCAATTACTTTTTTGTTTCGGAGCATTCGTTGAAATAAGGAAAGCGATAAATGATACCCTGTTGTTTGTGGAATGTTATAAATAATAAAAGGCAATTCCGTTGCTTCTATAATTGCTTCCCAATATTTATCAATCGCACTTTCAGGAAGCTTATAATAAATCGGAGGAATCGCAGATAATGCATCATACCCTAATGTCTCAGCATATTTCGCAAGTTCAACACTGTCCTTCGTTGATGGCGCACCAACATGGGCAATTAATGTAAGTCCTTCTTTTGCTTCTTCCGCTACATATTGGAGCGTTTTTTTTCTTTCTTCTAAGCTATGATATATACATTCTCCAGAACTACCACCTACATAAAGCCCTCGAACACCTTTGTTTGTTAGGTAGTTTACAAACGCTTTTGTTCGCTTTTCTGAAACCTCTCCATCTGCATCATAGCAAGCATAAAAGGCGGGAATAATTCCGTGAAACTTCGCATTCATCATTGTTGTTATATCCTCCTGTTCCTGTTCAAAAAAATGATAACGTTTACAAAACAAACTTATCACACATATTATTTTTTGTAAATAATTTTCTCCATAATTAATATTTATGAAAAAAATATCCATTATTCCGCGATTCTATGATAATAATAGTGCCAACATAATAATCTATAGTAAATGAAGAGGCAGTTACCTCAATGAGTAACTGCCTCTTATTTAAAAACTTTCTTTACGCTTATTACGAAAACCAAAAAAGCTGCTCTCCGCTAACGAAGAACAGCTCCTATCTATTTTATTTCATAATGAGTACTGGACATTTGGCATGTTGTACAACATTATTACTCACACTTCCAAGGAAAAAGGACTTCATATTTCCTAGTCCACGACTTCCAACGATAATCAAATCCATGTGATGATTCTCTGCATATTCACACACTTTGACACCTGGATTTCCTTGCGAGTAATCAACCATCACTTCTGAAATTACCTTTATCCCCTCTGCTTTTAGTTCTTTCTCAATCCTACTAAGACTAAGTATGGGGCGTATTTCTTCAGCCAATTCCATCATGATGCTACTAGCAATTGCTTTATTTGTACTTGGCCCTGCATGAGTTACAACAGAAATGAGATGAATTTCAACTTGAGGGTTTTCTGTTGCTTGCAATCTTGCTTCTTCAAGTGCACGCTTACTTAAATTTGACCCGTCATATGCTACTAAAATTCGCTTCATTCTTTTGTCCTACTTTGCTTAGATGTCCTCCTTTTCACTATATCATAACACTACATAGCTTGTACTTATCCCTTACAATTATAGATTCTTTACAATTGAAAAGCATGCGTTGCAATGGTAAACTTTTTCATTGTATCCGCATCAATTTCATATCCAATTCCTGGCTTATCCGGAATGCGAATTATCCCATCTTTGACGATTACTTCCGGTTCAATAATATCTTTTTCCCAATAACGAGAGGAACCTGCTGTATCACCTGGTAGCGTAAACTGTGAAAGCGACGTTAGTGCAATGTTATGTGCACGTCCAACTCCTGCTTCAAGCATACCACCACACCATACATCGATCTTCTTTTCCATACAGTAATCATGAATTTTCTTAGCTTCTGATAATCCACCAACGCGTCCAATTTTTATATTAATAATTTGACAGCTACCAAGCTCGATTGCTTTTCTCGCATCTTCGAGTGAGTGAATACTTTCATCCAAGCATATTGGTGTTTTTAGCTGCGCTTGTAATAAAGCGTGATCCACGATATCGTCATGTGCTAACGGTTGTTCGATCATCATTAAATTAAATGCATCAAGCTGTTGTAAATGCTCCAGGTCTTCAAGCGAATACGCAGAATTTGCATCTGCCATAATTAGAATATCGGGAAAATGAGCACGGACTTCTCTTAGCACATCAATGTCCCAGCCAGGCTTTATTTTTATTTTAATTCGTTTATACCCTTGCGTGACAAACTTATCGATTAACTCCAATAAAGCTTTTATAGAAGGTTGAATCCCTATACTAATCCCTACATCAATTTCTTTTTTATTTCCACCAAGCATCTCTGCCAATGGCTTGTTATTTCGTTTCGCATATAGATCCCAGATCGCTCCTTCGATTGCTGCCTTAGCCATATTATTTCTTCGTATCGGTGAAAACAGCTTTGTGACTTCAAACGGATGTGATATGGAATGCTCCTGCAAAAGTGGAATTAAAAAATCACGCATCATATGGTATGTTGTCTCTACAGTTTCCTCACTATACCAAGGACTGGTAAAAGCAACGCTCTCTCCATAGCCATGATTCCCATCCGCATCAACCGCCTCAATTATAAAAAACTCCTTGTCCTGGAATGTTCCAAAGCTCGTTGTAAACGGATCATTTAACCGCATTTTCAATCGATGTAAGATAACTTGTCTAATTGGAATTTCCACTTCTATCCCTCCACTATCATTTTGAAAAATAATAATAACAAATACGCTGTTCCTTGTCCCGAATAATGTCTGTCGCCATGTAACCATTCGAAAACAAGGCCATAAAAACACGTCTTGTAGCCGAACGCCACGCTTTCGCCAATGGTAAGTCTCTTTGCTTTATTTGTTGAAAATGGTCTGGTACAGCTACAAACCAACCATCTTTACATTCTATTTCTACTAAATTAGCAGAATTGAAAGTATCGGTTATAGCAGGTTGATCATTTTCCCCTACCTTAAGAAGCAATAGATGTTCGGAAATCTCATGTACTTCTTTTTTAATAGGCTCCTTATGTAGGTGCCACGCTACAAGAAATCGATCAGTAGCAAGTCCTTGGTTTAGCCCATCATCCAAGGTTCCGTAATGATCTTCTTTATACTGTACACCTGCAGCTCCGAGCTTATGTATATTTAAGTACGCATTTTTGGTTTCAAGTGGATCATACGTCCATGTAATCATGTGATAACCTAAATCTTTTGCAATCCTTGCTTGCTCGAGCTTCATCCGCATACCAACCCCTAATTTCTGATAGGCTGGTAGGATGCCAAGCATGTGCGAGCAAACATATGGAGCACTCCCATCAAATCCAGCAAAGCTATACAAAAAGCCAATCATTCTATTTTCATCATAAGCGCCGAGTAGAATACCGCCATTATTGCAAGCGGTGTATGTTTGATGCACAGGGGTTGGAGGCATTTCCCAAACTTGTTCTTCTATCTGCTGCATCTCATTTAATTCCTCTAAGGAATGAAGTCTTCTAATATCAATGGACCGGTTCAAAATATAAATCCTCCTTGTTGCGTCTAACTCACAATTGTATGTATATGTTAAATAAAAAAGAAAAAAGCCCCATTAGGACAATGCTTCAGTACATGATACTTTTATATTCAATGACTTTAAGAGTATTTCTTTTCAAATTAACGTTACCATAGCTCTTATCTTTAATCAACGCTGAATTGTCTAACAATTCAATTAAGTTAACGTCTGTCCATTTTCTTATTATCTCTTAAACTGATAACGGATACAATTATGACAAATCTTCAAAACAATTGTACCATTATTCTAATTTTTCCTGTTATAATATAATTAAAACTATTAAAAAAAGAGGGTTAAAAGATGTGGTTAAAAAATTTCTTCATCGGTTTATCTCAAAATCAGCTTTTAAATAGTATGGCCAAAAAATACGGCACCAAATTAGGTGCACAAACGGTTGTCGCAGGAACAACTATTGAAGAAATGATTGAAAGCGTAAAAGAGCTCAATAGGCACGGCATCTCCGCCACGGTTGATAATCTCGGAGAATTTGTATTTGAAAAAGAAGAAGCACTCGAAGCAAAGGACCAAATTTTAAACGTCATAGAAGCGATTCATGCACATGAGGTAGATGCACATATTTCGTTAAAACCAACCCAGCTGGGACTTGACATCGACTATGCCTTTTGTCGTGAAAATCTAGAGGAGATTGTCGCGAAAGCAAATGAATTCGGTATTTTTATAAATGTCGACATGGAAGATTACAAACACCTGCAACCGTCCTTTGATTTAATTGACGAATTGTCCCAAAGCTATCAGAATATTGGAACCGTAATCCAGGCTTATTTTTTCGATTCTGTGAAAATGATTCAAGCATATAAGGATTTTCGTCTACGCATTGTAAAAGGAGCTTATAAAGAACCGGAAACGGTAGCTTACCAGGATAAAAAAGAAATTAATAACAATTTCCTTAAATTAATCGAATATCATTTGTTAAGCGGATCGTTCACTTCCATTGCTACACATGATCATCATGTCATTAACCATGTAAAGCAGTTTGTAAAGGAAAATGATATTCCGAAAGATAAGTTTGAATTTCAAATGCTATACGGCTTTCGCAAGGACCTACAGCTTACACTTGCCAAGGAAGGCTATCAGTTCTGTACATACGTACCATTTGGAAAAGACTGGTATGGTTATTTCATGCGTCGTTTAGCAGAGCGTCCACAAAATATGAATTTAGTAGTAAAACAAGTATTCAACAAAAAAACGAACACAGCTATTGCCATTGGTGCAGGCGCATTCCTATTAGGGAGACTATCCAAACGAAAAAAGAATAAGTAAGATAAAAAAGCCACGTAGTTTAAAAATGGGGTCGCTTTCCCCGGGCACGACCTCAACTAACTCGGAAAAGAAAGTACACTTTTCCGAGTTAATTTTTCGACGTACAGGATGTACTAGCGCAGACGTTGCAACAGGACGTAGCGATTTTAGTCTGCGTTCCTCTGTTGCTTCCCGGAGGAGTCTCACCCATTTCAACTGCTTATAAATACATTTAATTACAGTTAAATTTTAACGTCAATATTTCGTTCGTATTTTTTGAATAATAAACCTTTTTTTCATCCGCCTTTTTATCTAATAACTGTTTATTCATACTCCATTTTATTCGTTTTAATTCTAGGAACTAAATACCGGCCATTCCCTTTTCTTTGCGATTGCTAACATCGCTTCATCAGGATTTACTACAACAGGATAGGTTGCTAGTTCAAACAGTGGAATATCGCTCTCACTATCCGCATATGCCCATATTTTCAGTGCATCGTCTTCTTTACGCGAATAGGCTTGCAGCCAATCCTTCACCTTTTCGACCTTACTAGCACCATTTATAATTTGTCCAATTTCACCAGTGCAAACCCCATTTTGATCATAAAGCAGAGAGGTGCTTATGATATGCACATCTAGTTTAACTTCTTGAACGAACATTTCTAAAAATGGACGTAATGCACCTGAAAGCAATATTATTGTATCGCCTTGTTGCTGGTGTTCACGTATTTTTTCTACAAGGTCTTCATGGACATCCTTTTTCCCAATAGATACTAACTCTTGGAAAAATAAAGCCATTTCTTGTTCTGTCTTTCCTTTAAATGATTTAGCAAATGCGATAAAAAACTGATGGCGAAACGCATCTTTCCCTTTAAATACACCAATAAAAACAGCCTGAATTAGCCCTGCAATCACGACAAGCCATTGCTTAAGGGTGAACTTCTTTTTCGCAATCTTAAACATAATCTTAAACGAGTTCCCTTGGTATAGTGTCCCATCAAAATCTACTGTTACGACTGCCACTTTTCTTCCCCCTTTTGTTACAATCAATAACCATAATTTACCATGCAATCTACTTAGAAGTAAATAGCTTTTACTATTTTTGTACAATAGTATCCTGTATACTACGCTTCTTACATTCTATTTAAGCATTGATTGTAATTCTTTTAAAGATAGTATCCGATAAAATATTGGAAATGCAAAAAATACAAGCCTTTCTTTTTCAAAGAATGGCTTGTATCAAAAGTTTGTGTTATTGCGATACACATAATTTCTTATTCACAGCAAGCTTCACGGTTTTCCAACTTAATACTATGATTAGAAATAGTAGACCAGCACTTTCAAAAACGAGCGACCAAGCATAAAGTATCGATTTAGTAACAACGAACATATGAATCGTAGCAATGGTTAATGCTGCTGTTGGAAATAAAAATGCCCACCATGATACGAAAAACGGAAGGACAATAAATCGCTTTATATTAAAAAGCAATAGTAAAAAAATAAAAAATGCAAACCCGAACAAAATATGAGCAAATACATTTAAATTTCCGGTTAGCTTCATATACGATAAAAATCCTACTGCTGGTGGTGCCATTAAAATAAACAATGTTGCCATCAACGGATTTGGTAATGAAGGATCAAAAAACAATCGTTGCATCATGATTGTTAGATAAATGATGCTAAATACAATTCCAACACTAAAAAACAACCAATTAATATCCTTTCCTACATGATACACTCCAGCCAATGGTAAAACAATATTCCCTACAATTGGAATAAACCAAGCGGGATTAAATTGAGCAATAACAAATGATTGCCGCCAAATTAAGTTAGACAACACTTTTAAAGTCAGATACAGCTGTAAGACAGCACCTACTACCCAGACTACAAAAGATAAGGCTGGCACATAATGATAATAGGATTCCGCTAATAAAAGTAAGCTTATTGATATCGCTGCAAAGAAATTCATCTTTACCGGATGATTAAAATCCTCCCTAACATCCTGAAGAAAATGAATAGAACGATAACTTAGTATTGCTAAATTAACTAGAAATAATAAGGTTGAAAAAAATAAGAATACTAATGATACATAATGCGGAAAATTTAAGAGCTCTTCGAGATGTCTACTAGCTATTGTTACTCCCGCAAATCCCATCACACTTGCAAATAATCCAATTGGAAAATAACGCAATCCGTGTTGTTCCAATGCTTCCACTCCTACTTAAAATTAATAACGTTCATTATATGTGAGGAATCTCTTTCATTCCTCACTGATTGTTAGCTGAACAGAATCCGATAAAAAAGCTACTGGATATAGATGCACGTTTGCATCACCCCAGCAGCTAAATCGGATTGACCCCTAAAAAATGAAACGCTGTCTTATCTCATTAGCTCCGAAATTAAAATAAAAACGGCAGCTAAAAATAACCCTACATGACCAATACAAATCTTCGGACCACCTGTTTTAGTATTGCATCCCTTGTCCTCATTATTCACTGAACAAGAATTACACATGAACTGGTACTTGATTTTCTGAAATGCTTTCTTCACTTGCTTCACCCTTTTAGCGCTTCTTGCACTGCATCTGGATCAAAGCCAAGCACCCATTTTCCATTGATTTCTGTCTGTGGTACACCAGTTTGACCAGTCGTTTCAACAAGCTTTACTGCAGCTTGTCGATCCGTTTGTACATTAATCGTTTCAAATGGAATATTATTTTCATGCAAATAATTCGTCATCATCGTGCAAAATGGACATGTTGAAGTTACATAAACCTTTGCTACTGTAGCCAATTTTATTCTCCCCTTCCTACAAAAACTCAATTAACTAACCTCATTATATACCCCCTTAGGTATATAGTCAAGTGTATTTGCTTTCAAAAAAAGAAGCGTTATAAAATTTGATTTCCATATTTTATAAAAATATCGGAGAAGTACTTATCTACTTCTCCGCAGTCTGATCATTATTATTATTAAGTTCTTTTAAATGCTCTTTGTGAGACGAACCCCATTCTTGCATTGAATTTAAAATCGGAATTATTTTTTCTCCATATTCTGTTAAAGAGTACTCCACCTTTGGCGGGACTTGGGGATAAACCTTTCGATTTACAATGCTATGAGATTCCAATTCTCGCAGTTGTGAGGTGAGCATTTTCTGTGTGATTTTTGGTATTTTTCGCCTTAATTCATTAAACCGCATTGTTCCATTTTCCATCAAATGAAACAAAATAATTGGCTTCCATTTACCAACCATTGCATCAATCGCTACTTCTACACCAACACATGTGCGGTCATCCATCTGCATCCTCCTAAGTTTCCTTTTGGATACTATACCACTTTAAAGTGCCTACTTCAATAAAAAGATAATATATATCATAATAGAGTCTGCAGCAAAAGAATGGAGGAAATTATAATGTTATCTGTTGGTTTACAAGTACTACTAGGAGCAGGTTTTTTTATGTTTGGTTACATGAAATTCACCTCGCCAAAAATGGTGGAGGGCTTTAATCATTTCGGACTCCCCCAGTGGTTTCGTGTTATAACTGGGTTATTTGAATGGGTTGGAGCAATAGCAATCATTGCTGGGATATGGTATACGCCATTAGTCATTTGGGCCGGCCTCTGGCTAGCGATTATAATGTTTTTTGCAATGTTAACACATATTCGGGCAAAGGATCCTGTTGCATCGTTAAAAATGCCTGGATTATTATTTGCATTTTCACTGCTTGTTGTCATTTTAAATATCTAACTTTTAGATACTATCTCAAACAACAAAAAGAGGTTGAACCATTATTCAACCTCTTTTTATTCTATTTGAAGGGATGTTCACTTTTAATTTCGGATAAAAAACTTTTCCCTTCAGCAGGTGCAGGCAATTGAAAGAAATCACAAAACGTTGCCCCAACATCTGCCATCGTATTTCTTAACCCAATAGATGTTTTTTTCACTTTGTTTCCTACTATTAATATTGGAACATATTCTCTGGTGTGATTGGAATGCCCAATCGTTGGATCATTGCCGTGATCTGCCATGATAATTAATATATCCTCTTCGTTCATCTCTGGAATGAACGAAGCGAGCCACTGATCTGTTTCATTTAGCAAGCTGCAGTACCAATCGACATCCTCTGCATGACCAGCTAAATCTGTTTCCTGTACGTTCACAAGGAAAGCGGCATCCCCTGTTTCTGCTTTATAGCTGCTTGTTACTTTCTTTAAAAGCTTCGTCGTATTCACAATAGGATCAGCAGGTCCTTCGCCATGCAATACATCTGCAGTTTTACCGAGTCGATATACCTTTAATCCATTTTTTGCGGCAATCATCGGGAATTGCTTTTCAATCTCCACACCAAAGCCCATATGATATACTTCGTAACCTTTGCCATAAACGTTTGCCTTCGGAGTATCTACTCCCCACTGACCAGGATGCTTTTCTTGTACACAGGATAAAATATGTTCAATACTTGTGTAGGGTCCTCCAAAAGCAATCACTCTTGTAGTATCCACATTTTCTCGAACTACCTCACCCAGCTTCTTTACTTCTGAAAAAGGCATGCGATTAAAGTCAGCTGTTACATTAATTATATTTCCTAAAGCAGACTCTAAATTATCAGCTACAACAGCACTGCCATTAACTAATAAGATCGGACAATGAGCTAATGGATAAGTAACGGTATAGCCACTTTTTTCTAAGGCATTTTTCATTTCATGATGAATGTCCTTCATTAGTCGTTTATTTGATTTCTTGGGGCAGCTTCCGGCAATTTCTTGATGGCCTAAATACGTGTCTGCCCCATGATGAGCTAGCTTTGCATAGCCATATGCGTTTTCAGGTGCCTCTTTTCCGTCCACAAGTGTGCCCAACCCAAGCTTATACATGACAGGAATTTGTAGACTATCCTGTTTTTTGGCACGAATATGCTTATACGTATTTGCTGTGCAATCTGACGGTACAAAGTCTTTACAGTCCTCCATTGCTCCAATTCCAAAGCTATCGATTACGAGTAACATCATTTTAGCCATGATGTCACCACTTCCTTTCTAGGTGGATGACATTCGGATTTCCTGATTGTATTCCCTCAACAAGCGCAATATGTGCTCGCGTAACAAAAAGCTGCGTACGAAAAGCAAATATAGCTGTATCTCCGATTTCAATTTGAAAGTCGTTTGGCTTCGCAATCATTCCATAATAATCAATTGATTCAGGGCTAAGCTCATATGCCGCCGTATATCGATTCATAATTGTTTCCTTATCATGACCAACGAAGCAACCCTTCATATTTGATCTTCCATAAAATCCACCGGCTATGACTTGATACTTGTCATCATAGGTATGAGATACTTCAGAAACATAAACAATTGCCGGTTTTTCTGGTAAATCTTTATATGCGTGCAGTGGAGTCGTTCCCGTTAACCCATGTCCAGGCTCTCCATGAGTTACTCCTTTATGGGATAAAAACGGAATCGTTTCACAGCTTGTTCCACTTGGACCATTAACTTGAGTAACTTCTATTCCTTTCTTCTCTAATATCTTCTTTGCTCTTAATAGAGTAGAAAGATTTTCCGTTGGGATCATTTCCAGATTTAAGCTATTTAATTGTAGGTTTGGAAATGTAGTAACACCAACAATTCGAACTCCAGTTAATTGCAGGATGTTATCAATCGTTTGTTCAAGGCTGTGAAGCGGAATGCCTCCCTCTTGACCATGATAGATTTTATCCTCTGAATCAACTACTTTGAGTAAAATATCCTGCACTTTCCCCATCTGTCTCGCAGTAACGGATAGTTGTTGTGCTCTTTCATAAGAAAAAATCGTCACAACTTCTGGGTTCCAGCTTAAAACTTCCTTCCATTGGTGCTTTCCTGGCTGTACAAGATGACCTATATTACCAATTTTTATTCCGTTTTCAGCTAGTAGCTTTCCTTCATCGAAGTCTACCGCTACCGCTTTCGCTATTCCATTATTTTCGATTATCCTTGCTATCTCTGGCAGCCTACCAAGCTGCTTAGACATAAAATATAATGTCATCTCATGCTTATCAGCAGCCTTTGACAGTAATTTTACATTTTCTTTTAAAATATCTACATCAATAATATATGTGTTGGGTGGAATCTCACCCGTTTGGTGTAACGTAACACCAGTCTTTATAAGGTCTGGATTCCTTCGTTTTGTCACATCCAAAAACATGGGACATCCTCCTGTTGTTCATTCAATTATCAGAACCCCTGCTTTACTGCTTTCATCGCTTTCTCCAATATAGATAAAACAGTTTTCGATCCTGATTTCATCGGATTAATTCTTATGCCATACTGCTTTAATCGAGGTTGTGAAGCAATAAAGCTTCCAGAAACCCGATAGATCATCGGCAAAATCTCATACTTGGATTCAGCTCCGACTGGATGCGTCGCCGCTCCAAAAGTATTACTAGCTTTAATAACCTGTTGTGCAATAGGTTCCTCTAATTCCACGATTATATTTTTTGATTGTGCATTTACCATGTATGCATGTGTGACACCTTTTATAGCACCGGTATTTAATTGCTTACAAACCTCAGCTACCTGCTCATTTTGAATTGCTAATGATACTGGAGCAAAGGTCATCATTCGCAATAGCTCCATTGCTTCAAAGCCTTGAACTTGTCCACCACCAGAATAATTTCTCGATTGAAGCAATTGGATTTCTTCTTTTTTTCCTGCAATAATACCAATTCCTTCTGGTCCAAGCACTTTAAAGCCAGAAAACGTGGAAAAATCTGCTCCATACTCCACACCAATTCCGTATGCTTTCATCGCAAGATAATTATCATCTACAATAATTGGCAAGTCTGGACGAACACGTTTTACCGTTTGAATAACCGCTTTTAAATCATACGTATCTGTCGGCTGCTGTCTAGCATGCTGAACATAAAACACCTTACATACTGTATCTTCTTTTAATACAGCTTCAACTGCTGTTAAATCATTAAAGTCGACTTCCTTTGTACGCAATCCTAAAACGCGAATGGTATCTGTTGTTGTTGTATATACTGGTGCGGTATGAATTAACATCGTATCACCTGGGCTCATGATCGTGCTTAAAATAATGCGAATCGCCCCTGTTCCTGCGCCTCGGACAAGTGCAACATCCTCCACACCAAAAAACGATGCTAACACACGTTCAACTCGAGCTGTCTGTTCTGGCTTCTTATAAACTGGTGCTACTCCAAGATCTCCCAATGAAAGAAACTGATCACCAGTAAAATGCTCACTCATACATTCAACCAATTTAAATTGAAGCTCCTCCGCTTCCTTTACTGTTCGTGTTGGAACAACTGAATTTGCATACTTAAGTTTTGCTGGATCGTAAGTCACGGTTAACGCTCCTTTATTGAAAATGCATGTGCTGGATTGTTGATAAGCATATCTTGAATAACATCATTTGTTACCCCGTGCTCCTGTAATTTCGGAATAAACCCTTGAAGGACGAGATCATATCCTGGACCACCGTGCTTCTTCCAATGTGATTTGCGGGTTAAATCGGCTGAGAGTAAAATTTGCTTATGATAACCACGCTCGATAAAGTCTAATAAAAATGCAATTCTATCCTCATCTGGACGATAATTTGTTTTACCAATTGTATCAAATCCGATATAAACACCTGCACGAAGCACATCAAGTACTTCATCCTTGTTCGTATTTAAATCCTGATGACCAATAATGATTTGATCCTTAGGTACACCTAAATCAAACAACATATTTACTTGTTCAACCCCCATTGTTCCTAAAGACGTATGGGTTGTAACGGTTAATCCAGTTGCAAGTGCCGCTTTCCCAGCACCAATGATGAGTTCTTTTTCTACTGGTTTAATTTCATTTACACTCGTACCTACCTCACCAATAACACCTGGATAAATTCCCGTATTCTGAATACCTTCTTCTATTTCTTTCGTAAAATACAAGGCAAACGCATCTCGATCCCATTTTTGAGCAAAATCTGGAATAAAAGGATCCTTGTAAAAGCCTGTGCATGCAATAATATGGACATTTGTAACCTCACTTAACCTTTTTAAGCGTTGGACATCTCTTCCCATTCCTTCATTCGTCAATTCAACCATTGAGCGTCCACCAGCTTGATAAAAATGGTGTAATTCTGATTCCATACCTGCTTCATCATCTAATATCGTATCTGGGTCTTTTTTTATTCTTGATAAATCAATGGATAAATGTTCATGTGCTGCACATATTCCAAATTCATTTTGCTTAATTTTTCCTCTAACTGTTTGTAGCATTACCAATCACTCCCATGCTGTTATTGAGGTATCGCCATAATCCCCATTGCCACAAGTATGTTTGCAATAATCCCTACTGCAATCGCTCCGACTGGCCCTACTGCCATACGAACGATTGGACGACCTGCTGCTTCATTTAACAAGTAGAAGCCAGCAATAAAGAAGAAACCGAATCCTGGTGCAATCGCATTGGAAGCATTTGCTCCACCAATCAATAAAGCAACCTCAAGCAGTTTCGTCATCGCGTTACGGATATTTTCCCCAGAGTTTCGAACACCTGGATACTTATCTAAAAATCTAGCAATAGAGCTAAGGAGCATGACTTCACCAAAGATTACTAATGCACCAATAATTACTGCTAACCATACATTTGGAGCAAACAACCCGACAACAAATATCAATGTAAATCCAACTGGGCTGTAAACACCAGTAGCAATCGCTGTACTTGCAACTAAAGGAATAAACCCAATCGCTCTAGCAGCAGCTGCAATACCAGCATCTGTTTGCTTTCCTTCTGCAAGAAGATTTAAAGAAATTGGATCACCAGCCATTAATAATAGATTAGTAGCCCCAGCTATTAATGCACCGATAATCATGAAAAAGGCAACATTCTTTTTAATTGATTTTACCTTTTCACTAAATACAGAAGCTAAATCAATAGAAGAACCTTCTTCTGCTTTTTCCTTAATGGCATAAGTAAAGAGAAAGATCATTCCAACAATCAAAGCCATTCCTTCTTGATTTAAGGAAACAACGTTATCACCTATTGTTAAAAAGCCTTGCTCATTCACAAAAACTGCTAATTGTCTTACTAAAGCAGCAACAACAAAGGTCAATATCCCTTTTTTCACACTAAACTGAAATGCTACTGCAAGTGCTGGGAAAGCCATAAATGTTACAACAACTGGTGTTCCAACTTGTCCCATCGCATCAAGGAAATTCACTGGCAAATAATCAAACAGCTTCACAAATCCTTCTAACCCTGCAAGTAATCCCCAACCATAGAGACCACCAACAAATGCGGCAACTGGAGTTCCCCAGCGGTTTTTTGGTGTAACTAATCCAATAATATCCGTTCCCAATAAAATACTATGAATCAAAATAATACTAGCCGACAATGTAAACGGAATCCCAAACCCAACAACTAAGCCGAAGCTCATCGCAAATGCAGTTAATCCAAGCTCTCTCCGTTTTAACCTACCTTCGATATGCTCAGATACAATCGGTCGTAGCCCATCATTAAAAACTGCGATATTTCTGTTTGATAGAACAGCAGCAACTGCTCCAATTAAAATGACAAATAGCATTTCCATTTCATGCACTCCCCATTCTACGTTTTATTTTTTATTTTTTATTGCATTAATAATCATTGGTACTGCCAAATCAATATGATCGCCGGTAAAACCAAAGGCTCTTTTTCCATCGTTCACTGCTGCGATTATGGATGCTTCTACAGGCTTTTTCCCCGGCATTGAAACGGTTTCACAAGAAGCCTTTCCATTCATCGCGATTGCCATTGCCAATGCTCCACCACCACCGGTATGACATGCACCTAGATAATAATCAGCTTGGTTTGTTTTGAGTGCCATTGCAGCTTCTAAATCTGATTTGATTACTGTCTCAATCGAATCATCTAATTCTTTAACCAATGCCTCAATAGCTTTTTTTTCAACTTGTCCACCAATAACAATCTTCATCTTATTCTCCTCCTGTGTTCATCGTAATAACAGTCGTATAATGTAAATATAAAAAGTCCTTTTCCCCTTTTGGCAACGGTGCTTCCCATCTTTGTTCAATAAATGCTACATGCTCCTGCGCAATTGGATAAAAGGGCGAATTCCTTACATCAAGCATGATGTCATCTGTAGGACTTGCTACATCCTCACCATTCTCAATCCGTGTAAGTGCCATCGGTAAATGTGTAAAGAGCATTTCAGCATGATCAGCAAAATCTCTTTCCAAGTAACGAAGCAAAAACTCATAGGAATCTAAAGTAGTTGCATATGCTTTCTTTGTGATTACATGTTGTTCAAGCAATAGCTGTAATCGTTCTTTTAATTCTTGGATGTTCATTCCAACTCTCCTAACCTTACTTTGTTTATTTAATAATGAGGCAGCTTCTTCTTTTCCACTACAAGCCGCTGTATATCTAAAATAAGCTGCTTATCCAGCCGCAAAAGAAAATTACTAACCTCCGGCCGATCCTTTTCCATCAGCACTACGGATGTAGATGCTTTCTTAGCAATCGCCTTTGCTTTTTCTGATTTAAAATCTACTTTTTTTAATACCTTGTTTGCTCGCGTTTCATCTGCATTCCAGACCGCGGCATCCAAGCTACCACTTTGAAGACTATCGAATAATTGCATGTAATTAAGTGGAACCAACTCAACATTTAAGTTTTCACATTCCAACAATGTGATTTTAGATTGATCTATAGATGTATAGTCAATACCAACTCGCATCCCCTCCTTTATTTGATTTTCATGCGCATTTGCTAAAAAAATTTGGTGTCGTGTCACATATGTTTCCGGACCAAAATTAATAGCTATTTGCAAATTATTGTCCTGCGCAATTTCTTCCTCTGCTGCTAGCTGTGACATCACTACAAAATCATATCTTCGTGATTTCAACCCCTCCAATCTTTGCTTTGAACCTCTCATATATGCTAGATTAACTCGATTTAACATCGCATCTGACACTTCAATTAATCCTGTTGCTAACCCTTCATATAAAGTAGAATATGGTAACGGCATTGCTCCCATAAGTGAGCCTACACCTGCAATTTCTTTTAATAAATGCATGTCCTTCGTTATCAAGAATGTCCCTAAGTGACCACGAGATTCTAAATGGATTGCTCGCAGGTTTTCTAATACCTTAAGCGCTCCTTGTACAGTGCCACGCCCCAAAGACAAGCTTTGAACAAAATCCTCTACGCGCGGGATTCTTTCTCCTGCTTCGATAAAGATCATTTTTTTAGCAATTTCCTTTGCTGCTAACCCGTTTTTTGAAAATAAACTTTCCCAAATTCTACTCATTACTTCACCTTATTCTCGTATATTTTTTTTAATGTAATCGGAAAGTCCAGCATCGGTTTCCTTTTTCATATTCATTTGTTGTACCCATGCGTGAGGTAATACGATTTTTTCTTCTAATTTTTTTGCTAAGGAGATTGCGTTCATACAATTGGCATATCCCGTATTTGCTATAATTAACAATCCGGTTGCAAGACATTCAGTTGGAACAGTAATAGCCGTTGTTTGACACATGTTCGCTACTCGAACTAAATATTTTCCATTTTGATCGAATATCTCCTTGCCAACCGTTCCAAAGGTGGACGGCATCGTTTCTCCATAACCATAAACATCAATTGGACCTTCACATGTAACAATTAAGTCAACGTTTAAACGTTGAAATGCCTCTTGAATAACGGCAATGCCCTTTTCTCTATATTCCATCCCTTGCATATCCATTTCGATAATAGAATAGTCGTTCGGATCTAGCATTGATAAATAATGGGATACCTTCTCATACATATCAACCCGATCAGGAGAAATAACAGTTCCTTTTTTAGGGATTGCAATTGTTAATCGCTCCCTTTGTGGGATATTAAAGCTTCTTTCTGATAGTTTCTCTATCACATCGACGACTTGCTGCATTTTTTTTGCTATAACTCCAACACTTCCAACAAAATTAATTCCATCCGTGGAGGTTTTGTTTTTCTCAAGCTGCATCCCAATCCCAGCACCTATCATTGCTGGTAGCTGACAGCTTATAGCAGGTGCCAGCACGGAGCCTCCTCCATCCGTTCCAATTGCAAAGTCAGTAATGCCTTTTATAATATTGATTGGTCCTCCACTCGTCGAACCAGTCATTAATCGATATGTAACTGGATTATGGATATCTGTATCTATTGCCCTTCCATTGCTTGCTGCTTTATCAATTGTTAACCACTGCCAATCATCTATGCTTAAAAGCTTATCGAGTAATGCATGTGGAAATTGATTCGTATCCTTTATTCCAAAATATAAGGTAGTATCGTCCTGTGACAATTGCTTCTTTATAGATGGATTTAAAGCTACTACTGACCTTCCTATTTCCTTCTCTGCATTGATTAGTCTTTGCTTGAAATTCCCCATGCTCCAATACCTCTCTTCGGAATTAATAAAAGCATATGAAAAGCCCGGACTTTTAACCCATAGACAATATACAAAATATCGTATATTGTAATTATAACGCTTTCATTACTAGATAGCAATGAAAGTTTAAAAATCGATGGATCTTTTTACCATCAAATACACTTTAGGAGGCTGTTTTAAATGAGGAAGAAAAGCTTTATCACATTAATTCTTATTCTATGCTTTGCACTCTTTTCAACACCTTTTTCATCCTTTGCAGCAACAAATAACGGTAAGCTCAGTTATGGAACATCAAAAAAAGTTGGACTTAGTGAAACAAAACTAAAGGAAATTGATACAATTGTCCTTCAAGCAATAAACAATGGAATAACACCAGGGGCTGTTGTGTTAATTTCGAAGGATAATAAAATCATAAAAGAAAGCGCTTACGGTTATGCAGAAAAGTATGATATGGGTAATTTATTAGATAAACCTACTAAAATGACTAAAAAGACTTTATTTGATTTAGCATCTGTCACGAAGGTAATGGCAACAACACAAGGAATTATGAAACTTGCATCGGAAAATAAGCTATCCATCGAGGATAAAGTAAGTGATATCATTCCTGCGTTTGCACAAAACGGAAAAGAAGACATTACCATTGCCGACTTATTATCGCATACTTCAGGATTAA
Organism: Virgibacillus sp. LDC-1; assembly: GCF_030137545.1. Classification (GTDB taxonomy): domain Bacteria; phylum Bacillota; class Bacilli; order Bacillales; family Amphibacillaceae; genus LDC-1. The sequence goes on along the minus strand of NZ_JARUVL010000001.1, from coordinate 179,813 downwards.
CACCTTGGCAGCCTACTTATTTACATGCTGACACACCTGAGGAAGTTCTCGATTATATTAATGAGCTTCCACTTGAATATGAAACAGGTACAGATCGACGGTACAGTGACTTTAGCTTTATGACACTCGCATTTATTATCGAAGAAGTAACAGGACAAGCATTTGATGAATATCTAGAGCAAAGTATTTATACTCCTTTACAGATGCAAGATACGATGTTCAATCCAAATAGCAAAACAAAAAAACGGATTGCTGCTACATCCTGGGGGAATCCATTTGAATACAAAATGATTGACGATCCTAATTTTGGTTATTACGTGGAAGAGGATGCAGATTCTTTCACAAGATGGAGAGACTATACACTACGTGGTGAAGTAAATGATGGAAATAGCTTTTATGCTAATCAAGGCGTAGCTGGACATGCAGGCTTATTTTCAACCGCTAAAGATCTTGCCATTCTTGGGCAAGCAATGTTAAACAATGGAACTTATGGTAAAGTAAAGCTATATGACGAAGAAACGATAGACCAATTCACTTCTCCATACCTTTTTGGGCAGGGGCTTGGCTGGGAGCTAAATAAAAGCTGGTACATGGGTGATTTACATTCACCAAGAGCTTTCGGTCATACTGGATTTACCGGCACACAAATTATCGTAGATCCTACCTATAACCTACAAATTATAATATTAACGAATAAACAGAACAATGGTCCTCTAGCAAGTGGCTCTTATGCTAGTACGGGAACATTATCTAAACAAATCGCAAATAAAGTATACGAAGCAATGCAAGCATATTAATTCGTAATGAAAAGGAAGCATCTAATATGCTTCCTTTTCCTCTTTCCATAAAAGTAGAAATAAAAGAAATAGATTTAAATTTTAAATTGCTTCACCAGTTCGTTTAACTCTTCTGCAAGATTTGCTAATGCATTTGAGCTAGCCGCAACCTCTTCCATCGAGCTACTCGTTTGCTGAGAGGATGCAGACGTTTCTTCAATACCTGCAGCAGATTCTTCAGAGATTGCAGCGATATCCTCAATGGAGCGATTCATTTGCTCACTTTCTTCTACAATCTGTGCTAGACTACTTGATACCGCCTCAATACTTTTAACAACATCTGTAACCGCCGCATCAATAGAACGGAACCTTTCACCTGTCTCCTGAATTTGCTCAGAGCCTAATGCAACCTCTTGATAACCATCCTTCAAAGAAACAGTAACTGCTCCAGATTCTTGCTGAATATTTGTGACGATTGAAGTTATATCGGTAACAGATTCAGCTACTTGCTCTGCTAGTTTTCTAACTTCATCTGCAACAACAGCAAAGCCCTTTCCATGCTCCCCTGCTCTAGCCGCTTCAATTGCAGCGTTTAGTGCCAGCAGATTTGTTTGCTCTGCAATATCCTTTATAACAAGGACTAACTTAGATATTTCTTGTGTTTGTTGATCTAAACCACTTACCTTTTGCACCGCTTCATCAACTATATGATCAATTTTCTCCATCTGTTTCATGGAGGTTGTCATGAACTGACTTCCTTCTTGCGTCATACTTGAAATCTTCCTCGAAGCTCGTTCAATATGATTTCCACTTGTATTTGCTTGTTCGAGCTGGACAGCAAAGCCTTGCATTGCAGCAGATAGTCCGCTTGCACTATTCGCTTGATTTTCTGATCCATTTGCTAATTCCTGCATCGTAATGGCAACCTGCTCTGACCCAGCTTTTACTTCATTTGCCGACTGAGTGAGTGCGCCACTTTGATTATTCAGTTTTTGTGAAGCACTCATCACATTACTCACAAGTGCTCGCAGCTGTTTTTGCATATGGTTCATAGACGCTGCAAGCTCTGCAGTTTCGTCCTTTGAGTTAACGACGATTTCTTCTTGACTTAAGTTGCCTTCAGCAAGATAGTTCATTTGCTTGGAAACTCGTCGAATTGGTGTGGCTAGTTTCGAAGCTAGAACCCAAACAAGCCCTACTCCAATAACTAATGTAACCCCCATTACGATTAAAATCATTCCAAGAAGCTCTGATGCAGGTTTATTAAAGTCCATCATGTACGTTCCCGCTACAATCACCCATCCCCAATCTGGATTCAATTTGGAATAGGCTGCTTTTCGTTCAATGATATTTTCATCATTTGGTAATGGCCAATGAAAATAAGTTAACCCCCCGCCGTTTTGGGCAGTCTTAATAATTTCCTGTGTGGACATAAATCCTTTTGCATCCGGATTATCCCAGTTGTTCTTTCCTTCCACGTTTGGATGTGCTACTTGATTTCCTTTTTCATCTAAAATAAAAAGATAGCCATGCTCCCCGATATCAATCGCTTTGTTAATCGGTCGTGTTCCATCTGACTGCTTCTCCCCTAAAAGTGCAACCTTTACTTTTTCCTGTGCTTCTTGAAGTGATATATTTCCTTTTGTTACTTCACTATCTAGCGTATCAATCATTTCGAGTGTAAGCTCTACACTGTTTTTTAGATTGGTAACACCGATTTCATTTAAGCTTGTTAAGCTTTTGTTGTACGTTACGAATCCTAATACAATCATCGGAATTGCTAAAATTAAAATTGCAGCGATAATGAGTTTTACCTTAATCGAATGAATATCAAGCTTCAACTTTTTCATGATTTACACCTTCCTGGATGCTGTATTTAAGCCAAGTCACATGTGTATAAAAGGTCTTCTATAAAGTGGAGAGCAGAACAAGATGATACGCACCTTGGCTTTTGTTTTTTCTTATCACTTTTCTGCTATCTATGTTAATTATCGCCAGCATTGGAAAGGACTTAAGGAGAAGCACTGATTTTTAATGAAATTTTAATGTCTCATAATTTATGTGCATGCTACACCTTATCTAAAAAATTGCTAAAAATTATACAACTTTACCAACAATAAAAAAGAGCATTCGCGAATCAGGAATGCCCACAGATTTTTCTAAAGTTATTTTTTTCTTGCTGTCCATATTGTCCACCTATCTTTTTCCACTATTTTCTTACTAGAATCTAACACCGTATCAATATGAAAGATGAGCTGCGCTAATTCTTCGTCCGTCAATTCATGGAGAATACTTCGACCCGTTCTTGCAAGTAAGTCCATTTTTAACTGATCATTATTTTCATAAACTGCTCTCGTTTCCCATTGTGACACTTCTTCTATCTCGATAAAGCCCGATTCTTCTAATGCCTGAATCACATCTATTGAACGATGCCTACGAGAGCGTTCGAACGCAGCTAATCTTGGAAAGCAATCGAAAAAATATCCTCGAATATGATTCTCACTTCCCTCTAGCAAACAATCTTCAAGCGTGCGATCCTGAATAATAAAGAACCCTTCTTTTTGCAAGATTCGATTAACTTCACTAAAACCTTTATTCAAATCATCAATATGATGAATCAATGCCCTTTCGAGTACCAATTCATAGCTGTTACTAGCCAATCCTGTTTCGAGGGCATTCCCATGCTTTAAAATAATGTTGTCATGATTCCTACAATTGTAGCTTGCTCCTTCGAGAATTTGCTCTGAAAAATCGACTCCAGTTATTAAATTTATCCCCATGTCTGATAAAGCCTTCGCATAGATTCCTCCCCCACAACCAATATCTACAGCATTCGTTATACGGTTAATTGGAATGAGATCTTGTATAACTTTAATCCACGATTGATCAGCATTACGTGTCGTATAGGTTGATTTATTCCTTTTATCATGAAAATCCATGCGCTTATCCACCCCTTTCTGAAATTGCCCTACCATCCTTAATATAAACGACATTCCCTACTAGGAATAATATGGATTTAAAATAGCTTTTGATAAAAATTAATTATTATTATTTTGAACGACCCTTGCTTTTAGCATTTACGTACTTTAAGAATTGAAAGCAATATCATGAAAAATACATTTTAATATACTTATCTAGCACACTTGTTCCACCAAAATCATCCACGCAAAAGAAAAAAGAGGATATTAGCCAAAGTAATAAACTAATTATCCTCTTTACTTCTGTTTGCCTCATCAGGCTTACGTTAATAAACCTCATGCATTTTATTCAATTACATGCTAACTCAGCTTTTCAATATCCGTAACTGTAAAATTGTTTCGATCTAAGTCAGCTTCAATTTTCTTCGCCATTTCTTCCGTTACTTCTTTTGGTAAAACGATACAAACTCTGCGAACATATTTCGAATTGTTATTTAAGGAAATAACACTTTGCACATTACAGTATTTGTTAATGATTTTCAGCATTTTACGAAGTACACCAGCATATTCAATCGTACCAATCGTTAATGAATAGCTGCCATTATGCACGCCCCAGGCATTTTCTAGTACTTGAATAACATTTCCATTTGTAAGTATACCTAGGAAATCCTTTTCTTCATTTACTACCGCAAGATAAGGCAGTTGCTTAATCGTAGAGAACACTTTAAAAAATGGGTCATCTTCCTTCACAAATCCAATTTCCCGATCAGATACGAGCTGTGCAACAGCATCATCTAAGGAATGCTCTTTTTCATACTTTAATAAATCGACCTTATAAATATTTCCGACATATTTTTCCCCAGACTCATCCAAAACCGGGATACAGCGATAGCCTGAGTCCGCAAGCTTTGTCATGACATCCTTCATGCTAGTATTCTCTGTTACGTAGACAACATCCTTCTTATTTACATAATCGTTACTTACAAGCATGTTTTCTGCCTCCTCTATGCCCTGGAGAATAATCTCACAGAGCTCTTTCCTCTATTTTCGTCTATTCTCAATTTTATTTCAATAGTGAAAAGAATAGAACATTGAAATTATAGCGAAAAAGAAGTTGGTTAGATAATGAAGAAACCGTCTTTCACGAATTAAATTACAATAAGACATATGCTATAGTTTATAGAGAACTATCAAAATGCGAATGCTAAATTAAAAGGACGGATTGTTAATGATCGAAGTATATACAGACGGGGCAACGAATGGTAATCCTGGTCAAAGCGGAGCAGGGATTTATATAAAAAGGAATGGTGAATCGTATGAATATGCGCTTCCTTTAGGGGAGCTAACAAATCATGAAGCAGAGTTCCAAGCAGTATTAGAAGCATTACTCCTTTGCAAACGCGATTTCCCTGATGAAATCCTTTCTTTTCGATCTGATTCAAAGGTAGTCGTCGATACGATCGAAAAGGATTATACAAAGAACAAAACCTTTTTACCCTACTTAGAAAAAATAAAGCTAGAAATAGCTGCTTTTCCATATTTTTTTATAAAGTGGATTCCGGAAAAACAAAACAAACATGCAGATCAATTAGCTAGAAAAGCGCTACATATGAATGAATAGTAAGCAAACTACTAACTGCTACATTAAGTAACTAATAAGCTATGCTTTTTAGTTACTTTTTTATTTACGATCGAAAAGAATATATCCTCCAATAGTAAATCTTGATGTAGATCAATTTTTAGCTGTTCTTATTCACCTATACTTTAGGTAACAAACAAAAAGGAGGTTTTTCAAGTGAAAACTGTTGCTTTTCAATTAGAGACACTTACTTGTCCAACCTGTATCAGAAAAATAGAAAAAACAGTAGAAAAAATTGACGGGGTAACTAAAGTAAACGTTCTATTTCAATCAAGTAAGGTGAAAATTGTTTTTGATGAAAGTAAAACGAATGCAGAATACTTAGCTTCTACACTCACAAAATTAGGTTATCCTATTCTAACAACTAATTTATTATAAAATTGCAGTCCTTCATTATTCTAGGAATGGCCATATTCGGAGGTGAACCATTTGATTTCCTACATTCATAACAATAGGACTAAATTAACGTTCATTTCATTACTGTTTATCATGTTTAGTTTTATTTTTAAATTAACAAATGATCAAACTTTGATAGATATAATGCTAATCATTGCTACTGTTATTGCTGGTATCCCCATTGCAATAAAAGCCTTTCAAGCATTATACATGAAAGCATTTAGCATTGAATTACTAGTAATGCTAGCTATCACTGGGGCGCTTTTTATTCAAGAATATGTTGAATCTGCTGTTGTGGCATTTCTTTTCTTATTTGGGGATTACTTAGAAGCTCGAACGTTAGCTAAAACAAGATCCTCTATAAAAGAATTAATGGATGCGGCTCCACAAAACGCCATTGTTATTCGCAATGATAAGCAGCAAACTGTAAGCTTAGAAGAAATTGAGGTTGGAGAACGTGTTATTATTCAAACAGGAGCAAAAATTCCCGTTGATGGAAAAGTAATAAAAGGAACTGCTTCTGTGAATGAGGCAACCATTACCGGAGAATCTATTCCAGCATCTAAGGTGATAAATGATTTTGTTTATACTGGTACACTTGTTGAACAAGGATATCTTGAAGTATTAGTTGAAAAAATTGGAAATGATACGACATTCGCTAAAATTATAGAGCTTGTAGAGGAAGCGCAGGAAGCAAAATCAAATACTGAAAAGTTTCTGGATAAATTTGCACGGTATTATACACCATCTGTGATTTTTCTATCCGTAATCGTATACTTTTTACTAAATGATTTGCATATAGCAATCACATTTTTAGTTATAGCCTGCCCTGGAGCACTCGTAATTGGTGCACCAGTATCTACTGTTGCTGGCATCGGAAATGGAGCTAAACATGGAATATTAATCAAAGGCGGAGAAATATTAGAAGCTTTCTCAAAAGTAAACACAATTGTATTCGATAAAACGGGAACATTGACTAAAGGGTCGCCGCAAGTTACTGCAATTAAAATATTTGATGAGACATATGATGAAGATGAACTAGTACAATTAGTTGGACAGGCAGAAACTATTTCTGAACATCACTTAGGAAAAGCAATTGTAAAGGAAGCTCAAGAACGAGATCTGAACATAAATCAACCAACTAGTGAAGGAGAAATTATTAAAGGCAAAGGGATTCAGGTGAAAGTGGAAGGGAAGCAACTAGTAATCGGAAATCGTAAGTTGCTTCAACAAGAAGAAATCACCCTTCCACAAGTTATTACGGCCTATGCTGAAAAACAAGAAAGATTAGGAAATACAGCCGTTTATGTTGCGATAGATGGAAAACCTATATGTATCATTTCTATCGCAGATCAAATTCGCACCGATACGATAGAGGCAATAAATGCTTTTCGCAAGAACGATGTGAAGCAACTAGTCATGCTTACAGGAGATAATAAATATACCGCTGAACTTATCGCAAACAAACTAAAACTCGATGATTATCAAGCAGAGTTACTACCACAAGAGAAAGTAGCTTATATTAAACAGACAAAGAACATAGGACAGATAACTGCAATGGTTGGTGATGGAATCAACGATGCACCCGCTATCGCAACTGCCGATATTGGTATAGCAATGGGAGATAGTGGAACAGACATTTCCATGGACACTGCTGACATTGTGTTAATGGGAGGGCGCCTTATTCAACTTGTTCAAGCACATGCGCTTTCTAAGAAAACGATACGCAATATGAAACAAAATACTTTATTCTCAATGATTACTGTTTTTGTACTTCTAATAGGCGTGCTTTTCGACTACATTCATCTCGCCTCTGGAATGTTTATTCACGAAGCGAGTGTGTTGCTTGTCATCTTAAATGGGATGAGACTATTGAAATACAAAACGACGGAAATAAATAGTAACTAAAAATGGTAATTGTTCCATGTAAATAATAGAATAATATTATGTAGGTAAGGAGGGATATCTTGAAAAAAAATGAGGCAGTTTCATCCTGTTCTATTGATAAAAAACGAGGATGTGTATCAAGCGTTCCCATATTTAATCATCTAACTAATGATCAAATGAAAGAAATAGAGGCAGTTGTCAATGCTGTAACCTATCAAAAAGGACACACAATTTATCGAGCGGGTGAGTGTGCAGATACTCTATATATTGTAAATGAAGGGAGAATACGAATATATCGACTTTCAGAAGCAGGAAAGGAGCAGCTTGTTCGAATTATACATGCTGGTGAATTTTCTGGCGAGCTTTCCATTTTTAAGGATACAGTGCATGAATCGTACGCAGAAGCGATGGATAATGTGACAATATGTAAAATAAGTCGTTCTTCATTTCAGAAATTATTATTAAAATTCCCATCTATCTCATTAAAGCTATTAGAAGAATTCGCCAATAGACTTGAGCAATCTGAAGTCCAGACTACCCGTTTTGCAACTGAATCAGTCGAAAGTCGTATTGCGTTATATCTCGTTGAAATTAGTTCCAATGATACAAATGAAGTAATTTTACCAATGAGTCACAAAGATTTAGCTTCTTATCTCGGAACAACACCTGAGACTGTAAGTAGAGTGTTTCATACATTACAATCTAAAGGATATATTAAAAAGATCTCTCCAAAACGATTTATGATATTGGATATAGATGGATTAACACAAGCTTGAAGCTTTCTAGCTAAAGGATAGCAATACATTTAGAATAGAGGGTTTTTATCTTTAATCCCTAGCACCACTGTAATAAAATCATGTTGTACTCATCCCCTCTCCTTTTCCTTTTGTCTCGCAGCTATAGGTTATCAATAAGAGAGAAATGAGTGTTTTATGTACCATCTTTATGTCTTACCTATGACCTGATAAGCCCACAATTAATATAGAGCAAAAAAAGCAGGAGATCCCTGCTTTTTATTGCTGCTTATTCACATAGTTTCTTTGGTGATCCGATATTCCCGCTAGACAGATTGTTGCTGGATCTTGGCTAATATCTAATTCTACAGTTGAGCCATCCGTTGGCAAGCTTTCCTGAAAAATAGCTTCATATTCTGCTACACTAACTTCTTTTCTAGCTTGAAACTGTGCAGCATGCTCTGCAACAAACAAATGCTCGCGATACCCTGGCTGTAAGATTCCGGAGAAGAATTCACCAACTGCTCCTGAACCATAGCTGTACATACCAATTCTTGCACCTTCCTGTAAATCTTCTTTTTGCTCTAACAAGGACAGTAAGCTTAAGTATAGAGAGCCCGTGTATATATTACCTACATTTCGATTATATAACGTACTTGTTTTATAGTTGGTTAAAAGACGTTCCTGTTCTTTTTCTGAAGCTTCTTCCAGGATTGTTTTTAATGCTTTAAAGCCCATTTTCGTATATGGTAAATGGAAGCAAATCGCTTCATAATCTGCTAACTGCAAGCCTGTTTTTTCCTTATATTGCTCCCAAACCTTTGCAAAAAAGTGAATATATTGCTCATTAGAAAACTTTCCGTCTACATAAGCTGTTTCCGAGTAAACTGGTCGCCAAAAATCCATAATATCTGAGGTGAAATATGCACTTTCATCCTCAAGCACCATAACACTTGGATTAGCGCTAATCACTAATGCTACAGCACCTGCTCCCTGTGTTGCTTCTCCACCAGTGCGTAATCCATAACGCGCAATGTCAGATCCGAGCACCAGCACACGGCTCTCTGGATGAAGCGCAATATGACCTTTGGCCAGTTGGATTGCCGCAGTGGCACCATAGCATGCTTGTTTTATTTCCATCGCTCGCGCCTCTGAACGAAGCCCTAATAATTGATGAACATAGACAGCACCAGACTTGGAATGATCAATACCTGATTCTGTACCAAAAATAACGAGGTCAATCTTGGCTTTGTCCTCCTCATCTATTATCTGCAAAGCTGCATTTGCCGCTAAAGAGATAGGGTCTTGTGTAATCGGAGCAATCGCCATCTGACTTTGTCCAATTCCAATGGTAAACTTTTCTGGCTCGACATCTCGAGCAACTGCTAGCTTGTTCATGTCAACATATAAATGAGGGGTGTAAAATCCAATTTTATCAATTCCTATTTTCACACGAATTCTCCTTTGTCTGTCATGATGATCTAACATTACCGATAGGAAACTTACAGCGTTGGATGAAAAAAATTACGATTCTAGCTTTGTACAATCCCCAACAAACATTATCGTATCCTATTTTTTGTTATCCATTTCACAATGATATATTACCGTTAACTCGTCCGAAGAGCAAGAAAACGAACCTTAAAAAATAAACTTTTTTTAAGGAGTGTTTCACTAGAATATTTTGATTAGAATTGTAATCGTGCTTCTTCTATTACAAAAGAAGTTTATCTCATTCTATTACCTGAGAACCAATATTGGAACAATATGGAAACTTTTGTGGTTATCCCATATAATAGTACCCAACTAAGATTACTTATTCAGAAGAAAAAGGAGGAAGTCTATGTTCAAACGAAAGCCATTATTGATCGTTGCTCTTATTTCTTTTATTTTTTTCAGCTATGGGTGCTCACAGCAAACAGAGGGAGTTATATTATCCAAGGACTCAAACTCTGAGTATGTAAAAACATTTAACGATCTAAGCTTAGGAACAATACTAGATTTCAACATCCAGATTCCAAATGAAGACGAGCGCTGGTTTACATTATGGGTTGAAAAGTATGAAAATGGACAAAAAATCTCGAAACCATTATCCGAACTATCCTTTCCAAATAATCCGAATGAGGAGGAAGAAGGACATATTGGCTTTGGATTAGTCAAAACGAATGAAGATTATCCGGTTGCCTTTCTTTATGGATTCGGGAGCGCTGCACAGTCATTCGGCATCGATAAAGAAATGAAGATGGACTCTTCTAGTACTAGTAGTTGGCAGTCTGTCATGGAAGATGATGAAAAGATAGAAATCAAATTATATGAACCAACGCTACTTGGTGTGTATATAGAAACGACGAGTAATAGCATTAGAATACCAGATTTGACGGACGAAGCAGACGTAGAACAACTAACCAGTGAATATGAAACCATTCTTTTACTAAAGGTAAAGGTGGAAGAAAGAACAGAAAATTAAAATCTGAATAAAAGCATCCGTTTATAACTTGACTCTATTTCACAACAGATACAAACGTGATGCTTTTAATCAGCCTACACCCTCTTCTTTATTACTCAACTAACTCGCGTTGATCCACGCTCAATAAGCTTCACTCGCAATTCCTTTTCAGTTATAGGAATGGTAGTATCTTGAATTCGAGTAATCAGCATTTCCGCAGCTGTTGCGCCAATCTCATAGATTGGCTGTGCCATCGTCGTTATTGCTGGTTTTGTTGCTTTCCCAATGCCGATACCATCAAATCCAATAATCGATAGGTCATCCGGAACGCGATACCCTAATTGCTCTGCTGCTTTTAACGCACCTACTGCCATTAAATCGTTTGCAGCAAACAAGCCATCGATATCTGGGTGTTCTGTAAGCATCTTTTTCGTTGCCTCAAAAGCAGCTTCAAATCCATACTTCCCTGACCGAATATACCCTGAAGAAAACCATGGTTCATTTTTGACAACATCTAAATATCCCTTTAAGCGGGCTTTTGAGCTACTCGCATTTTCCGGACCACAAATATGACCAATCCGCTGGCAGCCTTTTTGCATAAGGAATCTTACTGCTTGCTGTGCGCCATCTTGATTATTTACTGTCACAAGATCAATATCAATGCTAATTTTACGATCAAGTGCGATCATCGGAGTGGTTATATCAGATACATCCTCCTGTGAAAGCTTGCTCGATACAATGATCATTCCATCGACTGATTTTTGCCGTAATGCATTTAAATAGGCAAGCTCCTTCTCCTTTTCATCATCCGTATTGCACAACACAAAGGTATACCCATACTTACTCGCAACATCTTCAACCGCACGAGCTAATTGTGGAAAAAAGGGATTCATTATATCAGGTACGAGTAAGGCAACCATTTTGGACCTTCCTTTATAAAGACTTCTTGCCACATCGTTCGGCTGATAATTTAACTGTTTAATTACTTTTTCTACACGTTCTTTCGTTTTTATATGTACATATCCAGATTGATTAATAACCCGTGATACCGTTGCTACAGACACACTGGCTTGTTTTGCGACATCTCTAATAGTTGACATGATACATTCCTTCCTTCACTCCCTGTAACCCGTTACATATAGACGTATACGTATGCTTTTAATGAGAAATCTAGCTACCTAGTAAGACATACGGAATACGTCATAGTACTATGAAAAACGACATACAGCATTATGTAAACCGTTACATTTATATTTTTCTAAATATAATGGTAAGATATTTGCAAAAAATTGTCAAATTAACGCATTGGAAAATATTAAAAACATATAAATAGTATAAAAGCCAAAAACGTCACCGCGAATTCAAAAAACGGATGCTCTACTTATGATACGATGAAAAAAGAAACTATATATTGTATATAAATAAAAACAAAACACAATATATTGTATTTCAGCTACAGGATGGGAGGTATTTCACAATGATCGTAGAAAAAGAGGAACATGCGCTCATGCGAGCTTTTACTGACATTGTAGATACAACAAACAGAGATTTTTTACAGGAAAACGCAAATGTAGATGGGCAAACCCCAATGGGACAAATGGGCAAATTTGCTTCGGAAGGAAGTAAATTTTACACGAATGAATATCTACTTTCACAGGAAGCACGACAAGCAGTAGAAGAAAACTATCTTCATATTCATGATTTAGATTTTTATTCGACAGGTACAACAACCTGCTGCCAAATCCCGTTAGGAAAGCTATTAGCACGTGGCTTTAATACCGGCCATGGTGCTATTCGGAAGCCAACTTCCATAACAAGCGCCATGGCATTAGCCTCCATCATCTTTCAAGCAAATCAAAATATGCAGCATGGTGGTCAAAGCTATCCTTTATTTGATTATGACCTTGCACCATATGTCCAAAAAACGTTTCAACGACATAAAGAACGACTGGAACATTACCCGACAACTTGGACAAGCATGGAAATCATCGAACAGGCATGGAAAGATACAGAAAAGGATGTATACCAAGCGTGTGAAGCATTTATACATAATTGTAACAGCATGCATTCTCGTGGTGGTGGACAGGTTCCATTTGTATCCATTAACTATGGCACCGACACCTCTAAGGAAGGAAGAATGATTACGAAAAATATTTTATTAGCAACACAAGCTGGCCTAGGAAACGGAGAAACACCTATTTTTCCAATTCAAATCTTTAAAATAAAAAATGGGACGAATGCAGAGAAAAATGAACCAAATTATGATCTGTATGAATTAGCACTGCAAACGACTGCCAAACGGCTATTTCCGAACTTCAGCTTTATCGATGCGAGTATGAATCAAATCCATTATGATGGAACGCCTGAGTCAGAGGTTGCTTATATGGGGTGTCGTACGAGAGTGATGGCAAACCGACACGGAGGAGAGACAAGTATTGGTCGTGGAAATCTTTCTTTCACATCGATTAATCTCGTAAAAATCGCCTTAACAACAGGGAGCTTTCAAGCTTTCCTTAACAAGCTCGAGCAATATATGGACATTGCAATTCGACAGCTGTTAGCGCGGTATTCTTTTCAAAGTAAAAAACATGCACGCCATTTTCCATTTCTTTACCTTCAGCACATATGGAAGGACAGTGAAACATTAGAAGCACATTCCAAGTTAGATAATGTGTTAAAGCATGGCACATTAAGTGTTGGCTTTATCGGCTTAGCGGAGGCGTTAGTAGCATTAACAGGAAAGCATCATGGTGAAAGTCATGATGCACAGCAAATCGGCTTACAAATTATAAAATGGATGCGCCAAAAGTTAGAGCGCGCATCGAATGATTATGATGTTAACTTCTCACTATTGGCTACTCCTGCAGAAGGATTATCTGGTAAATTCACAAGGAATGATCAAAAACAATTTGGTAAGCTGCCTGGAATTACGGATCGGGATTACTATACAAATTCGTTCCATGTTCCTGTTTACTTTCCAATAAAAGCAATTGATAAGATTCGGAAGGAAGGACCATATCATGCCCTATGTAACGGCGGGCATATCTCTTACATTGAATGTGATGGAGATGTTTCTAAAAATATACCTGCCCTCAATCAATTAGTTAAAGCGATGGCTAATGCGAATATGGGATATGCTTCGATTAACCATCCAGTTGATCAATGCCTGAGCTGTGGTTATTCAGGAATTATTGATCAAGCTTGTCCTGTTTGTCAAAATGCAGATGAAGATTATATTGAGAGAATCCGCAGAATCACAGGTTATCTTGTTGGAGATATGTCACGGTGGAATGCGGCAAAATCGAGTGAGGAACGAGAAAGGATAAAGCATCGATGAAGGTCATGAACATTATCCATGACTCTGTTGTCGATGGGCCTGGCCTTCGTACGGTAATCTTTTTAGCTGGTTGCCCGCATCAGTGTCCAGGCTGTCACAATCCTGAAAGCTGGAAAATGACAAATGGAACCAATATGTCCATCGAAGAAATCCTACGTGAAGTTGAAAGTAATCCACTAACAGATGTCACACTATCTGGTGGTGAACCTTTCATCCAAGCAAAGGAGCTAGTAAAACTCGTAGCATTGCTGAAAGAAAGAGGAAAAAATGTATGGATTTACAGTGGCTATACATATGAGCAGCTATCTACTTCAATTAATCCATACCAGCAGGAGCTACTTGCTTTATGTGATGTTTTAGTAGATGGAAAATTTATTCAGGAAGAACGAGATTTGAGCTTATCCTTCAGAGGAAGTAGGAACCAAAGCATTATTGATCTGCATCATATAGGCGGGTAATAGGAGATAAAAAAAGAGGGAAGCAGCCACCGTTAGACTATCTTACCGGTGGCTTTATTGCCTCTTCGTTTCATCGTTTAGTATATTTTATCTCCATTGAAAATCGAGTTTTTCACCACAACATAATCCACTTTTTGAATCGCTTCTAAATCCGTTCCACCTGCATAAGAAATAGATGATTGTAGATCCTGTTCCATCTCAACAAGCGTATCCATTAAAGGTCCTTTGTACTCAACATACATGCGCTTACCTTCTACATTTTTCTTTTCACCTTTTTGGAATTCAGAAGCAGAACCAAAGTATTCCTTATACTTCTTTCCGTCCCTCTCTACCGTTTCGCCTGGCGATTCTTCATGCCCTGCAAATAAGGACCCGATCATTACCATTGTAGCTCCAAAACGAATCGATTTCGCCACATCACCATGTGTACGGATGCCACCATCAGCAATAATTGGCTTTGTAGCTGCTTTTGCACACCAGCGAAGTGCAGCCAGCTGCCAGCCACCTGTTCCAAAGCCTGTTTTAATCTTTGTAATACACACCTTTCCAGGACCAATCCCAACTTTCGTCGCATCGGCTCCTGCATGCTCGAGCTCCCGAACCGCTTCTGGTGTACCAACATTCCCTGCGATAAGGAAGCTTTCAGGTAAATGCTGTTTAATATGCCGAATCATTTCAATAACGGAATCGGAATGTCCGTGGGCAATATCAATTGTAATATAATCTGGAATCTGTTTTTCACGTGCTAATTGCTCAATAAAAGCGTATTCATCATTTTTCACGCCAACACTAATTGATGCAATTAATCCTTTTGCATGCATACTTTGAATAAACTCGATTCGTGTTTCTGGTTGAAATCGATGCATAATATAAAAATAGCCATTCTCAGCTAGCATTATGGCAAGGTTCTCATCCATAATCGTTTGCATATTCGCAGGAACAACAGGTAGCTTAAACGTATGCTTTCCTAACGTAACCTTCGTATCACATTCTGATCGACTTCGCACCACGCATTTTCGTGGAACCAACTGAATATCCTCATAATCAAATACATTTTCCATCCAAATCACTCCTATTTCCGAACATTAAAAAGTAAATTAATAAAAACATTCGACTTTTGTAATATAAATCATTTTTCAAAGAATGTCAATCTGAACAGAAACGGATAAGGGTGAAAATGAGTGCGAGAATTACCTTTAGTCGAGCCAGAAAGTCCCAAACCTCAACTCGATCTAGAATGTGCATCAAACGATCAAGAAAGTGCTCCAAACGATCAAGATTCACCCTAATTCGAGCGAGATTCTCCCCAATCGATCAAGAATCCTCCACAAACGATCGAGATCCACCCAAAATCGAGCGGGAACTCTCCAACCCATCTCTCCCCCAAAAAACCGCACTAAAAAAAGCAAGGTATGCCTAAACGCTATGAAAATATCATACCGATTAAACGCGATACCTTACTTTTCTTAAATCCGATCCTTATCTTAATCCAATTCGATTAAAATTCGTCCCATGGAATTGCTGTTTCCTTAATAACATCCATTACTTTCGTTAGATTAGCTGTTCCTGTTGTTTCTAGCCATTGGTAGAATTCTTTTTCTCCAGCTTCGGCAAATGATTGAACGCCTTCCTTCCAAATAGCTCTTCCACATAAGCTTCCGCTAAAGCGAGCGCCTGCTTCTTTGGCAAAATACAGTGTATCGATAAACTGATCATTCGTTACACCACCACTTAAATAAATAAATGGTACGCCACTTTTTTCGGAGCATGTTCGGTAAAGCGCTGCTGCTTCTTCTTTGCTGTACACAGCTTCAGCTTCTGATTTAGAGAAGCCTTCAATATGATAAATAGATACTGGTACTTCTACCTTTAATACATCGACACCATACGCTTCCTTTGAAAATTCTTCCATAAAGTATTCAACAATGGCAGGCTTTACTTTCGCAAAGTCTGTTCCCTTTGCGTCAAATCCTTCCGCACTATAGGAAACTGGCTCTAAAATAAAGAGAACATCGTTTTGCTTACACTCGTCACCGACACGCTTTATAAATGCTTGCTTTAATCGGTTAATGCTCTCTTCTTCCTTATGATCATAATAGATTAATAGCTTTATTGCACTTGCTCCTTGCTCGACTAAATCCTGTACTGCATAATCATCAACGAGGTTTGGAAGCCTTCCTTTTTCCGTCGCATCATAACCTGTTTTTTCATATGCCATGATTAAGCCGATATCCTTGTTTAATTTTTTGGCAGCATCCCAGCCATATTCTGGATCTAGCAAAAGTGAAGAGGATTGATTACCAAGTACTTCACTAACGCCCACTTTAAAGCGGCTTAGACCATCGGCATAGCTAATTTGATCGTTTAATCCTTGAATCATCTTACCAAGTGAGCCGCGTTGATCCATTGCTGTTGCTAAAATCACATGGTTTTCATTGGAAATTTGTTCTAATCCACGTCGCTTTCCTGGTGTTAAATTCATCTTCAAACACCCTCCCATTTAATGTCCAATTTTAATGACCTGTATTTGTTCCATGCACCAATCGAGCTTTTCGATATCGATAAACCCTGTTTTTTCTTCCATGGCGTTCAACGTTCCCATTGCCATTCCATATTTAAGTAAAGGGGCTTCTTTCATGCCTTTCGATAAACCTGCGGCAAAGCCTGCAACAACGGAATCCCCAGAACCTACCGGATTGACTGCAGTTACGTTTGGAATCGTTACCCGATACAATTTATTTCCTTCCTTTACAATTGCACCATTAGCTCCTCTTGTAACAACAACCATTGGAATGCCTTCAAATCGTTCATCCTGTAGTCCATCTAACAAGGCAGCTTCTGTCGTTAGCGTCCTACCAAGCAAATCAGACAGCTCTGATTCGTTTGGCTTAATTAAATACGGCTTATTGACCGATTGTAATGTACGTTCTAATAAGTCTCCCTTTGTATCCAAGAGAACTGGCACATCCTGTTCAGCTGCAAGTGCAAGCATTTGTTCATAGTAGTCTGCAGCGATCCCAGCTGGCAGACTCCCCGAAATGGCTACAAGACTTACTTCAGGAAGATGCAGAGAAAAAGCAGCTAACAATCGTGCTTGCTCTTCTTCAGATATCAGCGGTCCACCTTCTAAAATCTCTGTTTGTTGTCCTTCATGAATAAGGGCAATACAGTTACGTGTTTCGCCTTTTATTCCGACAAAATAATCTTCAATGCCAAGCTTCGTAAGCTCACTTCGAATAAATGCACCTAAACTTCCACCTAAAAACCCTGTTGCAGCAACATTCACATTTAGCTGCTGAAGGACGCGTGCAACATTTAATCCTTTTCCACCAGCAGTTTTCGTTACGTCGGCTACTCGATTAACGGTATCCAATGACAGCGTTTCGAGTTTATAGCTAATGTCCACTGCTGGATTTAACGTTACGGTAAGGATCATTGCTTCACCCCCAATCCAATCTATCAAAATCCTAGACGCGCTTATATTTCAAATTTCCTTCTACAGCTACCGCTTGGACATCCAATTGTTCATTTAAAACAACATAGTCAGCAAGCTTTCCTGGCGCGATACTTCCTAGCTCGTTTGCACGGCCAAGGCTAGCTGCTGGAGATAATGACGCTAAATGCCAGACATCATAAAGGGCTTTTTCACTCCAAGCATGGAGGTTCTTTACGCCATCAATAAGCGTTAATGTACTCCCAGCTAACGAACCCGTCTCTGTTCGAGCAACTCCTTGCTTCATAATGACTGGAAATTCACCAAGCTGATAATTTCCATCAGGCATTAAGCCCGCACGCATGCAATCTGTAATTAATTGCAGCTTATCTTCCTTCACCCTTGCAGCAAATGCCGCTACCTCTGGATGAACATGAAAACCATCACAAATTAATTCAGCAAATGCATGCGGATTCGTTAATGCAGCGCCTACTACACCTGGATTGCGGTGATGCAGCCCTGACATGCCATTAAATAAATGCACAAAATTTGTTGCACCAGCAGCAACCGCTTGCTGACAGCACTCAAAGCTGGCATCCGTGTGCGCAATGCTTGGTAAAACACGACTCTCACGCATTTGCTTAATAAACGGAATGCTATTTTCCCTTTCAGGTGCTAGTGCTATTTTTACAATAGAACCTTCGGCAAGCTCCTGCCAGCGCTCGAATTCTTGCATATCCGGATCGCGAAAATAACTAGGATTTTGCGCACCTTTATGCTGTTCTGTAAAATACGGTCCTTCGAGAAAAATACCTTCTGATTGCGCACCTTGTAGTCCGTCCTTCACAGCGTTCACAATAGCCTGGATCGATGCTTCGAGTGCTGCTTTACTAGATGTCAGTGTTGTTGGTAAAAAACGTGTTACACCTAGGGCTAATATTGCTTCGGAAATCAAATGGATCGCTTCTGCAGTTCCGTCCATAACATCCTGATTTTTAATGCCATGGATATGGGTATCAAACAAACCAGGCGCAACCGTGTACCCAGTCCAATCAATAATTTCCGCATCATTCGGGACGTTATTAACAAACTCACCAAAACGCCCATTATTAATTTCAAGAAACGAATGAAAAGCCTCTCCATGCTCTAATAAAAAACGATCTGCTTTTATATAGGTAGTCATTGTACATGCTTCCTTTGATTGTAAATTAGCGTCATCTTAATACGCTTCCGAATCGATGCATCTATTAACGCTTAGTTGAGCCGATTACACGTCGTAATGATGAATGGTAACACCCTGTACAACACGATTTACACGTCCATCTGGACTCGGATTGTCTGGTGTAATTCCAAGCGCTAAAGACTTCTTCAATGCAACCGTTTGAGCGAAAATAACGTATAGCAATGCAAGATGAAAATCATTAGAAAACGCTGTTTCACTTCGGTTTACCGTAATAGTCCAAGCTGCTAATGCAGCTACTTCTGGGTCTTCTTTTTCTGTTAAGGCAATGACTTTCATACCTGATTCATCTGCTGCTAATTCACGCAGTATATCCATGTCATATTTACGCGTGTAGGACTGCTGTGACATGAATAGTACAACTGCTGATTTCTCATGCAGGATAGATTTTGGACCATGACGAAAGCCTAAGGATGATTCATGAATAGCAACAACCTTTCCAGCTGTTAGCTCTAGCATTTTTAACGCTGCTTCATGAGACAACTGTCCAAATAGCCCTGAGCCAAGATAAACGATGCGTTCAAAGTCGAATGAAAGCATATCATCGACAACATCCCCAACATGATCCACGAAATGCTGAGCCTGCTCCACAAGAAGCTGCTCCTGTTCTCCATTAAATGGCGTGGACTGGAATAATGCATACGCGGTAAGAATCATGCTTGTAAAGCTACTTGTCATAGCAAATCCTTGATCATGTGCTTTATCTGGCATTAAAATAACGAGTGCTTTATCATCGTTTTCGACATTTTTCGCAAGCTGTCCACCCTTGTTACACGTGATCACTACTTGATAAAAATGATCAATTAACTGTTCCCCTAAAGCTACTGTTGCCACACTTTCTGGACTATTTCCAGATCGTGCGAAAGATACCATAATCGTCGGTACTTGCTTTAATAAATATTCTTCAGGATTAGAAACGATATCCGTTGTGGCTATTGCTTCAAACTGGATGTTCCCGGAAGTTCCTTTACGAAGTGCAGGTACGACTGTATCTCCAACAAAAGCGGATGTTCCTGCACCAGTAAAAATCACTCTAACTTGATCATGCTTTTGATAAATAGAATCCACAAATGTCTTCCATGTATCCTGCTGCTGTAAAATCATTTCAACGAGCTCACTCCATACTTCTGGCTGTTGATAGATCTCCCTTGCTGTATGGATAGCCTTGTTTTTTTCAAGCTGTTCAGCTGTGATGTTAAACATTTTTCATCCTCCATATTTGTTTATTTACTGTTTTCCGTAAGATTACTAGCTTTCAAACACGCGGAGTCCTGCACCGACAACACCTTGTTCGTTTTTAAGCTGACTGATCTCCATATTGTTCAAGATGTGCTGTTGCTCTGGAAGGAGACTACTTCCTAGCTTCTCCTTGATAACATGGAGAAGAATTGGATTATTCGTCGCTACACTACCACCAATAACAATTTTATGTGGATCTAGTAAGCTATTAACCATGTATATTCCTTGTGCTAATGCAGTTGCCGTTTCGTCAATCAACTGCTGTGCATGTATATCCCCATCATAATACGCATCGAATAGTTTCTTTGCTGTGATTGATGAATCATCGAAACGATACTTCGCTTCTTTCTCAATAGCTGGCCCAGAAGCGATTAGCTCAAGTCTTTCCAATCGCTCTAGTCTATCCTTTCGCGGACTAAGCACAGGAATTAAACCTAGTTCCCCTGCAAAGCCCGCACCACGTACAAATTGTCCGCCTTGAATAATCGAACAGGAAATTCCTGTACTAATCGTTAGGTAAACGAGTAGCTGATCATTCGTTAGCTGTGCTTGCTTCCACTCTGCAAAGGCCGCCATATAGACATCATTATCGATTCGAATCCGCTCGATATGTAATGCCTCTTTGACGCGCTCAACAAACGGAAAATTATCCCATGGTAAATTGTTTTGAAAGACGGCAATTCCTTTCTCCCGATCTACCTTTCCTGGCACACCTGCTCCAATGCCATAAATATGATCTAATGGAATACTAGAATGATTGAGAAGCTGCTCTACACACCCAATCACCTGTTGGAACATCTTCTCGCGATCAGAGGGATCACTTTTCACAACTTCCTTTTGGATCAAATCGCCTTTTTCATTGACAATGCCAGCGGCGATTTTTGTTCCTCCGATATCGATTCCAATCGCATACTTCATAACCGAACACTTCCCTTCATCGCTGATTTTTATAATCAGGTAGGAATTGCTATTTTCATTGGAAAAATCGTGTCACATACCGATTGGTCACGTAAACTTTCGATTGTAATTCCAAAGCAAAACGAGCAAGCCTCCAAGTCCGACTAATTGCATAAACAAAAACGTTCGCCCAACGGTTCGCTGTCCATAAATGATCAAAAACATACAAAAGAGAAAGAATACGACTTTTAGAATACGAGAAAGATTATCTTTCATCCTGCCATTCCTCCCATATAATTGCACTTGGTGCTAGTGACACATTCCGCTTTACGCCGTTTCCATCATATACTTCTGTTTCTTGCGGCTCATTCGAATTATTCACAATCGCATATTTCCCAGCTTCTGGATATGCATGTATTTCACAATGAATATTTGATGCATGCCAAATCTTATATTCTTTTTCTTTATTTGCCGCGTAATACATAGCCCGCATTAATAATCGCGTATTGGAATGACTATACGGTAACCCGGCAATGTAAACCGATCTACCCTTACCAAATGGTGCACTAGCTAAATGCACATCTCCATCCGAATTCTCAATAATCTCTGTATCTTCTCGGGTAGCATAAACGTTTTTCATGCTTTCCCCAAAATCATACGTATCGATATCTTCTGCAATAAAGTGGTTTTGTGTAGTCGCTGTATAATATTTATTCGTAGATAAGCTAAAGCCTAATTCCTTATCTACACCAAGCACGTTCGCAAGCTGGAAGAAACGTCCCTCATGATGATATGCAGTCGGTTCTCCAATTCCAATAAATCCTCCGCCATGAAAGACCCATTCGGTAATTTTTGCAACTAATGCTTCCTCCTGCCAGCGCTCTCCACCGGAAAATGCTGTTCCCATATCACCCGCATTAATAATGACGTCAATACCTTCTGGGACCCCATTCTGAATTACATCATCAAAGCTAATGAATTCTACTTCAACTGCCGATCCACTTAATGCTTCTAATACACCTTGGTACGAATAAATTTGCTTATACCATTTGCCGTGTGCGACGATATGTGTTTGCCAAGATCTTAGCTTACCCCATGAATTTAATATCGCTACACGTAATCCGGTATACGGCTTGACATCTTTAATATTGCTATAAATTTCGCGAAATTCATCGGTAACTTTTTCAACATAGTCAACGAACGCTGGGAATTTATAAGCAAGACTTAAATAGCCTCCATAGCCAATTCGATCTAGCGGCTTTCGCATTAAGGCACGACGAGCAGTAAGCCAATTTTGATTTGCTTCAATTACTGGATCATTGCCTTCATAAAACGTATCTGGGAAAAAGTATGGTAAAAATCTTCCCTCTGTATATTTCACATGCGGAATGTCTGAAATGATTCGTAGCGTTGTTCCATCACCAACACTTCCAACAACAGCATCCAAGCCTGTTTCTTTAAAATATTTTCCGTACGGCTCTGTTCCAATCCAGTTATCACCAAGGAACATCATCGACTCTTTTCCAGATTCGCGTACAGTATCGACTAATTCCTTTACTTCCTTCGCTACAAACTGCTGAATAAAGTCCATATAATCTAAATAGGCTTTAGAAGGAACACGGAACGTAGAATTATAGTAGCCTTGATCGACAATATCCTCTGGTCTTAAACGATATCCTTTTTCTTTCTCAAACGCTTCTAATGCTGCAACCGATACACTTGCACCATAACCAAACCAATCAACAAATTTTTCTTTTCCTAAATTGTTGAATACAAGGGTAAAGTGATAGAAAAATGTGGTGAAACGAACAACATCTGTGTCAGGGTTTTCCTGCAACCATTGCTGTAAATATTGCTTCATAAATTGGTTTGAATGTGGCTGACGAACATCAAACGGAATTTCATGTGGCTTGTCGCCCCAATCATTCGTAATATGGTTATACATTTGGGTAGGATCCCATTTCATATAGGCAAGAAAGGATACGGTATATTCATGCCATGGTGTTGCATCATGAACTGTCAATACATTATTCTCTTGATCGACAGTCCATTTCTCCTGGTCTACAACTGCACCAGTAGTCCGGTCAATAACCTCCCACCATTTCTTCGGGTCATGTACATAATCCGCTTCAATTTGCTCTTCGAAATAGCCAGTTAAAAACGTAATATCCAGTGTTGTAGATGTTGCCGTATTATACTGGGACATTAAATATAGCTGCTGTACTTCTTCTGGATGCTTTTCAGCAAATTCATTATGACTTCTCGCCACAAAATACGTCGTATAGATTTTGGCATCCAATTGCTTAATTTCATCATCAAGCTTTGTTCCGTCACTATCTCGAAGCGCATCTGCACCCCAGCGCGCCATTAATTCCTTTGTTTCTTGTAAAAAATTCTGCTCACTCGGTAAGGTTACTCTTCCTGTTTGTTTTTTCATCTGATACACCTATCCTTTCAATCCTCCAACCGTCATCCCTTGAGTTAATCGTTTTTGTACAATAATGTATAAAATTAATGTTGGTAGCATGACAATAACCATGCCTGCATACATTGGTCCGTAATTTACGGCGGCTCTTTCCGCTGCCATTAAGTTCAATAAGCCGACTGGCAGTGTTTGGTTTTCTCCTGGCATTAATGTCAGCGCAAGAATATATTCGTTCCAAAATAGGAGAAAATTAAATAACACGACAATAACAATACTCGGCATTGCCATTGGAAGCATTACCGAAAACATCGTGCGAAAATATCCTGCTCCATCAATACTTGCAGCTTCTTCAAAGTCAGCAGGTAATGTTTCAAAATAACTGGAAAGCAGAAAAATAGTGAACGGTAATGCCGTTGATGCATAAACAAGCGCAAGCATGAAACGATTGTTTAAAAAGACACCATCACCCATAATGACACGTAATGCGGTATCCCAATCAAGTAGCATAAGAAAGATAGGAACAGCAATATAACTCATATTGATAAATAACCCTGCTTTTACAAAGCTATTCAAAAATTTACTTCCTCTAAATGTAAAGCGTGATAATACATATGCTGCTGGTAATGCAACAGCAAGCAAAATTACTAATGCTAATACCGTAACAATGACAGAGTTAAGTAGATACTCTCCCATTTTTGCCTCATTAAATGCTTCTATAAAGTTTTGAAAATGAAAGCCATTTGGCATTGCCCAAGGACTGCCATAGAACTCTGCATTTTCCTTAATAGAAGCGAGAAACACCCATCCAACTGGAATAAGGATGGAGATTGCTAATGAAATTAATGCAACATATACAAATAATCGAAATAACTTTTCTGTGCTAATACCTTTTGATTTCTTCATCAATCTGCCAAACCTCCTTAATATTCCAGTACGTCACGCTTCGTAATTCGTGTAACAATCGCTGCAAGAACAAATGAGAAGGTAAAGACAACGACTCCGATTGCCATTCCATAGCCGTATGTTGAGTTCCCGTAGGCTTGTGCATACATGTAGGAAAGGAAAACTTCTGTCGATCCATCTGGTCCACCATTCGTCATCGCTTTTACAAGCAAGAAGCTTAAATTAATCGTACTAATGATAAAAAATGTTAATGTTGTTCGGATATTGTTCCAAATTAGTGGAAGGGTGATGCTCGTAAACTGCTTTAATTTACTAGCGCCCTCTAATGATGCAGCTTCGTAATAGCTTGCAGGTATACTTGCCATACTAGACATGTACATGACCATGTAATATCCGATCGCCTGCCAAATTAACGCACCCGCAATACTATAGATAACAATTTCTTGATTTCCGAGCCACATTTGCTGAAGATTTTCTAGGCTTAACATACCGAAAACGCTGTTTAACAATCCATTTGATGGATCATAGATTGCGGAGAAAATACCCGCAATAACAACGACAGAAAGGATGTTCGGAATGTAAAAAATGACACGGAAGAAGTTAGCTCCTCGTACATTTTCTTTCGTAAGAATTGCTGCAAAGAACACCGCAAAAACAACAGTGATCAACGCTACTACAACAATTAACAGGATGGAGTTTTGAAAGGAACGAATGAAATTCATGTCATTCCATAACGTTCTAAAATTATCTAAGCCCACAAATTGCTGTGTGTTAGAAAAGCCTCCCCATTGATACAACGACATCCGAAACACTTCTATCGTTGGAATAACCATAAATAAGAGAAATAATATTATTGCTGGTGCAACACTAACCAGAATAAATATATTTCTCGACTTCGATTTACTCATCTCGTTCACCTCTCTTAAGCAAATAAAACGGCGAGCCTGTATACCCACCGTTTTATTTTTAAGTTACTGTCGTTCTTATACAGGCATACAAATCATTTAATTCATTGCATCTCTTAGCTTATCACTTGCTGCTTCGACATTTGCCTGCCATTCTTTATACGAAATTTTTCCACTCATGACACTGTCGATTGAACCATATAATGTATCTCCCATATTTACACCAGGTACAGGCTTTGTTGAAGCAAATGTACCCATAGCTGGAAGTGCACCTTCACTCTCATAGACACTGTAGAATGTTTTGTTTTGTCCTTCTAATTGATCAATAATTCCATTCACAGGCTGAATCGCACCTGCTTCTAGGAAAATTTTTGCTGCTTCATCGGAATACATGTACGAAATAAATTCTTTCGCAGCATCTTTATTTTTTGCAGCTGCTGGAATCCACATTTGCTCAAAGAAAGTAAATGCATAGCGGTCTCCACCTTCTTCAAAAGCAGGCATTGGCATCATAGCCCATTCAAAGTTCTCTGCTCTTGGTGCTTCCGCCATTTCTCCTGCAACCCATGTTCCATTCGGCATGAATAATGCTTTATTATCCAAGATTAATCGTTGGTTCTTTGTAAAATCGTTCGGATTCGCATTTGCTACCGTGTTCTTTTCTGTATAATCCTTTAACTTCTCAACTGTTTCGAATACTTTCGTTGCTTCTTTTGACTCCCAAATTCCATCTTCATAAGTCATTGCAGAATTAAAGAAGTCTGTACCTCCTGCAGCATAAAGCATGGATCCGATAAATGTATCAAAATAACCAGTTGTTGGGTATGTGAATAAGGAAATACCTTCTGCTTGTGCTTTTTCTCCTAGCTCCCACATTTCATCCCATGTTTTTGGAACTTCCCAACCTTTTTCTTCTAATAGACCAGCATTGTAGAATAATCCTGTTGGGCTATAGAACATTGGTGCTAAATATGTTTTACCATCTGCATATGGATTTGTTGCTAACGTATTAGTGAAACCAGATAACATTTTATCTTTTACGTTAATATCCTCACCATATACTTTTCCTTCAAATACATCTGAAATATCTTCTAAGCCATTTTCCTTAATTAACGTTTCTGTTAATGCTTCTGGACGTCCAGTTGCTAGTAAAACAGCATCTGGATATTCTCCAGCCTGCATGTTCGGACGAATGACCTCTTCTAAATTCTTCTTTAATGTTAATTCGATTTTCACATTTTCATTTGCTGCCTCGTAGGATTCAGCGATTTTGTTCCACATATCTGCGCCATATGCAGATTCTAATGCGGCTACTTTTAGTGTCGTTTGCTTTCCCTTATCCTTGTCACCTGCTGCATCATTGTTATCGCCTTCTTCTTTATCCCCAGAACAAGCTGCCAGGCCGACAACTAACAAAACAAGTGCAAACATCCAAACTATTTTCTTGAGCTTCATATGCGTGCCCCCTACTTTTTTTATTTTCCACATCTTTATCGTACAAATAATAAAACGCTTTCACAATAAACATCTTGTTGATATTTTTAGTTATATTGCTTTTTATATTATAACTCGATAAAATAATATAGTAACAATATGCTCCATCGAAAGGATGAGATGAATGTCCTATGAAGTTTATAAAATGAAGGATTTTTCGGTGGAAAAAATGCCCTTTAAGCTGTTATACATTACCCATTCTGAATATGACAAAGGCTGGCATAGCACGCAGCACACGCATCATTTTACAGAGCTTTTTTATATTGTAAAAGGAAAAGGAGCATTCGTACTTCCACAAAAGGAAATTCCGATTAAAGAAAATGATCTTGTCATTATTAATCCAAATGTCGAGCATACAGAAAAATCAAACCCACAGGATTCCTTGGAATATATTGCATTAGGGATTGAAGGACTAGCCTTTTCGCTACCAAAAGAAATGGATTCCAGTGTTGGACTTTACACCTATCAAGGAGATCGGAAGGACATGCTCTTTTATCTTCAAAAGCTTTTAGTAGAGGTCCAGCACGGGGATGCAGAATACGAGATTGTTTGTCAAAATATAATTGAGATTTTAATTGTAAAGCTACGAAGAGAAAAGAATTTCAAGGTGGAGCAAATTGAAACAAAGAATGTAAACAAAGCGGTCGCATTTGCTATGCATTACATTAATCAGAATTACCGTGATAATATTACACTTGATAAGCTTGCCAAGGTTGCCCATATTAATAAGTATTATTTGGCACATAGCTTTAAAAAGGATATGGGCGTCTCTCCCATTGACTATTTAAATAAAATCCGTGTGCGTGAGGCACAAATTTTATTAGAAACAACCGATTATCCTATCTCTTATATTGCTGAAATTATCGGGTTTTCTTCACAATCATTTTTTGCACAAGCGTTTAAACGAAGCACAAACGAAACACCTTCAAGCTATCGAAAAGCGGCAAAGAGTAAAGGAAGCGTATAACTTGTACGGTAAAGAGCATCCAATGCAAATTTTGTTGGATGCTTTTTTAGTGAAATTGTTTTTCGTTTACGTTTCGTAACTTTTTCGAAAAAAATCCGCCATTCTACTATACTAATTAAACAAGATAGATTAGACTAACAGTAGTCCCCTATTTTTTTGATTGATAAAACAATCGCTTGCTTTCCCTTCTTTGTTGCAAGCATATATTTATTTTCCACACTTCACCCTGTTCATCACGGTGTTTTTTGTATTTTTATTGAACAGGAAAACGACTATTATGAAGGACTGCAGTTGCATTTCAGCTCCGGTTTGTTCGCATACTCATGGATACATGAACTTTTGTAAGGAAGAACATTGGTGCATGATGTGAATGAAAGCAGTCTTTATGACATTAACCAAACATGATTTCCCTGAAGGAGTGGTAAAATGAGTATTTTAGTTTTAGGTGGAGCAGGATATATCGGCTCCCACGCAGTTTATCAGTTAATCGATCAAAAGAAAGACGTAGTTGTTGTCGATAATCTGGAAACAGGTCATCGAGAAGCACTGCACCCCAATGCAACCTTTTATCATGGTGACATTCGCCAAATTGATTTTCTCCGCACTGTATTTCAAAAAGAACAAATTGATGCCGTTCTCCACTTTGCAGCGAATTCGCTCGTTGGAGAATCTATGGAAAATCCATTAAAATATTTTGATAATAATGTTTACGGAACACAAGTATTACTTCAGGTGATGACAGAGTTTCATGTAAAGCATATCGTCTTTTCGTCTACTGCAGCAACCTATGGTGAGCCAGATCACGTGCCAATTACAGAAACGATGACGACAAACCCTACGAACACATATGGTGAAACAAAGCTAACAATGGAAAAAATGATGAAATGGACAGCAAAGGCTCACGGAATTAAGTTTGTATCCTTGCGCTATTTTAATGTTGCAGGTGCAAGAGCAACTGGCGAAATCGGTGAAGACCATCATCCAGAAACCCATCTTATTCCGATTGTCCTACAAACCGCATTAAAGCAGCGTGACAATGTAACCATCTTTGGAGACGATTATGCTACACCAGATGGGACGTGCATTCGCGATTACATTCATGTCGAGGATTTAATTGCTGCCCATTTGCTTGCGCTTGATTATTTACAGCAAAATGGCGAGAGCGATATTTTTAATCTAGGTAGTAATCAAGGCTTTTCCGTGAAAGAAATCGTTGATGCAGCAAGAAAAGTAACAGGTGAAGAAATCCCGGCATTAATTGGCCAGCGTCGCGCAGGGGATCCAAGTAAATTAATCGCTAGCTCCGCAAAAGCAAAAAAAATACTCGGATGGCAGCCTACTCGCACATCCATTACAACGATTATCCAGGATGCTTGGAATTGGCATAAATCACATCCACATGGATATAGAAAGGATTAACCGATGATGATTTACAACGATATAGCAGGCCTCGTGCAACAGGCAATCCAAACCGAACTCATCGAGGTGATAGATGCACGTTACACCCGAAACCAAGTAATGCAGTTACTTCAATTGGATAGTTTTCCTGATTCAATTGCTGAAACGACAGATTCTATTCCGAATCTATTAGAAAAAATCGTCCAATACGCGGTCGAAAATGAAGTCATTGAAGATACGTTTGATCAGAAGGACATTTTATCTGCGAGCATCATGAATTGCTTTGTAGCTCGTCCCTCAGTTGTTCAACATACGTTTTATGAAAAGTATGCGCAATCCGCTGAGGCCGCAACCGATTATTTTTATGCATTAAGCAAAAACAGCAATTATATTCAAATGAAGCAAATCGCCAAAAACATCCATTATAAAGCAGATACAGCTTACGGAAAATTAGATATTACGATTAATCTTTCCAAGCCTGAGAAAGACCCAGAACAAATTAAGCGTGAGCGCGAAAGTAAGCAGCATGCAGTCCAATATCCGAAGTGCGTATTATGTGTAGAAAATGAAGGATATGCTGGACGGATTAATCATCCGGCGCGCGCAAACCACCGCGTAATTAACGTACCTCTTTTTGATGAAAATTGGTATTTACAATACTCACCATATGTTTACTATAATGAACATAGCATTCTTCTTTCGGAAGAGCACCGTAACATGAAAATCGATCGAAATGCCTTTGCCCGATTAGTGGAATTCACAGCAAAATTCCCACATTATTTTATCGGTTCAAATGCAGACTTACCTATCGTCGGCGGCTCTATTCTTTCGCACGACCATTATCAGGCAGGTCGCTATGAATTTGCGATGACAAATGCAGAAAATGCTTTTTCATTTTCACTGCAAGGATTTCCGGGCGTAGAGGCAGCAGTTTTAAAATGGCCATTATCCGTTATTCGACTACAAAGTAAAAGCAAAGACCAGATCATCCATGCAGCAGGTCACATTTTAGAAACGTGGAAAAGCTATGATGATGCCAATGCGGATATCATCGCATTCACAGAAGAAACACCACATAACACGGTAACACCAATCGCCCGACGTCGTGGGCAGCAATATGAGCTTGATCTTGTATTGCGCAATAACCGTACGACTGAAGCGCACCCATTAGGAATATTTCATCCGCATGAGGACGTACATCATATTAAAAAAGAGAACATCGGACTAATTGAAGTAATGGGCTTAGCCGTCCTACCAGCAAGACTAAAGGACGAGCTCGCAACCATTAAGCAATATTTGCTTAATCAACCGGTAACCGTAGCAGCATACCATCAAGCATGGGCAGAACAAATGAAAGCAAAATATACCCCATCTACAATAGAAGAAGCAGGAGAAATTGTAGAAAAAGAGCTTGGCTTGAAATTTGCACGTGTGCTAGAAGATGCAGGCGTATTCAAACAAACTAATGAAGGAATCAAAGCCTTTAAACGATTTATCCAAACATTATAGAGGAAAGCGTACGCGTGAGCTCGATTGGGCTCACGCGATTTTTTTTGGGAGTGGGGGGTGTTCTCGCTCGAGTTTGGGGGGATCGTCGCTCGAGTTTGGATGGTTCTCGCTCGTTTGGGGAGTTCTCGCTCTAATTTGGGTGGTTCTTGATCGTTTGAGGCACTTTCCTGATCGATTTGAAGCGAATCCTGATCGTTTGGGCAGCTTCTCGCTCGAATTGGTGCAGTTCTCGCTCGAGTTTGCGGGGATCGTCGCTCGAGTTTGGATGGTTCTCGCTCGTTTGGGGAGTTCTCGCTCTAATTTGGGTGGTTCTTGATCGTTTGAGGCACTTTCCTGATCGAATTCGGGCACTTTCTTGATCGTTTGAGGCACTTTCTTGATCGTTTGGAGCACTTTCTTGATCGTTTCGAGGCTTTCTCGATCGAATTCGAGCGTTCCTTGATCGTTTGGGGCACTTTCCTGATCGATTTGAAGCGAATCCTGATCGTTTGGGCAGCTTCTCGCTCGAATTGGTGCAGTTCTCGCTCGATTTAGTGCATTTCCCGCTCGATTTGAGCAGTTCTCGCTCGATTTGAGCAGTTCTCGCTCGAGTTCGACGCATTCTTGCTCGAATTAAAGCAATTCCGGAGCAACTCCCGCTCGTCCCCGCCAAATCTAGTGCGAATGATCTAATAGGACAGCCGTTTACTTTTCTATCCCCTTCTGCTAGACTATTTTTTAAATAGTTAAAAATATTTAAAAAATAAACTTATATACATATCCTGTTCTCGATAGGGCGAGCAACGAAAGTATGATCTAAAGGGGAAGAAACAATGAACAAAGCTTTATTTATTCATGAATTTAAAATGATTAGTAGAAGTAGGAAAAACATCCTGTTTATCATTACATTAGTCGCATTAATGCTAAGCTACTTTTTTATTATCCTTCCTGTTAAACAGACCCCTGATTCTTTTGATTCCAACGAGGTGAAGCTAGAGCTCAAAGACTTGGCTGCGGTTCAAGAAGGAAAGAAAGCTCGTGGTGCAACTGGTTTTTCCTACATGTCTGGGAGAGCTGTGTTTGCTGAAAATGAATACGCATATAATGTTCGGAATCGAATGGTCTATGCTTTTGATGATGGAAATTACACCAGATTTTTACGACTTCGGATGATTGATATGGCGAATAATTATATGAGTCAATCGATGGATGAAGCGATTATTAGAGATTCTCCTTTTCCAGGAAAGGATATAAATCATCGCTTTAATCAAACTATCATACGCTATGAAGGCTATTTAACTGAAAATCACCCAATTACATATAAAGTGATTGAACAAAAAACAGCTTTACAAACAGTAAAACAATTTCTAGTTAGTTCGGCCGTGCTCATTGTACTATTTTGTGCGATCTATTTTAGTAGTGACATGCTCACGAAGGATCGAAAAAACCAATCCATTATGCAAGGGCTCCCTATATCTTGGTATCGACGAATCAATTTAAAAACGACCGTCGCATTTTTTTATACGCTGCTCGTTTTAACAGGGCTACTTTTTGTATCGATCATCGTGCTTACGATTCAAAATGGCTTTGGCTCCTTTTCCATGCATGTGCCAATCTCAATGCAAGCAAGTGCTGAGGAGCTTGCTTATGGAAATTATTATGCATATGATTTCATATCGATGGGACGATTTTTCTTGTTAGCACTGGGATATTTGCCCATTCTTATCTATTTATTTATTCGGTTGAACGCCATATTAAGCTTACTTTTAAAAAACACTTGGGGTGTGCTAATGGTAGGCACGATTTTCTTATTTTCCGAGCGAATTTATTTCACAAGAACAACACGAGACTTATTCGGCATTGAAATTAGTAATCTGCCACAAACCTATTTTGACTTAGGAAAAATCATTGTAAATGATAAAAACTTTCTTGTTAACTTAGAAACAATGACATATGAAAAAGGGCTGCTTGTCCTATGCATTAGTCTTGTAATCGTTGAAGTTACCCTGTTTATCGTATCTCGAATTGTAAACAAACGCCGCTTTTACTATGGAGTTTAACTATTTTCATTAAAAAAGATATTGATGCATGTGGCAAATGATAGATAAGGATATTTTCCACAGAAAGGATACGGCAATATGTTTTGGAAATATACGCAATTTGAAACAAAGCTATTGTGGCATAATCGAAAAAATCTCTTTATAGCGCTATTCTTACTTCTCTTTTATTTTATATTTTTCATCTATTACAACCAAGGAGAGCAACTAACCTTAAAGCAGCAAAAATATGAAGAACAAGGCATCATGAATGCGACATTTGAGTATGTTGATTATTTACGCGATGAAGTTCCAAAGGTTGAAGAAGTATATCAGTTATTAACCGAACAATCCTCTTTAATAAACTATCAAGTGTTTTATTTAGGCGTGGGCGATGATCAGGCGCAGTATATTGAAAATGGACTTGAGTTAAATCAATTGCGGTTAAAGGTGCATGAATTAGGGAATGAGGGGATTCCGAATCACCTCATTAAACCGAAGGATGAAATATTAAAAGAGGACGCAATATTACATTATATTAAAAAGCATCAATTACCAATTGAAGACGATTCTTTTGCGACAAATGATTTTTTTGTTAAAGCACAGCAAGCTATGAGCGGATTGTTGCTTCTAGTAGTCGCGCTTATTGCAGGTAGTGAGCTATTAATTTATGAGCAGCGTCACCAATCGGTCGTGAAAGGATTCCCATTGCCATTTATGAAAAAAGTAAATCAGAAGGTGGCTGTCCATTTTGTTCATGTTTATAGCTTATTAATCGTTGGTTTTTTCATTGGAACGATTTATGCAGCGTCAACGCTTCAAGCGAGTAATTTTTCCTTTCCTGTACTCATCTATGTAAATGAAAGCTATATAGCCGTATCAACACTACAATATTTACTTTATGTATTTCTTGGATTTGCCATCGTTTTAACGCTTTTACTCTATGTATCTGTTCTACTAAACATGCTATTTCGCAATGCGTTTGCTAATTTACTTGTTGGTCTCGGTATCTTTTTTCTTCCTGATTTATTAACTGCTACCGGGATTTCACCGAAGATTTTAGCCCCAATCAAATATATGGATATTGCAAAAGTATTATCCGGAGAATTAGCAATACAATTTGGAAACAGCACGATTGATTATTGGCACGCGTTAACATGGCTCGGCGGACTACTGATACTTGTTGTCAGCATAATCTATGGAATGAATCGTTGGACATACCATCGACAGCCAAAGGATATGCCTTTAGTAAAAACTTTTTAGCTAAATTATTATGGAAATGAGGATGCTTATGCTGAAATTAAAGGACGTTTCCGTTGCATATAAAGAAAAGAACGTATTAAATAAACTAAACCTTTCAGCTGAAAAAGGCGAAGTTATCGGGGTAGTTGCTCCAAATGGAACGGGAAAGACGACATTGTTCCATGTAATGGCAAACTTTTTAAAGCCGAATGCAGGAACGGTCACCTTTTTTGATTCGATTGAATATAAGACCGAGAAGGATGAGCTTACCATTCATAAACAGCTTGTCACCTTTCCAGATCAAGGGGATTTATTCGATGAGCTATCAGGAGTAGATCACTTGAATCTATATGCCAATCTTTGGAAAGGAACAACAAAGCACGTTCCAGATATTATCGATCGGCTACAAATGACAAATTACGTGAAACGAAAGGTGAAAACATATTCTTTAGGGATGCGCCAGCGCCTCTGCTTTGCCATGATGGCTGCAGCTGATACTCCCATTATGCTCATGGATGAAGTAATGAATGGCTTAGATGTTGCGAATGTAGCGATGATATCTAACCATCTGTTGCAAATGAAAAAAGAAGATAAATTAATATTCATCGCTTCCCATCTATTAGAAAATCTTGATTTATATGCTGATCGTGTGCTTTTCCTAAAGGATGGCGTCATCGTTTATCAGGAAGATTTGCATGAAGCCTCTGTTGACTATATAAAAATCGAGTTAAAACCAGACCAATATAAAACGCTTTGTAACGATATAGAAGTACCCGAGGAGCACCATTATATTGCGAAACGCCTTTTCTGTTTGCCTTTATCAAACTTAACTCCTGAAGAGAAAGCCACATGGATCGAACGGCTTTTACTATATAAAGGAAAGGATTTAACGATCGGACCTTTAGGAACGGTGGAATTCTATGAAAAATATTACCATGAGGAATAATAATAGCAGTTGTTGTACGGCTAGTAAGTGGATTGGGAGTGATCACCTATGAGGAAAGCAATTATTTTTATTGCCTTACTTGGGTTAATAACATTGAGCGCATGTCAACAACCTTCCGAAACGGTTATTCGCTATCAGGAAAACTTTGAAATTATTGGTGAAGAAAAAGAAGCAATGGTTGGGAATATTAGTGAGACAATTTATGATTCTATCGATCGGAGCAATGCAGCGGCCAAAGAAGTCCAGCTTGCTCCCATCGCTCAAGATGGTGAAGAGGTAACACTTCCTGAAGGCAGATACCAAATTTCTGGTCAAATTACTGGAAATATATATATTCGTGATGAAGCTGGAAAACTATTGTTTCACGAGGTAATCGCTCCATACCCCTCTGGCGTAGAAAGGGTTACCATCGATGTAAACAACTCTCATACTGTTCGAGTGGACGGCTTTGAAGAAGTATTCATTACCCCTGTAGCAACAAAGCTATCTACTGAATTAACAACTGGTATTTGGGAAGTTGGAAAAGACGTTAAAGAAGGAATTTATCGTGTGGCTAGCAGTGGGTTTGGAAGCTTTATCATATTTAAGCAAGGTGAAAGCCCTCGTGTTCATGAACTTTTTAGTAGTCATGAGAATCGCGAAACGACCTTTGATGTTCATTTACAAAAAGGACAGCG
Organism: Virgibacillus sp. LDC-1; assembly: GCF_030137545.1. Lineage (GTDB taxonomy): Bacteria > Bacillota > Bacilli > Bacillales > Amphibacillaceae > LDC-1. The sequence continues at coordinate 143,935 of NZ_JARUVL010000001.1, read as the reverse complement.
CATTATTGTTTCAGGTGCTACAATGGTACAACTAGAGAAAAAAGGAAAGTAAAATAAGCAAAAGAATCGCATTTCATTCGAGAAGTGACTGAAAGGAGCTCGGCGATGACATACACCTCAGATAGACTACAATTCCGCCATATGAAAATAAGGATTTTTCATTTTTAATGGCTTTATTAACAGAGCCAAAAATGGTTCGGTATATCGGAAACGGTCAAGTTAAAGATACACAGGCTGGAAAGGACTTTTTGAATTGGATTTATCGGATATATGAGATGGGTGACGGACTAGGCTTAATGGTACTAGAGAAAAAGGACGATCGTACGCCAGTTGGGCATGCTGGATTAGTTCCACAAACCATTGAGGGAAAACAGAAATGGAAATTGGTTATTGGATTTCAAGAGAACATTGGGGCAACGGATATGCCACCGAGGCTGCGAAAACGCTTTTGGAAAACGGGAAACAAAACCTTCAACTTGAACGATTTATTGCACTTATACAACCTGCAAATATTGCTTCCCAGCATGTTGCCAAAAAATAGGCATGCATGTGTTTAAAAGAATACAATTAAACAACCAAGCTGTAGATGTGTATTCCAAATCCATACAGGAGCAAATTTATTAGGCTTAGATAAGGATGATTTCTGTACAGTCAACATGAATACGTTAATGCAATCCTATTACTCTATGCTTTCTCTACTTCTCGATAACGGTGCATATTTTAACTTTCAGTATGTCGATCTAACAAACAAGAAAAAGATGGATGAAATTGATCAAGAAGGAATAGAGAGCGCCCCTAACTTCCAACAATATATATTTTCATCAGAAGAATTTTTTCAAGATTTTATCCCACTATCACTTGCTGTTCAGAAGCCTGTCTTAATCATTGCTGGGAAAAAAGATGATGCAGTCGGACCGACACATCATCACGCATTTAAATTTCCGATATACGATATTCAACAATTAAATACCGGGCATCATCCTTATGTAGAACATCCTTCCGCATTCAAAAGGGCAATACTTCGCTTCATACACGATAATTACTAACACATAATAGTAAAGTAAAAACGCATCGATGCAGGAATATGCTTCTTTTTAGAGAATATATATATAAGAATGCTATTTTCTAGTGAAGGGATGTATCGCTCATGAATAATGCACTGGATGAAAAGCTACGAGAAACAAGAAATAAACTTCTAAATGAATTTTCTTTTATAAGCGATACCCAATTTAATATGCAGCCTGATGAAGATACATGGTCTGTTGCACAGGTTTGTCATCATTTAGTTTTAACAGAAGAGGCAACGATAAACGCTGTCAAATGGGGATTAAGCCCAGCTAATCATGAGCACACAGAGCCGAAAAACATCCATTTAATATTAGATCGAACGCGAAAGGTTTCCGCCCCAAAGGTGGTCGCCCCAGCTGTTGAAGCATTTACAGTGGATGAAATGATAGATTTATTTAATCAATCAAGGGAAAAATTACTGACCTTCCTTGCTTCCATAGAGGACACACCTACCCTAAAACAACTTGCTGTAAAGCACCCCTTCTTTGGAAAGTTGCCGCTAGATCAATGGATAGAGCTCGTACATTTACACGAAGCTCGACATATTGAACAAATTCAAGAAATAAAAGCACGTTTAAACGATGAAGAATAAATTCTAATTAGCTTGATTTCAAATAAGGAGCAGGGGATATGTGGAAAAGCATTGAATGTGTTGCCATTTACACAGATAACTTGGAAAAATCGGAAGCATTCTATCAATCACTCGGATTAGTGAAAGCTTGGGAGACATTTCAAGACAATGAAAACCGCTGGAAGCTTGTTGGAATGAAGTTTCCTGATGGCGATTCGGAACTGATCCTAAAAAACAATCCTGAATTAAAATTTGCTGAGGTTGAAATCCTCGTTGACGATGTAAAACAAACCTATGAGGCACTAAAAGATAGTCACGATATTCAGTGGATTCGCACACCTTTTCCTAACTCCCTAGGCGGTCATGTTGCTGTAATGCAAGCACCAGATGAAAATGTTTTTGTTCTAGTTGGCGGATAGGATGAACGGAAATTGCTCCTAGCGTATTTCTTAAGGAGGAAAAAAATGATTTTTGAGATGACAGTACAAGTACGTGTACATGATTTTACAAGAGGAAGTAACTGGTATCAAACCTTTCTTAATAGAACACCTGACTTTATCCCTCATGATGGGTTTGCTGAGTGGGAAATAATACCTGGCTGCTGGTTACAAGTCGCTGAAGGAACTCCATCAGAAAAGAGCGGTCCGATACGAATAGGAGTTAGCGACATTGAAGGAGAAAGAGAAAGGCTTGTACGCATATTAGAAATTGATAAATTTAAGATACACCAAAGAGAAGAAGTTCCTGTAAAGTGGGGAACACTTTCTGATCCTTGGGGGAATCTTCTTGGCCTTTTTGAATACATTGACAAAAAAGAAGAAAAACAAAGAATAAATGCACTACTCCCAACTTCGAATCCACATAAATAAGGTTTATAGTTATTACTCAAAAATGATTTTAAGTTTAAACTATAAGCAGCAATGCGCATCATAGGCATTGCTGCTTTTTTATCCCACATAGATCATCTGAAAATGTTCGATGCTTTACAGCCAATAATTTTCCCTTTTATAACAAGTACTGTTCTTTAACAATGGATAAGATGCCTTTTTTCTCTAAATAGCGCGTCGGTGCTAAAAATGTCACGGTAACAACTCCCGGATGTCGTCCAATTTCAATGGAACCATTGATGGTAGCCCGATTCATTACCTCTGGAACGGTAATATCAAAATATGCCGCCGCTCTTTCTAGACCATTCGTTGTTGCTTCATTCAGATCTGCACCAGTTCCGATAAAGGATATTGGAAGCACCTCTTCAACCTCCGCTACTCCCCATTCTTTACTTAAATGAACTGCTTGCTCTTTCTCTTCTTTTGTAAAAGGCTTGGCAAGGTATGGAAGGTCTTCTTCAACTGGCAGAAGGATAGGTCCATTTATTTGCATGCCCTTCAAAACATTCACCTGTAAATGAACAACGCCCGCTACATCAGCAGTATGCCCTGCGATTTCTCCGTCTCCTTGCATGGCATGCATGTCACCAAGGTAGACGCCACCGCCTGGAACCTTTACTGGACAAATTAGCACTGCACCAGCTCTTACACGATTAATATCCATATGGCCGTCTGTACGATCCTCAAGCTGTTCCTTTGTAATACCATAATCATGTGGAGCATCAATTAAAAACTGGCCAAAGTCACCTGCATTATGGGAATCTGGTAATGCCCGTGCAGGAGTTGTTCCTAATTGTCCTAAAAACGGGCGTAGTCTAGCCATTGTTCCCGGCATACCATGCGGAGCAAATGTCACGATTGGATTCTGAATCGAATGCTCTGGTGTATTCATATAATGCTTTCCATTTTCAGCTACTTTTTCTGCTGCTTCTTTATTTAATGTAATACCTACTGATTTCTTCTCATTAAATGCAATTGAATAAGCATGTGTAAATATAAAAGGTGTAATATCCGTGTCACAGGTTTTGCAATGAACTGCTTTTTCACCAATTCCCTTAATAACCGTTTCTGGATTGACTGTTCCACATGTTGGACATTTTGCAGCAACAAATGGATCACCATTAAATCTTCCATCAATCGGCTCATCATTCCCCGATGCAGTCACGACTGATGTTACATCAATAGACTTAATACGGATGGCAATTGCATCCCCCACTTCTGCTCCTTCTACAAATACTGGCTTTGTCACCTCATGACCGCCCTTTAAAGCAGGTGTAATCATAGGTCCCCAACAGCCTGGCGCGGTATTTGCGACAATCTGTCCCCCATCCTTCACAACGTATTCCATCTCTTTACTCGGATCAAGAATTCCATCTGTAAATCTGTCTACATAAACGGTTTGCTTGGCAACCATTGGAATAACCTCCTTCTAGTATTCAATACACTTTCATTTTACACCGATTTGAAAACGCTTTCTATTAAACCCCCTCGAAAAAGAAGTGTTTTCGACATAAAGTGACAAAAACGCGAAGGATTAAATTCCCATCATAAAAAGAAGCAAGGAATTTTCTCCTCGCTTCTTTTTTAGTAGATTATTACATAATCTTTTATTTCTTCACCTGCTCAATATGGGCTCTTATTCTACCAAATGATTTATCCTTCGCAAATAAATGCTTGGCAATAACCTCCATCAATTCAAAATCACCTTCATGATCTAAATCAAGAACAGCGGTATCCTTCATTTTAATAATCTCACATATCCCGTCAAAGATTCCTTTTCCACTTTGTAAAAAGGACGGCGAATACGCATATAAAGATGCATTCATATCGAATATTTCTGGTGCTTGTTGTCGGGCATTAAAATTGGATGCAATGACCCGTTCATAGCCATTTTCCGTTTGCTTGACCATATTAAAATATGGATTTCTTCTTGCATCGGTAACAGAAAATACAACATCTGCCTCTGAAGCTAGCTTTTTCTGAATAAGCTTCTCTATGTCTGCGACCGTTCGCAGTGGGGAGGTGATATCCAAGTCGACAACCATATCATAATGCTGCCTCTTCTGTTCCATCATTTGCTCGAGACTTTTTTCAATGACTGCCACCTTTGGTGTATCATCTTGTCCTAAAGAAGATTCCCGTTCGATTACATGGACTGGAATATTCAAACCGTCCTGCACCATTTCAATTAATTCCTTACTATCTGTATTAATAGCAAGATCGCATGAATAAGCCGGATGCTCCTTTTGATACAAATCAATTGCAGCCATAGTATAATACACGAGCGGATAGCCGAGAAAATCCTTTATATTTTTATTTTTGATTCCTTTTGAACCAGCACGACCACAAACGGTAAATAAAATATTCATGTTACTTTTCCTTCCTTTACGATCTTTAACGTTTCCATTGCGCGCACGATATCGTTATCGTTTTGCTTCTTCCCTTCGATCACATCAAAGAAATATTCGATTTCCTTCCGTTGAAAATCATTCCGTGATTCATGAAAGGAGACGGTTTTTCCACTTTTCAAGAAGCGAACCTCACTTTGCAGCAAGTCCCCTACAATCGTATCCTCTCTCGTAAAAAGCTGTACCTCTCTTATCGGCTCTCTCCCAAAATAATCTAAGTGTACCTCTACTGCCATATTCCGATAACGCGCAATATAAAGTGATAAGTCATCACTATCTATTTCTAAATGCGAAAAAGTCCCCTGTATATGAAACACCTGCTCAGGCTTCCCAAATAAATAATGCAAATAATCCCATTCATGAATCAAATCGATGGATACGCCGCCACCTTGATTTTTATGGGCGCTATAGGTTGTTCGATAATCTACCCCAGGACGCCATTCCGGAAGATAGCTTGAAGAAATCACCCGCGCACTATAAATATGCTTTCCTTCCTTCTCACTCCACTCCTTTAAATATTGAATGACATCGGTATAACGAAGCGGACAGGCAACATAATAGATGCTGTCGTTTTTCAAAGAAAGTGCTTCAAGCGAAAGATCCGTTTGATCGAAAACTGGTTTTTCGATAAACATGTGCTTCGTCTTCGGAACAAATTGCGCAATTGTACTGAAATGCAAATGCGTTGGATTTGTTATGAATATGACATCATAATCATTTGCCGCTTGCTCACTCGAATAATAAACATTCGTGATATTCCTTTGAATCTGTTCATCAAGCTCTTTTCCTTTGCCGCTACGAAATAAATCAATCGAAAAAGCATGATTTCTTTCCTGTAGCACGCTGACGATGTTATGTAAATGCCTTGTACCGATCGACCCTAGTCCAACCAACCCAATCTTATACATGTGCGTCGTTTCCATTCTCAATCTCGTCAATCACCTTTAAGATCTTTTCATCCTGCTCCATGCTGTATAATGGGGCCGTTCCATGCGCTATTTGCTCAAAAAAAGCAGCAATTTCATTATAATAGGCATTTTCCACAACAAACGAACTATAATTATCCAATCGTTCTGCCGCTTCATGGAGTTCAATTGGTACTTCAAGCTTTTGCTCATAATCATAAAGACGTAATCCCTCTGGTGAACCGTTCCATGACATATAAAGCTGCTCACCAAAAACCTCTAAATTACGAACGGCCTTTCGCGATACAATATCAACTGCTAGCATCCCTTTATGTCCGCTCTTATGCTGTAGCATAACGAAATAATTATCTGCATAATCGACGTTTAACGTACTAATTTTATTTTTCACGACATTTATATGGACGATTTCTCCAAAAACATCGGTTAACCATGGTAGCTCAATGGCAAAGATTTCTCGACAGCCATTTGTTCGTTTATTCGCGACGAAAAAATCATGATAGCTTTCCCACGGATGCCAATCAGGCAAATACTGCCCAACATGATATGTATAATTAAGCGCACCATCCACCGCTTGTACGGAAGACTTGATTGTTTTTATTTCATCGCGATAAAGGAAAGTAGAAGATTGAAACAATACGAGCTCCTTTTGTTTGGCTAAGGCAATATTTTCTGCATAGCCATCTGCAACCAAATTCAGTTCTGTGAACACATGCATACCAAGCTCAAGACATTGATGAATGAGTGCTTGGTGAGATAAGGGAGCCGTACAAATGAATGCCCCGTCCACCTTATGCGCTTCCCCTAATGCAGATAAGCTTTCATAGGCTTCGATATCATATTCCCTTGCACATGCTTCCCTACGTTCTAAACGCGTATCGATTCCTAGGATTTCAATATTTTCATTGTATTTTTGAATTAAACGAATTCTTCGTTTCCCCATGGAGCCTAGGCCTATAACAGCTACTTTCATTGATTTTCACCTTCCACATCATAAAATCGCTTTTTCAAATCAATGCGATCGTCCATTAAAAATTCCTTTAACACCGCAATGATCTTATTACTTGTATGCCCATTCCCGTATGGATTTACAGTCTGCTTTGCCTGTTCTCTAAAGGCTGCTGATAAAGCGGTATGCATTGCCTCTGTAATCGCTTCGACCGTTGGTTCACAGGTAATTACACTTGGCGCCTGTAGCCTTCCTTTTTGACGATCACCGATATTCACAGTAGGAATTCCAAACGAAGGCGCTTCTAACAAGCCACTCGATGAGTTGCCAACCACGAGCTGACAATGCTTTAACGCACTTAAATAACGCGGCATACCAAGTGAGGTAAAGGCGATTGCGTGTTCATGTGCTGTAACATAGGCATCAATCATTTCGTTAATAATCCGTCCGTTTGTATCTGCATTTGCCTTTGTGAAAATGAACTGCATGTCCGGAAAATTCGCACACACGTCAAGCAATGCTTGAAACTGATTGGCAGATTCATCATTTTCTAATGTAACAGGATGAAAGGTAACAAGTGCAAACGGCTTTTCTAAACGGTAGGCAAGCGATTCCTCAAGTGCTTGCTTATCCATCAATGGATGGTGAAGAATATTTTCTATCCCAATAGCGCCAACTGTAAAGACACGATCTGGCTCTTCCCCAAGCTGAATTACTCGCCTACGATAGCTTTCGGTACTCGTAAAATGCAAATAGCTGAGCTTTGTAATCGCATGACGAATGGATTCGTCAACAGCACCCTCTGTTGTTTCCCCACCATAAAGATGCGCAATCGGAATGCGAGCATTCATGGCAGCCATACAAACAGCTAATGTTTCATAACGATCACCAAGCACAAGCAGCATATCAGGCTGTACCCTGGCAAAATAATCAGCAAAGCTAATCATAGCTAGCCCCATTGATTTAGAAACCGCTGCTGGCGTATCTGCACTAACAAGCATCTCTATCTTCTCATCAATGGAAATGCCATCTTCTTCGATTTCCTTATACGTTAAACCAAATTCAGGTGATAGATGGGCACCTGTTACAACAAGACGCACATTCCATGCCGCTTCTTCTTGTAGCTTTACAATAATCGGCTTTAATAAGCCATATTCCGCTCTAGTGGCTGTTAATATACAAATCGTCTTCATAGCTCAATCAGCTCATCCTCTTCAAAATCTCGCGCAGCTCTTTGTCCAATAACCTCAAACCATTTCATCGGACTAAGTCCATCTCCAGGACGCTTTACGGTAATGTTTTCTGTTGAGAATAACTCGCCTTTTTGAATGTTATGCTGTGCTACAATACTTTTTCGAGCAACTGCAATATTCTTTTCCTCGGAAGGGGCTGGTTTTTTTTCACCATTACCAATCGCTTTTTCAACATTGCGAATCGCCTGTACCATTGCTTTTAGCTCATGCGGTTCAAGACTTGCCTTATGATCAGGTCCTTCCATGCTCCGGTCAAGTGTAAAATGCTTTTCAATAACCGTAGCTCCCATCGCTACTGCAGCTATTGGTATTTCAATACCCTTGGTGTGATCCGAGTAACCAATTGATACTCCAAATGCTTCGCCAATCGTCTTCATTGCTAGCAAGTTTACATCCTCCATTGGTGCGGGATATTCTGTAGTACAATGCAAAACCGTAATCTCACCAGCACCATGCTGCTTAAGCACTTGAAGGGCCGCTTCAATTTCCGCCATCGTACTCATTCCTGTTGAGAGAATGACAGGCATATTCAATGCAGCAATTTGCATTAAATAAGGCAAATTCGTAATATCACCAGAAGGAATCTTCCAAATATCCATCTTTAATTCGTTTAAAAAATCGATGCTATCAAAATCAAATGCCGTAGAAAGAAACGCAATTTCTTTTGCTTGGCAATACGCATGAAGCGCACGAAACTCCTCAAAGGAAAGCTCAAGATTCTCAAGCATTTGCAGCTGTGTTTCATCGGCTCCGGTTTGTTCCTTTTGATAGGTAGCTTTTTTTGCATTTTTTGAGGCTATATTTTTCGCTTTAAAGGTTTGAAACTTAATACAATCTGCACCAGCTTCCTTTGCCTGATCAACCAGCTGCTTCGCTAAAGCTAGACTGCCATTATGATTCACACCCGCTTCAGCAATAATAAAAACACTCACTTTAACGCCTCCTTGCATGGATTTCCATAGGCAACGAAATGATCGCCGAAGTTATGTAATACCGTGCTTCCCATTCCGATTATTCCATTTGAACCAATTGTCACTTCTTGCTTGACCGTACTGTTTGCACCAATATGGGTATTTTCCCCAATGTGAACTGCACCATTTAAAACAGCTCCAGGAGCAATATGTGAAAAAGCACCCACTCGGCAATCATGCTCGATAATCGTTCCTGTATTAATAATCGCACCTTTGCCAATTTCCACCCCAGCATTCACTACCGCTCGCTTGCCAACATAAATGCCCTTGTCAAGCTGCACATGATGACTCACGACTGCAGTGGGATCAATAATCGTTGGGATTTTAAAGCCGATCTCTTCTAGGAGCGTCATTAACCGCATACGAATGTCTGCATCGCCAATACTTCCTACCGTTACAAATGCGAACTCATAGCCTTGCTCATAAAGCTTTGGAAGATCCGCATCACACCCTACAACAGGAACACCGAGCAACCTTTTTTCATGCTTCCCCGTTTTTTCGACGATTCCTATTTTTGAAAATTGCTTTAAGCTAAGCAGGGAATCTAAGACAGACGTACAATGTCCACCTGCCCCGACTAATAGCATTTGTTTATTCATCTCGTTCCAGCCTTTTCCTCATTTTTTCCATTTCATCGAGCTGCCCCATATCAAGCCATGCATGCTCGCTTATTGGATACACCCCAATTTTTTCTCCAGCTTCCTTATATCGTTCAATAATATCCGGAAAACCGACTGCCTCACCTGCTTGTAATTCCTCAATAACTTGCGGTTCAACAATATACATTCCGGTATTTGTAAAAAAGGAAAACTCCGGCTTTTCCTTCATTTCCTCGATTTCTCCAGTTTCCCCAATTTCAATTACACCATAGGGAATGCGAATATGCTTTAGTGAACAGACCATTGTAATCAGGTTGCCCTCTTTTTTATGGTAAGCATATATTTTTTCATAATCTTCCTCAATTAAAATATCACAATTAGTCAAAATGAACGTTTCGTTTATTTTTCCTTTTAACAAGCTCAGACCGCCACCAGTACCTAATGGCTCGTCCTCATCAGCATACTGCACCTCATAATCCTTTTCGATTTCATTAAAATAAGCTTTAATCATATTCTTCTTATGGTTCACAACTAAGAAGAACTCCTTACTGCCATATTGGTGAAACCGATTAATGATATGCTCCGCAATTGGAATTTCGCCTATTGGGATTAGCGGCTTGGGCAAAATCTTCGTATACGGATACAATCTCGTTCCTAATCCACCAGCCATAACAACAACTGGAACAGGGAGGCGCTTTTTATGTTCAATTTCATCATTCCAAAAAATAATCGATACAATATCCTTGTCCGCATTTAAAACGGGAAGTGCCTCGATCGAATGCCTTTTCATGAACGCTTTTGCTGTCTTTTTATCATGCTCATAGATATACTTCGGGTTATAGTTTGCGATATCACAAACCTTTGCTTCTAAATTCCCCTTCCGCAAAATCCATCTACGGATATCCCCATCTGTAATTGCTGCTACAAAGTGGTCCTCCCGTACAACGAACAGCACCTTCTTGGCGACTTTATCTAATAATGCCATTGCATCTAGCATCGTCGCATTTTCATCAATCAAAAATTCTTTAATATCCAAGCTGCTTCCCCTCCCTGTTATTGGCACTGATGACGATTTCACCTTTCTGGATGTTGCAAGCAATGAATGACTCGAGCAACATCCTCCTTCGTTAAATTAGAGCTACAAGGAATGTTTACGATCGTATTCCAAAACTGTTTTGCTTTTTGTATGTGATAGGTTCGACTACCCATGTAAGGCTTTTGCTCATGAATAAGGCCCCAAATAGGACGTGATTGAATGTTCTCAGATGCGAGATAGTGAATCACTTCAACTCGATTCAATGCATAATTTTCATCCACCTGTAATGCATAAAACCAATGGTTACTGCGAATGTTAGGGCGAAATTCTAAAAGAGAAAGCCCCGAAACTTCTTCTAAATGTTTTTTATAAAGCTGATAGTTTTCTTGCTTCATCTGAATAAACCCTTCTAATTGCTCTAGCTGTGCTATTCCCAGTGCTGCCTGTAGATTTGTCATCCGATAATTAAAGCCGATTTCGTCGTGGGTATAATATAATTCATCACTTTTGGCTTGGGTTGATAGATGTTTTATTCGATGTAAAAGTGCTTCATCATCTGAAACTACCATGCCACCTCCACCAGTTGTCATGATTTTATTTCCATTAAATGAATACACACCAACGTTTCCAATTGTACCAGCATATTTTCCTTTATATTTCCCGTTCAGATAATATGTTCCAATTGCTTCTGTAGCGTCTTCAATTACTTGTAATTGATATTCACGAGCAACCTCCATGATTTTTTCCATGTTCGCCATATTCCCGAAAACATGGACTACTAAGATTGCCTTGATATGCTTTTTCGACTCCTTATTAATAAGCTTTCCGTCTATAAAGCTACATTCCGTTTGGCAAAAAGCCAGTAGCTTTTCGGCATCCATACAAAGTGAATCATCACAGTCCATAAAAATAGGCTCTGCCCCTATATATTTCACCGGATTCACTGCCGCAATAAAGGTTAGTGTCGGAACAATGACTTCATCCTGATCGGTAACTCCAGATGCTAACAGTGCCAAATGTAAGCCGGCAGTCCCATTTTGTACGGATACTGCCCCTTTCGCTTTCACGAATTCAGCTGTTTTTTCTTCAAATTCTTCTACATATGCGCCACCTGTTGATACCCATTCCGTTTCTACTGCATTTGTTACATAGGCAAGCTCATTGCCCTTTAAATTCGGAACAGAAAGCGGTATATATTTTTGACCCATTACGGTCGCCTCCTAGATGTTATAAATATCAGCTTTGTATTTATCTAAATTGTCCCTAAAAAATGTAATCGTTTCAGCAAGTCCTTCTTCAAATGTATAATTCGGCTGCCAATTCGTTATCCGTTTAATCTTTTCATTAGCGCCGAGTAATCTGTTGACCTCACTATTTTCCGGACGCAGACGCGCTTCATCACAGCTGATTTTGGCATTTGGATTAATTTGCTTGATAAGCTCTTCTGCTAATTGACCAATAGAGATTTCTTGCTGTGTCGCAATATTAATCTCTTCGCCTATCGTTTTATCTGTATTTGCGATTTCGATAAATCCATTAACCGTGTCTTTTACGTAATTAAAATCGCGCGTCGGTGACAGCGCACCAAGCTCAATTTCCTCTTTGCCTGCGAGCAATTGAGTAATAATCGTTGGAATGACTGCACGCGCTGATTGCCTTGGTCCATACGTATTGAACGGACGAACAATAGTAATAGGTAAATTAAAGCTACGATAAAAAGATTCTGCCAAGCGATCTGCCCCGATTTTCGTTGCAGAATAAGGCGATTGTCCTTGATATGGATGTTTTTCATCAATCGGAACGTACTGTGCTGTCCCGTAAACTTCCGATGTTGATGTAACAAGCAGTCGAGAAGTTTCTAGATCTCTAGCAGCCTGAAGCACATTTAACGTCCCTTTAATATTCGTATCTACATATGTATCTGGTGAATGATAGCTAAATGGAATGGCGATAAGCGCTGCTAAATGATGCACCTCATCCATCCCTTTCATCGCTTCCTTCACTCCATTCGGATCACGCACATCTCCTGTAAAAACTTCGACTTCCTTCATTATTTCTTTCGGAAGTGTATCTAGCCACCCCCACGTATTAAAGGAATTATAATAAGCAAACGCCTTTACCTTATGCCCTTTTTTTACAAGCTCTTCTGTTAAATGGCTCCCAATAAAGCCATCTGCTCCCGTTACTAATATATTTTTCATTATGTATGACACACTCCTAATACTAGTAAAATTCTATTCAACATTTTGTTTTCTATTAAAGCTATACGTCTATTATAAACCATCGTTCAACAATACGTCTTTCTTCTATTTTCGACATTTATTACGTTTTTCTTAAGGGAGTAGCTTAATAAAAGCCCATTAGTAAAATTAACCAAAATAATTGTACTTCCTTTTATTCGCCCGCACATGTAAAAACCGAAGCCATTATGGATAGGCTCCGGTTTTTAATGATTCCTCACACTCAGCAACGTGTATGCTATATGAAGTGATTAATCCTATTGGATAAGCTTGAATTTCACATGTAAAATGTTGACCATCATCTTATTCCTTTAACCATTTTTCGTTTTGAAGTTTCTTTCGTACTCCTCTACCCCAGCTTTTCACTGCTTCTACATGCACATTTTCTCGAACTGCAATTTCTTCGACTGACATGTCTTGAATTATATAGTAATCAATCCATTTCCACTGTTTGTCCGTAAGCATTGATTTAATTCTTTCCCACTGGACATCTTGAACAGACTCATTAGCTATTTCAACAAGCGGATATTTCTTATTCCCATAACGGTTACCATGATCTATGTTTATGATTTCTTCCTGGGTGATTTTGGCTTGACGTTCTCTTTGCCGGGCCTCTTTTTCTAGCAGGTCGATTAATCGGTAGCGGATAATATAGTTGAAGTATGTGGATAAGGGGCCTTTATCTGGTTGGTATTTCTGATAAGCGTTCCATAACGCGAACGTTCCCTCTTGAAAATATTCTCGCCATGGATCATTCCATATTCCTAATCTGTGCAATTGATAGTATACGCGATTCTTATTTTGCTCAAAGATATCCTCAAACGAAAATTTCGGCTGCTTCATATTGGAACTCACCTCCCCCATAATATATAATCTATAAAACTAGTCATATATTATGTTCTCCTTAGAGGACGCAAATCCCTCCAAAAATTTATTTTTTTTGTAAAATTTTACTATTTATTAAAAATAGTATTTTCCACATGAAAAAGCTATGTAAATATGAAATTAGATAGATTTACTTATATTTTATGAAAAACAATGCTACAATTAGGTTAAATCTAGCAAATTTTGTTAAAAACCGATATAATAATAGAACTTTCTGTATACATGAAATACATTACATGAAGGGAGTTTTGTCCATTGTCGAATAAAAAAATGTACATGTCCGTAACTGCTAGTGCTGTGATTGCTTCCAGTATGTTAGCTGCACAGGAAGCAGAGGCTGCCTCTTACAAGGTTCAGCCAGGTGATTCATTGTGGACGATTGCCCAAAAATATAATACAAGTGTTGCTAACTTAAAGAAGGTTAATAGCCTTACAAGTGATCTTATCTATCCGAACCAACTACTCAAAACAACAGCTACAGACAATCAGACACCGAACAAAAACAATAAACCAAACAATCAACCAGCAAAACCCACACCTTCGAAAACAACTACATATACCGTAAAAGCTGGGGATACGCTAAGCGGAATTGCAAGTAAGCATAAGATTTCACTGTCTGAATTAATGCGTTTGAATAACCTAAATTCTACGTTGATTTATCCTGGCAATGTCTTCGTTGTCAGCAAGTCTACTACGGATACTGGAAACAAAGGGAATGCTAGCTCTAACGCAAGTAGTGGAAATAGCAGTGGAACTACTAATTCTGGTAAAGGGCAAGTCGCCTCTTCCTCTGTTTACGTTGTTAAATCAGGTGATACACTATCAGCAATCGCAGCACGTAATGGGGTAACTGTCGCCAACTTAAAAAAGTGGAACAAGCTAAAATCCGATCTCATTTTAATCGGGCAGAAGCTAACAATTGGTGATGGTAAACCTTCCTCTAGTAGTGGGTCTTCCACAGCGAACGGATCAACTGGAAGTAATGGCGCTACTAATGGCAATACAGGGAACACCGGTTCAACTGGACAAAATGAAAAACCAAGCACGAACGTTAGCTATAATGTAAATAAGCTTACGAGTGTGGCTGAGAACCTCATCGGTGCTCCATATTTATGGGCAGGTTCTTCACCTGACGGGTTTGACTGTAGTGGCTTTATTTATCATGCATATAAAGACGCTGGAATGGGCATCAATCGTCTATCAACCGACGGCTATTATAATCGCTCCTTTTATGTGAATCAACCGCAAATCGGAGATCTCGTATTCTTCTCTGGTACTTATCGAGCAGGTATATCACATATGGGAATTTATGTCGGAAACAATGAATTTATCCACTCCGGAACATCTACCGGCGTAACAAAATCGAATCTAAACAGCAACTATTGGAAAAAACACTTCGACGGCTTCAAACGATTCTACTAATTGTAGGATAATTCAGGATGGAACCTCTAACCAATGTGTGAGTTCCAAATCGAGTGTATTAAAATACTCTTGTTCTTCATATAACACGCCTCCTTCTATGGTGAGATAATATGGTCGGGAATCCATTTTTATCATACCGTGAAGTGAGGCTTTTATTGTTTCGCTAAAGGCTTTTGGAACTTCTTGCATAGTCGCTATTTGAATTATCATTTGTAAGTGCTTTTCATTCGTCATTCCACCCCATGAAAAAAGCCTTAAAAGAATTAATCTCCTAAGGCTTCATTAACTATTATAATTCACATAAATCTGAGAAGATAGCCCAAGATGGTTGGGATGCACTCAATGGAATTTCTGAAACAAAACCCTCTCTCGGAAGCTGTTTATAAAATTGATTTTCTCTTACGATTGTACCATCCGAAAATTCATAGTACATTAATCCATTCGGATCTGCATCTGTATTCAAATGTCTTATTCCTGAGAAACTCTGTTCTCCACTTTTCATCAATTGCAGGTAATCATTTACCGTTAATGGATTATCAAAGAATATCGCATTGTAGGACCCCTTGGCCCATGTATAAAACGTGTTAAACGTTGCATTTTCTGGTATCTTATAATGTTTAGATAGAAATGCTTGGTTCCCCTTTGCGATTGCAGAAGCCGAAATGCTTTCTTCCCAACTCACTATTCCTTCGGCTACATATTGCACAGATTCATCGTTCGCAACTATTTTTGAACCAAAATCAATCGTTCCGTCTGGATAGAGTCTATACAACGTCTTCGTATAATCATAATACCATGTATCCCTTGCATCAATTTCATAATAAACTGTTAAGTATCTTTGATTATCCGTGACTTGTTTTCGTACGTCTGAACCATAAGTCCTTTCATAATTTTGATAAGTCCAAGACTCCTCGCTCATTCTAGTTTGATTGTCTCGATTAGTTTCGAAATTATCCTGACGAGCTTTTACCCAATCCGGAATTCCTGATGTATCAAAATTTTCAGCAACCCGCCCAGTTGGATCCCAATAATTGACCGGATTATTCATCACATACGAATAACGATTCTGTGTTAATGGCGTATTGAGCTCTCCTGCATACGTATCCTCTTGTAAAAATCTAGCTGTTGATGGATCATACATACGCGCTCGCATATCAATTAAACCGACATCTTGGTCATAGCTATGACCTGTATAACTATTCGTATTAAATGGTGCAGTTATTCCATTTACAAGCCCACCAAATACGTCATAGCGATAGCTTTGAATTTCTGCACCATGCCGATCAGTCAATTCACTTACGGTTGACATCCCATCATAATGATAGTACATCAAGCCTCCAGTAGTTTTCATTGTTGGATCATGGCCTGGGATGCTGCGTCCATGGTAACCAAACATCTTTTGTGACACAATTCGATTGTTCGCACCAATATAATATTCTGCATATGGTGAACCAGACGGACTATATTCTTTGTGAACAAGATGGCTTAATCCTTCATAAAGGTAACGTGTTTCCACAACCTCCATTTTTTTCTTGCCTTGTCCCTGTTTATATAAACCCCAGGCATTTCCTTTTCCTGGATGATTGTCTGTTCCAACACCATTCCCATTTCCTTTACCATTTCCCTTACCTGGATTATCTTTATTAACTCCATGACCTTTTCCTGGGTTATCTTTGTTGAGCCCATGGCCTTTGCCTGGATGTCCTTCCCCATTTGGTTTTCCAAGTGAACGCCACATGCCACTTTCACGATATACTTTGCGATCAAGAGCATCATAACCATACGTAACATAGCTATCATCCCCGAACATCACTGCACGAATGCGATTTGCAGCATCGTACGTATAGGATCTTTGTTCAAACAAACTGGTTTCTTCAATGACGTTACCATTCGCATCATATTTCAAGGTGCGGTCATCTGTTTTTGTTAATTGATTATTTTCGTTGTAATAGTATTTCTTAATTTCACCGTCGACTTCTTCTGTCAAGCTATTGCCTACAGCGTCATACGTATATGTTACATAATCTGCAGGTTCTACCATGTATTTCGGCTTTTCTGGAAAACCTTCTTCCCTATTCGTTCCTTCATCAGGACCAAGCATTGTGTTGCCACTTGAATCAGAATTCTCAATTGGCTTTTCGAGTTTCGGCGGTTGTTGATCGAATTGAGGTGATTCTTGATCGAAATGGGCTGTTTCTTGATCGAATTGGGGTGTTTCTTGATCGAATTGGGGTGTTTCTTGATCGAATTGGGGTGTTTCTTGATCGAATTGGGGTGTTTCTTGATCGAGTTTGGGCGGTTGTTGATCGAATTGGGGTGGTTCTTGATCGAATTGGGGTGTTTCTTGATCGAATTGGGGTGTTTCTCGATCGAATTGAGGTGATTCTTGATCGAATTGAGGTGATTCTTGATCGAGTTGGGCTGATTCTTGATCGAGTTTAGCAACTGCTCGATCAATATAGGCCGCATCCCGATATAATGAAAGCCACTTCAGCTTTTCTTTATCCATTTTCGATTGGTGTGATTGTAGCTTAAGTTACTTCCTTTCAATAACCGTGTTACTACACTGTGACTTTTAATCCCTAAAAACCGCATACATTCCTGATTACTTATTTCGTGATTAATTAATAGTAGATAATCGTTAATCGCCTTGAGATGATTTGTAGAAGAAATCCCCTGACAATGTGGACATTTCCATGCTCCATGAATACGTTCCATGCCTATTTTTCCACATATCGAACACACAACTCCTGGAAGAATATCTGTTTTCTTGATCATGTATTTATCCAGTACATTGTGAGTTTGACTACGATTTGCACTCCGAATTAATTGCTCTATTTTCTGTTGTTCAATCGTATTTGTTCCTTGAATAGATTGCTCTATCTCCCATATTTTGCTTGCTATATGTTCTCCATGAGAAACTACTCTAGCGATTGCTTGCTCATCGCCCTTTACCTGAATGATTGTGCTTGGTTCGGCAATGGCTATAAAATAATAAATTGGAATTTCTGCATGGCTTCGTTCCAAAAGCCAATTTTCAAGGTGAGATTTTTGAAGTTCTGCTTGCGTAATGGGGTAGCGATAGCCTTTTTCTTGTAAGCCATCATTGCGGAAAAATTGCTGAAGCGTCGTATCAAAGGTAATTGTTCCATTGTAATTTTTCACTTCGATAATATAGAGTGCTTGAGGACTAATGACTAATGTATCAATTTGGAAGTTAGAATCATGAACGCGTAAATAAATTCCGCTTAAAATCGTAAATCTATCATCCAACTGCTGTAAAAAGAAGTCTACCTTCTTTTCTCCTATAAATCCTTTCCATTCCTTTGCTAATGCATGCTCCACTTTTGAATAACTAGGGTGCTGTGGTGCTAGACGTGGAACTATTGCTTCCAGCTTTTCTAGGACGATTGGCTTTTTTCGAACATACAACATTATCCCTCCCATAAAGTTGATTACTATTACTATAGCATCGTTTTAATTTTTATCTAGTTTCTTCTATAAGAAATTACCCAATTCATATTTTCACTATAAGACACATTTATGCTACTAATTTGTCACATTTCGTTCACATCCTTCCGTTGATTCTGGAAAAAACTGCTGATAGACTGATGTTAGAATGTGTGTTAATTTGTTATATTTTGATTTTTTAATACAAATTAGCCCTGTAACTTAGCGCTTTTAAAAAAGATACCTCCACTCTAAAGGGCTATTCCCAAATTATTTAAAAGAGGTGAACGACATGCTTCCTGTGGAACGTCGAAACCGGATAAAGAATTTAATCCAAGAGCGACAAAACATGAAAATCTCTGAGCTAAGTGAGCTATTGAAGGTTTCAGAAATGACGATTCACCGAGACTTAAAGCCACTTATTGAGGAGGGATTTGTTTCAAAATCCTTTGGTGGGGTCACTTGGAGTGAGGTGGAAAACGAGTCTCCGCACAGCACTCAAAGCTCCAATACTTGTGTTATTTGTCAGCGGGCTGTTTGCGAGCGTTTAGCATATCGAATTATCCGCAACGACAACCAAATTGAAATGGCATGCTGTGCACATTGTGGGTTACTGCGACATCAGCAACTAGGCAGCGATGTCATGCAAGCGATTTGCCATGATTTTCTGCGGCAAACGACGATTAGTGCTGGCAGCGCCTGGTATGTTATGGATACATCGGTTCAAATCGACTGCTGTCAACCACAAGTATTAACCTTTGAGCTCCAGGAACATGCAGAAAAATTCGTGACTGGCTTTGGGGGACAAGTATTCGATTTTACTGCTGCGACCGAAAGGCTTCATCAAAAAATGAAAGAACATGGATCAGGTTGTCCGCATCACGATTGAAAAGTTGAAGGCAGTAGAGATGGCGCATTTGATGCATGCTCGATTGTTAAGGGAGCTTTCTTGATCGTTTGAACCGCTTCTCGATCGTTTGAAGCGCGTTCTTGATCGTTTCAGCCACTTTCTTGATCGTTTGGAGCGCATTCTCGATCGTTTCGACCGCTTTCTTGATCGTTTGAGGCACTTTCTCGATCGTTTGGAGCACTTTCTTGATCGTTTGAGGCGCTTTCTTGATCGTTGGAGCGCATTCTCGATCGTTCCAACCACGTTCTTGATCGTTTAGACCGCTTTCTCGATCGTTCCAACCAAGCTCTCGATCGTTGCCGATACTCGTGATACAGCAGATTAGTTTCACCTATTATCATTCAAATCAAAACAAGGGGTGTTTAAAATGAAATACATAAAATTTATTGCTTTAGCGTTAGTGATGTTTTTAGCCGCATGTGGCAGTGGTGAAAAAATTGAAACGAATATGTCACAGGAAGTGAACGATTTTAGCTTTACAACACAAGATAATGAACCGCTTTCCCTAAAAGATCTCGAAGGAAAGTATTGGATTGCTGATTTCATTTTCACAAATTGTACTACTGTATGTCTACCTATGACATCAAACATGGCACAGCTGCAGCAAATGGCAAAAGAGGAAGACATAAACATTCAATTGGTATCCTTTAGTGTTGACCCAGATTTTGACACACCGGATGTATTAAAGAATTATTCGAAGGGCTATAATGCGGATTTAAGCAATTGGGCTTTCTTAACAGGCTATGATTTTCAAACGATTAAAGAGCTTTCGATTAAATCCTTTAAGAACATGGTAGCTGCACCTCCTGAAGGCTCTGATCAAGTCACTCATGGAACGAGCTTTTTCCTTGTAAATCCAGAGGGTGAGGTAATTAAAAAATATGATGGCGTGCAATCTGCAAGTATGAAAACCATTTTGGATGATTTAAAAAAATTGGACCTATAAATGATTCCTTCTAAAGCATCCAAAGTTCAGATAAAAATACAGTCATATAAACGAGGGGGATAAAAAAGATGCGCAAATGGATCGTATTACTTTTATTAATGGTTGGACTTATTACACTTGCTGCTTGTGGAGAAAACGAAGATAAAAACAGCCAGAAGGAAGCAGATGATGAGGCGTTAAAGCAACTAACAGCTGAACTTCATGTTCCTGAAACAGCAAATGTAGATGAGGAAGTAGACATTTCAACTACTGTATTGTATGGAGATGACAAAGTAACCGATGCGGATGAAGTCGTTTATGAGCTTTGGGAGGACGGAAAAAAGGATGCAAGCTACAAGCTGGAATCTACAAACAATGAAGATGGCACCTATTCATTAAAAACCTCCTTTGATAAAGACGGTGTATTTACCGTACAAGTGCATGTGACCGCAAAGGATCAGCATACGATGCCATCAAGTAATATCACTGTTGGTGAAGGAGCAAGCCATGATACCCACACAGATGATGGAAGTGCTAATGAATTTAGTTTACATTTCATGGAACCAAAGGATGTAAAGGCTGGAGCGGAAACAGAATTAATGAGCCATGTCCAAATGCATAGTGAGCCACTAGAAAATGCTGAGGTACGCTATGAAATTATTCTCGATGGAAATACGGACTGGGTAGATGCCAAGATGACTGATAATGCTGGGGAGTACACAGGCATGTATACCTTTGAAGAAGCGGGAACCTATCATGTAAATGTACATGTAAAAGACGATGCCGATTTACATGAGCATCAAGAATACGAGGTAGTAGTTAAATAGCCGAATTCTCAAGATCATAAAATCATGGAACAGCTTTCGTATCATGCGAAGGCTGTTTTTTCATGGACACCCCGCTTTCTGTAACACAAATGAAATGTTTTATTTACTCCTGAATTGGCTATATACAAACTATCATGGAAAAATGCTTTCCTATTCCATGGAACTACCTTGGAGCTGATATCGGTGGCAAACCAGTAGCACCCGACAGTATAAACGATCAAGTTAACAATGATGCGGCGACCATCGTTATCCGAGTAGGGGGAACCATTCCTTCCCTTTCAAGGTAGTAATGATGCAGCTTAATGAAATTAGTAAGCTGGCATAAGTTAGCATTTGTAGCATTGACCCCCCTTTTTTTCCTCTCTGGATAAGCATCCAGGGAGGTTTTTTTGTTTATCCCACGTGATATAACACCCAAATTCAAACAGCCAGCCTACACTGGAAAAAACAGTCTCGCTCCTTCATAATAGAAAAAAACAAAGCAATAAGGGGAGATCCCATTGACAAAGAAGTTATCACTCATCTATGAAATTACGCTTGTTACGCTCGCATTCATTTCAGTTATCTTTCTCTGGTCGGATAATGATACCATTCGTATCCTTGATAAAATCGTCTGGCTCGTCTTTTTTATTGATGTTATCGTACGCATTATTACAAGTAAGAAGAAATGGCAATATATAAGGGAAAATCCCTTTGATATCATTGCTGCAATTCCACTTGATAGCATTTTTCAAACTGCCCGGGTGGTTAGACTTGTTCGGGTACTTCGTTTTTTTACGATCGGAAAAAAATACTTCAAGCCAATGCGAAATATCCTTAGAACAAATGGCCTCAATAAATTACTCACTGTTTCTGCCTTTATGCTAGTTGGATCAACTGTACTCGTTACAAACATTGAACCAAGCATTAACTCGTATGCAGATGGGCTCTGGTGGTCGATCGTGACAACGACAACCGTTGGCTATGGAGACCTCTCTCCAGAAACAAGTACTGGTAGATTAGTAGCTATCGTTCTCATGCTGGTTGGAATTGGCATTATTGGTATGCTAACGAGCTCGCTGACGACTTACTTTGTAAAGGAAGAAAAAGAAACAGATCCTACAATTGAGTTCATCAAG
This sequence comes from Virgibacillus sp. LDC-1, assembly GCF_030137545.1. Lineage (GTDB taxonomy): Bacteria > Bacillota > Bacilli > Bacillales > Amphibacillaceae > LDC-1. The sequence continues at coordinate 121,493 of NZ_JARUVL010000001.1, read as the reverse complement.
TCAGAATTAGATCGGTATGATGTGCTAACAGAAGCAGAGAAAAAGCGTCTTGAGTGGCTAATAGCGGATTTGAATAATGGCTCGCCAAAGGAAGAACAGGAACAAACCCAGTCATAGTCTATTCAACGTCAGCGCGCAGCAAACAAATTGATAGCTTCAAGTCTATCCTGTATGTATAATACCCTTATTGGTATATAAATACTCTTATATGCCTTCCATAGCTACTTGAAAAAGTAGTAAGAAAGAAGGATTCCGCATGAAAAACAACCAATCAAATACGATGCCTGCATATGTGCATTCACAGGAGGCACAACAAAAGCTATATAAACGTACGTTAACGATTGTGCTAATGTCACAAATTTTCGGAGGAGCGGGACTTGCTGCTGGCATTACCGTTGGAGCATTGCTGGCACAGGATATGCTAGGAACAGAAAGCTTTGCGGGATTGCCTGCTGCATTATTCACCCTCGGCTCTGCACTTGCTGCCTATTTAATCGGCGGAATTTCGCAGCGAAAAGGAAGAAGATTAGGACTTTCTTTTGGCTTTATAACAGGAGGAATTGGTGCAATTGGGGTTATTGGGGCTGCAACCATATCCAGCCCGATTCTTTTGTTTATTTCCCTATTCATTTATGGTGCAGGGACATCCTCCAATTTAATGGCGCGTTATGCTGGAACGGACTTAGCGAGTGAAAAGCAACGTGCTACTGCGATAAGTATAGCTATGGTGGCTACTACATTTGGTGCGGTTGCTGGGCCAAATTTAGTTACACCAATGGGTAAAGTAGCAACCGCAATTGGATTGCCAGCACTTGCTGGTCCCTTTATATTAGCTGCGGTTGCTTACATTTTAGCGGGCTTAACTATCTTGATTTATTTGCGTCCCGATCCGTTACTTGTCGCAAGAGAAATTGCACTTCATAACCAAATAGAAGCAAATACGGAATCTGCAATCGAAGCGAATAAATTACGAGTTAACCGTGTTGGGGTCTTTGTTGGCGCAATGCTTCTCGTTTTATCACATGTTGTCATGGTAGCAATTATGACGATGACACCGGTCCATATGCAAAACCATGGCAGTGGATTAACTGCGATTGGCTTAGTTATTGGACTACATGTTGCGGCAATGTACTTACCATCGCTCGGAACAGGAATACTTGTCGATCGTATTGGTCGAACAGCGATGGCGGTTGCTTCTGGGATGACACTTGCGCTTGCTGGCATACTTGCAGCTTATGCACCTGGCGATTCTCTCCTTTGGCTAACCATTGCCCTTATATTGTTAGGACTAGGATGGAATTTCGGGTTAATTAGTGGTACGGCAATCATTATTGATTCAACGAATGTACACACTCGCGCGAAAACACAAGGCTCAATCGATGTATGGGTTGCATTAGGGGGCTCTGCGGGAAGTATTCTTTCTGGTATTATTGTCGCTTATTCGAGCTATGCTATCTTAGGATTCATCGGTGCTTATTTAGCCCTACTCTTAATACCTATTATTTTCTGGGCACGAATGAAACAAAAAAACTAACCAAAAGACGCGTTCTCTTTTTTAGAGAACGTGTCTTTTTCGAAACACGATATGCGTGGCTATCCAACTTTTCATAAAGGCTTGTGCATGCTTTTGGTCTGTTGTACGATGCGTTATTAATATAGGATAGGGATAAGATCATTTCTAAAGGAGAGGTTCCCTATGCTTCTGGAAGTAATCGCAATAAATCTAACTGATGTAAAAGATGCTGAAAAATACGGTGCTGATCGCATTGAACTCAGCCCAGCGATGAATGAGCTTGGCATTACTCCGAGCTATGGTTTAATCGAGGCAGCTGTTCAAGCTGTCGATATACCGATAAATGTTATTATTAGGCCACATAGTCAATCATTTACCTATAATCAGAATGATATCGAAACCATGAAATCAGATATTCGCATGGTCAAAAAATTAGGTGCAAACGGGATTGTTATTGGTCCACTAACAACGAAACAAACGATAGATGAAGAAGTATTACGTGAATTATTAGATGTTTCTGGAGACCTTGAAGTAACCATCCATCGTGCATTTGATTTTGCTCGTGATCAAGTAGAAGCATTAAAGTGTTTAACAAAATTTAAGCAAATTACTACTATTTTAACTGCTGGAGGAAATTATAATGCTCCGGATGCGGTCAAAGAAATTAACCATTTACTCGATTTATCAAGAGATTCACATTTGTCTTTAATGATTGGGCACGGATTACGCATAGAGTCATTCCAATCATTTTTACAACAGGTACAAGGAGAGCCGTCTGCAGTACATTTCGGATCTGGTGCCAGAGTTAACAACGATTTTGCTTATACTTTAGACGAGAGTAAAATAAAACAAATTAAACAAATCATGACCTCTGCTTGATTGAGAATAAAACATAAGCATAACGCGCATTCACACAAAACATTGTGCAAATGCGCGTTTGTTTTTTCATTATAGGGTAATTCTTCCGGAATATTGATCAATTAATCGTTGATTATGTTCGTCAGATCCTTCAATATTTCCACTAAGAAATATTGGGGCTTCAAAGCCATGCTCCGCCATTAATTTAATTGATTCCCCAAAAATGGCATTTAGAATCGTTGCTCCAATTACTGTTGAACTAGGTGAAAAGCGAACAGCTATCTTTTCATGCTCTAGTAATGCATCTCCAATCGGAGCATGATTGTCTATTACTAAATCAACTACTTCATATAGATACTTCGCATCTTTATGACGAGATGGTTGGCTTGTTGCGTAGTCAATAGAGGTGATTCCTACTACAAATGCTCCCTGCTCCATTGCAAATAATGCAACATCTACAGGAACTGGATTACGTCCAGAGGTAGAAATAACAAATACAATATCTCCTTCTTTTATATCCTGTTCTTTCATAAAGTGTTCAGCATAATTATTTTTTCTTTCTAATGTGGAAGATCTTACCGCACCCTCATGTAACATTAATGGCTCATGTAAGATGGGATGAATAGGGACAAGACCACCCGCACGGTAATAGACTTCTTCAGTCAATATATGTGAATGTCCACATCCAAATAAGTGAATGATATGCTGATTTTCTATTGTTTCCGCTACTTTTGTTGCTGCTTCTTTCAGCTGCTTTCCTTCTTTTTGTAAAACTGTCTCTAATAAGCGATGAATTTCAGTAAAATATTGCTCTAACATTATACTCCTACCACCTTTTCGATAATTTCTTTTACTTTTCCAGGAATAGTTTCCCCTGTTACTGGATCAATAGTAGAACCAAAAATATGTGGCATAAAAAATTCAATATCAATGTTCTTAACACCTTCAATAATGTCAATGATATTCGTCGCATCTATCCCTCCGGCAGGCTCTACACCACGGATACCAAGCATTGAGGCCTGCGAAGTTAAATAAATTAGTTCCTCTAAATGCTGTTTGCCTTGAACTGGCATCATTTTAATACTTTCAATCCCTTGCTCTAAAGCGATTTCTAAAAAAGTTGTGACATCGAGGATTTTTCCAGAGCTTAATTGAATTTTTCCGACGGTTCCAGTAGGTTTAACAAGTGCATTCACGATTTGATTCGGTAATCCTTTCGCATCTAAAAATCCTTTTGTATAACTGGCCGTTTCAAAAGGCTGATTTAAATGCCCAGGCTCGGATAAAGCAGCTATTTCTAAAACCTTACGCCAATTATCCGGATTTCCTCCACCACCTAGTCCAACACTTACTATTGGACTAGTTTTTTTCAATTCCTTAATCATCGCAGCTCCAGCTTCGATGGAATGAAACTTGTCAGAAACGATTCCCGGAACGATATACCCTTTACCAGCTTCGATAATATCCGCTGCATTTTTTGCACTTGATGCTAAAAAATTAAACAAAAACTTATCATAAAGCTTCTCCACGCCACCCACTCCTTTCTCAACAAGTATCTATTATTCACTTAGCTGCTTTATTATTTTCACCATATTATCCAATGCTATATCTATTACGTACTTTCCTTTTTCTTTTGTTGCTAATTTAGCATCTCCTAATACCGCTGTACTTGTAAATTCCTCCCAAGGAGTTGGAGTTACATCTGCGGATATAGGAATAGTAGGAATATCGGTAATCGCTCTCTCCATGTCTACAAATTCTGGTGCCAGATAAAGCATATAAGACGTTTCTATTTCACAAGCATGAAAATATGTTCCATGCGCAGCATCTGTCTCACGAACTTTAGCTACTGCTTTGTTCATTCCTGGGTAAAAAAAATAAAACACGCGAAGCTCGGGACATTTTTCGAATAGAACCCTTGCTGCCTCTTTTAATGCCGTTCCATTTCCTAAATGACCATTTACCATTGCAAATGTTTTAAAGCCTTGTTTATATAAACTGTTACCAATATCTACGATAAAGTTGATTAAGGATTGATTACTTATATTAATGCTGCCAGGAAAATTACGCAGACTCCAAACTTGACCATATGGTAAGGTCGGCAATACAAAACCATTCACTCGTTTAGCAAGTTCTGTTGAAAGACGCTCAGCCAATAAATTATCTGTCCCTAGAGGTAGATGAGGACCATGTGCCTCTACTGCACCAACGGGTAATATGGCGATAGGAGATGAATCAATTTTTTCCTTTACATCAAAAGAGTTTTCAAATTGAAATTGCATGGAAACCACCACTCCGTCTTGAAGTTATTTTTTAAATGTAAAGCAGCGTGCAGGATTCGCAACAAAAAATTTATGAATGAGTTTTTCACCTTCAAAGCCTCTCATATTTGCTTCCTCTCTAAAACGCGACACCCATTTTCCAAGGATATACTCTAATCCTAAGCCATAATCATAATGCTTGTAATAAGATTTTCTTGCTGTATCACCACTGATCAAAATTTGATCCTCATATCCTTTTTCAACAAGACCCAAAATACAATCAATTCTAGTACTTTCCGGAGCGTACTTTATTTTTGCAATCCCATCAAAGGATAAAAATGCTCCTGTTCTAGCAATTGCTTCATGGTAAAAAGGATCAGGGTTTCTATCCATATGTCCAAAGCTTACATGCTCAAGATCTACGTTCTCACTCTGTAAAAGCTCAATCTGCTCTAATCCCATCGTTCCAGCTTCTGTATGCGAATGAACAGGTGCTTTTGTCTCATGATAGGCGCGTGCAACTGCACGTAACGTCTTTTCTTCTAAAGGGGTTATTCGGTTATATCCTGTTCCAAACTTTACTTGCCCACCACGAATTAGCGTGCCTTCCAAGCCCTCTTCAATTTCCTTAATAACAAAATCTGTTAAGGAATGTATCGGTGTATTGTCAATCCACTCATAATAGGTTGCATATTCTCCAATTACAGCTTTTAAATGCTCTGGAAGTGGGGCATTCCATAAAAAGCTTTTATTAAACCCTGCTGTACCAATAATTGTTACTCCAGTTTCTTCGGAGATTTCCTTCACAGCTTGTACATCACGACCATAATCTATTGCGGTAGCATCAACAATTGCTTGTCCGCCTAAGTTTTTAAAATCAAGTACATCGAGTTTTGTTTTCTCTTTATCATCCAACAGTAAATCATCTGCTTCTTTTTGCACCCAATAAGGAGGGCGACAAACAAGATGTTCATGAGAGTAAGTAAACCCCAATGATGTGGGATCAATATCACCAGTAAATGTCCGAATAAAACTCATATGCCATACTCCTTTCAATTTCATTAAAAAGGAGGGAAAGTAAGCCAATCCCCCCTCTTATCTTCCTATCTAGAACAATAACTGTGCTAAGAACCGAATGATTGGTCCTAATATAAACATATCTGAGTCCGCAGCCCACATTGCTGTATCAGGAATTGTATCCGGTAATAGCATTTTCACTGTTACAAACTGACCCCAAGCAACGACGGTAGAGGTAATAAAACCTGCCATTAGCGCACCTCTAACACCACCTGTTACGTTACCAAACACACCAGCAGTAGCGGAATGGAAAAATAACACAATCATTGTTGGAACAAAGATATAACCAACCGTATTTCCAAGGACAACTAACCAAATTAATGCTCCAGCAAATGCTCCTAAGAAACCAAGAATTACGGCATTAGGTGCATATGGAAATACAACTGGACTGTCTAGAGCAGGCTTTGCCCCTGGAACAATCTTCGTTGCGATCCCTTTAAACGCTGGTACCATCTCTCCAATAAACATACGAACCCCAACAAGAACTACTGCAATACCCGCAGCAAACGTAAACGATTGAATCAATGCGTACACAATAAAGTTTTGTTCTCCTGCTTGCGCAATGAGCTCTTGTGCACCTGGTGTGTCTTTAAAGGAAATAATGATTGCTCCTACCAGGAAAAGCAGCCCCATCGTCATTGCTGTAATTACATTAGAATCTCTTAAAAACTCGAGACCCTTTGGAAGCTTAATTTTCTCAGAATCATTTTCTTTATTACCTAACCATTTACCAGCTAAAGCCCCTAACAAAGCTACAGATGCTGATGTATGACCTAATGCAATATTGTCATTACCAGTGATTTTACGCATAAAAGGCTGTGTTAGTGCTGGCTGTATTGTCCAATACAATCCCATAATAACAGCTAAAAATATCACTAATTTTATAAATGAAACATCACCAACTGCTTGAATAACAATTCCTGCAAAAATCGTTGTTGTCCAAAACATCATGTGACCAGTTAAATAAATATATTTCAACTTCGTAAATCTAGCGAGTAAAACGTTAATGATGAAACCTAACGTCATTGCCAAAGTGACAGCACTTCCGTATTTAGCATTAAAACCTTCTTGTCCCATAAAGTCTCCAAGAGGTTCTCCAGATAGGTTAAATACCTCTTTCCATAATGGCTCAAATACAGTTAAAGCGTTAACAATTACACCAGAACCTGCTCCAATAATTAAGAACCCAATTATTGCTTTAAAGGTACCACTTACTGTTTGACTTGCCGTTTTCTTCTGCAATAAGAGACCTAAAAGTACAATAAATCCTAATAAAATAGCTGGTTCTCCAAAAACGTTTTTCGCAAACCAAAAAATAACTTCCATTTTGTTAACCTCCTCATATTAATTTTTTAGGCTATATATGAATGTTGCTTAACCTACCATGTTTTCATCAATCGCTTTATTAATTTCATCCATATCAAAATAATTATTTACAATAAAAACCTTTGCACTGTGATCTTGTAAGCTTTCAGCTAGCTCCTTGCTCGTGATAATATAGTCAGCTTGCATACTAGAAGCTGAGGAAACATCTGTGTGCTCGACATCTGCTTGTATTCCTTTCTCTCCTAAAACCTGCTCGACATTCATTTTCAAAATTAAGCTTGTCCCTTGTCCTAATCCACAAACTGTTAATACTTTTATCATTGAAATCACACTCCTAAAATAATTTTTTTATGTCCTCATATCCCTTAGCATTTCTTAACACATCAACATTATTACTATTATTTAATAAAGTTGTCAGTTTTCTTAGTAATGCTAAATGTTCATCACTGTTGGATGCTCCTAGTCCAAAAACTAATTGAACAGGATCATTCATCTCATTACCAAAATTGATTGGTTCTTTAAGCTTTACGAAGGAGACAGAGGCTTCATTAACTCCGTCCTCTGGTCTAGCATGCGGAATGGCAATCTGTGGTGCTAAAACAAAATAAGCTCCATTTTTTCGATATGAATTAATCATTGCATCCACATAGTCCTTCTCAATGAGATTTGCATTTAACAACAGATTCCCTGCTTCCTGAATTGCTTCTTCTGCACTTTCAACAACTACATCTACTTTTATAAGATCTGCCTCTAAGAATTTCATATTAACCACCTGCCCTTTCCTATCTTAATCTGTTGAAAAGTTATTAATAAGCTGTATGATTCTTTTCCTATTTCCTGATTGAACAATCTTTTTATTCTCTTTATCAGATAAAAGCCTTGTGAGTTGAGATAAAGCTTTTAAATGTTGCTCATTATCTAACGATGCTAAAATAATAAATACTTGAACTGATTTCCCTAATAAATCAATCGACTCTTGTAAATGGAGTAAGCCCATTCCTGTTTTATATACACCGTCTGCTGCAGTGGCGTGAGGAAGTGCAAAGCTCTCGGAAATAACGACATAAGGCCCCATAGATATAATATTTTCAATCATTTTTTCTACATACGTCTCATTGATAAAATTTTGCTTAATCAATGACGATGAAGCGAGCTTTATTGCTTCCTTCCAATCATGCACTCGTTCATTCGTGACGATACGACCTTCAGGTAACAATACATTTAAATTAGGCTTTCTTTTCTTATCATCGATAATAATTGGTGCCTGAAAATAACTTCTTAACTCTTTACGTAATTCTTGGTCATCCTCTATCTGGGCGTATCGTCGAACAATATCCATTACCGTATCAACGGAATATATTTGTTGTTTACTCTTATTTTTATAAAGACTATTAACTTTTTTTAGCAATGCTTCTTTATCTTCATTACTAAGCACAGGTCTAACGACAAAAACAGGAACTCCTTTGTCTGGAAGCGGGATAGTAGATACAATAATGTCCACTTGAATCTCCATTTTTTCATATTCTCTAATAGAAGTTACACCAATAATTTCTATATCTGACAATAATCCTTTTAATTGACTTTCTAGCATCCGCGATGTACCTAATCCATTCGTACAAACAATAAGCAGTTTCTTTCTCGCCCGTTCTAGTACAACCCCTTCTTTTCGGAGCCAACCACCGAAGTGCATGGCAATATATGCTATTTCATTATCATGAACAGGCTGTTCAATTAAATTTTCAAAGTGATGGATTACTTTTTTTGTAAGCAAAAATACCTCTGGATAATTTTCTTTGACTGAATCACATAAGACATTGTCAATTTTTATACCATATTTAATCCGATAAAACGCTGGTTTTAAATGCAATAGCAGGTTCTGAATCATATGGCTTTTTTCTGGAAAGTCAACTGCTGCATATAATTGAAATTCAGATACCATTTTTTCTACCACTTGTCGTAGTAGCTTCATTTCCTGGTTCTCTAGTTGTAAATCTAGGCTGTAGTTTACTTTTGCACTTAATAAATATTTTGAAAAGTACAAGACTTCATCACTTGGAATATCTAAACGTAATTGGTTCGCAAGGGCATTGCATATTTTCTTTGCACCACTGAATTCCTCTGTCGTAAGAATAACTTCTTTTTCAATTGGATCTGTTTTTACATAATTCTCTTTTTTAATACGATATAAAAACAAATAGAACCAAATAACTAAACTGTTCAAAACATCATCTGTAATTTCAATGCGCGACTGTTTTTCATAATCATGTAACAGATGTTGCAACGTATTTAATACTTCGTAACTAAAGATTGAATAGGGAAGAAGTAAATCTTCCGTTTTCCATTCTTGCGAGTTGATAAGGCTATACCATCCATTATCAGGGGTAACAAAAGATAAATAATGAATTAACGTACGTCTAATAATTTTTTCGTCGCCTGAAATCTGATAGCCGCGCTGATGCTCAGAAAATAATTCTAAGTCTTCCAATGCCATTTCTTCTTTTAGCTTCTTGATATCGTCTAGAACAGTGTTTCTACTTACTTGAAATAACTCCTTAAGGTCATCTAAAAAATATGGAGTTTCTGCTATCGAAACATAAATATAAATCCATGCTTTTCTTTCATCATGAGAAAACTCATAATATGAATTGTCCGATATCGTCAGTTTCGAGCTAATATTTTCCTTTACGTTCTGGTCCAAATAAATTCCTTTTTCTCTTATTTGTCTAACACCAGGTAAATCGATTTCTTTAAGCCAATCGTTTATTTTCTCAAGGTCATTATAAATCGTCCTTCTTGATACATTGAACTTTGCAGCTAACTCCTGGATAGTTATATAAGAATCTGATTGGACAAGCTGATTTAAAACTGCCATACTTCGACGATCCATAATGCCACCTCCTTAAGAAAATCATTTATTTAGTTATAGTTATTATGTCCTATATAGATTATATTAAATTCCGCATAAAGAAATAAGACCAAATAAAACACAGCGGAAAATGCAAAAATGGACTTCATACAAAAAAGCACTTTATGAGGATATCTATCGAATAAAACACAGAGGGCATTCTTTACAATATCTTCACCATTGCTTCATGCTCCATTAATATCTCTCATGTATGATGACAGTAACCGAAAAATCTAGTCATCTTGGAATTTTCAAACACCATTTCAAACTGACAATAATATCGATTGTGAGGTGATTAAGTTGAAAATGAAAAATCCAAATTTAAAACTACAGTTAAAAACGATGAAAAAAACCCTCCGCCATTTGAAAATGACCCCACATAAAAAACAAGAACGCCAAAAATCTCATGTATAGCGTTCACATAGAAAGGAGTTCAAGGGATGTTGAAGACGCTTTTAAAAAACAAGGATAGAAAGAACAAGCAAGCCGTTAATAGCACGTATAACTATGTATTAGCAGCTGGTTCACTTCTTCTTATAACTGGCGGAGCAGCATTCTACTATAGGAATAAAAAAGCTCGGGATACATTTTTTCCAATGTGTAGAACAAACGTGCTTTAATAAGGATTATAGGAAATGTGGAGAATAAAATAATAAAAGTTATAATCGAGTATACAAGTAACATATTATACTCGATTTTTGATTACTTTGAAGAAATAGCATTTCTCAATACCCTTCTTTTTAAATCAACTATTCTAACTATTACAAAACAATGTTACAATTTACTTTATACTTAACTATGGGAGAGGCGAATAAGAAATGCGAAGCAAAATCGTGGATATTGTCCAATCACAAGTTATTGCCTCTGTGAAAGAAGAGAGCGATTTACCTATCGCTTTGCAGGCAAACGCTAACATTATCTTTCTATTGACCGGTAATCTTATGACCGTAAATGACTATGTAGAAGAAATAAAGAAAGCGAATAAAGCATGCTTTATTCACGTCGATTTTATTGAAGGTCTATCGAATTCAAAAAGTGCGATTCAATATATTGCAGATGTTTGGCAACCAGCGGGAATTATTACGACAAAAAGTAATATGGTCAAGATGGCCAAGGAAGCGAGGTTACTAACGATTCAACGATTGTTTCTTATCGATCGCAATGCGATGAAAAAAGGAATCGAAATTGCCCATACATGTAAGCCGGATGCCATTGAAGTACTTCCTGGAATTATGCCGCATATCATTGATGAGCTTACAGCATTAACCCACCTGCCAATTATCGCAGGTGGGCTCGTAAGCAACAAAAATGAAATTATGCAAGGGTTAGAAGCTGGCGCGCTCGCTATATCGTCTGGTAATCCGAAGCTGTGGAATCTGGACCTTTAAGCGGGAGGTCTGAAATATACCGAATGCTATCCAAAATGAATGTTGGTTTATAAACGGATGCTTCTACCATATGTTTATCCGTAATTCCCGATAAAACGAGTACTGCATTCATGCCATAATCCAATCCCATCTTTATATCGGTTTCCAATCGATCGCCAACCATGTAACAGCGCTCGGGTGGAAGCCGTAAAATTTCTTCGGCAATGAACTTGGCCGCTAGCTGGGAAGGCTTTCCTAGAATTAATTCTATTTTTTCTCCTGTCGCTCCTTCTAATGCGCCAATCATGGCACCACAATCAGGAATTTGGCCATTATTTACTGGACAGGTGCGATCCGGATTTGTTGCCACGATCTTCGCACCATTACGCCACGCTTGAAACGCATCATTTAACTTTTCATACGTGAACGCGCGATCCCAGCCGATAACAACATAATCCGCTTCGAAGCTATTGGTTGTTAGGCTTATTCCCGCATGTTGCAGCTCCTCCACCAATGGTGCTTCTCCAACAACCATTGCTTTCTCTTCTTTTCCCATCTTCTTCTTTAAATAGCGCGCAACTAAATAGTTTGAACTAACAACAGATTTCTCTGTTACGTGGATACCTAGATGGCATAACTTTTCCACATACGCTGATATCGTCTCAATTGATTTATTGGTTAGAAAAACGACCTCATCCCCACGTTGCTTTAATGCATGAATTGCTTCTTTTGCACCATCAATCAATTTATTATCAACGTATACCGTTCCATCTAAATCAAAGATGAATCCCCTTTTCATGCATGCTCCTCCTAAAGATGTTTACACATGATAATGCTTCTACTTTTCACCTTAATTTATTATGAAGATTGCTTGCTCGTAAGCCGATTGGCGATTGCTTGTAAAACGATAACAAGCACAACAAGTACAATCGACATCGCGGCAGCAGAGTAATATTCTGCTCTTAGCACATTTTGAAAAATAGCTAAGCTCATTGGTGCCCATTCTGCTGGAGCCATTAAAATAGAAACACTCGTTTCTTTAATAACCGTTACGAATACGAGAATCGATCCAGCTGCAATACCTGGTAGCATTAATGGGCCAATAACAGTAATTGCCGCAGTTAACGAGGACGCACCTAAATTTACTGCGGCTTCCTCAATATCCGCCTTAATCGATTGCATCGTACCAACGGTTGACCGTATCATATACGGTATGCGACGAATCGTATAAGCAATAACCAGAATCATGGCTGTGCCTGTAAGCTGTAATGGTGCTGTATTGAACGTTTGAATAAGCGCGATACCGAATGCAATTCCAGGAACAATTAACGGTACGGTTGTCATAAAATCTAAGGACGCTGCATTTTGCCTTACTACAAAGTAAGAAACAAACGTTGCAATTATTACACTTAGCACAAGCGCTCCAAAGGCAAGAATTAAGCTGTTTTGAATATTACCCAATGAAGAAGTAAAAATTGTCTTATAATGTGCTAGTGTATATCCGTTTGGCAGTGGATCCTTTCCCCACGTCGTTGCAATGGATTGTAGAAACACTGTACCCATCGCCAATAATGGTACGAGGACAACAAAACCTGAAAATGCGGATAGTGAAATTGTTAATGCTTTATTATCATTCAGCTTTATTTGCTTTGGCTTTCCTGATACAGCATCATAGTTTTTCCCTTTGAAAAATGCATGCTGCATCCAATAAACAAACGCTGCTACTGCAATCATAATGACCGTTAGAATCGCTGCTCCACCCCAATTAAAAAATCCAGCAATTTCACGGTACGCTTCAACAACTAATAAGTTCAAGTCGGTTGGCGCTAAAATAATCGGTGTACCAAAATCGGAAAAGCTCACCGAAAATATGACTAAAGCTGTTGAAAGCATTCCAGGGATGGCTAGTGGAAATGTAACGGTAATAAAGGTTAGCCAGCTTTTTGCTCCCATATTTCGTGATGCTTCCTCTAGTGAGACATCACTAATTTTAAACGCTGCTACCATTGGCCATAAGGCGTATGGGAAAAAGAAGAATACTTGCACAATTGCAATTCCTGTCATCGAATAAGGGTCGATTAGTAATCCTTCTCCTCCAAGCGCTTGATAAATATAAGTCACCCAACCAGCTCTACCAAACATAATGATAAATGCGTATGCAGAAATAAAGGTTGGAACAACTAATGGAATGGTACATAACGCACTGATCGTCCGTTTAAAGGGCATTTTCGTACGTGCTATCCCGTATGCAATTGGCACACAAATAAGTAAAACGATAACAGAAACCATAAAGGCAAGATACACACTATTTTTTAATGCATCGAAATAATGCCCTTGTGAAAAAATCGCCTTAAAATTATCGAGTGTCGCATTTTTAAACTGCTCAATCGTCGTCTGCATCGTGTCCAAGCTAATAAGCGATCCAAATAAATTAATCGGCTCATTTGTAAAGGCAACTAAAAATACAGAAACTAACGGCAGGATTAAAAATAAAATAAAGAATGCATAAACAAGCAATCGTACAATTCCAATTCCGGTAAAGGTTTGCTTTAGCCAATTCATATGAGCAACACCCTCTCTGGAGAGACACTTAATTTAACACTGGCTCCAGTGGATAAGATGCTATCTCCAGATTCATACGTCGTATCGACTACTAACTCATGTTCACCAACTTTAACGTCATAACGCACGGTTGATCCAAGATACGTCGCAACCTGGATAATTCCTTCAAAGGCATTATCATAATCGGCTTCCTTCTCATCAAGGACATTAATATTTTCCGGCCGAATGACTACTTGCACCTCCTGGAGTTCGGTTGCAAGCGTCGATTTAATTTGTTGGTTGCCAATTTGAATCGTCGTCATTCCGTTTTCTCGGTTTAACACCGTACCAGGCATAATGTTTGATGTTCCGACAAAATCAGCAATAAACGGTGTTTTCGGATTACTATATAGATCTGTAGGCGTACCGATTTGCAGGATCTCGCCATCCTTCATAACTGCTACCCGATCAGCCATACTCATCGCTTCTTCCTGATCATGCGTTACAAAGATGGTCGTAATCTTTAAATCCTGCTGAATTTTACGAATCGTGTTTCGCATCGTATGCCGTAGCTTTAAGTCAAGGTTGGATAATGGTTCATCCATTAAAAGCACATCTGGCTCCATCACCAAAGCCCTTGCTAACGCAACACGCTGCTGCTGCCCACCTGAAAGCTCACTCGTTAGTTTTTTTGCATGATCGGTAAGCTCAACATACGCTAAAATATCCATTACCTTTTGTTCGATATCCTTTGGGTACTTCATTATCTTACTGTTAAGCATTCGGGTATAAACGCCAAGCTTTTTGAACACATTGCTCTTTCTTAAGTGCTTTATGTTTAAACTGTAAGCAACATTATCAAATACATTCATATGTGGAAACAATGCATAGCTCTGAAACACCATTCCACAGTTGCGTTGATTTGGTGCCAGCTTATTCACATTCGTATCACCAATTTTTATCGTACCGCTTGATGGTTTTTCAAAACCGGCTATACAGCGCATTGTCGTTGTTTTCCCACAGCCTGAAGGACCAAGGAGGGCAAAAAACTCGCCCTCTTTAATGTCCAAATTTATGTTTTGAAGTACAGTTACCCCTGAAAAATTCTTTGTTAGTTGTTCGACTACAACTGACCCCATACTATCAACTTCCCCTTAGTTAATTTTATTTTTCCACTCATTGCGAATACGGTCATAATTCTCATTAACCCAATCAATATCTAGATCAACTGCATGCTCCTTAATCTTATCCAATGATAACGGAGTTTTTGATTCTACATCTGGATTAATTGGAATATGGTACCAATCTGCTAAAATTTGCTGTGCTTCTTTCTCAAGCATGAAATCCATGAATTTTTTTCCGCCCTCTGGATTTGGAGCGTCCTTTACAAGTGTAATTGGGTTTACTAAGATTGGGGTTTTCTCTGGGACAACGAAATCAACGGTTTCCCCATTTGCTTGGTGTTCATATGCCATAAAATCAAAGCCAATCCCAATATGTGCCTCTCCCATTGCAACTCCCTTTGTTGGACCAGAACCAGAATCAGGAATTGAGTTTGCTTGGGCAGCAAGCTTTTGGAAATATTCCCAACCAGCTTCTTCGCCATGCTCCATCATATAGCTCAACACCATTAATGTTGCAGTACCAGATGCTGCTGGATTGGAAAATTGAATTTTTCCTTCCCATTTTGGATCTAGCAAATCCTCCCATGTCTTTGGTGCTTCTTCCTCTGAAACGAGCTCTGTATTATAAGAGAACCCGAGTACAAACATTTCTGTTCCAACATAATAGCCATCCTGATGCTTCATCTTAATGCCATTTTCGACAACTTCCCAATCCTCAGCATCTTTCGGAATATAGCTTGTTATAATATCTTTGTCTACAGCGGCTTCAAATGGTAGAATTCCACCTCCGCCATACCAAACATCAGCTTGTGGATTCCCTTTTTCCGCCATCATCTTATTGACCAACACATTCGTTCCAGCATAATCAACATTTACCTTCTGTCCATACAGCTCTTCATACTTTTGTGCTAGCTCCTTCGTTAAATCTGGTGTTTCCGGTGAATAAAGTGTTATTGGTTTATCCCCTCCACCTTCTCCACCATCCCCTGAGCTATCGCCAGCACATGCGGATAATAATAAAATACTGAATAAAAACAAAACAGACAGTGCGTAGAATAAGACTTTTTTCAATGTTGTTCCCCCTTTATTTTGATATCTCCCTTAACCCTAAAAAAGAAGAGAATAATAGAAAGAGCCCCCCTTGATAAGTAAGAAAGGGTTTTCAATTAGTTCTCTTCTCCTGGATTCTCTGAGAGATATTCAATTGGTTTTTATTTTAGCAAACGTTTTCATTTTTGTAAATACAAAATAAACAAAATTTTTTAACAATATTTAATTATTACTTTTAATCGTTTCTGCCTTTAAGAACATCGTTCAATATATCAGGGTAGTTGGTAAACATTCCTGTTACACCCCAATCGAGTACTTTTTCCATATCGGCTCGTGTGTTAACCGTATATGGATGCATTAGCAAATCATGTGCTCTTACTTTCTCTACATAGGCCTGGTCAATTTTCGTATGACTTGCCCCAATTCCTACTGCATAGCTTTTAATCTCTTCTAGTTCTTCATCTGTAATCGTTGCAGGCTGTTTATAGGAAATTAGCTGCACAAGTGGCACATTGGGATTGAGCTCATGCAGGATTTGTAGACTTTGTGGACTAAAGGATTGTAGTAGCACCTTACTCGAAGGGCCATTAACTCCGAGTAGCTTATACTTTTCTAGTATTCTGATTAATTCCGCTTCCATCCCTGGATAAACCTCAGGCGATTTCGTTTCAATATAGTAGCGCGAGCCTCTACCAAATTCTTGAACAACTTCCTCGAGCGTCGGTACTTCGAGGCCAACAAAATCCGGATCTGCTTTATCAGGATATTTCTCATTAAACCAAGAACCTGCATCTAGCGCTTTGATTTCTGCTAAAGTCATATCTTTTACATAGCCTGTCCCATTTGTTGTCCGATCGACTCTTTCATCATGCATCGCGATGAGTACGCCATCCTTTGTCATTTGTAGATCAAGCTCGATATAGTCCCCATGCATCTCCTCACCTAGTTCATAGGCTATCATCGTATGCTCTGGGGCATGCCCAGATGCGCCGCGGTGTGCTACATTCAGTATTCGATTCGGATTTAAAGTAGGTTGCTCTGAAGCTGCAAAAGCAAGATTTGTCCCTGCAAGCATTGTAAAAAGAAACGTCATCAATACCATTGTAAAGCTTAATACCTTCTTCATTCATTTCAGCTCCCTATCAAAATATAATCCTACGCTTAAAAATGTAGCTACCCTCCTTTATTATTTGATAATTCCAATAATGGTTAATGCTAGCTTCATAGTCAAGATAGAATCCTTTTATTGCTGAAAATTGATAGATTATGCCTAGCTTACTTAGGGCAAATGAATTAGAGGCGGGAGTTCGGAAGGGGGATGAAGTGAGGATATCTAATATCGCAGGCAAAAAGACTAGGAAACAGTTACAGAAAATGCGAATCCCCTCGCCCAAACTTCGGACGAAGGGATTTTTTATTGAATTTGGGTGGTTCTTGATCAAATTCGAGTGTTTCTTGATCGAGTTTGGGTGGTTCTTGATCGAATTCGAGTGGTTCTTGATCGAGTTTGGATGGTTCTTGATCGTTTCACCCGCTTCTCGATCGAATTTGGGTGGTTCTTGATCGAATTTGGGTGGTTCTTGATCGAATTCGAGCGATTCTTGATCGAAATTGGATGATTCTTGATCGTTTCATCCGATCTCGATTGAGTTTTGTTCGGTCTCGCTCGAGTTCACAGCTTTCTCGCTCGAATTTGGGCGCTTCTCGCTCGAATTTGAAAAAACGATTTGTCCTAAAACAAATCGTCTTTCCGCATGACTATACTTTATTATGCTTGCATTACCTTTCTCCTTCGTTGGATCATATCAGATACAACTGCAGGATTTGTTCCGCCTGTTACTTTTCTACGTTCTACAAAGCATGTTGGATCTACGATTTGTTGCCAATCCTCTGCCGTTAATTCAATATCTTCGAGCCACTCATTAACTTGGTGAAGTGATATTTCATATAGCTCTTTTTGTTGTGCCTGTGCTTTTTGGGCTATAATACTTGCTTTATGATGTGCCTTTCGAAACGACACACGATAATCACGTGCTAAAACATCAGCCAACTCTGTTATCGTAATCATGTTTTCTCTTGCTTGTTGGTGTGCTCGTTCCTTGTTGAAGGTTATTGTTAGTACAACCGCGCGCATCAAGCGTAACACACGATTTGCTTTTTCATAGCCATTATATAAATGCGGCTGTAAATCATCTTCTGTATCATTAATATCACCATATGGTGTATTGTGAATCATATGAACAACAGCTAATCCCTCTGCCGCTGCACTCGATGCAATCGATCGCGAATGCTCAATAGAAACAGGGTTTCGCTTCTGTGGCATAATGCTACTTATTTGAACATACGCATCCGAAACGCGTAATAATCCTACTTCCTTGGAAGTCATCCTTAGAAACTCCTGTAGCCATCTTCCGATATTTGTCATGGTACTTACAAGCGCTTGCGCTGCCTCGATTAAATAGTCTCCAGCACCAATTGCATCATAGGAATTCTCTATCATTCCATCAAAAGCAAGTAATTCTACCATCCGCTCACGATTAATAGGAAATCCAGAAGTAGTTATCGCCGCTGCTCCCATTGGAGATTGATTTACCGTGTTATATGCATGCTTTAATCGCTCAATATCCCGCTGCAAACTATCATAAATCGCTACTAGATAATGACCAAACGTGGTCGGCTGTGCTGGCTGTGTATGTGTATGGGCAGGCATAATCGAATGAACATGCTGCTCTGCTTGATTTAGGATTGCTTCACTAAGTGCTGCCGTATTTTGAATGGTTTCCTGTAAATAATTACGCAGCACAATCCGATACATCGCCTCTCCCATATCATTTCTACTTTTTGCAATATGCATTTTCCCAGCAAGCTCTTGTCCAATAATTTCACCTATTCGTGACTCAACTAAAAAAAACAAATCCTCGTATGCAGCTGAATACTCAATCGAAGCGCGATCCATTTTTTCAACTTCTGCAACACCTTTTAATATCTGTTCTGCTTCTGACTTAGATAATATCCCTTGTTCGGAAAGCATCGTCGTATGTGCTTTATGAATTAAAAACATGGCATCAAATAGATACTTTTTCTGATCGTAGAACACTGGCTGAAGTAATGTTTCTACATATGTTTTCCCAGGAAATTTCAAACCGTCTGCTTGCTCAAACTGATCTTTAAATGAACTCATTTATAAAGCACCTCAAGTTTACATTGTGATTGTCGTTTATTTAGCCTTCTTGTTATCTAGCTTTAACTCTTGAAACTAGATAAAATTGATTTTGAACATTAGCTAGCGTTCAACTATATTGAAGATTCGAGATTGAGAGACTTACATTGCACTCGATCAATTCCAACTACTTCTCAATTGAATCTAACACATTCCCACCTGACTCAACTCCAGCTTGATTGACCCCAGCAACTCTTTCCAAATGCTCGCTCAAGTCTCCACCAACATTTTCCTCTCATTACCCAGAACGGGCTACAAAGTGTTTTCGGTTTTAACCCCAAAGAATCGATAAGCAATGAACATTACGATTGCGATGAGACCTACCTGAATCATTCCATATGCTGCTGCTTGCCCTAAGTTAAACATGCGCAGCTGGTTCATAATCTCAATCGAAATTGGCCTATTACCTAACGTGTACAGTAATACGGAAGTTGGAAATTCGCCGACTGCTTGCACAAACGCCAACAAGGTCCCACTTAATACGCCGGGCATTATGATTGGAATCACAACACGGCGAAATGTATAAAACCATTTTGCTCCTAAATTTTGTGCAGCTTCTTCAATGGAATCATCCATTTGTTCTAGAACGGCATTCGTTGATCGTACAACTAATGGTAAAAATCGCACAAAATAGGCTAACGGTAAAATCCAAAATGTTCCTACTAAAATTTTCCCAAAAGAAAAGACAGATGGTTCGTTAAATGCCAAAATTAAGTTCATCCCAACAACTGTTGCTGGTAGTGCCCACGGAATCATTACTAAAATATCGAGTAGGTTTTTCCCGATAAATTTTCGTTTTACTAAAGCATAGGAGGTGATAATTCCAAAGATAAAGACTCCAAAACAAGCAAGAAATGACATGATCAAACTATGCTTGACTGGATCCCAAATATTCGGATCTTCAAAGAGCAATTTAAAGTTTTCGAGGCTAAATGCTGTTGGATATGTTTGCCATGTCCAAGCCCCCTCTGGCACTAAAGACAATACTAATAATGTGACATGTGGTAATAGGAGAACAATCATCGCGATAATTCCGAGTGTTACCATCGACCATTTTAAAAGCGGGTTATTTACCTCACTGCGATGTGCCCCAATTCCCTTGCTTGCCATGCGATAATCCTTTCTTCCTTGATACCAGCGCATGAACAACAAGAAAGAAATCGATACAACGGATAGAATAACCGATTGTGTGGCAGCCATTTCTAAATCACCATTTATTTTAGAAAAATAAATTTGTAAGCTTAATACACGGTAGCCTCCCGCAAGTAAAAATGGCGCACTAAAAGAAGCCATGGAAACCATGAACACTAAAAGCGATGCGGCCACAAGCCCGGGTGTTAATAATGGAAAAGTAACCTTCCAAAACACTTTAAATCGACTTGAACCTAGATTAAACGCGGCTTCTTCAAGTGACGGATCAAGATTGTTTAAGGCAGAAGATGTCGTCATATAGAAATACGGATACATCGTATATGCATGGACAATTAATATTCCTGAAATGCCTCCAATACTAAATGGGACATTTTCTAAATGAAGTATGTCTTTTATCGCATTTGGAACAAGTCCTGCTTCTCCATATAAAAACATGAACGCCATAACGCCAACAAGTGAAGGCAAAACAATCGGCATAATTGCGATATTCGAAAAAAATTGCCGACCTGGAAAATCATATCGATTAAAAACAAATGCTAATGGAACACCAATTAATGCACTAAAAAAGACTGATAACAAAGAAATATATACGGAATTCCAAAGTGCTTCAAAATTTGCTGCTGATTTAGCTCCGAAAAAGTCCTGATAGTTTTGTAATGAAAAAACACCATTTTTCTTAAAGCTTTCTAGCATCGTTTCGATCGATGGGTACAGTACATAGCCAATTAGAATTAAGGCAACAGGTATTAACAGTAGAATCGTTTTTCTTTTTTCTGCGTTTAACATATGCATGTCACTCCTTTGCCTTTGGAACCACTCTAATTTGGTCTGCTGGCAGCTTCACGTATACTGTCGTACCTGCTTTTAAATATGTACTTGGCCCTTGATTCAAGCCAGTCGTCTGGATCTTAATCGAATTATTTACCATTACAGTCGTATGAACAGCTGCACCAGTAAACTGAACGAGTTCAACCGTTCCAGAAAAAACATTTTCCCCTGTTAATTCCTCTGTGGATACCATTATTGCCTCTGGACGAATCGACATTAACAATGCATCGCTTTCTTCATGCTTCGCAATGTTTCCTGTTGTATTTTGTACATGCACAGCACCATTTAGTTGCTCTGAATGGTAAATGATTTGATTTTCTGTTTTTTGTTCAAATTGAATTGGAAGTAAATTTGTTTCGCCAATAAATTCAGCGACAAAGTCATTTACTGGCTCATTATAAATTTCAGTTGGTGTACCTACTTGCTGACATTCACCAAAATTAAACACGGCAATTCGATCACTCATCGACAATGCCTCAACTTGATCATGCGTAACATAAATCGTTGTAATCCCATACTCTCGCTGTAAGCGTAAAATCTCTGCCCGCATTTCATCACGCAATCGTGCATCAAGATTACTTAAAGGTTCGTCTAACAATAGAATATCTGGTTCGATTACTAATGCACGAGCAAGTGCGACACGCTGCTGCTGTCCACCACTTAACTGGCTAACTTGCCGTTCAATATATTGATCAAGTCGAACTTTTTTAAGAACTTCCTCTACACGTTTTTTAATTTCAGCTTTACTCACTTTTCTTACTTTAAGGCCAAAAGCTACATTTTCGAAGACGGTCATATGAGGGAACAATGCATAGTTTTGAAACACCATGCCTGTATTCCTTTTTTCTGGTGGAACGGTAGTCATATCCTTCTCATTGAATTTGACTTTACCTTTTGTAGGGTAGTAGAAGCCGGCAATCATACGAAGAGTTGTTGTTTTTCCACATCCACTAGGTCCTAGAAATGTGAAAAACTCGCCTTCTTTAATCGTCAACTCTAATTTCTTAACTGCCTCTACACTACCAAATTGCTTCGTTATTTCTGATAAATGCACTGTTGACATGAACAACAACTCCCTTTATCTCCCGGAAATAGAAAAGCATTATTTCCTTCATCCTGATGGTTCATTTATTACCTAGTAATGAGGTGAAACGACTTAAGAGTAATTCGTTCCACCTAGATTACTAGTTTACTTGTGTTTACTCACTTTTATCTTTTTTTGCATTTTTAATGTTGTTATCCCAATGCTCCATCCACTCATCAGATTTTTCTTGGAATAGCTTCCAATCAATATCCATTGGATTAATTTCTGTTTTTGTAATCCATTCTGGAAGATCTGTTACATCCTCACGCGTTGGAATACGATAATACTTCTCTGCTAGCAGCTTAGCTGCTTCCGGAGTATTAACAAATTCGTAAAATGCTTCAGCTGCTTTTGGATGTGGTGCATCTTTAACAATAGCAATACCTTCTGTTAAAACAGGTGTACCGCTCTCTGGAATAACATAATCAAACGGATAGCCTTTTTCTTCTGCAAGCATGACTGTATCTGGCATATTCCAAACAGATAGAGTACCTACACCTTTAGCTACTTGATTGTACATAATTTCTGGATTTGCTGAATATTCCTTTGTGTTTGCATCTAGCTTTTTCAACCATTCATAGCCTTCTGACGGATCCTCTGTATCTTTATACGTACGATAAATCATCGAGGAATAAATGGTACGCATCGTTCCTGATGCTAATGGATAACGAATGATTAATTCATCCTCCCATTTCGGATCTAGTAGATCGTCCCAATCCTTTGGCGCTTCGTCAGCAGAAATTTCCTTTGAATTGTATAAAATTACTTCTGGTGTGATAGACGTTCCAGACCACATCCAGTCTGCATCATGATACATTTCATCAATTGAATCAGCATAGGAAGGCTTATATTCTGCTAAAAGTCCTTCATCCTTCGCTTGATCAAAGTTTACTTGAGGAGCTCCCCACCATACATCTGCCTGGGTATTATTTTTTTCCGAGCGCACACGGTCAAGAATCTCCTGTGATCCCATATCTAAAAATTCCATTTCAATGCCATACTTTTCTTCAAATTGCTTTTCAAAATCACTTAAAATATCTTTTCCATGCGGAGAATAAACGACTACTTTTTCCTCAAGCTCTTTATCTCCATCTTTTGCTGCATCTTTTCCATCATCCTTTTTATCATCTCCACCAGCCATACACCCGGCTAGCACGAAACTAAAAATGATTCCCATAATAAGTACTAAGCCACTTTTTCTAATCTTCTTCACTAAAATAACCCCTCTCCATTAAATATTAAAAATACTGTCGTATTCCTTCAAAAACAGTGCGACAGCTCCAATAACGCCCGCTTCTCTTCCAAAGGTTGTTCGAACGACATCACAGTTTCTAGGTGTAAAACGTTCAATGATATGCTTCATCTTTTGCTCAATCAATGAATACGCTTCGCTAACACCACCTCCTAAAATGACAATCTCTGGATCTAGTAATGAAATATAGTTGGCAATTCCTAGGGAAAGATTTTCGATTGCTGCATCAATCACTTCTATTGCAATCGGATGCTTTGCTCGATAAAGCTCAAAAGCCTCTTTTGCAGTTATTTCTTTTCCAAGCCGGCTTGTCATCGCATCCCCAATTGAAGTTCCACCAGCAACACTCTCTAAAAAGCCATAACCGTCATATACAGGGTGGTAGCTGTTCGCGTATTCCCTATCTGTTACCATATAGCCAATTTCTCCAGCACCATAGTTACTTCCACGGTATAGTTCCCCATTAATCATGATACCGCTTCCAATCCCTGTTCCAATTGCAATGTAAATAAGATTGTTCTTCTTTTTGCCCACACCCTTCCAATGCTCACCTAGCACTGAAATATTTACATCGTTATCTACAAAAATTGGATATGGAAATATCTCACTTAGTTTTTGACGAACCGGAAAACGCTTCCATTTTAAAGCTGGTGCCTCATGGACAATTCCTGTTTCTACATTCGTCACCCCTGGTATGCCAACTCCCATACCAAGAATTAATTTGTCATCAATATCGAGCTCGGCCTTCATTTCTTCAATTTGATCTCGAATCTTTTCAAACAGTCGATCCTGCTTCATATGTTCCTGTGTCGAAAAAACACGGTAGGAACATATTTCTCCATTTAAATCAGTAATTCCAGATGCTACCTTTGTTCCGCCAATATCAATCCCTATCACATATGCTTTTTTCGGATTGAATTTGAGATTAACAGGCTTTCTTCCTCCAGTTGTTGACGATTCACCATTACCCATTTCGTGAATCCAATCTTCTTCAATAAGCTGGTTCACAAGCGCTGAAACGGTTGGCTTGCTTAAATTAAGCTTTTTCGCAATCATTGCTCTAGATGTAGATTGCTCGTCTATTACACATTGGAGAATCATTTCCTTGTTCATATTCTTTATGTACGCTGCATTTCCTTTCTGCATTGCATAAGCCCCTTAATTTTGTTATTTCATTCCTTTTCCCTCGTAACTTTTTTATGTGCTTACTTTTACTTTAGTTAGTAAAGTTTACTTACTAACCATCTGTCGTATAACATAATATATGAAAGCCCTATCATTTGTAAAGTACTAAATTATTAAAAAATATTTTTTATTTGGATTTCGGTTTCTTCGCAGGCTTAGAACTAAGCTATGCATGGATGTTTTGATTTATGTTTTTATAAGTAAAGTGGTTCTTACTTACGACCTATTAATCGTAAACAAATAGAACTTTTGTAATATTTACAACATTATTCGTACATGCTACGGTTTAAAATATTAGCAGTGGTATTGCTTGACTGGTTAGTTAGTATATTTAACTAACCAACTTATTGCGAAAAGGAGGTACTGTTTTAATTAGGATACACTAAAATGAAAGGGGTTACAAAAAATGAAAAAAACACTTTATATCTTGTTGGTTGCACTCCTTACACTTCTACCAACATCCAGTTTTGCCAAAGTTAGTGAGAAACATGATGTCGAGCTATGGAATGTTGTTAACCCGTTGCAGACAACTGTCACTTTTTTAAACACGGGGGCGCATCCAGATGATGAGCGCAGTGATTTTTTAGCTTATTTATCAAGAGGTCTTGGCGTGAAAACTGCTAGCTTAATTGCCAATCGCGGAGAAGGTGGACAAAATGAAATAGGCAATGAACTAGGAAACGCACTTGGAATTATTCGTTCTAATGAAATGGTGGAGGCTGCAAAAATTACTGGCGTGAAGGCTTTCCATTTAAGTGAAACAACTTCTGACGCCATTTATGATTTTGGTTTTTCTAAGTCACCGAATGAAACATTAGAAAAATGGGGCGAAGAAGTAACGTATGAACGATTGATTCGTTTTATTCGTACGTACCAACCAGACATTGTTATGCCCTCCTTCCGCAACGTTAACAGCCAGCATGGACATCACCGGGCAATGACAATTTTAAGTGAAAGAGCATTTGAGGATGCCGCAGATCCATCTGTTTTTCCAGAGCACCTTGAAGATGGTCTACACGTTTGGCAAGTGAAAAAGTTTTATTTACCTGCAGTATCTGAGGAAACAGCAACAACTTCCATTGAAATAGGTGATTATGATCCAATTTATGACATGACTTACCCACAGCTTGGAGAAGCATCTCGCTATATGCATAAAAGCCAAGGGATGGGAAAAGACATTCCAGCTGAGCCACGCCAAACGCACCTAGAGCTTGTAACGACAGTTTTAAATGATGAAGAAGCAGACCTTTTCAGCGGAATTCCGTATAATTTTGAGGATTGGGCAGAAGTCGTTGAAGCTGACAATGAACGTCTTAGTGAACAACTCGAAGCATTACAGGAAGCGCTCGAGGACATTGTTGAAGCATATCCAAATCGTGCACACGTATTGCCAAAATCTCAACAAGCTTTAAAAGATGTTCGGAAGCTATTGAAATTTAGCGAACGGGCCGACTTATCGGAAACAGTGAAGAACGATTTAGTGCATAAGCTGGAAATCAAGGAAAAGCAGCTGCAGGACGTTAGCTTTGTTGCTGCCGACCTTGAGGTTAAAACGGATATTAATTCACAAGTACTAACGCCAGGAGAAGAAGCAACTATTTCTGTTTCCATTACAAACAAGGGAGCAAAGAAAATACACCACATGAAAGCGGGCATTGCTATTCCAGAAAGCTGGAACCAGCAAAATGAAAAATATTTGAAACATGTAAAACCAAATGAAACAAAAACAGTAACCTTTAAAGTAAATGTACCTGAGGATGCTGAATTGTTTGCAGCCTATGATGATCCAATCGTGCAAGCGGAGGTATCCTTTAAAGAACAAGGCGTAACAACTGTGAAGGTTGTTGATCTTGATAATACGGTTTCAGTACTTCCAGAGCTAAGCGTAAAGCTAGATCCGGAAAATATTACGGTGAATACCGCTGCGGTGCAGGAGGAAATTCCAGTCCGCGTGAACGTTAAAAGCTATACGAACAGCAAAATAGATGGAAACGTATCATTAAAACTTCCAGATGGCTGGACGAGTGAGCCTACTCAACAAGAAGTAACGTTTCATAACCGTTTTGAGGAAAAAGAGCTGACATTTACAGTTCACCCACCGGCTCAGGTTGAAGCAGGCGATTTTTCTATTGATGCAATTGCGAGTGCTAATGGGAAAACATTTACAAAAACGGTGCAGGAAATAAAGTATGAGCACATTAACGATTCCTATTTCTTATATGAAGCTAAGGCAGATGGTGTAGCGTTTGAATTACTAAAGCCAGATAATTTGAAAGTTGGTTACATTGAAAGTGGATTTGATAAAGTTGCCGACTACCTTCAAAATGCTGGATTTGATATTACAAAGCTAACTGAAACCGATTTAGCTACTGGCGACTTAACTCAATATGATACTATTGTCACTGGAATTCGAGCGAACCTTTCACGCGAGGATCTCGTTCAAAACAATCCTCGCCTACTAGAATATGTAGAAAATGGCGGACATTTAGTTGTGCAATATCATAAGCCTTGGGACAATTGGGATACGAATAGCTCTGCGCCTTATCAGCTCGAAATTGGTCAGCCTTCGATTGAATGGCGTGTTACAGATGAAAATGCAGCCGTAACCATGACCAAGCCAAATCATAAGCTGTTCAACTATCCAAATACCATAACCGATCGTGATTGGGACAATTGGGTACAGGAACGCGGCCTGTATTTTCCAATGAATTGGAGCGATCAATATGAAACCTTCGTTCAGATGGTAGACCCAGGCGAAGAAGCATTTGATGGTGGAATTCTCCTCGCTAATTATGGCGAAGGAACATATTTATATACAAACCTCGTCTTTTACCGACAAATTGATAACCAGGTGCCAGGTGGATACCGCATATTTACAAACTTAATTAGCTATGGAATAGAGGAATAACCTGTCATCAGTATGAAAACACCTCGCCTTGGTTGGCGAGGTGTTTCTTTCCTCTTCAGGTGGATGGCTATGGAGTGGCGTGGCATGATTGAATGCATTAACTGATTCTCAGAATAAAAACTGGCAGGCCGTCTCATGTGAAATTGGGTGGTTCTTGATCGAGTTGAGCCCTTTCTTGATCGTTTCACACGATTCTTGATCGAGTTGGACCCATTCTTGATCGTTTCAACCGATTCTCGCTCGACTGTCACCTTGTTCCAGCTCGTTGTGTCGTTTATCCCACTTGATCTGCGTCCACGCACGTTAGTCTTTATTTAAATGAGCGTGTTGCTGCAACTGCTTTTTGCCAGCCGCCGTACAATTCTTCTACTTGAGCTGTTTCCATCGTATTTTCAAAGACCTGGTCGACCTTCCATTGCTTGGCGATTTCTTCTTTATCCTGCCAATATCCTACTGCAAGGCCTGCTAAATATGCCGCTCCTAAAGCAGTTGTTTCTTGAACTACGGGGCGTTCAACAGGCACACCGAGCATATCACTTTGAAATTGCATGAGTAGATTATTTTTTACCGCACCGCCATCTACGCGGAGCTTTTTTAAATGGATTCCAGAGTCAGCGATCATCGCATCAAGGACGTCTTTTGTCTGGTAGGCAAGTGATTCTAATGTCGCGCGGATAAAATGGGCTTTTGTCGTCCCTCGTGTCAAGCCAAATACAGCACCACGGGCATCACTATCCCAATATGGCGTTCCAAGACCGACAAATGCTGGTACCATGTAAACCCCATCCGTTGAATCTACGCTGTTAGCGAAAGCTTCACTCTCCGGTGAACTATTGATCAGCTTCAAGCCATCACGCAACCATTGAATAGCTGAACCTGCAACAAAAATACTTCCTTCTAATGCATATTCCACCTTGCCGTCTACACCCCAGGCAAGTGTCGTTAGTAGGCCATGCTCGGATGAAACACCTTTGTCACCTGTATTCATGAGCATAAAGCAGCCTGTTCCATAAGTGTTTTTTGCCATGCCTTTTTCAAAACAGGCTTGCCCGAACAATGCTGCCTGCTGATCACCAGCAATACCTGCGATTGGAACCTCGTGACCGAAAAAGTGATAATTCACTGTTTTCGCATATACCTCTGATGACTGGCGAACTTCAGGAAGCATACTCATTGGCACACCAAGAATATCTAACAGCTCCTCGTCCCATTTAAGGTCATAAATATTAAACATCAGTGTTCGCGAAGCATTAGAGTAATCTGTAACATGCTCCTTTCCTCCTGAAAGCTTGTAAACGAGCCACGTGTCAATCGTTCCAAACATGAGATCGCCATTATTCGCTTTTTCGCGTGCTCCATCAACATTATCTAAAATCCATTTCACCTTCGTCCCGGAGAAATACGCATCGATTAACAGGCCCGTCTTTTCACGAAACAAGTCATTATATCCTTGTTCCTTTAACTCATTACAAATCGGCGCGGTTTGTCTTGACTGCCAAACAATCGCCTTATAGATTGGCTTTCCTGTTTGTCGATCCCAAACAACCGTCGTTTCCCGCTGATTCGTTATACCAATACCAGCCACCTGTGTTGGCTCAACATCTGCCTTTCGTAGCACCTCAGATATACACGCTAGTACCGATGTCCATATTTCATTCGCATCATGCTCTACCCAGCCTGGCTTTGGAAAAAACTGCTCAAACTCCCTTTGGGCAGTTTCGACTATTTCTCCTGCATGATTAAACAAAATGGCTCTAGAACTCGTAGTTCCTTGATCGAGCGCCATAATATATTGCTGTTCCATAGAATCTCCTCCTATTTTCTAATATATCTGCGTATGACTTTTTTAATCGCTCAACGATGTTTTGTTTGTCTTCATTTTTTATATAAACATATTCTACCGAAAAATACCTTATCTTTGTAACCGTTTGCTTTTTTTCGTTGCTAAAACAGCGTTGTCCAACCTAGCTTAGCTTTTGTTCTACGTCATTTGCGAAAGAGCGTCCCTTTTTCAATTCTGCATTCACTGCACCAACGATTACAATGGCTGTTAATGCACTCATTATCCAAAAAAGCGCAGAAAAGTTACCTAAAAATAAAGCTTGATAAAATAACGCACCATAAATCCCTCCAAAAATTGGTCCAACAACTGGTATCCAAGCATAGCCCCAGTCTGAATCCCCTTTTCCTGGAATAGGAAGTAGTGCGTGTGCAATTCTTGGTCCTAGATCACGCGCTGGATTGATTGCATATCCTGTTGCACCACCTAATGACATACCGATTGCGACGATGAGCAAACCAACAATGAGTGGATTTAATCCTTCGGTAAATTCATTTGCTCCAATAAACATGAGCCCCATTAATAAGACAAATGTCCCTACCATCTCACTAATAAAGTTTGAAAAGGGACTTCGAACTGCTGGAGCTGTTGAAAATACTGCAAGCTTAGCCGCTTTGTCCTTTGTTTTTTTCCAGTGTGGTAAGTAGTTGATGAAAGCAATCCCTGCGCCAAGCATCGCCCCAATCATTTGTGCCACGATATACAATGGCACCTTCTCCCAAGGGAATTCACCTGCAACAGCAAATCCGATTGTTACTGCTGGATTGATATGGGCACCTGATATACTTCCTACCGCATATACGCCCATTGCTACTGCAAGTCCCCAGCCAATTGTTATGACGACCCATCCAGCACCCTCTGCTTTTGAATTTTTTAATACAACACCAGCAACAACACCCGCTCCGAAAATAATTAGCACCATCGTCCCAATCATTTCTGCTAAAAATTCAGACATATCCTTCACCCCTATATTTTCTTATTTTCAAGTATGCATAAATACCTACAACCTTTTCTAAAAAATAAAACACATCATGATTCTCCACCCCTTTTTGTAACTACCCTTTTTTCTTACCATGCAATCCTTCATTTAAAATAAAGTTCGTTGTCATATGATATTCGACTTAGGACAGGTTTTATGTCTGTTTATTTTTTCTGCTTTTAACATAATGCTTTTGCTTTAGTGGGAAGTTAGTAGTAAAGAAACAATTGCGTAGCGGAACGCCGCTTGAATCCATTTCCCCGAAGTATTTTTAATTGATGACTTTTTTATCATCTACAACAAAAAAGCTCCTATTCAACATTAAGAATAGGAGCTTTTGTATACTATCGTTTAAAGAAAGTTATTCATTTTCAATAATGATTTTATTTAGCTTTAAATTTACAGTATTTGCTAATGTATCACCTACTGGACAAGTATCTTCAATAAATGCCACAAATTCTTCTACTTTTTCTCTGGGTGCATCCGTTTCGATATGAATATTGTAACGAATGTCACTATACCCTTTTCGTACATCTGCTATTTGTAAAAATCCATCTGTATCAAGATCGCCTTCTACTTCAACCCAGAAGTTGGTGAATTCCATTTTAAATTTTCTTGCAAACGCACCAGCAACAATTGCCTGACATGCACCTAATGCACCGAGCACTAATTCTACTGGATTCATTCCTGTATCAGTTCCACCGAGGCTTTCCGGTTCATCTACTGTTATTTCAAAATTTCTTGATTTCACCTTTACTTTTACACCTTCCTGTAAATATGCTGCTGCTTTAAAAATAGTTTTAGGCATGGATAAGATCTCCTTTCAAAATGCATTTCTTAGTACACTTATATTGTAATTCTCCTAGCCGACATATACCATGGATAGATTGTGAAATATTGAGCAAACTTTTAACGTTTATCGAGCAACTTACTGGACATTTCATTTTTCAACCCTTTTTTTAATATATTGCTTCCTTTTCTTGCCATGAATGAACGCTTATTAGAATACGTTTCAAATTTTACATCCCTCATTTCGCTTTTCGCTTCTTTAAGTTCCCACAGCAAATGTAATTTATCCTGTTATTACTTTCCTTAAATAAAAGTACCTTTCAAACGCAAAAAGAAACTCCGATCACTCGAAGCTTCTTAGTTAATCATTTTAGTTTTTCGGGTAACGTATGGATCGATTCGATTAACAAGTTTAATTTACTTTCAATTCGATGGAGTAGATAAAAGGTTACTACGATTGGAAAGCCAACCTCAGTTATGAATTTTATCCAAGCGTCCATTCCATTTCCCTCCTTCGTTGAAAAAACAGACCAGCTTTATGAGCTGGTCTTGTTCACATCAGAATCATAACATGGTGATCGTTATACTAATTGAATTTCTTCTACAATATGCTCAACTACACGAGCACTTTTCTTAGCAACGAGGTTTCCACCCTTCGATGTAAATGCTCCTTGTGTAATGATCTCGTCCATTACTCGTGAAACCTCTGTAGGATCCACAGGCTCTAGTGGTTTATCTAATGCATAGGTGACTGTCTTTCCTTCCGCATTCTCAAACTTAAGCTCCAACTTTTTCATCTCATTCTCCCTCCCATCATCCCTTTTTTAAAACGTGCTTCTTATGCTTGACGAATGTCCGAGCTGTCTTTTCGTTCAATGCTGTAGAGCGGGCGTTGCTGTAAGCCAGCAATTGCCGTTGCAACAGCATACAATTGATTTGCTGTCGCAGCAAAATTCACATTGTTGAACGACTTTGCCTTATAAATCGGCTTCCCTGTGATGGCGTCGTCTCCATCATATAGAACAAGACGCAACTGCGAATTCGTCATATCTGCTACTGCCATCTCCCCCACCTCCTTTCACTGCTAATATCGAAGGTGGGCGAAAAAAAGGGGCGCTTCATATTCTCATATCGTTTAATACAAGCTGAAGCAGTTAAAAACCTGCCACCATTTCATACTTCTATTCGAATACACTAACAAAGAGAGACTTTTTCCATTTCCATTTAAAAAAGCCTTACGAAAAAATTCACTTTTTTCATAAGGCTTATTAGCTATTAGCTCTTTTTTAACAGGATTCGAAAAATAAATTCAAACGCCTTGCCAATTCTTTTTATACGGAAAGGCTGTTTAATAATGCGGTATAACCACTCTAAATTTAAATTAATCCATTTCTGTGGTGCACGCTTTACTTCTCCAACGAAGGTATCGAAGCTCCCTCCGACCCCTATAAACAATCCTTTTTGAAAAGCATCGATATGATGAGCGATCCATTGCTCCTGTCTAGGCATTCCTAAAGCAACGAATACTAAATCCGGAGCCGCTTTACGCATATCATCAATTAACATTGGATCATTTATGTCTGTATATCCGTGCTGATGTCCGACTATATTTATATTAGGGAATTGCTTTTCTACCTCAAGGACCATTTTTTCATTTACATAGTCCTTTCCTCCAAGAAAATAACAGCGTAACCCTTGTACATGCGCAAAATTTAATAAGTCAAGCATTAAATCATAGCCAGCAATTCTTTCTTGTAATGGCTGCTTTAAATACTTGGCAGCAAGTAATATCCCCGCTCCATCTGGCGTAACAAAATCCGCTGACTGGAGCACTTCTTTATAAGAACGTTGTGCTCTTCCTTGCATGACAATTTCTGGATTTGCTGTCACAACAAAGCACTTTTGCTGTCGATTTAAACGTGGATACAGCTGATGATGAAGAAAGTCCTTTTTTGTCATATTTATAAATTGTATATCCATAATGGAAACTGTTTCATGATGCTTCATTTCATGTAACCTCTCTGCTTTATCAATGGTCATCGTAAAACTCCCCACATCCAATATTTTACACTACGTTTTTTTAGGTTTGTCGACAATTGTAACGTCTAATTATTATAGATGTAATAAAAAAGCAATTTACGAAAAACTGAATTCATAGTAAAATAAAGGTTAGCTTTACATTCGCTTAACATTAGCAATCTATTATTTTATCATGATACATGATACCATTATCGGGCAAAAATTTCTATGTGAAAATAATGATAACACTGCCAATAAAGCAGAGACTAGAAATACCTAAACACAAAGGGAGAATTTATAATGTATAAACAACCAACGTCAAATTCACGGATTGTGAGACGTGTTAAAAAACGTAAGCTTAGAAAAAGAATATTTTTTATCGCCGTTCCGCTTCTCGTTTTTTTATCCGCTTTTTCCTATTTCACTTACCTATATATAACGGCAGACTCCGTTTTTTCAAAATCCTATCAAGATGATGGAAGAGAAAAATCAGAGCTTCGTGACAAGGTGGTCAATCCAAGTGATGATAATGTGTCCATCTTGATCATGGGCGTCGATGCAAGTGACATCCGTAATAATGCGGATAATTCAAGAACAGACACGATGATGGTAGCAACACTAAACATAAAAGAAAAAAGCGTGAAATTGCTTAGCATACCTCGTGACTCACTTGTCTACATTCCTTTTGATGGCAGTGAAACAAGGATTAATAGCGCCCATAGTAAGGGTGGGACTACAGCTGCTGTGGAGACGGTAGAAAATCTGTTAGATATTCCGATTGATTACTGGGTAAAGGTAAATTTTGAAGCATTTATTGATGTTGTCGATGCAATTGATGGTATTAAAGTGGATGTACCATATGAATTTAGAGAACAGGATTCCAGTGATGTGGCAGGAGCTATTCATCTTTTGCCTGGAGAACAGCAACTCGATGGAGAAGAAGCACTCGCTCTAGCACGTACACGTAAGCTCGATAACGATATTGAGCGCGGAAAAAGACAGCAGGAAATCATTAAAGCAATTGTAAAAAAAGCAGTTTCGATGAATTCCATCTTAAAAATCGATGACGTGATGGAAGCGGTCGGAAGTAACATGACAACGAATATGAGCTTTAGTGATATGAAGAGTTTCATCACTTATGGCACAGCTGGAAAAAGCTTAAAAATTGATTCGTACTCTCTTGAAGGAGAGGATTACTGGGTATATAATCCAAAGCGAATCTATTTCTGGAAGTTAGACGAAGAAAAGCTTGTAGAAACTAAAGAACTCCTACAGCAGCATCTAGATGTAAAATCTATTGCAACTCCTAATGATGCTAGTACAACAGAGCATGCAAGCCCAAATTAAGACATTAATACAAAATGATTCATGTTTCCCACGGAAGCATGGATCATTTATTTCTCTAGACCTCCCCTATTACAGCAAAAAACCTTTCAGCATCCGTGCTAAAAGGTTTTTCTTTTTATTGCTTATGTCGTAGCCCCTTAACAAAATTCGTTAGCGGCTTATAGTTACTATTAATGAGCTCTAGATTCTCAATTAATACTTGAATGACAAGCATTGCAATAACGAAAATTAATACAGAGCCCCAAACCGTTGTCATCGAAAAGAGAATCGCTGCTAAGCTAAACATCGTACTTAATCCATAAATAAATAATACCGTTTGCTTATGTGTAAATCCAAATTTAATTAAGCGGTGATGCAAGTGAGCGCTATCTGGACTGGACATAGGCTGCTTATTAATAAAGCGACGTACCATCGCAATTAATGTATCGGAAATCGGTACCCCTAAAATAAAGATAGGAATAACGAATGAAATGATCGTTACATTTTTAAATCCGAGCAACGCTAATACGGAAATCATATACCCTAAAAACAATGCTCCTGTATCACCCATAAATATTTTTGCAGGAAAAAAGTTATAACGCAAAAAGCCAAGTGTACTGAAAAAGAGAATGATGGCAATTGTCGCTACATAAACCTCTCCCATGATAATAGCCATAATCGAAATCGTAAAAAGCGCAATGGAAGAAACGCCTGCCGCCAGCCCGTCCAAGCCGTCAATAAGGTTGATTGCATTCGTAATTCCAACAATCCATATTAATGTAATTAAGGAGCTTAGAAAACCAAACTCCACTTGCCCACCGAACGGTAAATTAATAAACTCAACCTGCAAGCCAGCCCAATATACGACAAGTCCGGCAGCTAAAAACTGTACCGCAAATTTAACCTTTGGTGACAGCGTATATAGATCATCAAAAATCCCTAAAATAATAATGAGTACAGCACCACAAATAATGGCAATATGGTAATCATTATATGGTTGAAGCACAAAAAGGCCGACTAAAAAGCTAATAAAAATGATTAGTCCACCAGCGGTTGGGATCGGTTCTTTATGCACTTTTCGGTAATTCGGTTTATCTAATAAATGAAATTTTTTACTATGTTTAATTAACACCGGTGTTAAGAAATAGGATGTTATAAATGATAAAAATGCTAACACGATAATATTAATCAATTTGGCCACCTCATTATAAAAGCCATTCCAATCAACAAAACAGGAACTTTCATTTCTCTTTCTTCATTATAAAGGTTAGAACGAAAATTCTCCAATAAAATTTACATTGCCTTAATATTTCCCTAAAAAAATAAAATCATTCCTTTTTCTGCTTTTGAATAAATATTGCTAGCTTGTCAATAACTGTTAAGATGAAACCATTATTAGCTTCCCGAGAGAAAGAAAGGTGAAGTCATGCAACCAAATAAGCTAGTTAGTATTATCGTTCCAGTGTATAACGCTGAACAGCAGCTAACACATTGCATAACAAGTATTCTACAGCAAACCTATCCACATATTGAAATCATTTTAGTTGATGATGGCTCTACTGATAACAGCTTGAAAATTTGTTACTCTTTCTCACGCTTAGATCCACGCGTCATTGTCATTCATCAAGCCAATGCTGGTCCATCAACAGCTAGAAATAATGGTATAAAAAAAGCGTCAGGCGATTATATTCAATTTGTAGATGCAGATGATTATATCGATCGAGACATGACAGAAACACTAATCAAGCATATAAGCAGTGATACGCCTTTTGTTATTTGTGGATATCGCTCATTACAAAAAGGAAAACGGTCATTGATGCATACCAATTATATTCCACCTTTAGATGGAAGCTTTTCTAAAGCAGAATTTTTACAACAATTTGGCATGTTGTACACCAAACTGTTACTGCATTCCCCTTGCAACAAGCTTTATCAAACGCGTAATTTAAAATCTTCTGCTATTCAATTTCAAAAAGGGCTCCAGCGTGGAGAGGATTTATTGTTTAATCTCGATTATATCCGTACCTGTGAAGCTATGTACCTTATTAGCAAGCCCTTATATAACTATGTTATCTCTCAGGATGATACATTGTCTCGTAGCTTTAACAACAGCCTTATGGACAACCAAAAGTATTTATACTCGTGTGTAAAACAATTTTTAATCGAGCACCAAGTTTTTCATGGAGCAAATAAAAAATATGTTGAACAATCTTATATGAATAGTATTGTGAAATGCTTAAATAATGTGTTCCATCCTGCATCCAACTATTCTACGGAAGAAAAGAAAGCTCAAATAACTAACATTCTCGAAGAAATTCCGGAAGATAAACTGCGCTATTATTCGGGTGGTGTTCAAGCCCGTCTCATGAAATTCTTTATACGCAAGCATTCTACTCAAGGGATTTATGTCTTTTTTAAAGCAAAGCATTTTCTAAAATCAAGAATGCTTCCGTTATTCTATCTCTTAAAAAGATTGAATATGAAAGAAGAAAAAAATAGTAAAGGAAACCTGCAATGAAAAAAATAATGATTTATGCCTATACGCAATTTAACCTTGGCGATGATTTATTTATAAAGCTGTTATGTGAACGGTATCCGAGCGTTCAATTTCTTTTATATGCCCCAAAGAAATATGAACTTCTATTTAAGCAATGTATTAATTTAACCGTTTACCCGAGTGATACACCTTTTGAGAAAGGAAAACGATTACTAGGGAGAGCGCTAAAGCTCCCTTTCTCAAAGCCAATTGCGTTGTCAAAACGATGCGATGGGATCGTTCAAATTGGTGGTTCGTTATTTATTCAACGAGTTGGCTGGAAAAAAGAACTTGCTATGAGGAGGAAAATGCATATAAAGGAAAAACCTTATTATCTACTCGGAGCTAACTTTGGACCTTATGATGATCCAGCCTTTTATAATGCTTACAAGCGATTGTTCGCAGCTTATACAGACATTTGCTTTCGAGAAGAACATTCCTACCGGCTGTTTCAAGCGCTTCCGAATGTTCGCAAGGCGGATGACATTGTATTTCAACTTAAACCTGAACGCATACAATCAACAACAAATAATGTGTTTATATCTGTTATAAAACCATCTACACGAAAGGAGTTTGCTGCTTATGATGAGCCGTATTATGAAAAAATTCGCGATATTGCACTTGCACTAATTCAAGAAGGCTATCAGATTACACTTACATCTTTTTGTGCATTTGAAGGAGATGAAGATGCCGTGAAGCAGATTCTAAACCTTATTCCAGCAGCGAAACGATCTTCCATTTCAACGCATTTTTACCAGCATAATATGGAAGAAACCTTACATATCATTGCGCAATCCTGCTATGTTATTGCAACCCGATTTCACGCGATGATCCTTGGTTGGGTGTACGAGAAACCTGTCTTTCCAATCGTATATAGCCAGAAAATGATACATGTCATGGAGGATGCTCAATACAATGGCACATTTGCCCTTCTCCAGCAAATAGCAACGCTTGATTCTAGGGAAGTCACTTCTAGTATGGAAACAAATACGTTATCTATTCAAAAACAAGCTAACAGTGCTCCACAGCACTTTCAGGAGCTTGATAAATTGTTATTGAAAACAGAAACATGATATTGACAAAGGAATCGAAAAGCGATGAATAATTTGTTTAAGAATACATTCATTTACGGATTTGCTAAGCTTGGCACAGGAGTCTTAGGGATTCTTATGCTCCCAATCTATACACGCTATTTCTCACCAGCCGAATTCGGTCTTTGGGATGTTGCTGCAACGACTGGAGCTTTAATAACCCCATTTATTACATTTGAGCTTGTAGCTGCTGTATATCGCTGGCTTTTAGAAGAAAATTGCGAATCGAAGCGAGCAGAAATAATTACAACAGGCATACTTGCCATTATACGTAATACGATTATGTTTAATGTGCTTGCGATTGTGTTTTTCAGCTTTTATTCCTTTCCGTACGCTTGGCCTGCACTTGGTTTTATTAACATTCTTATTGTAAACAGCTTTATGCAACAATGTGCGAGGGGATTACGATATAACAAGCTGTTTGCAATGATGGGCATCATTCAGATGGGGATTACACTCCTATGTATGCTTTTCTTTATGTTCGTTCTCCAGCTTCGCGTGGAGGCTTTTTTCTATGCGGCTATGATTTCTGGATTCGTGGGGAGTCTTGTTTTTTGGAAACAGATGAAAATGGAGCGGTATGTTTCTTTATCCGTTTATTCAAAAGGACTGTTAAAACACTTTTTAGCTTATTCGATGCCTATTATTCCAGGTGCTGCGAGCTGGTGGATTTTAACGATGTCTGATCGTTACTTTATCAGCGCATTTCTCGGCATGGAGATGAATGGATTATATGCTGTTGCTAATAAAATTCCAGCAATGCTCCTCTTAATTAATTCTGTTTTCTCTCTTGCTTGGAAGGATAGTGCGATTGTTACCTTCCATACTACGAATAAAGATGATTATTATTCAGATGTATTCAAGCATTTCTTCAGACTAATCATCACCTCAGTTATCTGTCTAACACTTGTTGCCAAACCACTATTAGCAATCGCTGTTTCTAGTTCCTATTTTGATGCATGGAAATATATCGGCTTTCTTATGCTCGGAACGGTATTTCATGCTTTTTCATTATTCTGGGCTGCTGGTTTTCATGGTGCCAAGCAAACGAACCAAATTTTTTGGTCAACTGTAGTCGGCGCGCTTGTCAATGTTGTCATTAACCTACTTCTTATATCACTTCTTGGATTATACGCAATCGCCATCTCGACATTTGGTGCATTTTTGCTAACTTGGTTATTACGAATAAAAGGGGCGAACAAGCTTTTCCATGTAGAGCTTCCTCAGAAGGATATGGCTATCTTATTTCCGCTTGTTGGAATTTCCATTGCCCTGCCTTTTATTCTTTCCAAGCTATGGCTAGCGATTAGTATCTTCTTTTCCATTTTATTATTTATCGGTTTTAATTGGCAGCTCATAAAAAATGTATATAAGCAGATTAAGCACATAATGAAAAAGACTTCCACATAGCTTTCTCAAAAATCAAATGCCCCCCGATATCTTTCTTGTGATATGATGAAACCAATCTATTTTTTTCAATTCAAGAGGTGATTGACAGTGGTTTTAAATTTCGCCCATCGCGGCTCATTAACAGAAGCACCTGAAAACTCCATTCCTGCTTTTCAAAAAGCTTTAGAGCACGGAACACAAGCGATCGAGCTGGATGTCCAGCTTACAAAAGACAATCAGCTCGTTATTTGTCATGATCATAAGTTTACCCGTTACAACAACCAAGTTAAAGGACGAATAAAAGATTATTCCTTACATGAAATAAAGCAAATCGATATCAGCGCTGCATTTGGAACAGCGTATAAAGGAACTTCCCTGCCAACCTTACAGGAAGTGTTAGACCTTTGCCCGAAAGACATCATCCTTAATATTGAAATCAAAAATATTCCCGTCATTTACGATGGCATTGAAAAAATACTTATCGATTGCCTTCGAGCAAACAATCGCTTGGAAAATATCTTGATTTCTTCCTTCGATCATCTAGCTCTACAAAAAGTGCAAGCCTTGGAGCCTGGATTAGAATTAGGAATGTTGTTTTATTATCGGATGCTACGCCCTTGGGAATACGCTAAACAAAGCGGACTTCGGATAAGCAATATCCATCCAAATCAAGTATATACAGACCAAGAATTTGTTGAAAGCTGTAAAGCGCATGGGTTTAAGGTATATCCGTATACAGTGAACGACACGAAAAGATATGAGCAGCTGCTAGATTTTGGAGTAGATGGCGTGTTTTCAAATAATCCAGCGATCTTCCGTGCGGACAAATAGAAAAAGAACCACATAAAATTCAGGTATAAATCCTTGATTTCATGTGGTTCTTCAGTTTCTACAAATGACTTAAATGCAGAGTAGCCAATAGCTCTTTTATTTTCTTTCAAACAATTCTACTAACAATAGTGACACAGCACCGAGTAGAGTGGCATCCTCTCCTAAAGTAGTAACGACTACCTCTGTTTGCTTTGCATCCGGGGTGAGTGCACGTTGAGCAATCGTTTGCTTTATACTTGGCAAAATGTATTGCGCACTGTTCATTACACCGCCGCCGAGAACGATTTTTTTTGGATTGACGAGATGAATTAAATTCGTTAATCCAACACCGATATAAACTCCTGTCTCTATTAATACTTCTTCATATATCGTGTTCCCCGCCTTTGCAAGTGCATATACACTCTCACCGGTAAGCCTCATCGCTTCGGAAACACCACTTTCTAGAAGGCGCTCCTGGGCACGATTTGCAATTGCAGAGCCTGTGGCAAAGGTTTGCAAGCAGCCTTGATTGCCACACGTACAAACCTTCCCATGCATGTCAATCGTCATATGACCGATTTCTCCCGCGATGTCTTGAGAGCCATGATAGAGCTTCCCATCAACTACAATTCCTGCTCCAACTCCTCGGCCAATATTTACAGCAACCATACTATCTATGTCACCATGGCCACCAAACCAAGCTTCCCCTAGTGCCATTGCACGCGCATCGTTTTCTACTTTAATTAAAACATCGAATTCTTCTTCAAGCGCTTCTTTAATAGGGACATTTGTTAACCCAAGGTTTGGAGCGAATAGTGACGTCCCATTGTCTACATCAACTACCCCATGCATTCCGATGCCAATCCCTAATATTTCCGAACGATTTAACGGTGTTTCGGCGATTATTGTATGAATACTATTTTTCAAATAGGTTAGAAACGTATCATTCGTTAAACGTGTTGGCAGCTTTTTTTCGTTCCTCTTAATAATTGTGCCGGAGAGGTCAGTAACGATGGAAACAATGTTATCTGGGCCCGCATCAACGCCAATAATATAGAAAGCAGTCCTATTTATATGTAGCATGGTTGGTTTTCTACCGCCCATCGATTGTCCACTATCGCTTTCTACTACTAATCCTTGATCGATTAGTTCCTTCACGATATTACTGACAGTTGGCGGAGTAAGCTTTGTATCTTTGGCAATTTGAGCTCGGGAAATCGGCTCTGCTGTCCGTATTTTATTTAAAATAATCGATTTATTTACAGATTTCATTAATTGAAAGGTTCCACGTTGCATAGCCGTTCCTCCGAACATTATGTACTTCCACGTCTAAAATAGAGCATTGCGCGAGATGAAAATCATTTCTAGTTACCTATATACCGCATAGGATGAGAATGGATTGACCTTTACTTTTCAGTATATCATTCATTATAACGTAGAGCACAAGAAAGGGGCATTTCGAATAGCCTAGCATAAAAACGCGTTTAGTTAATGGAGGATTAAAAGCGAACGATGATTATGCACATTAAATTTATAAAGGAAGATGCCTTATCGCTTGGCACCTCCCTTGCTTAATTAATTTTTATACAGCAATTCCGATCGGTGAGAAGATTACATAGATAATGATCATCACAGCAATCGCGGCTAGACCAACTGGATACGCAAGCTTCCATGGATTTAAATCCACTGCTTTCTTATCTTCAAGAACAAACGCCGTATCCCTTGGCTTTACTTTACCCATAATTAACATAAATACCGTACAAGCTACAAACAAGATTGCTAGAATATGAAGATAATGAACTCCCGTATCCCAGAATAATTGTGTAATTCCATAGACTATAATGAATGCACCCAGTGCAATCTTCGCGGCAATGGCAGGTACACGCTTTGTCATATATCCAACAATTAGTATCGTAAAGATCGGTACATTATAAAAACCGTTTACCATTTGGAAATATTGAAAGAATCCTTGTGGCATCAAATCAATCAATGGCGCCATACACATCGCAAAAATAGCAATCAACGTTCCAAACACTTTACCATGCCGGATAAGTACGTTGTCCGATATATTCGGTTTCACGTATGGCTTATACACATTCAACATGAATAACGTTACCGTTGAATTTAAACCAGAATTAAAAGAGGATAAAATTGCTCCAAAAAGGACAGCCGCAAAAAATCCTACAAGTGGCAATGGCAATACATGATTGACAAGTGCTGTATATGCGTTAATTGGTGATAGCTTATCACCTAGTAAGTTGAACGCTATAATTCCTGGCAAAATTAAAATGAGTGGTCCAAGCATTTTTAAAAATGCTGCAATTAATAGCCCCTTTTGTCCCTCTTTTAAATTTTTTGCGGCAATTGCTCGTTGCATAATATGCTGGGCAGTTCCCCAATAGAACAAGTTTACTAAAAGCAACCCGGTAAACATTGTTGAAAATGGCAATGGTTCTTTATCTCCACCGATTGCATTTAGTTTTTCCGGTGTATTTTCAATAATCGATTGGAAGCCAGCAATTGGTGAACCATCTCCTAGAAACGCAAGTCCGAGAATAGGAATGAGCAAACCACCGATTAATAAACCAATACCATTTATCGTGTCAGATATCGCAACCGCTTTCAATCCTCCAAAAATAGCATAAATTGAACCGATAATACCAATTAACCATACGGTAATCCATAAAGCGGCTGTATCGCCCACTCCGAAAATATCTTGGACATGAAACATCTCTCGCAATGCAACCGCACCTGTATAAAGAATGGGAGGCATTAAATTAAGGACGTAGCCAAACAAAAATAATATCGTAACAAATAATTTCACACCTGGATCAAAACGTTCCTCAAGAAAATCAGGAATTGTCGTTATTCCACCTTTTAAATATCGTGGAAGTAAATAAAACGCTACCAAAACAAGTGCTAATGCTGAACCAACTTCCCATCCCATTGATGCAATACTGAATTCATATCCCTCTGCATTTAGTCCGACAAGCTGCTCTGTTGATAGATTCGTAAGCATTAATGAACCAGCTATTACCCAACCTGTTAAACTACGTCCCCCAAGAAAATAACCATCTGATGTCGTCAGATCTTCCTTTCGTGTTTTTAAATAAGAAATAATTGCAACTAAACCAGTAAACAACAGAAATGAAGCAATGGTTATAAAAGACACAATAAATCTCCTCCCTTTTATCATGTAAAAATTTGCTCGTATACGTTATGTATCTCGTATCCGCTTTCAAAAATGCTCTTTTTAATGAAAACGCTATCTTATTTCCTTGTCACTTTCCATTAATTAATTAAATTAATTAACTTTTAACATCCTAACACTAAGTCGTTAAAACGTCAAATCTATTTTTATTTCTATTATAGTTATAGTTTAC
Source organism: Virgibacillus sp. LDC-1 (assembly GCF_030137545.1). Lineage (GTDB taxonomy): Bacteria > Bacillota > Bacilli > Bacillales > Amphibacillaceae > LDC-1. The sequence goes on along the minus strand of NZ_JARUVL010000001.1, from coordinate 77,680 downwards.
GAGAAAGGTTTGACGGTTATAGCTTCAATATCACGATTAACCTCTTAGTATTTAATAAAATCATCCTTTTGTGAAGCGATAAGTTGAGCTACTATTCACATTTACGTCATTTATTGTAATCCCTTTCATTTTATTTCGCTATACGTGTTGAAATTACCTATTGTTCATTGTAATATTGACTTAATTAAATTAATTAATAAAGTTTTTGAATCATACTTATAGTTACAGGTTGTGCAATCCAGGTTCCAGCAGTGTGCACTTCGCTTCTAGCTTTTACGCATTGATTCTCAGCATTTTATTTATCCTTGACGCTTTAGACCTGTAACGGTTGCTAATTATGAATTTCATGCTATCTACTATGTACAAAATTTATCAAAGAACAGCACTTAAGAGGAGTTTTAAACATGAAACCAGACCTTATTACCCAATTTAAATCTATTTTTCAAACGAATGAAACACCTGAGGTTTTCTTTGCCCCCGGACGTATTAATTTAATCGGAGAACATACCGATTATAACGGTGGCCATGTTTTTCCTGCAGCAATTTCATTTGGAACCTATGCAGTTGGAAGAATGCGTCAAGATCAGAAGCTCCGTTTTTATTCACTTAATTTCCCCGATAAAGCAATCATTGAATGTCCATTAAATAGATTAGACTATGCGAAGGAACATGACTGGGCCAACTACCCTAAAGGGATGATTCTAGCTTTGAAAAAATTAGGCTATAACATCCATTCCGGGATGGATATTCTATATTATGGGGATATTCCAAATGGTGCTGGCCTTTCTTCCTCTGCTTCCATCGAAATGGCCACTGGCGTTTTACTTGAAGAATTTTTCGCATTAAACATTGACCGTGTAGCCATGATCGAGCTTGGCCAGCAGGTAGAAAATCAGTATATCGGTGTAAATAGTGGGATTATGGACCAGTTTGCAATAGGTATGGGCAAGCAAAATCACGCCTTGCTTCTCGATTGTCAAACGCTCCATTATAAATATGCCCCTATTAAGTTAGATAACCATGTCATTATTATTATGAATACAAATAAAAAGCGAACATTAGCAGGTTCAAAATACAATGAACGCCGTGAACAATGTGAAACAGCACTAGAGGAATTGCAAAAACAGCTCTCAATCAAGACCCTTGGCGAATTAACCAACGAGCTTTTCCTTTCCCATCAACAGCTAATTACCAATGAGATAAACCGAAAAAGGGCTCGTCATGCCGTAACAGAAAATCAACGTACCCTTCAAGCACTGGAAGCATTGCATGAAGGAAACTTAACAGCATTCGGAAATCTAATGAATGCGTCACATCAATCCTTAAAAGACGATTATGAAGTTACCGGTATAGAGCTCGACACGCTAGTTGAAGCCGCACAAAAACAGCAAGGTGTTGTTGGAGCTAGAATGACAGGAGCTGGATTTGGTGGCTGTGCAATTGCCATCGTTGAAAAAGAACAGCAGGAAGCATTCCAACAGCATGTAAATGACATCTATCAAAGGAAAATTGGCTATGGTGCTACCTTTTATATAGCAAGCATTGCCGATGGCGCGAAAAAAATTGAAAGTAGCAAGGTTCTATAAAAGAACGGCTAACTATAAATCTGAGGAGGACTTTTCATGCGTGTTTTAGTATTAGGAGGAGCAGGATATATTGGTTCCCATGCAGTTTATCAATTAAAGGAGCAAGGCTATGATGTAGTAGTTGTCGATAACTTACAGACAGGACATCGACAGGCACTCCATCCAGAGGCTATTTTCTATCAAGGAGATATTCGTGACATTTCCTTCTTACGTGACGTCTTTCAAAAAGAAGCGATCAATGCTGTGATTCATTTTGCGGCAAACTCGCTTGTTGGCGAGTCAATGGAAAAGCCACTCCAATATTTTGACAATAATGTTTATGGTACACAAGTATTGCTACAAGTAATGGTGGAGCATCATGTAAAACATATCGTCTTCTCTTCTACTGCTGCTACTTATGGAGAGCCTGAAGCAATTCCAATTAACGAAACAATGCCAACAATCCCAACAAGCACTTATGGAGAGACTAAGTTAACAATGGAAAAATTAATGAAATGGACCGCTGAGGCGCATGGCATTACCTATGTCTCCCTTCGCTACTTTAATGTGGCAGGTGCAAAAGAAACAGCAATTATTGGCGAAGATCACCGCCCTGAAACCCATTTAGTTCCTATTATTTTACAAACGGCTCTAGGACAACGCGACCATATTACGATATTTGGTGAAGACTATGATACACCTGATGGGACATGTATTCGCGACTATGTACATGTTGATGACCTTATTGATGCCCATCTACGCGCACTCACTTACTTACTTGATGGGGGAAAAAGCGATATTTTCAACTTAGGTAGTAGCCAAGGATTTTCAGTAAAGGAAATGATTGATGCAGCAAGAGATGTAACCGGCAAGCCAATCCCTGCTATTCTTGGCCCACGGCGTCCTGGTGATCCAAGTACGTTAATCGCAAGCTCGGACAAAGCAAAGAACATCTTGGGCTGGAAACCCACTAGAACCTCTATCAAAAAAATTATGGAAGACGCTTGGAGATGGCATTCTTCCCATCCAAATGGTTATGAAACGGATGTGACAACATGATTTACGCATATATTACAAGTTTAATAAAGGAAGGAATAAATAAAGAACTCATCACACCAGTTGATCGTATTTACGTTCGCAATCGCATCATGCATTTGCTTGGAATTTCTTCATTTCCTGAAGATGCGCCTGAAGCAGAGGAAACTTCCATTCCAGAACTCTTAGAGGCAATCGTTGATTGGGCGGTTTCTGAACATGTCATTGAAGATATGTTAGCCAATAAAGAAATCCTATCTGCAAATATAATGAACTGTTTTGTTGCCAGACCTTCCGTCATCCAACAACAATTTATAGAAAAATACAGCCAATCACCTGTTGCCGCAACCAATTACTTTTATGAATTAAGCAAAAATAGTAACTATATTCAAATGAAGCGGATCCAAAAGAACATTCATTTTAAAGCAGAAAGTGCTTACGGAGATTTAGATATCACGATTAATTTATCGAAACCAGAAAAAGATCCCGAACAAATTCGCAAAGAGCGTGACATAAAGCAATCTGGAAACTATCCAAAATGTTTCCTATGTATAGAAAATGAAGGCTATAACGGGAGGATTGGACATCCAGCACGGGCTAATCATCGGGTTATCCAAATTCCACTGCTTGGTGAAAATTGGTATCTGCAATATTCTCCCTATATGTACTACAATGAGCATAGTATTCTGCTCGCTGAAGAACATCGGGACATGAAAATTGATCAAGCTACATTTAGACGATTAATCGCCTTTACAGAACAGTTTCCACATTATTTTATTGGTTCAAATGCAGACTTACCTATTGTCGGTGGTTCTATCTTAAGTCATGATCATTATCAAGCGGGGCGCTATGAATTTGCAATGACCAATGCTGCTTCTGTAATGAAGACCGATCTAAAGGAATTTCCATCAGTAAAGGCTGCTATATTAAAATGGCCTTTATCAGTCATCCGCTTAAACAGTGCTAATCCCGAGCAGCTAGCTGAGGCAGGTGGACACATTTTAAATGTGTGGAAAAACTACTCAGATATGGAAGCTAATGTGCTGGCATATTCTGAGGACACGCGTCATAATACGATCACTCCGATTGCAAGGCGACGTAATAACGAATTCGAGCTTGATCTCGTCCTGCGCAACAATCGCACGACCGAAGCCTATCCAATGGGGATATTCCATCCGCATGCTGATAAGCATCATATTAAAAAAGAAAACATTGGTCTCATTGAAGTGATGGGACTTGCTGTCCTTCCAGCTCGTTTAAAGGATGAACTCGCCGAGCTCAAAAAATTCTTATTAGACTTACCATGTAATGTGGCATCCCACCATGAGGCATGGGCACTTCAATTAAAAGCGACTTATGGCAGCATGAAGGATCCAGCTACTGTAGATGCTATCGTAGAAAAGGAGCTTGGCATAAAGTTTGCCAGCGTACTTGAAGATGCAGGTGTTTTTAAACAAACAGATGCTGGCATCGTAGCATTTCAACGCTTTATCAATGCAGTGAACAGCTAAAAAAGTTGGACTTAAGAGTATGGTTTAAAAAAGTAATGAAAGAAAGTAGATAACAGGCAGCGCAGAATTAGGTTGCCTGTTAATTTCTTATACATAAAGAGGAGTCAACAGAATGCGTATTGCAACTAAGCAGGTTTGCGACAAATGGATGCTTTATACACTCGTTAATGATCATGGAATGGAGGTAAGCCTGTTAAATTACGGTGGAATCATTACAAGGATCATTACACCAGACAAGGATGGAAATCGAGAAAACATTGTACTTAGTTATGATAATCTAGCGGAGTATGTTGAAAACCCTAATTACTTTGGTGCGCTAATCGGCAGAATAGCAGGTAGAACTGCCAATGCAGTCTTTACACTAGATGGAGTCCAATATAGGTTGGATACAAACGAAGGCAATCATCATTTGCACGGGGGAGCGCATAGCTTTAGTAAGGTTGTCTGGGATGTAGAGACGTTTATTACGGATAATATGGCTTGTGTGAAACTGATACATGAAGCAAGTGATGGCGAAGGAGGATATCCAGGAAATTTGCGAACAGTTGTTACTTATTCGCTATCCAACGCGAATGAACTTGAAATCGATTACCAGGCACAATCAGATCAAAATACAGTATTAACACTAACGAACCATAGCTATTTTAACCTGCGTGGCAAGCTTGATACAACGGTTCATAACCACCATGTGTTTATTGCCAGCGATGAAACTCTGGAATTAGACAACGAACTTATTCCGACCGGGAAAAGACTAGCGGTGACCAATACTCCTTTTGACTTTCGAAATGGAAGATGGTTACGAGATGGCTTCTCGTCAGACCATCTTCAGAACAGAATTGTTGGAGGTGGCTATGATCATTATTTTATCTTTCAGGAAAATAAGAAAGAACAAGTGAAGGTAACTGAACCTGTAAGTGGCCGGACAATGACAATAACGACAGATCAACCAGGGATGGTTATGTATACTGCCAACGGATTACAGACAGGATTAAAGCTAGCAGGAGGGTTATCTAAAAAGCATTTAGGTGTATGCTTTGAAACACAAGGCTCTCCCGCTTCTTTACAGCATAATGACTTATCCTCTATTCGACTTGAGGCGGGAGAATTGTATCATAAAAAGACTGTGTTTCAAATTGGCGTGGAATCATAAGAGGAGGGACATCGTTAAGCTGATGTTCCTTTTTTCTTCTGGATTTACATTAAGTTAGCGTCTCGTGTGAGGTTAGGTGTGCATCGATGTTTAAAAATTTACTATCAAGAGAAGATGTCTTGAACAACTCGTTCTGACGCCATACCATCTAAGTGATCGAAAAACCTGCTTTGAAAAGCAGCTAGTGTATCAGTAGAAAGCGAATTATTACGCAACACATCGATTAGTTCTTCCGTACTCCTGACAATCGGTCCTGGAACTAGCGATTGGTAGTCATAATAAAAATCGCGTTCTTTTTGATAATCGTCCATATCATACGGGTAAAAAATCATTGGTTTATGAAGCAAGCTATACTCAAAAAACACCGCTGAATAATCTGTTATTAAGATGTCAGCAATCACTAACAGCTCCTGAATAGAAAACTCATTCACGATAGGAAAAACAAAATGCTCCTCATCTGACTGTAGTACAACATCGTTCCGCATGTATGGATGCAAATGAATAAGCAAGGCATATTCACCTTCTAATGCCATTTTTAATTTATTTAAATCTAATGGAACTTGATAAGCCTCTTGATGATGGCTTTTCCCTCGATAGGTCGGTGCATACAATAGCAGCTTTTTATGACTAAGCATTGGATATTTCCGATAAAATGTATGTTTTGCTTTTTGAATTTCCGACTCGTTATAAAAGAAATCAGACCTTGGAATACCTAATGGTTTAATCCGGTGCTCTTCCATCCCAAATGCGTTTGCAAAAAACGGAATCACCTCTGTCGCACTTACATATGCCTTTGAATAATTCCCGTGGACCGGTACATGCTTTACATAGTTTGCGCTTGGCCCAAAAGGCTTCCCAACTGTACTTAAGCCAAACTGCTTTAATGCACCTGCACTGTGCCACAATTGGATCACTTGGACTTCCTTTCTAGGCTTAACTAAATACAAAAGCATATAATAATCATCCACGATAAAATAGCCTGATGTGGCAAGGTAATAGCAGCCCTTTAGCATATGAAGCGTATATTTCACCTTACTCATTACACCTCCCTTAAAAGTTGCAAACAAAAGAACTGCTTCTTTTTCTGGGAATTGATTTCTCATCTCGTTATAAACATAAAACAGATTATCCTTTAATACCGTTGATCGATAGGAAGCAAAGACAACACGATTACGATTCACCTTAAAGATGAAGCATAGGCAACGGTAAAAGCTATTAAGAATAAATTTAATGATTAGCGTAGGGAAAAGCTTTAACAAACTCATAAAGAACGCTACCTTTCTATACCAAGGATTTCTTTGTAAATATAATCTACTTGCTTGGTTAATACTTGTCCCTGATTTTCCTTAGAATAAAATATACCTAATACTCGTTCTCTTTCTTCTTTATATAAGTTCGGTTGTGCTACCGCTTTCTTTAATTCAAGCAATAGATCAGAGAAACCTTCGACTTTCGGACCTGGAGTGACGTCAAAATAATTAAAATACATCTCATTCGATTTTTGTAAATATTCTTCTAAATCGTACGCATAAAACAGCACAGGTCGATTTAACAGCAGATAATCTGTATAGCAGCTGGAATAGTCGGTTATTAGGATGTCTGCATACTTTAACAAAAGCTGTGGATCAAAGGAGGAATTACTAATATCAATAATGTTCTCATAATCTTTCGGTATCTCGCCACTGCTATACATATGTCGTTTTATGAGAAAGCGGTAGCCCATCTCTTTGCAGGCTTCACTTAATGCACGAAAATCGATAACTAATTGAATATTCTTCTCGTATTTGCCAAATTTGCGATGAGTTGGCATATATAGAATAACTTTTTCATCGCGAATCCATTCTGGGATTTCACGATCCTCTTCAGAATGTGTAAAGAACACATCGTTTCGGACCTGACCTAGCTCTAATACATTTTCTTTTGGAACAAGAAAGGTTTCTGGATAATAGGAGCTTACACGCTCGCTTGTAGAAACAACAAAATTTTGTTTCGCTTGATTGGTTCGCACGACTAACTTTCCGAACAACCGCTTCCACTTATTACTTTCATGTAACACTTTATATGAAAAAGTACTCTTATTTGCGCCCCATACTTTTTTTAGTCCAACTCCATGCCAAGTGTTATAGGAAATCGCCCCACCTAAAAAGGATTTACTAAAATCGTCATTAATTGAATGAGTATGCACAACTAACGTTGCACGCAGCTGATAATAGATACCACGCCATGAATGATGCTTCCATGAAAGGTAGCCTTCAGCTCGTAATTGCTCAACAACGCGATCATTTTTTGAAATCCAAACACAGGTAAGGTCTGGGTGTTTTGTCATCATTAAAAATAAATACTTCGAATTCCCTCGAAATCCTTGCCCGCTTTCTCCGCCAAACACGACTAAACGATTGGATTTTGGTATTAATCGAGATAAAAAATGAATCACAACAACAATGCTGCGTTTTCCAATTAATCGCCCTTTTTTTATCATTGACTTGTTTACTGAAATGAATATAAGGATCAACAAGCCAATTTGGATTATGTCTACTATGTTCATAGAATCTCCTCAATTATCTAGAAGTTGTTTGCTCTGTTTGCCTTTTAGCTACTTTTACCACTTGCTTTCGAACAACGATATTCTGTCCGTCTAAACAAACACCACTCTCTGACAATAAATGCCCAACAACTTCACCTACATGGCTTGGTTGCATGATCGTAGTAGGATCTTCATCTGGCGCTAGAATTTTCCGAAGCTCTGTTGCACATCTCCCAGGAGATATGCAGTACACTAAAATGCCGTAATCAGAAAGCTCCTCTGATAACGTCTGTGAAATACTAATCAAGGCAGCTTTTGATGAAGCATATGCCAACCATCCAGGACGAGCAGAGCTTCCAGCAGTTGAAGCAACATTTAATATTTTGCCACCATTCTTTTTCATCCACTTGACGACTTCCTTCGTAATATTAAATAAGGAATGCACATTAATCTTATACGTTTTTTCCCAATCCTCCACCGTCGTCTCTAATAAAGATTTCGGATTCGCATAGCCTGCCACATTGATCAGCATATCAATACTTCCATATTTCGCTCCAATATGCTGTATTTCCTGCCTTACAGTATTAAAATCTGTTAAGTCGATTGGAATGATTTCAATTTGCTTGTTTCTGTTCATTAACGTAGATGTCTCTTCCAAGCCTGTTTCTGTACGCGCAAGTAAGATAATATTAGATACATCGTCCTGATTACTCAATTCAATCGCAATGGCCCTACCAATACCGCGACTTGCCCCAGTAACAATACATGTTTTTGACATCAAATAACCCCCATTGATATATAATCCTTGTAAATTATCTCTGCAATCTTTCTATCTAATGGTTTAGTAATTTTAATATTGTATTCACTACCAGCCAGTATTTCAATCGTAGAATGGTAGTAATGATAATAGAGACTTGCATCCTCTGTAAATATTTGTTGGTCTTTCCGAGCACATTCATGCGCATACAATAATTGCTTTGCATTATATTTATGCGGTAATTGGACATTAACTAGTTGGTCTCGACGTAAATTTCCTTCTACAGTCGTTTTCCCTTGTAAAACAGTAAAAGGAATATCCAAACCAAAGATAACGTTTTCATTTTTAATATGCATTAATTGCTTGTACTGCTCTACCGTCACAAAGGGGCGTACTGCTTCATGAATAATGACATGATCAGCACCTTTTGCATAAACCAATCCATTATATACTGATTCCTGCCTTGTCTCTCCACCCGCAATACAGTGAATCGGCTTTGAAAACCCATAGTCTTGGATAATCGCTTCTGTCTTCTCGATAAATTGCTTTGGACATGGCATGATCACTTCTACCACTTCATCAAGCAATTCCACTTTCTCTAAAATATGAATAAATATTGGTTTTCCAGCGAGTAGGAGAAATTGTTTGGGAATATTCACCTGCATCCGCTTCCCAATTCCTCCCGATAATAGAATGAAGCTATATTTGTTCATTTCTTCCCTCCTTTCATAGGTAAATTTTAGTATAGCAAACAAAAATAAAGAAAACTGTCTAAATTCAAAATATTCTTTCGACAAATAATGTGAATATATAGGAATAATTACAAGTGCATCTCGGTAAAAGTAGGGTCCATGAAAGTAAAAAGTTTTACAATATCTTTATTTTATTGAAGTGTTTTTCCCCCACAAATCTTAACTGGTTTTTATTTACTTGATAACAAAAATAAACTATACTTAATAACGTATGTCCAAAGTAGGAAATATATTACTTTCATACTATTTATCAAAGGTTCGCTCCCTATCGAATTACCAATCTAAGCATTTTTAACTATTATTTTATGTAGATTTTAATTTAAGTAGAGGTGTATTTAATGTTTAAAATCAATATTAGAAAATATAGTATCCACTATTTTTTAGTTACTATATTTCTTTTCTATTTTTACATGGCTTATAACACTCCTTTAACAGGAGATGACTGGACATGGGGTACTGACAGAGGAATTGCAAGACTAACAAGTTTTTTTGATGGTTATAATGGTAGATATTTTAGTAATATTCTTGAATTAATCGTAACACGTTCTGAATTTATAAGGTATCTAATTCATGCATTATTTTCCACTCTTTTAATCTTTGCATTAGGAAAAATTATCGGGGGCGGCAAAAATATAATTCCATATTTGTTATCATTTATTCTATTACTGCTTTTACCACCTAACATATATGCTCAAACTTATGGGTGGACAGCAGGTTTTGTTAACTATGTTCCTTCGATTGTATTGTTATTAATATTTTTGCTAATAGCAAAAAAAGCTATCGATGATCAGGCGCTATCTTCTAATAAGGGATTGCTCTTTACCATAATTCCACTTGGAATTCTTACTCCTTTAATCGTCGAACACGTTTCGTTATTTGCTTTATTCACAGCAGGCTGCATTGTAGTTTATAGTTTTTTAAAGTACAAAAAAGTATTCCTTGTACATATTTTATATCTTTTATCGTTGTTAATTGGAAGTATCATTATGTTTACTAACAAGGCTTATTTGAATGTCATTCTAGGTACTGATACATATAGAACTATATCAAACGATCCAGTAGAAGAAACCGGATTACTTCAAAGGATCTACGATACTTATACAGGTGATATGTACAAGTATTTATTCATTGAAAATCCGTTAGTTAATGTTTTTCTAGGTACAATGGTAGTTCTACTAATTATAAATTTTGTTACAACATCTAAGAGAAACAATTATATAATAAAACCGTTGCTTATTTTTATTAATATTGGATTTATGCTCTATGTCCTCTTTTTCAAACGAATTCTAGGATTTGAATACTTAGGTGAATTAACAAATGACTTCGAAGCAATATTTAGCATCTTATACTTTTTAAGTATCATTATAACTGTTATTCTATATGTTAAAGATTCAACTATAAAGACTCGTCTTTTATATTATATATCTGGAGTAGTATTACTATCTGCTCCGTTTGTTTTTATTACACCTTATGGTCCAAGAGCAGCTCTAGCTCCTATAGTCTTTTTGATGTTGATCGGTCTAGAAATTTATAATTATAATATTCGTAACACAGATAAAACAAATGAAAAGTTGTTACCTGTTTTCTTATCTATTGCTTTATTCGTTGCAATAACGTACGCTTCCATTTTCACGATAATTGGTAAAGCAGAGCGAGATAGAATAGCTTTAATAGAACAAGAAAACCAAAAAAATGTAGAAATAATTAATTTGCCAAAATTACCTTTTTCTCAATTTATGTGGATGTCTTCTCCTCCAAACGAACATTTTAATTTAATGTTTAAACTTTTTTATAATATAAAAGAAGATACCAAAGTAGAATTTCTACCTTACGATGAATTCAAAATGAATAATTAATATTTGATTTACAGGATCAATTCTGGAGGGTAACAATGAAAAAAATATCAATAATTATACCTTGTTATAACGAAAGTGCCCCATTGTGGGATGCCTACTTTGAAGTAAATAATATTCTAGAATTACTTAAGGAAAAGTATACTTATGAAATTTTATTTATAGATGATGGAAGTTCAGATAACACTCTCCATATAATTAAAGAAATAGCAACAACAAGTGATGCAGTAAAATACATTTCTTTCACTCGTAATTTCGGAAAAGAATCCGGAATGCTTGCTGGTTTGGAAAATGCTTCTGGAGATATCGTTATTATTATGGACGCTGACTTACAACATCCTCCTCATTTAATTTTAGACTTGATTAATAACTATGAAGAAGGCTATGATCAAGTAATTGCAAAAAGAACAAGAAAAGGGGAAAAAATATCTAGAAAATATATTACTAAGATCTACTATAAACTTGTGAATAAATTAATTGATGTTGAATTAATAGATGGTATCGGAGACTTTAGACTTTTGAGTAAAAAGGCGGTTAATTATCTTCTTTCAATGCGAGAATATAATCGTTTTTCAAAGGGGCTCTTTTCTTGGATTGGTTTCAAGACGAAAATAGTTGAGTACGAAAATCAGGAAAGAGTTTCAGGAGAAAGCAAATGGAAGTTTGGAAGTTTATTGAATTATGCCATTGATGGTATAACATCTTTTAATAGCAAGCCTCTTAGACTAATTATTTACTTAGGTTTTTTTATTACCCTAATAAATATAATATATATAGGATACACATTTATAAATATTATATTATTTGGAATTGATATGCCAGGTTACTTTACTGTTATTTCCTCAATTCTATTACTAGGAGGTATACAGCTTATTTCCATTGGAGTTCTTGGAGAATATGTTGGTCGTATTTTTTACGAAGTAAAAAACCGGCCACATTATCTAATAAATGAAACAAACATCGACCAGACAGAGAAAGATACAACTAGGATTGAGAAGCTGAAGGTGGAATTATGAGTTCATACAGTTTGTCTCTATTAAAAAAGTATAATTCTTTTTTACGTTTTGTTATTGTAGGTTTTATAAACACAGGAAACTATTATATACTCTATGTTTTACTAATGAGTATGAACATAGCATATATTTATAGCCATTCTATAGCATTTGTTTTAAGTATGATTGGATCCTTTTATTTAAATTGTTATTTCACATATAAAACCAAACCGACTTTTAAAAAGTTCTTCCAGTTTCCTTTAACTTATGTTGTGAATTACAGTGTATCGACTTTTTCATTATTTATATTAGTTGGTATTTTAAATCTGAATGAGTTTGCTGCTCCTCTAATTGCAGCCGTAATCCCAATCCCTTTTACTTTCATTATTTCAAAAAAAATTCTTACTAGATAATATCTATAACAAGTAATCGCCGGCAATGCCGGCGATTTTTAATTTGATCTTTAAGGTACTTGCTTTTCCACAATAGAAGGTTTTAGTTCACTTATCAATCTATACACTCTTGTGATGAGTGTACTCTATGAAAAACCTGTAGTTAAAACGCTCTCTTTTTTAAGTGTTTAACTACAGGAACTTTTTAGATTATACATTCATAGTCATCATAATTTATTTATTTCATAGCTTTCTTTCTATATTCTTGTCTTTCTATTTTATTCATTTTTTTCCAATCATTAAGAAAGGATTCATACTTTGGTATAACCTCTTCTACATCACCATAATCTTTTACTTTTCCAAATTCCAACCAAAGAATCTTATCACAAAACTGTTTCATTTGACCAATGGAATGACTAACAAAAATCATCGTCTTTCCTTGCTTCTTAAATTCTTTCATCTTCTCCAAGCTTTTTTCAGCAAAGGCTTTATCTCCTACAGATAGTGCTTCATCAATTATCAAAATATCCGGATCAACATTAACAGAAATAGCAAAACCTAAACGAGATCTCATCCCACTTGAATAAGATTTAACAGGCTGGTCAATAAATTTCTCTAGCTCTGAAAACTCGATAATTGATGGTTCTAACTCAATTATTTCTTTCTTGCTAAAACCAAGCATCAATAATTTCAGTTCAATGTTCTCTCTTCCTGTTAGATCTCCCTTTAAACCTGCAGCAACTGCAATTAAAGCGACTTGGCCAGTTATTTGAACACTACCCATAGTTTCTGGAACAATACCAGCAATGATATTAGAAAGTGTAGATTTCCCGGAACCATTTATACCAATAAACCCTACTACGTCCCCTTTTTCTGCTTCAAAGCTTACATCAGTCAAAGCAAAAAAATCCTCACCATAGCTTTTGGGAGTTAGTAGATCCAGTAGCCTTTCCTTTGTTCCATTATATAATTTATATTTTTTTGTTATGTTTTGAACGATTATCGCTTTATCCATATCATCACAAGCCTTTATAAATAATCAATAAAGTGTCTTCTAAACTTAATATGCAGTATTGAACCAAACAAAAACAGTACTAATATGAGACCCCAGAAATACAACGTATACTGCCAATGATCTATTAGATACCAACTAGACCCTAACAACGCATGGCGATAACCTTCAATTAAGTAATATAAGGGATTTAACTTCAAAATAGCTATCACGGTTGAGTTGCCTATAATTGCTATTGGCCATAAAACTCCAGATAAATACAATCCCATACGCAATGTTGAATTAAGAAACATGTGCACATCTCTTATGATTGTTGACAATGTAGATGTAATAAGAGATACAGAAAAAATAAGACATAAAGTAGCAAAAAGATAATAAAAAATTTGCAAAGAATAAATACTTATTGTAAATCCATAAAACTGCAGAAAGATAATCGTTATAATTAGCATAGCTATATGAACGTATAACTTAGAAAAGATAACATAATTAGGGATAACACTCATCGGAAAATTCATCTTTGATAGCATTAGCAATCGTGAATATATCGACTTCGATCCTTCAATCGTAGACTGATAAAAAAATATCCATAAAATAAACGCTATTAATAGCCAAATAAAAAATGGTACATATTCGCCATTTACATTGATGGGCTCACTTGACCTTAGCGTACCAAATACAAACCAATAAATTAATATCTGGATTGTTGGATTAATAATCTCCCAAAGAATACCTAAATAGTTATTTTTATTTTGACTTTTTAATTCATACAATGAAAGTCTTCTAATAAGGTAAAAATTATCTATTTGTTCTTTTAAAACCATAATTGCTGATTTCATTCAATATTTCCTCTCAATACAGTAAGAGTTTTTCATTTCACGTTATTAAATTATACAAGCATCATAAATAAAAAACAATAACTAACGAAGCCTAATTAATATACCCCTAGAAGTCATCTTTAAAAACCTCATTTATTACACGGTCACAGGAATTTCCATCTTCCAAATAAGAAAATTCTTGTTGAAATTGCTTTTGCATGTTACTAGCTGTGTAACCGTGTTTATTGATATTATTCACTTCTACAATCAAATCTTCTGTAGTTTTAACAAGTGGACCAGGTGCTTTCTCTTCAATATTAAAATAAAAACCTCTTAGAGTATCTTTATACTCATCGATATCATAAACATAGAATATAATCGGACGTTCCAAAATCGCATAGTCGAAGAATACAGAAGAGTAATCAGTTACAAGTATATCTGAAACCAAATAAAGCTCCCTTATATCCGGATAGTGGGATACATCTAAAACGAAACCATTATAGTCTTTTAAATCTAAACGTTCCGCTACAAGATAATGAAGTCTTAAAATTACAAGATAATTATCTCCGAGTTCTTGTTTCATTTTATTTAAGTTTAGATGCAAGTTAAATTTATACTTACCCTGCTCATGATACTGATTATCTCTCCATGTAGGAGCATAAAGGATAATTTTTTTATCCTTTGGGATGTTTAATCTGCTCTTTATCTTTAAAATCGTATCGTCATTGTTAAAATTCACAAGATAATCATTGCGCGGATAACCAGACTCAATCACTTTTCCTTCGAACTCAAATGCTCTTTTAAAAATCTTTGTTGAATATGCATTAGGTGATATTAAATAATCCCACTTTTTTGCCTCACTAATAAAATTTCTTTTATAGCTCTCTGTAGTTGTTCCTGGCATTTGAACCTCATCCATGTCCGCCGCTAAGCGTTTGAGTGGTGTGCCATGCCACGTTTGAACGTATGTTGTATGCTCAGGTTTAGGAATCCATGAAGGTAATCTACTATTAGTGACCCAATATGCTGATCGAGCCATCATTATAATCCATTTTATAGACAACCGAGGTATACATTGGATATCAAAACTTTCAAACCGCTTTATATCTTTTTTATTAATACTCCAATACATTTTATAAGGAGTTCTGTGTTCTTTTAAATACTCATATATCGCTCGTGGGTTATCACTATATTGTTTCCCCAAAAAACTTTCGAACATAATTACTTGTTTTACTGGTAATTTACTAGCTATTGAAAATGATATTTGTAATATAACTTCTGTTAGTCTACTTCTTTTTAATTTGGTTAACCAATTATAAATATACAATTTTATGTTCACCCTAAAAATATTATTAAATATTGCCCTTAAAATCTTTATATGGTTCAGTTTATATAATTCTACTTTAACGTATGTATTTTATGTCACATTTCTTACAATATATTACATCTCAACCATTTAAAAGATATTTTTTTAGATTTATTTTCATTCATATTTCATCTTAATTATAGCATGTGCGATTTGCAAAGGAAAATATTAGAAAACACGGTATAAGTAATAAAAATATAATTAAAATTTGTTCTGCCCCCCTTTTTAGAAAAGCTTAACGTAATATATAGAATAAAAACATATTTTTATTAGTATTTATCATTGCCTTTGATCTAAAGATATTCTTGTTGTACATTAGATGCACTATAATTTTTAGTGCTTCTTTAGTATAATAAACACATCTAAACATAACTCTAGAATAATAACTAAACTTCATGTTGATGTGTAATTTAAATTAACGTATAATTTGAAAGTGATTTTACTAAAAGTACTTTAATTTTCAATTCAACTTTTTTTACAACAAAAGAGATACACTACAATTTAGGGGTGATTACATTGAAGCGTCTTAAACATCAATTGAATCGAATTAAATACATATTTAAATTTCTTTTACGTCCCTGCGTTAATATAATTAGAAACAGAAATTTTCGTTTGCAAATGTATTACTCATATCATCTACGGTATTCAAATTTAAACAGTAAAATGGTTTTGTTCGAAACAGCACATGGAAGTAAGATGGCAGGAAATCCATATGCCATTTTTAAAGAGATGATTAATTCAAATGATTACAAAGGTTACACATTTGTATGGGTATCTAATGATCCAAACAATTATTATGCAAAACAATATGGAACGTTTTCTAATGTTAAATTTATAAGGAGAGATAGTTTTTCTTATGTTCGTTTTCTAACAAAGGCAAAGTATCTTATAAATAATACAACTTTCCCTTTTTATTTTCAAAAAAAAGAAAATCAGGTTTATATTAACACTTGGCATGGAACACCATTAAAAACATTAGGTAATGATGTAAAAGGAACAATGGGACAACATAAGAATGCTATTAGAAATTTTCTTCATGCTGATTATATTATTAATCCTAACCGATTTACTTATAACAAAATTATTGATTCTCATTCCATAAGAGATCATTTTAATGGAACTATAGTTGATGCAGGCTATCCTAGAGTAGATTTGACTTTAAATGCTGACAAAGAAGAAATTAGGAAAGAATTAGCACAGATACTGGATATCGAATTGAATAAAAAAATAATTCTTTACGCTCCCACTTGGAGAGGCGAAATCGGAAAAAATGCAGATATTGGTGATGAGTTAAGTGAACATATTAAACAACTGCACAATAAAGTGCCTGATGATTATATCTTATTACTAAAAGTTCATGATTTAACGTATAAGTTAATTAAAAATAATGCGTATTTAAGAGAGGTTTGTATTCCAGATTGGATAGAAACGAATCAACTATTATCAATAGTTGATATCTTAATTACAGATTACTCAAGTATATTCTTTGATTTCCTTGTAACAGATCGTCCTATTATCTTCTTTACGTATGATAAGGATGCATATTCAAAAGAAAGAGGACTATATTTAGATCTAGAAACTTTACCAGGTCCCTTATGTACAACCGTTGACGAAGTAGTTAAATCAATTGTCGATATTGACGATATAAATAAAACCTATATGAATAAATATACGCAAATGAAAAATGAATTTTGTTATAACGATGATGGCCAAGCGACTAATAGAGTATTGGACATAATTTTTAAAAATGTTGAAAGTAAAAGCGCCTTTAATTTAGAAAAAACAGCCAAGAAAAACATTCTAATTTATGGTGGTGGTTTTACTACCAATGGTGTTACTACCTCTTTATTGAGCTTACTTAATAACATTGACTATTCAAAGTACAATATATCTATTGTTCACGGTGGAACGATTACAGATACCATTCAGTCTAATTTGGAAAAGCTTAATCCAAATATAAATATATTATATCGAATGGGGACATTTAACTTTACTTTGCTTGAATATTTCAGACATAGTTTAGTTATGAACTCTGGACTAAAGAAAAAAATGATAAAAAATAACATTCCTAAAAAGCTTTATAAAAAGGAAATGAAAAGAATTTTAGGTGACGCCGAATTTGATATAGCTATTGACTTTTCTGGTTATTCACCTTTTTGGTGCTTACTGTTTTCTTTCAATGATTTCCGTAAGAAAGTAATCTACTTACATTCAGACATGCATGCAGATAGCGAAAGAAATAAGATTTTCCATAAGAATTTTAGAGTTATTTTTCCTTTGTATCACCATTTTGATAAGTTGGTATCTGTGTCAAAAGATATCACTTTAATCAATCAGAGTAAGTTAAATAATTATGTGAATCCAACTAAGATTGTAAATGTTGATAATACATTAGATTACAAAAGAATACTAAATTTAGCTAAAGAATCTACTGTTGAAGAGTTTTTGAATGACAAATATTTACTTGTTCAAGATATAATCGAAAAAGGAATAATGATAAAAAAAGGTATAAAAATGCCTAATCCAAATCATATAAATTTTGTTACAATTGGACGCCTTTCACCCGAAAAAGATCATCAAAAGTTAATCAAAGCATTTTGGAAAATTAATCAAATGTATAAAAACACAAAATTATACATTATAGGTAACGGTCCCATGAGAAGTAATTTAATTAAATTGATTGAACACCTTAACTTGGAAGAACATATTATATTAGTTGGCGAGATGCAGAACCCTTTTAAACTGTTAAGCGAATGCGACTGCTTTATTATGTCCTCCAATTATGAAGGACAAGGATTAGTTATTTTGGAAGCACTGGTTTTTAAAATACCTGTGATCTCAACTGATATCCCTGGTCCAAGAGGATTGTTACAAGATCAGTATGGCTTATTAGTGGATAACAGTATAGAAGGACTTCAAGAAGGGATGAAAAATTTCATCTTAAATAAACCTGTGTACCAGGAATTTGATGCTATATCTTATAATGAAAAAGCAATAGAAATGTTCTATAAAGAAGTTTGCGAAATTAATTAGTATATGAAACCCATCCTTGCAAATAAACTGCATCCTAATTATTAGGTATAATCTATTAATTTGGGGTGCAGTTTATTTACTATTTATCAGAATAAATTATTTAATTGTACTAGTTCCTACACGCGTCTTTTCTGATTTAAAAATGTAGTTCAATGCTTGAATGATTTAAAAAGAGTAGACAACTAATTAGATAAGTTAATTTTTGCGTCATTTAATATCTTATTTCCTTTTGTTAATTCTAAGAGGAACTGTGTAATGAATCCATCGGTCATTCCGATAATGACTTAACATTTAGCTTATGTTAATGTTACATTTTTTCAGTAAAAGTATATGAAGATATTTATGAGGTTTTATACCAAATCAGCACTGGTTGAAGAGCATACGACTCTTGTGGATTGTGGAGCGTTTTTTATTCTAGTTATATCAAAAAATAGGTGATAGAGATTGAGAGATAGAAAAATTAGCAATTTAAAAGGCATTTTGATATTTTTAGTAGTATTTGGCCATGTAATTGAGTTATATCGAGAGCATCTAAATAATTTATATGTTTTCCTTTATGCTTTTCATATGCCATTATTTATATTTATTAGTGGATATTTAGCTAAAAGAGTTAAATTTAGTAAGATAATTAATTTAATTTTATTATATTTGTTATTTCAATCTTTTTTTAACTGGTATCGATATTTTTTAGATCACTATAACACATTCCCTTTTCATTATGGTATTCCACATTTTCATTTGTGGTATATCGTTAGTCTTGGATTTTGGTATGCAATAGCATTATGTGTTTCAAAATTAAAACTTAATACTATGAGCAAGTTTATTTTTCTAATCTGTTTATTTACTATTGCCATCATTTCAAGGTGGTATGTAGATATAATTGATATGAAAATAGGTTATTTTTATGAAGGGTTTACTTCAAATACTCTGAGTTACCAGAGGACTATCACTTTTGCACCTTTTTTCTTTGTTGGATATTTTATGACGCAACAAAAATTTAATAAAATCTGCAATGTGTTTACTGATGTAAGAATAAAATATACTGTTTTATTAGTAGTATCGCTTATTATGTTTTTATTTATTCAAAAATATCCATTGATTGAAAGAGTATTCAGAGGGAGTTTAGGTTCGAGTTTCTTTGTAGAACCTACAAATACATTTAGTTTTTATATTGTTGTTGTAATAATTCATTATTTTATTTCTTTTGGTCTATCCTTTTTAATTATGAATATCGCAACTGACCGGCTATTACCACTAACTAAATGGGGGGATAACTCATTAACTATATTCCTTTTCCATCCTATATTTGTATTTTGGCTTTGGGAATTTAGCTTTTTTGAAACTTGGGAAGTAGATACGCAGTTATTCTTCTTTTTCATTGTATCCCTAGGAATATCCCATATTTTGGGTTCGATTAAATTTGTAAAACTGACAAAATATATATGTAATCCATATATAACTCTTATCAGCTTATTTAAAGTAAGAAACAGAAATCCTCTTTCACTTATTAAAAAGACTCTTTCAGATTAGATCTACATACCTCATCTATTCGTCCAGAAATCGGTGAGGATAATAGTAGGTGCAAATACAGTCTATTTTAAAATATTTTAAATCTAATTGAATTTGATTATCAGTTTCCTGTCGAATATTGTCATCTAAATGGTGTTAATTTCCAAGTATAATAGTATAATATAGTCAAACTATTATACTTGGAGGCAGCAATGAGACCAACAGTATCTATAATTGGATCATGTATTACAAGAGATAATTTTAATGGTAAGTTTAATCCAAATCATAAGATGTTTTTCCAATGTAAAACACATCAAAATCAAGCAAGTTTTCTGAGTGTAATGTCTCAACCATTTCCGTTAGAAGTGGATGTAAGTGATAAATCACACTTTGACCAGAAGCATATAATAAAGGAGTTTGATAAAACTTTCTTAGAAGAGATAATAAGAGATAATCCAGACTACTTACTAATTGATTTTTACGGTGATGTTTATTATGGTGTAACCGAGGTCCATAAAGGTACATATATCACATCAAACGATAAATTTTTTAATATCCCTATAATGATAAATAAAAAAGCATTTACAATAAAAGATGATATTTATTTTGATATATGGAAAGAGAAAATAAATGTTTTCTTTTCATGGGTTTCTGAAAATCTACCAAATACAAAAGTAATCCTCGTTAAAGGTAGATTTTCAGAAACGTTGATCGATGGAAGAAATTTGAATGAGGTAAGAAAACAATCTGGTATGCGAACAATTAATATAGCTGAGATGAATAATCTGTGGGACAAGTTAGACACACACGTAGAGAATAAGTATAAGGTGGATGTTATCGACTTAACAGAACAATACAATTTAAGTACAAACCACCCTTGGGGTACTTTTTATGTGCATTATACTATGGATTATTACAGAGATTTCTTGAATAAAATGCAGCGAATAGCTTGGGACGACAATATAAAAAAATTAAGATTTTATGAAAATGAGTCGCTAACACATAATATAAAAAGAAGACTACTCAAAATACACAAATTGAATAAAATAAATAATTTATTTAAAAGAGCATCTCGTTGACGAGATGCTCTTCTGATCTATGAATCATAACTTTTATGAAAAGTATATAACATATAATTTGTTTAAGTTTTTTCAACATCCTCTTAAACCTTCACTGCTTTAATTAGACAATAATTACTGTAGTAAAGATCTTAGCGTTATAGTTTCTTATTTTGCAATCTCTTCTCGTAGATTACTATTATTTATTATTAAGTCATACTACAATATTTATTCTTTTCTTAATAAAGACTTATTTACTTTATATAAAGTTATTAATCATATAAATTATGTATTTAAAAAAACTATTATATTGACTATAATTATATTGTAACAATTTTTATCAAATATTTGAATAAGGAGGGTATAATGAGAAAATTATTAGTTTCGGCAGTCATATTGTGCATAACAATATTTAATATCTACCCAGCACCAATCTTTCAACATCTAGTTCTTGCTAATAGTATTATACAAACTGATATAAGTAGAGTCGGACAAATTTATAATCAGGATGTTTCTATTTACAAAACATTAGGAGATTCGAATTCTCAAATTAAAGCGGGATTAACTTATACTGACCAAGTTTTCTTTATTAAAAAACAGGCGCGAGTAAATAATGAATTATATTATCTTATCAGTACGGAAGCTAGTAGTATAAGAGGCGTTATTGGATGGGTTAAAGCGAAGGATTTTTTTACACTCAAACATATTGGTGTAGATAATAAAGCGAAAGAATTTTATTTTAAGGGTACTGGTGTTACTTATAGTAAAATTTGGGGCGGGAAGAAAAATATTGTTCACGATTCCTCTTCTACCAAAAGTTTAAATGGACAACTATTTAAAGTAAACTTAACCCAAAATATTGAAGGTAATATTTGGTATCGCGGAACTATTCCTAGTGGACAAGAAGTTTGGATCCATTCAAGTCATGTGCTTGGAAAAATAGAAAATCCCACAAGTAGAGTCGGACAAATCTATAACCAAGATGTTTCCATATACAAAACATTGGGAGATCCAAAGTCTAAATTCAAAGCTGGCACAACTTATACAGACCAAGTCTTCTTTATTAAGAAGCAGGCACGGATAAACAATGAATTATTTTATCTCATTAGTACGGAAGCTAGCAGTGTAAGAGGAGTTATTGGATGGGTTAAAGCAACTGATTTCTTTACTCTTAAACATATTGGTGTAGATAATAAAGCAAAGGAATTTTACTTGAAAGGTACTGGAGTTACATACAGTAAAATTTGGGGGGGGAAGAAAAATATTGTCCACGACTCTTCTTCCATTAAAGGTTTAAATGGACAACTATTTAGAGTAAACTTAACCCAGAATATTGAAGGTAACATTTGGTATCGTGGTATATCTTTAGATGGACAGGAAGTGTGGATTCATTCAAGTCACTTAGACAAAAATGAAAGTCTCGCTAGTAGAGTAGGCCAAATTTATAAGCAAGATGTTTCCATATACAAAACATTGGGTGATCCAAAGTCTAAATTCAGAGCTGGCACAACTTACACAGACCAAGTCTTCTTTATTAAAAAGCAGGCACGGATAAATAAAGAATTATATTATCTCATCAGTACGGAAGCTAGTAGTAAAAAGGGTGTTATCGGTTGGGTTAAAGCAACTGATATCTTTTCTCTTAAACATACTGGAGTAGATAATCAAGCGAAGGAATTTTACTTCAAAGGGAACGGTGTTACCTATAGTAAGATTTGGGGTGGAAAGAAAAATGTTGTCCACGATTCTTCTTCCATTAAAGGTTTAAAAGGACAATTATTCAAAGTGAACTTAACCCAGAATATTGAAGGTAACATTTGGTATCGTGGTACTACCCCTAATGGTCAAGAAGTATGGATTCATTCAAGTCATGTTTTAGAAAAAATAGAAACTCCTATAAGTAGAGTTGGACAAATCTATAATGAAGAAGTTACTATTCACAAAACATTAGGAGATCCTAATTCCCAAATCAAAGCTGGTGCCACTTACACTGACCAGGTCTTCTTTATTAAGAAACAAGCACAGATAAACGATGAATTATTTTATCTTATTAGTACGGAAGCTAGCAGTGTAAGAGGAGTAATCGGATGGGTGAAAGCGACCGACTTCTCTACACTTAAACATATTGGTGTAGATAATAAACCAAAGGAATTTTATATCGAAGGTAATGGCGTTACCTACAGTA
The DNA here is from genome assembly GCF_030137545.1 of Virgibacillus sp. LDC-1. Lineage (GTDB taxonomy): Bacteria > Bacillota > Bacilli > Bacillales > Amphibacillaceae > LDC-1. The sequence goes on along the minus strand of NZ_JARUVL010000001.1, from coordinate 54,171 downwards.
AGATTTGGGGGGGGAAGAAAAATATCGTTCACGATTCTTCTTCCATTCAAAATTTTAAAGGTCAATTATTTAAAGTGAACTTAACTCAGAATATTGAAGGTAACATTTGGTATCGTGGAACTCTATTAAATGGTCAAGAAGTATGGATTCATTCAAGTCACGTATTAGGAAAAATAGAAACTCCTATAAGTAGAGTTGGACAAATCTATAATGAAGAAGTTACTATTCACAAAACATTGGGAGATCCTAATTCCCAAATCAAAGCTGGTGCCACTTACACTGACCAGGTTTTCTTTATTAAGAAACAGGCAAAGATAATCGATGAATTATTTTATCTCATCAGTACGGAAGCTAGCAGTGAAAGAGGGGTTATCGGATGGGTTAAAGCAACCGACTTCTTTACCCTTAAACATATTGGTGTGGATAATAAAGCGAAAGAATTTTATATCGAGGGGAACGGGGTTACCTATAGTAAAATTTGGGGTGGAAAGAAAAACATCGTTCACGATTCTTCTTTCATTCAAAACTTTAAAGACGAACTATTTAAAGTAAACTTAACTCAGAATATTGATGGTAACATTTGGTATCGCGGAACTCTATTAAATGGTCAAGAAGTATGGATTCATTCGAGTCACGTTTATGGAAAAATAGAAAGTCCTACAAGTAGATTAGGACAAATTTCTAATCAAAATGTTACTATACACAAAACAATCGGAGATCCTAATGCTCAGATAAAAGCAGGCACAACTTATACCGATACTGTCCTTTATATTAAAAAGCAGGCACAGAAACGTGATCAATTGTATTATCTCATTAGTATGGAACCTAGTAGTACAAATGGCGTAATAGGCTGGGTTAACGCTACCGATATCTTTACACTGGAACATACTACTATAGATAAAATACGTAGAACTTTTTATTTCAAGGGGACTGGTGTTACCTATAGTAAAATTTGGGGTGGAAAGAAAAACATCGTTCATGATTCCACTTCTATACAAAACTTAAAGGGCCAAGCTTTTAAAGTAAATTTAACTGAGAATGTGGGAGGAAATACTTGGTACCATGGAACGCTGCAAAATGGACAATCGGTTTGGATTCATTCCAGTCATCTGGATAAATCAAATATCCAATACACTAACTATAGTGTGACATTTAATGAAGCACTAAACCGACAAATGAATACAACCCCTCCTCCACAAACAGATAAATACAGAAATAAAAATGCGTTTATTCATAATGACTTTGTTAACATTACAAGTAATACTGGTGCAACGACTACTGGATCTCGATTGCGGACAGAGCCAAGGTTCACTGATACTAATACTTATACCACAGTAAGTGGAGGAACACTATTAACAATAGTATCTGAAGTTACAGGGGATACTTACAGTGGAAGTAATAAATGGTATAAAGTGATTTATAGCGGGAAGACACTATATATTCATACTTCATTAGTAAATCCAAATGTTTCAACGGCTGTAACAACTGCAACAGTTAATATAAGAGATGCAGCAAGTACAAATAGTCATATATATGGAACTGTTCCAAAAGGAACTACAATTAAAATCCTTAAAAAAGGCACTACGTGGCATGAAATCAGCTATAACGCTTGGCGAAATGCAAAATCTACTGATGTTAGAGAGTATTTAGATCCAAATAAAAATGATCGCTATCAGCATCTGTTATTATCAGGTAGTGCAGGTGTATCTGAAGCTGATCTAAGAAAAGTTCTATTAAACAAAGGCACTCTAAACAACACTCAAAAATCATTTATTTCGGCTAGTAAAACACATAATGTAAACGAAGTATATCTTATAGCACATGCACTACATGAAACAGGCAATGGATCCTCTACTTTAGCAAAAGGTGTTAGGGTAGGAAAAGATAGAAATGGAAACCTGGTACTTGCAACATCTAGTAATTCGGGTAGCTTAACCTCAATTAAGACGGTTTATAATATGTACGGTATTGCCGCATACGACAGCAATCCTTTATTAGGGGGAGCAAAGAAAGCCTATCAACTAGGATGGACTACAGTCGATAGAGCGATCATCGGTGGTGCAAAGTGGATTTCAGATAATTATATTAATCATGCACAATACAAACAAAATACATTATATAAAATGAAATGGAATCCAAGTAGCCCAGGAAGCCATCAATATGCAACAGATATTGGTTGGTCTATAAAACAAATCAGTAAAATTAAAAACGTTTACGATTTGCTGCCGAATGCAATACGAGTCTATGATATTCCTAAGTATCGATAGTGAAAGGTTTTAAAAGACGATTTATACAATAAATGATTTATTTCCATAAATAACTCAAGGGAACTTTAATTCCCTTGAGTTTTTCTTTTCGACTTATTATTTTATAGGTATCCCCTATCACATATTTTTCCGCACCCTGTTTATTTAAAATATAATTCATAGTATAATAAACTTGTATTCGATTTGATAAAGTATTGTAATGTATTATGTGAATATAAATGATATACTAACTGTTATCGGAGGTTATTATAAATGAAAAAAGTAATCACATATGGAACATTTGATTTGCTTCATACTGGTCATATAAACATTCTACGTCGTGCAAAGGAATATGGCGACTATCTTGTTGTTGCGATTTCTTCTGATGAATTTAACGCATTAAAAGGTAAAAAGGCGTACTATTCATTTGAGCAACGCAAGGCAATTCTTGAAGCGATTCGTTATGTGGACGAAGTAATTCCTGAGCATACATGGGAGCAAAAAGTGGAAGATGTGAAGGCGCATAACATTGATGTGTTTGTTATGGGAGATGATTGGACCGGGAAATTTGACTTTCTGAAAGACCAATGTGAGGTCGTTTATTTGCCGCGGACAGTTGGAATTTCCACCACAAAAATCAAACAAGATTTGAATTCAGCAAACAATGGCTAGGGAATTTGCTGTTACGGCATACCTGTTTGTTTTTCGTATTTTCTTTGAACTTTTTAAACGATTTCCCCAAAAGAAGAAAACAACATTTGTTGCTTCCTTTGGGGATAATATTTTGTTTGCTGCACAAGAAGTTGAAAAACAAACAGACGACCAAGTTGTTATCCTTTCAACCTCCCAATGTCACATCAACTTTAAGGAAATGCTAGCAACCAAACAAATACTCGCGTTCGAACCTAGCAATCTCATAAATTGGATACAATCTATTTATCACTTAGCTACCTCACATAAGGTATTTGTAGATAATTATTATGGATTTCTAGCAGCGAGTTCCTTCCGCTCCAATGTAGAATGTATTCAGCTTTGGCATGCTGCAGGTGCTATAAAGCAGTTTGGTTTACAGGATCCATCGAATCAGTTTCGTTCACAACGCGCAATAGATCGCTTTCATAAGGTTTATAGCAATTTCCATCACGTTGTTGTCGGCTCAGAACGAATGGCTACGATTTTCAAAAAGAGCTTTGCCTTATCGAATGATACTATTTTGCGTACTGGTATTCCGCGTACAGACTTTTTTTATGATTCTGAAGCTATGAATGAAGCAAAGCATATATTAGAAGATGCATTTCCAATTATTAAGAAAAAGAAAGTCATTCTTTATGCACCAACTTTTCGAGATGACAACCTAGCATCGGCAACAATCGAACTAGATATAGAGAAAATGTATAAATCGTTACGACATGATTATGTCATTTTCTTAAAGCTTCATCCCGCTATAAATGGGACGTTTGAAAATAAATTTCCGGGCTTTGTTTTTAATGTATCAAGTGACTATCGGATGAATGATTTACTTGTTGTGGCAGATTTGCTAATCACAGACTATTCTTCTATTCCCTTTGAATATGCATTGCTGCAAAAACCAATGATCTTTTTTGCGTATGATTTGGAAACATACCAAAAAACGAGAGGCTTTTGGGAAGATTATGAAACACTTGTCCCTGGACCCATTGCTTTTAACACAGATGCGTTAATTGACATCATTATGCAAGCATCGTTTGATATGGGGCGTGTTCAACAGTTTGCTAACCAGTGGAACCTTTATTCGAAAGGAAACGCTAGCAAACAGCTGATAGAGGCACTTTATGTTGAAGAGGCACAACAAGTAGAGCAACCTGTAAATATTTAACTCCGTGGAAAAAGCAACCATCCTTTTTCTTCGGAGTTATTATTTTGCTTCTATGTTGTTATGCCTCTTCGATAAAGCGTTGAATTAATTGAAAAATCGTCTTCTTTCCTGATTGAAATGGCTGGGGCTTAAAATCTTCTGCTTGTTTTAAAACAGCAGCGAGCTGTTCGCCATCCTTCCATGTTAATATGTATCCTTGCTTTAAAAACTGAGCCACGATTTCCAATTGATGATTATCATTATGCTCTCCATATTCCTTTAATCGTGGAACAGCAATCACCTTCTTCCCTTTACGTAAAGCTGTCACAACCGACCCCGTTCCCGCATGGGTAATGACTATCCTTGCTTTATCGTAAAAAGCATCCATTTCCTCATAGCTCACAAATTTCTTTAATGAAAAGTATTTACTATTACAAGGGGTATGCCCGTGTTGAACAATGACCTCTTCTTTGATGAAGGCTTGTTGCTTTAAATGTTCTATTTCATTTAATAAACGATGAAATGGGAGTTCATGCGTTCCAAGTACAACGAATATCAATAGATAGCACCTCCATAACGCGCATTTGGGTATACCTTCTGCATCGATTCCCATTGCACAATAAACAAATCTGCAATCGGATAAACAAGTCTTCCAGAAAGGGTTGGTGACGTTGTTTTTGCAAAGCTTTCTATAAAAATCACTTTTTTTCGGAAAAGCTTGGCAATATAGCACATCGGTACAGCAGTATGCGCCCCGGTTGTTATAACAACGTCAGGTCGAGTACGTAGAAAAATGAAAAAGGTTTTGCATACATTAAAGGAGAATTTAAACAAATAACGAATGGGATAGTTGCGTGCACCATATACGAGTGTGGATACGGGATAGTTTTCTTTCATTTTTTCTGTAATCTCGGACTTTTCGGTCACAATATGATAATCGTATTTTTTAAAAATAGGCTCTAGCTGCATGAGCTGTGTTAAATGTCCACCAATAGATGATATTAGAAGTATTTTTTTTTGCTTCATCAACTGCTGCTCCTATCACGATAAATTTCGATTAAACGTTCTATAATTTGGTCTTGATCATATGCACGTGCCTTTTCTTCCCCATTTTGTATTAATGATCGCTGTAAACTTGTAGAGGAAAGCACTGCTTGTAAGGCTGCTTCTAATGCATCAGAATCCTTTGGTGGGACTAATATGCCTGCCCCATCGGCAAGTAAATAGCGAAGTCCTCCTACTGTCGTGCCAACTACTGGCGTATGACAGGACATCGCCTCTAAAGCAACTAGTCCAAAGCCTTCCATATAGGAAGGGATTACTAACACATTTGCTGCAGAAATCCATATAGGTAATTGACTTTGCTGCATCGGCCCATGAAAAAAAATCCCTTCTTCTGTTTGCGTCTTTCGCTTTAAGTTCTTTGCAAATAGAGGTTCCTTTTCTGCGCCGATTATATGGAGTTGGGCTGTTGGATTCGTTTCCTTATACTTCTGATAGGCTGCAACTAATTCCTCTAACCCTTTTGCCTGAATGATATTTCCAACATATAAAATGATGGACACTTGTTCATTGCAACCAATTAAATTGCGTGCTGTTTTTTTATTCATTGGATGGAATCGGCTCCGATCGACGCCCATAGGTAGTACATCGATTTTTTGTTCTTGTATGCCGTAATGTAGAACCATGTCATTTTTTAATTGATGACCGACCGCTATTATGTGATCTGCTTCTTGCAAGATGCACTTCGTTGCCTTCTGGAAGAAACGATTTTTCCTCGCCATTTTATCCATATCCCCACCGTGTGCAGTAACAATCATCCTTGCATGAAACAGCTTTTTAAATATAAGCGCGCAAAGGCCACTCGGAAAAATATAATGGGCATGAATAATCGTATATTTTTTCCCTTTCGTAACGAGTGTCCATCCAGTCCGCATAATCCACATCATGTATTTTTGCAGCACTGCCTTCTTGTTCGAGCTTGGATTTTGAACAGCTATTACGTCGACTAGCATTCCTTTTTCCTTTAACGCTCGAACTTGGTTTTCCACAAATACCCCGAATACCGGATGCTTGCTACTAGGATACATCGTACTAATTATTAATATTCTTTCCTTTCGTTTCGTCATCTTATACATTCCTCATCTGTTTAAAGTTGGCGGGTTCACATGCATCCATAAAAAGCTAATAACGACAATAAGGTAAATACTCGCAGCAGGGGACGATAATACATGTCCTGCTACAAAAGAACTACCTAAGCCGAGACAGGTCGCTAATGCGGCAAATATGATTGGCAAGTTCCACTTACAAAGTAACAGATGGCGCAACAGCAAGATGCCAATACTTAAAAGGGGAAGAAAAAGAAGTAAACTGCCTACAATTCCGAAACCAAAAAACCAATCAAGCATGTCCATTTCTGCGAGCTTAGGCTCCTGTTCATAGTTCCCACCATATCCCATGCCAAAAAGCTTCTGAAGGAGTGGTGCTTCGCTAAATTGCATTTGCAGCTCGTCCAAGAATTCACTACGTCCGCTTAATAGCTCTGGAACTTGCTCTGGTTCGTCTTCTGGAGTGTCCTTTTGTTCTTCTTGTTGCGAATTCGTTTCTCCAAAAAAGAAGTTAAGGTTGTTTCCAATTGCTGCGTATGGAACAGCAATTATTGTCATCATAAAAAGGGTGGCAAGTATTGCTGCGTGTTTCCATCTTTCGCGATGCTTAGGATAGCCGATAATAGCAAGAAGCAGAGCTATCCCTAAGATAACTACAACTGCTCCAAAGCTTACCTTCGTTCCAATCTCTAGCATAGAAGCGATAACGAGCACGATAAAGGGAAGCTGATATATCTTATTGTTGAAAGACTGTTCTGTCCAAAAATAGAGCAGCATCATACTAAACCCCATTGCTACAATCGTACTTAGCTCGTTTCCAGAAAAGAACCAGCCTGAATGACCTGCCTTGGCGAGCGCATCATAGGTTTTTTTTCCAGTTCCTGTTATAGTAGCAACCAGCATAATTCCGCCAATCGTTGCCATATTGAAAAAAACGAGACGTTCGATCGTACGGTTCTTTTTTAGTTGCACGTGCCATTTATTAAATACAAGTATAAATACAACGAGCAATTCTACGAAAAACATTGATTTTACAATATGAATGACTTCCTCCCCAACGGAAAAAGGATGCTTCCATCCCAAGGTAACAATAAGATGAACCACCATAAAACTAATAACGAGTAAAAAATATGAAATGAAAATTTTCTTCCATTTTCCAGGGGGCAACAACAGGATGTACCAAAATCCTGCCACCATGATTCCAATTCGGGCAATTTCCGATATGGGAAGGTGAATGAATGCAGCAATATCTAAAAATGGTTGCAGCGCGATAAAATAAATGAAGCTATACTCAAGTCTCTTACGCCATTTAGTATGTTGAAGCAAATGCATGCTAGTATCCTTCCTCTATGTCCATTGTCTAATCGAATAAAGTAAAAACCATTAAACAGTATCGTCCGAAAGCGAACGGTTTATAATCATTTTTTCTTTAGAACTGAAGAAGTTTTTAAAAAACAGTCCAAGGATACCCGATTATTCGGGATACGCTTGGACTGCTTCACTTATAGGAAATATATCCGGCCGACCGATCGAATGGTATTCAAGCCCTGCTTGCTTCACCGCTGTTAGTGAAAAGCAATTTCTCCCATCAAATAAAATGGGGGATATTAAATAATGGTGATAGTTCTCTAAAGGAAATGCTTTTATTTCCTGCCAGTCGGTTAAAATGACTGCACAATGAGCCTGTCGCAAAGTCTCTTCCATCGTTGTCATCATTCTAACCTGTCGTGGCATCACTTCTTTTGCGTTTTCTAAAGCTACCGGATCATATGCATGAACTGTTGCCCCGATATTAATGAGCATTTGTGCAATCTCGATTGCAGGTGATTGCCTCATATCATCCGTATTCGGTTTAAAAGCTAATCCGAGAAGTGCAATTGTTTTTCCGTCTAGATTACCGAAGCGTTGTAGTATTTTCTCAATGAGCCATACGCGTTGCAATTCATTGACACGCTGCACTTGCTCGATAATTCGCATTTTCTGACCTGCTGTTTTACCTATTGCAAGCAATGCTTTTGTATCTTTTGGTAAACAGGATCCTCCATAGCCTATGCCAGCTCTTAAAAAGGAGGAACCAATTCGTTTATCCATTCCTACACCTTTCGCAATCTCCTCTATATTTGCATCACACTGTTCCGCAACATGAGAAATTTCATTAATAAAGCTAATTTTCATGGCCAAAAATGCGTTTGCCGTATATTTAATCATTTCAGCACTGCGAAAATCCGTTTTTAAAATAGGAATGTTTAATGGCTTATATATTTCTGCTACAACGTTCATTGCCGTTGGATTCTGCGCACCGAGCACAATCCGGTCACCTCGAAAGGCATCTTCGACAGCTGATCCTTGTCTTAAAAATTCCGGATTTGCAACAACATGAACAGCAATATCGCGTGGAGCTTCTTTTTCGATCCATCCTTGAATACGTTCATTTGTTCCAACAGGGACAGTGCTTTTCGTAATAACAACTGTATCCTGCTGTAAGTGCTGTGCAATGGCACTTGCTGCCTGTTTAACATAGCTTAAATCTGCTGAACCGTCGTTTGCTTCTGGTGTTCCTACTGCAATAAATACAAGCTGACAATCAGTAAGTCCAACCTCATACATTGTCGTAAAGCTTAATCGATGCTGTCGTATGTTTTTTCGTATTAGCTCCTCCAGTCCCTGTTCATGAATCGGGCACACCCCTTTTGATAGCTGTTGAATTTTGGACTTATTCACATCAACGCATGTAACTTGATGACCTAATTCCGCAAGACATACCCCTGTAATCAACCCAACATATCCAGCTCCAATAACAGCTATTCTCATAATTTCCCCCTGCCATTACCGCTTTTATAAACGTCTTCCAGCAAACCATGTAAATACGGAACGAGTTCCTCTCTTAAATCACTCCGCTCCATCGCCATTTCAATTGTTGCTTGAATGAATCCGAACTTATCTCCAATATCATATCGCTTTCCTTCCACTAAACAAGACAAAACACGCTCTTGTTCATTTAAGCGATTAATCGCATCTGTTAACTGCAGCTCTCCTCCTATTCCAGGTGTTGTTGCATTCAAATGTGAAAATATTTCCGGCATAAAAATATACCGACCAATGATCGCGATATTGGATGGTGCTTCTTCTGTTTTTGGCTTTTCAATAAGTGAATGGATAGGGAATATTCGTGTAGGATTAAGTGTTTGCTCTAATGGGGCGACAATTCCATACTTTGTTACAGCATCGGCGGCAACTTTTTGGACACCAATGATCGAAGTTTGATATTGCTCAAAGGCTTCCATAAGCTGAGAAAGACAAGGGCGGTTTGCAGTTACGATATCATCACCAAGTAACACCGCGAAGGCTTCATTTCCAATAAATCGGTTTGCACATCTTATTGCATCTCCCAGACCATTCGGTTCTTTTTGACGGATATAGTAAATGTTTGCTAATGAAGATATTTCACGGACCTTCGCAAGCGTCTGCTCCTTTCCCTGTAATGCAAGTTTTTCCTCTAATTCGTATGAAATATCAAAATGATCCTCAATTGCCCGCTTCCCACGACCAGTAACGATGACAATATCTTCAATCCCCGATGCAATTGCTTCTTCTACGATATATTGAATTGTTGGTTTATCAACTATGGGCAACATTTCTTTTGGTTGTGCTTTTGTTGCTGGTAAGAATCGCGTCCCCAGTCCAGCTGCTGGAATAATAGCTTTCCGAACCTTCACCTCTGATTCTCCTCTCTCTAGGATGTATGGGCTAATGCTTTATCATCGATACTTTATTTGTATGTATCTACCTTGTTTTTTAGAAATCCGACACATAAGAAGGCATGAAAAAATCGGCACCCATATGGATGCCGATGCTTTCAAATATCATTTTATCCGAACAAACCCCAAAGCTTGCCAAGCATAATATACATTTGTTCAATCCAGTAACTATACCAGTTCTCATCATCATTTTCTTTTACTTTCTTTTCAATCTCAATCGTTTCTGTTGTTACATGTCCACCAAGATCGACTACTTTGAACTCAAACTCATTTTTCCCATCCTCTAGCTCAAGCTCAATATCTTTAATCGTCTTATTAAAACCATTCATCCCATATGGTTCTGAGAGCGCATGCTTATACACTTCATCCCCATTCACAAATAGACGAATATCATCAAAGTTATCTTTAATGTTAACCGCTACATTTACTGTATCAGTTTTCACTTTTTTCTTCGCCTTCACCTTTACTTTTGCTTTTTCACTATCTAAGAAAAAGCGTCTGCCAATCTCTGTTTCATTTCCAGCCATATCTACCGCTTTAATATGGTAGAAATAGAAGCCATCCTTTGTATGCTTTACCGTTAATGAAAAGTCATAACGATCTTCCTCTGCATTATAGACGAGCTCTGCTTGCTTTCCATCTACCGTTACTTCTTTAATGCCTGATTCATCCTTTACATATCCTGAGAACACTACTTCTTTATTCGTTTCTACACCGAGAAATTCAGGTGTTAACAGGTGTAAATCAGGTATCGTCGTATCCTGTGGTTCAAGTGAAACCTCTTCTGCTACTTGGTTTCCAGCGTAGTCTACGGCAACAATTTCGAGCAGCTGACCTTCACCTAGTTCTTGGTCAAACTGATGCTCCGTCTCGCCGTTCGTGTACGGGTTAGCTAAAACAGACTGTCCATCAACAAGTACATCCCAATACGCTAGTCCACTGCCATCGTCACTTGCAGTCACTGTTACACTGTTCGCTTCTCTGTCAAAGCTTGCTTCTACTTCTGGAGCAACGGTATCAACCATAACTGGTACTTCTAACGTTTGCCATTCTGCTCCTTCATAATCAATAACAGCCTCTGCTTGCAAGTAGTACTGTCCATCTGCTGCTTGCTTCCCCCGAATTTTTCCATCCCAAGTGCGATCAGAAGACAACGAGTACATCGGGTTTGAACCACCATCATAATAATTTTTACGGACAAAGTCCTCTGTTCGGATGGTACGTACTACCTTTTTATTTTCGTCTAGTACTTGGAACTTGACTTCCTTCGCATTTCTTAAGAAGGATAAAATCATTAATGCATCATCCTGTACACCATCCCCATTTGGTGAAAATGCGATTTTCGTTGGATCAATTGCTCCTGTATTTAAATCCTCTCCTAGGAAGCCATAATTTCCTTCTCCTAGATGTGTAACTGCTCCAGTCATTTCATAATAGGAACCTTGCTCCCATAATGGGTTATCAAATATTGGAGCCTTGTCCCAATCCCCTTTAAAACCAACATATGGAACTGTTAGCTGTGGATTCGTATCACTTGGATCCGTTAATGTAACAAAGCCTTCTAACCAATAGCCATTAACAAAGTTTGATGCTAACGCTGCATCAATTTCACTTAGATCAATCGTCACTGTAATTTCTACCGCGTCATTTGCAGGCACCTCTACTGTGCTTACTTCCTCTCCATTCACGGTTGTCGTTGCCATTCCTTCTAAATCTAGGGCACCGAACAAGTTAGGTGCGACAAGAAGGTCATCTCCATTTTGAACTGGCACATCGGTTTGTGCATTTGCTTTTACTTGATAAGTTGCTGCTTGATCTGTGAAGTTTTCTGCAGTTAATGCAAAGGTCACTGTATTTTCTTTTATTTCTCTTAGCGCAACCTTTGCTTCCTCTGTCTCCGTTTCTGTAACCATAACTGGTGTAGACAAGGCTGCATGTAGCTGCATTAAGCCTGCTCCTTGACGACGTGGCGAAACGTGCGTGCCTTCAAAATCAACAATCTTCGCCGTATTCATCATGAGGTTTTTGGCACGAAGTACGCGTTCTTCATCCTCAAGTCCAAACTCTTCCTCGGTACGATTTAAGATAAGCGCTGCTCCTCCGGCAACATGTGGAGCTGCCATCGATGTACCACTCATAAGCCCATATTCATTATCATTCAATGTAGATAGAATTTGTCCACCAGGAGCCGTAATTTCTGGCTTAAAATCAAGATTTGGTGTTAAACCCCAAGAAGTAAAATCACTCATCTTTTCTGCATCTGGATTCGGTGTACCAAGCTTCTCTCCATTAAAGGTAACCGATACTGCTTGTCCATTTTTAAGAGCTGCTGCTAATCTATCTCCATCACTCTTTAGCATAAAGAGCTGTGGAATGACAATGGCATTGTCTGTAGCCATATTTACAAGTCCATCTGTATTGTTGTAAATAAATACTCCTGCAGCACCAGCGTTCTGGGCATTCAATGCTTTATCTGTAAAAGCAAGCTCCCCGCGCTGGACTAGTGCATATTTTCCTGTTAGATCCTTCCCTGCGAAATCTTCCGGCTTTCCTAATCCTGCCTCGACAAGCTCAAAGGTTTCTCCAGCAGCTTGACTTGTATTTCCTGCCGATAGGAAAGGTGCTGTTCCTGGTTCCCCATCAATACTGTATTCAACCGATTCAACTTCAATAAATGAATTTTCATACGAAGCTACTTGGACAGAATCATAGGAAAGTCCAGGTGATCCGCTTACACCATAATCTGGGTTCGATGCAAGTGGGTAGTAAAATCCATCACCTAGTTTGTTAGAATTCCCAGCAGAGATCGCCATGTATACGCCGTTTTCAACTGCACGTGCGACAGCTTCCTGTTCTGGTGAATCTTCATTTACAAACCCTGATGGTGATCCTAAGCTCATGTTCAGTACATCTGCCTCTAGCTTAATCGCATCATCAATTGCTTTAATATAAATATCACCATACGTAGACTGCATTTCAGGATCATTCCCAAATACTTTTAATGCGAGTAACTGAACCTCAGGAGCGATCCCTTTAATGCCCCCATTTTCTTCATCTCCATTAGCTCCAACTGTTCCACCGACGTGCATACCGTGCATGGATGCACCTTGGTAAATTTCACGGATTTCATCATTTTCGTCCATATAATTATAGCCATATGGTACTTTTTCCGTATAAAATTTACCAGGTAACCCTTCCTCTTCTACGGCTTCGCCTACTTCTTCTTCGGTCAGTTCAGCAGTAGAGTTATCTGTTAACACCATATCGCGATGACTTGGATCAATACCGGTATCTATGATTCCAACAACTAGCCCTTCTCCTTTAAATCCATAATCACGCCATGCTTGTTGTGCTTCTACAAGCTCCTTACTATATTTCATGTCAGGCTTTGCGATTGGACGTTCATACTCATTCACAATCTCAACCGATTTAACATTTGCAATTTGTTTGATTTCATCAATTTCCTTCTGTTTTACAGTAGCACTAAACCCATTTACAACTGCATTAAACGCTTGTAAATATTTAGGATGAATGTTTTGCTTTTTGATCGCTTCCTTTACCGCTTTTTGCTTTGAGTTAGCTTCCTTTTGAAGCTGCTTCTTTTCTGCTTGCGATAAATCCTTAAACATCTTTCCTTTTTTTGAAGCTATCTGAATTGGAGCTTCACCGTCAACTTCAATGACAACACGAACCTCTTTTTCAGGATCTACCGTTTCTTTCAACTGCTGATCAAACAGTTTTTCCTGTTTATTCTTTTCGATTGTTTTTGGCATTACTTCTCCCATTGCAAACGAAACATTGCTAAATGCTAAAAGAAAGATTAATAGAAATGCACCAACCCGCTTAAACATCCAATTCCCCCTTATAAAATGCGTGCTTTCGTAAACCTAATCCAACTCCTTTACTATGTCACCACCTCATCTATCCATGACTTAATATTCAGATATAACTGATGATAGATAATTTTTAGTATAATAACAAGAGTCCATTGACCTATCTCATTTTAGTGGTTTCTATTGGATTCGACAGATATCGTGAAGAAGCTTCATAAACTACCAGGTATAAAGTTCTATACGTGCATAATTTTTAATAGCTGCTGGAAGTAGGAACTGCTAGAATATGAGAGAGATTTGATTGGAATGGAGCGGGAGTCGGGTGGAAATGGCCCTGTTCGAGCGGGAACTACCCCAATTCGGATGAGAGCAACCCAATTCGATCAAGAAAGTGCTCCAAACGATCGAGAATCGGGGCAAACGATCAGGAATCGGCCCAACTCGATCAAGAAAGCGCTCCAAACGATCAAGAATCAGGGCAAACGATCAAGAAAGCGCTCCAAACGATCAAGAATCGGGGCAATTCGATCAAGAAAGTGCTCCAAACGATCGAGAATCGGGGCAAACGATCAGGAATCGGCCCAACTCGATCAAGAAAGCGCTCCAAACGATCGAGAATCGGGGCAAACGATCAGGAATCGGCCCAACTCGATCAAGAAAGTGCTCCAAACGATCAAGAATCAGGGCAAACGATCAAGAACCTCCCCAATTCGAGCGAGAGCAACCCCTATTCGATCGAGAACGGCCCTATCTCGATCACGATTAAATAGGCTACAGTAAGCCAGATAGAATCATCAACCTTGAAATTGCGAATAGGTATACTAAACTAAGGGAAAGGTTATAGATTGCAGAGTATTTTAAACTTAAATTTTAAAATGGGGCGGTTATATGCAAACCATGCACAATAAAGTGATGGGTAAAGGTAAGATGCGGTTAATTTCATTCGTGTATCTTGGACTGATGTTGATATTTTATGTGGGGTATGTTTTATTGGATAATTATCGCTTAATTAAATCTCAATTCTGGGCAAATATGGATGGACTAACAGGGAGTGAACTTCAAAGTATTCAACAATTAAATTTTTGGATTAACTTTTTTGAAATATCCTTTTTAGGCTTATTTATCCTTGCCACGATTGTGTTATATCGTTTCAGAAAGAACAGAATAATTTTAAACTATTTTATAATCTCGCATCTTTGTATATTTTCTTTCCTATTTTTACTGGGATATGTTTTATCATTCTTTTTAATAGCACCTATTGGAAATTTAACTCAGCCTTTACTTTTGCCTTTTTATCTACTAATTGTAGTAGTGATATATGCTGTCATTATGACAATAAGTCATCGACTAATTAAATAGTTTCATTTATGTTTTTCATTTTAACTAAACTGTATCTTCGTGGAATTTTCAACAGCTACCTCACCTCTTAGACCGCTGAAGAGCTCCTCTGATTTTCACTCGATCAAGCCCACTCCTAAACCCTAATCTCAAATACTATTGAGTAGTTCTCGCCCCTATGATAGAATGACAGAGAAATTTGTGATAAGAAAACGAAATAGGGGGATTTGGAGGGAATTATGGGACCTTATCTTTTTGTAGTTGCTGCACTATTAGCTGTTTTACCAATTTTATTTGTGTTTAAAATTAGTGTTGAGCGGATCAAAGAAAATCCACAACAAAAGGAACGTACACAGTCTTTCTTTTTTATTGGCGTTGCCATATGTGAAATTATTCCTATCATATTAATTATCTTTGGTATGATTAATATGATGACTGTTTCAAGCATTGATGAACTATTTATTCCTGGGTTAATCCTATTGTTTTTAATGGGATTTGCATCCTTCTTTATCTTTCTTCAGCGTGTGTTTGATGTAGAGGAGGATGTAAAGGGGTTTATGAATACGTTTGCCATGGTTGGTATTGCAATGGTCAATGCGGTTCCGATTATAGCAATTGTTTCCTTACTTATGATGATGCCCTAAAAAGAAAAATATCTTTATACTATACAACTAACAAGGATAGCCGATTCATAAATTAAAAGCGACCTGCACCTTAGCACAAGTCGCTTTTCTATTTCATATAAATATAAGAGTACTTCCCCTAATCCCCTCTATTTATTGAGATAGCTCAATTGCTTGATCTAATACTTTATCACCTTGCATCAGGCCATAGGCTTTCGTATCAATAACATCGGCTTTAATCCCTTTTGGCTCTGCTAGCTCTCGAATCTTTTTCTCTAAATAACGCACCTGTGGTCCGATTAAAACAACATCCAATCCATCTAAATTATTTTTTAACTGTGATTCTGGAACTGCTTCAATGGTTGCTTCTAGATTTCTTTTTTCCGCTTCTGCTCGCATTTTATTGACGAGCAAGGATGTTGACATACCGGCAGAGCATACTAAGATGATCTTCATTGTTTTCCCTCCACTTGCTCTATTTTTTCATACATTGTAATCATCTCGTTTGCTAAATCTTTTACTGTCATTGCAGTCATCAAATGATCCTGTGCATGAACAAGGATTACGGTAACAACAGTAGGATTACCACTTGCTTCTTCTTGTAAAAGCTTTGTTTGCATATGATGTGCTTCATTAAAAGCTTCATCTGCATCCGCAATTTTCTCCCGCGCTTCTCTAAAACGATAATCTTTTGCAAGAGCAATCGCCTCCATCGCATAAGAGCGTGCATTCCCCGCATGCAAAATGATTTGGAATGAAATCATTTGAATTTCTTCTGTTGCTTCAGACATTGCTGTTCCCCCATTCTAGATGAATATTAATTGTTTAAGCCTTCCATATTTAGCTTGCTTTGTCTCTAATTTGTTGACTTAATGCACGTACCCCTGCCATGACAAATGGAATGTACATGAGCACCGCGAGCGAAAGGTTGAATAATTGAAGTGCTATTCCTCGCCAGCTTCCTCCAGTTACGAGATATCCACTTAGAATAGGTGGTGTTGTCCATGGTAATATTGCCACTGTTTTTGGAACAATACCTGTGGATAAGGCGACATAAGAAATAACCGTTAATACTACTGGCACAAGGATAAATGGTACAAGGAATACAGGATTTAAAACAATTGGCAGTCCAAATATTACTGGTTCATTAATATTAAAGAGTCCTGCAGGTGAAGATAGCTTTGCTACCTCACGATATGGATGGTTTCTTTCCATTCGAACAACGATAAATACTGCGATTAATAATGCAATAGTCGTTCCTGACCCACCCATGTAAACAAACACATCAAAAAACGGTTTTGTTACTACATATGGTACCTCAAATGCGGATAATCCACCAGCCCATAAATCGGCATTCTTCTCGATTAAAGGTAAATAAATCGGTTCGATAACCCCACCAAGAATGTTCGTTCCATGGAGACCAAAGAACCATAATAGATGATTTAAAAAGGCGATGATGATTGCTGCTGGTAATGTGTTTCCTAAGCCTTGTAATGGCTTTTGTATGGCATTAAAGATAAGTTCAAATACACTCATTTCGACAAAAACAGTCATTAACGCTTGGAATAATCCAACAATCATAAGAATAATTACAGCTGGGAAAAGTGCTGCAAATGATTTTGCAACTCCTTCTGGTACTCCTTCTGGCATTCTAATCGTTAAACGCTTCGTATTAACCAATACTCGGAACAACTCTGTTAAAACAATCGCAACAAAGATTCCGACAAATAGCCCTTGTGAACCAAGCCAAGCAAAATTCAAGCCCCAATCCGCTGTTACAGGAACAAGCATAATATAGCCTGCAACCGAGATTAAGCCGGCAGATAATCCGTCAATTTCATAGGATTTCGCTAAATTATACGCTATCGAAAAAGCAATAAGTAATCCTAAAACAGCAAAGGTTCCGTTCCAAATGGAGCCACCGACCTGCTGCCAATTTCCATCCCCAAATAAATTATTCATTATGTCAACAAAATTAAAGCTTCCGAGTGGCGGGAAGTTATTAAAGAGAACAGCTAATGAACCGACAATAATTAATGGCATTATTGCCACAAATCCATCACGAATGGCTACTAAATGACGTTGTGAACCAATACGACCAGCAATTTCAATAAATTTTTGCATTTTTATGCCCCCCTAAAAAATTGTGGTAAAAACGTTTTATTCGCTTCAAGCATTTCGTCTAATAACACTTTACTTCTCTTTTCATCTGCAATTAATGGATTCATCACAAACGCAAGATATGCATCATGATAATTTCCTGTAACCGCCGCTTGAATGACGAGTTCCTCAAACGCTTTCATTTGTAAAATTAAGCCTTTTACACTAAGTGGTAATGGGCCTATTCCAATTGGCTTCGGTCCACTCTTAGTGATTACCGCATTCACTTCAATGATCGCATCATGTGGTAGCTCAGGAATCGCACCATTGTTTCTTGTATTGACGGTTTGAATGTCTTCCCTATTATTATATATCGAATCTATTAAACTACAGGCTACATCACTATAAAATGCTCCCCCTCTCTTTTCTAGCTCTTTTGGTTTCTCCTTTAATTCAGGATTTTTATATATTTGAAATAAGGATTCCTCTAGTTGTTGCACAACTTCAGCTCGTGTTCCATGCTCTTCAAATGCCTTTACATCTTTTTCAAGTACATCCTTCGTCTGAAAATAATATTGATGATACGGATTTGGTAACAGTCGAGTGGATTCGATAAAATCCTTTGACCATCCTAAGCTAACAATATTCGCTGGTGAGTAATCGAGATCCGCACTTGCCAATGTTTCTAGCACTTCTTTTGTGCGTTCTTCTCCATTTACGGTTACACTTTTACCAAAAACAAAGTGATTAAGCCCAACAAAATCAATCGTTACCTCATGTGGTTTTGCTTGCAATATTTCTGCAGCTGAATGTCGCATATTATATGGTATGTTACAAACTCCGATAACTTTTTGATGCTTTGAATGCTTCATAATTGCTTCCGTTACCATCCCAGCTGGATTCGTGAAATTAATCATCCACGCATTTGGACAGATTTCATGAATGTCTGCGGCAATCTCTAACAGGACTGGTATAGTACGGAAAGCTTTCAAAATACCACCGGCTCCATTCGTCTCCTGACCAATAAAGCCATGACTTAGTGGAATACGTTCATCCTTTGCACGGGCTTCTAACCCACCTACACGAATTTGAGTCGTAACAAAGTCAGCTTGCTGTAATGCTTTTCTGCGATCAAGTGTCCATGATAATTGAATTGGCTTATTTGCTTTTTCAATCATTCGCAACGCAAGATTTCCGATAATGTCTAATTTTTCTTCGCCAGCCTCAATGTCTACTAGGACAATTTCAGTAACTGGGAAACGGTCATGTCGTTTAATTAATCCTTCAATAATTTCTGGTGTGTAGCTTGACCCGCCACCAATGACAACTACTTTTAATGACATAACAGTTCTCTCCTTAGGTGTGAATTAATAATCAAATCGTTTTCTAAACAAATGAAAGCGCTTTTCAAAAAAACCATACGATTACAAGGGATACATTACGTAACCCACTTTCATTAAATTTCTTCTGCGCATGAAAGAAGATTAATCTTTTTTCACCTTAAATGTATCATACAATATTTATATTGTCCATACAATTACAAAAAATATTTTTTAATTGTTACTACAAATGTTTTATATTGTCTTAATTTGTTATATCCTGTACACTCTAAGTAGCATATGTATAAAGGAGTAACCAATGGATAAACATCAATCTCTACATGCTTATATTAAAGAGGAACTACTTAATAGAATTAAATCAAACACGTATAAAAAAGGGGAGCAAATACCGACTGAACTTGAATTATGTAAGGATTTTGATGTCAGTAGAACAACTGTAAGACAAGCTTTAAATCAGCTAACGATGGAGGGGTATTTAGTTCGAAAGCAAGGCAAGGGGACATACGTGGCTGAGCAAAAGGTGAAGCAAACACTTTCCCATACAATGAATCGTTATAGTGATCAAGTTGCAAATCAAGGAAAGAAAGCAGAGGTTTCCCTTATCCAGATATCTGTTGTACCTGCAAATGAGCTAATAGAAAAGCACTTAGACGTTTCAACAAATGATCCAATTCAACGGATTGAACGCATTCGAAAAGCAAATGGCGAGCCGACACAATATGAAATCGCTTATATTCCTTGGTCAGTTGCACCAGGAATTACAAAGAAGCAAGCAGAAACTTCCTTATACGCCGCACTGAAAGATCCATTTGGTGTGCCAATTGCAAAAACTACGGAAAATATTGAAATTACTCTTGCCGACGAACAAATTAGCACCCACTTAGAGTGTGAGGAAGGCCTTCCATGCTTCTATATTGAAACTATCGCTGAAAATGAAGCGGGTAAACGGATTGAGTTTTCCAAATCGTATTTTAGAGGGGATAAAACAAACTTTACCATTGAACGGAATTATCCCATCGAGTCTTAAAAAAACAACAATCATACCATCAAATTTGGAGGTAATTCATATGAAAGTAATCTTTAATGCAGATGATTATGGATTAACAAGAGGAGTTACAGATGGAATTATTAAAGCCCATGTAGATGGAGTTGTTACAGCAACAACCATGATGATGAATGGAAGAGCCGTTGACTATGCAGTAGAACAAGCAAAGCAAAATCCAGCGCTTCAGGTTGGCATTCATCTCGTGCTGTCGTCTGGACGCCCACTTTCTGACAATGTCCCTGATCTGGTGGATACGGATGGTTTTTTTCGATTTAAAAATACGTTCTCTTCGATGGAACCACCGAATATTCAGCAGGTAGAAATCGAATGGCGTACGCAAATAGAGGCATTTATAAAAACTGGCTTACCACTACATCATATCGATAGCCATCACCACATACATGGCTGGGAGCCTTTAAAAGAAGTGGTTATTCGATTAGCAGAAGACTATAACGTCCCCGTAAGGTATGTAGATTCGTTAAAAGAGCGCCCTGATCTATTATTAACAGAAGCACTCTTTCTAGAATTTTATGGTGAAAGTATCTCCACAGATATATTTACTGAATTAAAGAAGCTTCCGGTAAATACGGTAGAAGTGATGACACATCCTGCATATGTCGATACCGATTTAGAACAGCTTAGCTCGTATCGCAAATTGCGAGAAAAGGAATTAGAAATTCTCTGTTCTATTGAGTATCCTGATTGGGTTGAAAATCCCGCCTAAAACGTGGCGGGATTGTTTATTGACATTCATTTTTTCTGATTCCTTGCAAAATATATTCTACTGTGCGGCGCAATTCCAACTCATCGTCCCAATCCTTTTGTGGATTTAACATAAAACGATCAATCATAAACCCAATAATGGTGGGAACGATCATCCGTATAAGCACATCTGTTGGTAAATCACCTATTTCTCCTTTTTCCTTATAATACGTAAATGCATGATCCATTGCAGGATATACAGTTGTTCCAAAAACTTGCTTATATGTTGTCTGAATTTCCGGATGAAAAGCAAGCTCCTGTAATAATATTTTCAGGATTGGAACATTGGATTGGGCAAATTCAAAACGATTTCGAATAAACGCATACAACAGATCTTCAAAGCTTTGATAAGATTCATCAAAAACTTCTTTAACAAATTTCTCTGCGAAGAAAGGTGCAGAAAAATTTGCAATTGCTGGTGTAACTATTGCAACCAGCAAATCCTTCTTCGTCTCATAATGACGAAATATCGTTCCTTCTGCTACTCCCGCACGCCTCGCAATCTCACTAGTTGACGTATTGTAATATCCTTTTTCAGCAATTAATTCAATTGCCGCTTCTACGATTTGTGATTGTTTCTTTGTCATATGATTCCCTTCTTGCTGAATTGCTTTTAGCTTATCATCTAATGTTTCAGCCACTCGAATTTCTCCTTTCTTCCTTCATCGACTGCTTTTAAAGAGCTTGGTGTAAAAATGAAGTTACCTCATCTCTCCCAGCATTTCACAACTACTAAACTATTTACAAGCCCGGGCTTTATAAACTACGATACCGCTTGAGTGCAACAATATTTAAACTAATGCAAAGGAGCGAGAAACCGATTAGGACTGTAATATCTAGCACAACATTTGTTAAATGCTCCCCACGAATCATAATGGCAGTGAGAGCATCTGCCCCATAATAAAGCGGCATCAACTTTCCTATTACCTCTAGCCATGGAATGCCACTGATTGGAAATACGCCAGCAAAAAATACTTGTGGAACAATAACTATAGGAATAAATTGGATCATTTGAAACTCATTTTTCGCATAGGCTGAAAGAAGTGTACCCATACTTAAAGCAGCAATCGCAAGTAAAATGGTTATAAAAAGCACTTCTAAAAAAGAGCCAACCATATAAATATCCAGCACATAAATTGCATACGCAGCGACAATGACAGATTGTATTAATATAAATATACCAAATCCTATTAAATAGCCTGCTACAATTTCCCAACGTTTCAGCGGCGTTGCCAGCAGTCTTTCCAGCGTTCCCTGTGTACGTTCTCTTAAAAATGAAACACCACCTATAATAAAGGTAAAGAAGAACACAAAGAAGCCGATCAACACTGCACCAACATGATCAAACAAATTTAAATTTTTTGATCCATACAGAAATTCCACCTCCATTTGTGCTTGTGATGGATTATGCTCCTTCATCGCTTGATTAAATACACGCTGAACAGCACCATTTGCTGTTGGATCACTTCCCTCCATTTTTAAATAGAGTGTGCCACCTTGGACAGTCGCAAATGCATCTACTGCTTGCTCTTCTAATGCATCCAACGCTTCTTTTTCAGACATTGTAATGATTGTTGCAGTTTGATCGTTTAATGCTGTATCCAGCTGATTTGGAATATCATATATCGCAATTGTTGGTTCATAATCCTCTAAATCAAGTACAAGCCAAAGAAGGGTAATAACGAAAACAGGTGCGATAAACATAAGGGCGATACTCCGTTTATCACGAATAATCTGGCGCACAATCCGTTTAATTAATGCACTCAATCGCATATTGCCGCCTCCTTCACGCTTCCGTAGTAAAGAAAGGCCGCTTCTAAAGAAGTTGTATTGCTCGCTGCTTTCAACGTTGCTGCACTGCCATTCGCTATTATTTTTCCTCCGCGGAGTAATGCAAGCTGATCACATTTTTCCGCTTCATCCATCACATGGGTCGTGATGATGATTGTAGTACCTTGTGCTTGTAGCTTCTTTAAATCCTTCCAAATCGAAGCACGCAAAACCGGATCAATCCCTACGGTTGGTTCATCTAAAATTAATAGCTCCGGTCTATGCAACAATGCAATTGCTAATGACATCCTTCTCCGCATTCCTCCTGAATAATTTTCCAACACTTTATCTAAATGAGGGGATAAATTAACAATTGCTGCTGTTTCTTCTATCCGCTGGCCTCTGTCTTTCTTTCCTATTCCGTATAGTGCTGCAAAAAAATCCATATTTTCTCTTCCTGTTAATTCATTATAAAGTGCGTCACTTTGCGCCATGTACCCAATACTATTCATCGACTTTAAGGAAGGAATTTTCTCATTCCCAATTTTTACTGTTCCAGATGTTGGCAGCAATAAACCGAGCATAATTTTCACTAAGGTCGTTTTTCCAGATCCCGATGGTCCCAGCAAGCCAAATAGCTGTCCTTTCGATACCTTCAAGGTGACATCATTTAAGATTTTCTCCTTGTGAAACGCCTGCTGAATGTTTTTCATTTCAATAAATGCTGACATCCTTATCCTCCTTTTATGATAACGAGTGAGTGATTACTCACTTTTATCATAAGTATACTCCACAAAAAAGTAAAGAAGAATAAATAAAAGGATCACTTTATCACTCTGTAGAAAGTGTTCTTTTTCAACATGAAAAGCAGGAGTTTGCAACCAATGGCATAGCGAAAGCATGTTGAAGAGGTCATGCATGTGCCTTCTATGGTAAAAATGACCCGATTTGCAAACTCCGGTAATATTGTGCTGTTTTCCATGTCAAAGCTGTATTTTTTCTTATGATGTTTTATCCGTTTCTTTTGGTTGCTTCGTAATCATTACTTTATCCACGCGCACATGATCCATATCAATAATTTCAAGCTTTAGATTCTCTACGATAATTGTATCCCCTACTTTTGGAATATTTCCTAAGTACATCGTGAAAAAGCCTCCAAGTGTATGATAATCATTACTATCTTCAATTGCCGGAAAGTCCTCTAATTCAAAGAAGCGAACAAACGTGTCAACAGATACTAGTCCATCTGCTAACCAGGTCGTCTCATCTCGCTCGGTTATTTGTACTTCCGTTAGCTCATCCCGTAATGGCATATCACCAACAATCGTCTCAATAAAATCATGTAATGTAACAAACCCTTCAATTCCCCCATACTCATCAATGACTACCGCCTCATGATGACCCGTTTCCTTTAACGTTTCTAAGGCTTGTAGCACCTTCATATGCTCTGGCAGTACAAGAGTCTCATCAATACAATCCTCAATAGAAAATGTTTCTTCAGAAAGTAAACGCGAAAAAACCTTCTTTGTATAAATCACCCCTAAAAAATGATCCAAACTTCCCTTTCCAACTGGAAAAATGGAATGATAGCTCGTACTGATTAATTCCATATTTTCTTCATAGGAGCTCTCCACATCAATCCATATAAGCTGTGTTCGTGGTGTTAATATATCACCTAGTCGTTGATCACCCATATAAAAAATTTGATCAACCATTTCATGTTCCATCTTATCTACTACACCACTATATACACCTTGCTCAATCAATAATTGAATTTCTTCTTCGGTTACATCAGGCTCGTCTGATTTTTTAATACCTAATATTTTCAATACAAGTGACGTGGATCGACTTAATATCCAGATTAATGGTCTTCCAAGCTTTGCAAAGTAAAACATTGGTTTTGCGACAAGTAATGCTACTTTTTCTGGATTACTTAGACCGATTTGCTTTGGTGCGAGCTCCCCAATTACTAAGGATAAATACGTTGTGATTGCCACTACTCCAAATAAGCTTAGCTCGGAACTAATTGGAGCTAAGAAGTCTATTTTAGCTACATATACAGAAATTTGGTTGGCAATCGCAGCGCCCCCAAAAGCCCCCGTAATAATACCGATTAAGGTAATCCCAATTTGAATCGTTGATAGTAAATCAGTCGGATTTTCTGCCAGCGTAAGCGCAAAGCTCGCTCGCTTATCGCCTTCTTTTTTTCGTTGCTCCAATCGTGCCTTTCTTGATGTAACGATGGCTATTTCTGTCATCGCAAAAAGGCCATTGGCAACAATTAAAATGAGTATGATTATAGTGGAAACGAGTAAACTGTTCAATGTTATTTCTCCATTTCTTTATAAGATACTTGTGTAATTTTAGTTTATCATTTTCATTTCTCTTCTCCAAAAGCTAGAACACTTTTCTATTCCTAACATTTCCGTGAACTTCTTAAAAATAAGCAGGAGTTTGATTGCCTGTTACCGAATTGTTTTATAAAGAACTTAAATATGAAAGGAGAGAAAGGTGTGCCAGTCTTGAATGGCACAGCCGCATAAAATGAATTTGCCTATTATTGTTCCAATAGATGACTCAGAGTATTCTTACCATGCACTTAAATACGCGATCGAGTTTGCAGAAAAAATGGATGCAAAAGTGATCGTATTAAACGTACAGCCTAATATTCAAACCGTTAACGTGCAGCGCTTTTTTAGTAAGGAAGAAATAAAAGAGTATTCACTAGGCATCGGTAAGGAAATTTTAGATAAAACTGATGTACTTACAACGGATCGTAATGTCTCGGTAGAAAAAGTAATTCGTATTGGTATCCCGAAAGTAGAAATATGTTCGGTGGCTAAAGAGTTTAAAGCGCATTCAATCGTAATGGGCTCACGGGGATTAGGTCCGATTCGTGGAACGGTTCTTGGTAGTGTAAGCTATGGTGTGCTTCATGAAGCACCATGTCCTGTCACGATTGTTCCATAATGTATATAGCCAATGAGGGGCAAACGGGAAAATCCGTTTGCTTTTTTATACGAAAACTGTATTGAAGGTTCGAACAATCACAAGCTAGATACAGTGCTTTGAAACTGAATAAACTGAAAACAAATCCTTTCTTTTCTAAATGCGTGTGAGCGTCTATAATGTGTATAGGAATTGGGTAAATGAAAGTAAGGTGAACATATGACAACAACAGATTCCATTACAAAAGTATGTATGCTTGCAGGTAAAATAATGCTCGCTTCTGGCGCTGAAACGTATCGAGTAGAAGATACAATGAATCGTATCGCTGCCGCATATGGATTAGATGACGCTCAGAGCTATGCAACCCCCACTGGGATAAACTTTTCAAAGGAACAAGCTGATCCAGCTAATTTCATGCGGATTTCTAAACGTACAACAGATTTGCATAAAATAGCTGAAGTAAATAAAATTTCAAGAAGTATTGCTGCAGGCAATTTAGAAATAAAAGAAGCATATCTAGCTTTAAAGGAGTTAGAAACGAGGCCTTTTCAGTTTTCTAACTGGCTGCAAATCATCGCGGCGGCTATTTCAAGTGGCTGCTTTACCATTATGTTCGGAGGGTCATGGACAGACTTTCTTCCAGCAATGATTGCTGGTGGATTAGGATTCACGGCGATGCTCTTTGTGGATGGATTCTTAGAAATTCGTTTTATTGCTGAGTTTACCGCCTCACTATTCATTGCAATGCTTGCAGTTCTTTTTATCAGTCTGGGGATTGGCGTTGATTTAGACAAGATTATCATTGGAGCAGTAATGCCGCTTGTTCCGGGTCTACACATTACGAACGCGATTCGAGATCTCATGGCTGGTCATCTCGTGGCTGGTGTTTCCAAAGGGGTCGAAGCAACGCTAACAGCATTTGCTATTGGGGCTGGTGTTGCAGCAGTTGTAATGTTTATATAGCAGATAGATCGGAGGAATTGTTTTGACCATTTTTGCACAGCTAGTTACTAGCTTTATTGCCTCAGCGGGCTTCGGGATAATATTTAATGCCCCCAAAAAATCTTTAATTCAATGTGGATTGATTGGTATGGTCGGCTGGGTATTATACTTTATCCTTGTATCCAAGACCATGGATGCAGTTCCAGCTACTATATTAGCTGCAATGCTCGTAGCTGTATTAAGTCAAATTAGTGCGAAGGTATTTAAAACCCCGATAATCATTTTTAATGTATCTGGTATTATTCCACTTGTTCCAGGTGGAATGGCTTATAATGCGATGCGTTATTTTGTAGAAAATGATTATTACATGGCCGTTCAATATTCAACAAAGGTAATGCTTCTTTCAGGTGGAATTGCTTTCGGGCTTATGTTTTCTGAGGTTGCCAATCAAATCATTCGTAAGACCTGGAAACCTACTAGAAACAGCTAGCATTTAGTTCATCGATTAATCTAGGTGACTAACCTTTTTCAATCGAATAGATTATGAATAAAGCTCTTCGCAATATTTGCGAAGAGCTTTTCTCCATTATGCTTCCTTTTTCTTTCTACGTTTCGTAATCTTTGCAGTTAAATCATCAAAATAAGTGTATACAACCGGAATTAACAGTAATGTAAAGATACTTGAAACACCAAGCCCAAAAATAATAGTTACTGCCATCGGCTGCTGTGTTTCTGCGCCTTCACCTAAAGCAAGTGCTAACGGAACCATTGCTAAAATCGTCGTTAAGGTTGTCATTAAAATTGGTCGTAATCTTGATCGTCCCGCTTCCATAATTGCTTCGTAGCGATCAATCCCTCTGCGACGCAAAATATTAATATAATCAACTAGCACAATAGAGTTATTAACAACAATTCCCGCAAGCATGATGATACCAATAAAGGCCGGTATGCTTAGAGGTAGATCTGTAATAAATAATCCTACCATTACACCAACCACTGTTGCCGGCATCGAGAACATGATGATAAACGGAAATAGGAAATTCTCAAATTGAATGGCCATTACCGCATACACGAGAAAGATTGAAAAGATGAGCGCCAACGCTAAATCAGTAAAGGCTTCTGCCATGTCTTCGGCTTGCCCACCAATCGAATAACTATATCCTTCTGGAAAATTCATCTCATCTAGCGTCTTTTCTACATCCTTTACAATACTATTTAAATCGCGATTTACAATTTCCGATGTAACATTCATTTGTGGTTGTTGATTTTGACGTAGTAGGGTTGCTGGTCCTTGAACTTGCTGAAAGGTTACTACCTCTTCTAATGGAATAACAGCACCTGTTGGTGATGAAAGCTTCAGATCCTGTAAATCGCTTAATTCATCTCGCTCCGCTTCCGGATAAAATAGTGTTACATCCATTTCATGACCCGCTTCACGATATTGCGTAGCGACTTGACCAGAGAATTGGAACTGAACTTGACCTAAAATTTGTTCTTGTGTCAATCCAAACATCGCCGCTTTTTCTTTATCAATCGTAATATCAAGCTGTGGTACTCCTTCAGATGCTGCTGACTCTGGATTATATACCCCAGGCACATTAGAAATTTCTTGTACAACCTCCGTAGCAAGCTCCTGAAGCACCTGATGCTCTGGTCCATTCAATTGCACTTGAATAGGATCCCCCATGCCCATGCCACCTTCTAAGGCACTTACCGTAATTTCAGCACCGGGAATTCCTTGTAGTGTGTTATCTATTTCCTGCGCTAATTCGGATGTTGTCTTACTTCGTTCACTTGCAGAAACTAGCTGCATAGTATAGGTTGCTTGATTACTGCTTGAACCGGACATCCCAAATCCGCCGCCCCCGACGCTCACATAATTTGTTTCAATGATATCTTCATAGGTTTGCAGTTTTTCATTGATTTCATCAACTACTTCTTGTGTATGCTTTAACGAACTGCCTGAAGCAGTTTCCACACGAATTTCCATTTGGCCTTGATCAGCGGATGGAATAAATTCTGCCCCGATCCAAGGAATTAAAGCTAAACTGGCTACAATCGCAAGAAGCGTGCTTAAAATCGTTGTTTTACGATATTTCAATACTCGCTTTAGCACCTTTGCATAGCCATTCTTTACACGCTCCAACAGACGATTAAACCAATATCTCCGTCCATGATTCTCCATTGCCTTTGAAAGTAACTTGGAAGATAGCATTGGTACTAATGTTACTGCAACAACTAAAGAAGCAATAAGTGAAAATGATACTGCAAGCGCAAGCGGTGTAAATAAATCGGATGCGATCCCTTCCACATATACAATTGGTAAAAATACGACTAACGTTGTTGTAGTAGACGCAATAACTGCTGGTGCTAGTTCAGAAGCTCCCTTTAGAGCACTTTCAAACAAGCTGTATCCACGTTGACGGTAGGAATAAATATTTTCCAAAATAACAATAGAGCTATCTACCATCATACCAAGCCCTAATGCGAGCCCTCCTAATGTGAGTGCATTTAATGTTTGACCTGTGAAATACATCAGCGCAAAGGTCGAAATAATCGCAATTGGAATGGATAATCCAATAACAATCGTCGCTCGAATGCTTTTTAAAAAGAGTAAAAGAATAAAAATGGATATTGCTCCACCAATTAAAATATTTTGTACAACAGAATCTATTGATAGCTTAATAAATTCAGACGTATCAATTACTACATCCAGCTTTGCTCCCTTAGGAAGTTCTTGCTGAATTTCATCCATACTTTCTTGAATATTAGAAGCTACATTTACAGTATTCGCATCTGTTTTTTTCATGATGGATAATACAATAGACGGCTCTCCATTTACCAATGTTTCGGCGTTCGACTTTTTAAACGTATCTTTTACTTCTGCCACATCGGTAAGATGAATGGTAGCACCAGATTCTGTTTGCAGTAGCGTGTTTTCAATTTGCTCGATTGATTCGTATTCTCCTGTGAGACGAATCTGAAGGTCCTGTGCTCCTTTTTCAACTGTTCCAATTGAAGCTGACTGATTTTGGGTGCGTAGTGCCTGTGTAATTGATTGCCCATTTATTCCGTATTGCTGAAGCTTTCGCTGATCGAGAATAACTTGGATTTCTCTTTCTTTTGCTCCTTCAACCGTTACAGATGCTACACCTTCTTGTCGTTCAAAAAAGGGAACAATTTGATCCTCTGCAATTTCCGTTAATGCTTCTGCTTCCTTTCCGGTCACACTAACCCAAATTACCGGCAATTGATCTGGACTAAACCGCATGATTCGTGGTTCGCCTGCTTGTTCTGGTAAAAATCCTTTTGCTTGATCCACTTTTTCTCTTACATCAAGCAGTGCCTGATCTAAATCTACGCCATTATTAAACATCATCACGACTAAAGAAGATCCTGATTGTGATTGAGACTGGACGGTATTTATTCCTTCTACGGAGCTTATCGATGATTCAATCGGTCGGCTAATCAGATTCTCTACTTCCTGTGGTGCTGCATCTGCATAAGAAGTAGCGATAACAGCAACTGGAAGGTCTATCTTCGGGAATAAATCAATAACAAGATTTCTAACCGAAACAATACCGAGCGCAATGATCGCTAACACGATCATAATGACGCCAACGGGCCGTTTTATAGATGTATGAACTAACTTCACGATTTATTCCCCACTTTCTTTTACTACGTCTACCTTGCTATTGTCGGAAAGGGTAAGCTGACCATTTACAACAATATCCTCTCCTGCCTTTACTTCTCCCTTAATAGCTGTTTGATAAGATTGTACGTCTTCTATTTCAATTGTTACTTTTTTTGCTTTCCCGTTAACAATTTTAAATATGAAAGAAGATCCGCTTTCTTCCATTACAGCTCTAGTAGGAACGATTAGTGTATCTTGCACGCGTTTTATAGGAACACGCATTTTCACTACTGTCCCTGGTAATATCGTCTCTTTTTTATTGTCTACTGTTGCTTCAACTGTAAATAAACCTGCATCATTAGGGATTGTTCCTATACTAGTAACTTTTGTATCATATGTATCCTTCCCTAATTTAATCGGATACTGTTCTTCTTGCTGCAACGTTTTTTGCATTGATTCGGTCACTGAAAAAGAAACCTTTAACGGATTTAAATCTACAATCATCGCAATCGGTTCTTCTCCAGAAACTTGCATGCCTTCATCGGCTGCAAAATCAACAATCGTTCCATCGGTAGGTGCATAAATTGTTTGATTTCCTCTAGGTGTTTGAATAACTGCTAATTTATCATCTTCAGTAACCTTTTCTCCCTCCTTTACTTTCCACTCATCTACTTCTCCTGGGCTAGAAAGAATAATTGGGGTAGAACGAGAAGGGGCTGTTCTTCCATAGATAGACTTCTCAATTACAAAGTCTCCTTCGGTCACCTTCATTGTTTCTACTGGAACAATTCGATCTTCTTTTTTCTCATTTGTAGCGTCGTCTTCTGTACAAGCCGACAGTAATCCTATTAAAAGGATAGCTACTAAACCAACATATATTTTTTTCATCTCGTTTACTCCTTTTTCTATAGTAATTCCACGTGACAACAAGATGCTAGCTGTTTACTTTCCATTTCAAGCTCGGGATAATTCCGAAAATGAACGAGTAGCCCTTGGAGCATTATTTTTTGTGGTTTTGTTTTAGATAGTTCCGCCTGTAATGCTTGCACAACCGCGTGTAGTTCTTCCTTTTTTTCGTTTGAAATGGATAGCTTCTGAATTTTATCTGTTAATTGGCGCATTTGCTTTCCTAAATCTTGTTGTGACTTCTGTTCCCTAATCGTTACAAGTGGCTGTTCTTCTGTTGTTAGCATGCCATAGACTAAGTCATTTAATCTTGAAACGATAAAATGCCCCAAACGTTCTCGATTAATTTGCACCCCTTCAAACACAATCCATTTTAAATACCCGTTCATTATTCCTTCTAACTGAATAACACAATCATTTAAAAATGGCATCACCTTATCCCCATAAATCGCATGAATATTCGTACACAACCACTCATAGTTCTGCTTTTTGATCGATTCAATTAACGTATCCATTTTTGTACCAATCGATATGTTTTCCCGGAGATACATCTGAATAAAGCTTTTATAGGAATAAATATAATTGATTAGAACTGTAATTTGCTCTGCCAAGCATTGACTTGGTGTTAAATTCTTTTGTTGCACAGCTTGTAACCTTTGGGTAATCTGTTCATTAAAGTAGGTGAAAATTATTGTGACAAAGTCTTCTTTTGAATCAAAATATACATAGAAGGATCCTTTTGAAACTCCTGCCATGTCCGCAATTTCTTGAATGGATGTAGCATGATATCCTTTCGCGGCAAAGAGGGAAAGTCCAGATTCAATCAGTTTCATTTTCTTATCGTTCAAGCGATCACCTTCTTTCACAATTCGAATTATTCTTTCACGACTGACCGGTCAGTCATTTCTATTTTAATAGTAACTATTATAAACGGGATTGCTCCTATACCACAAGAATTTAGCATATATTTTCAAACAAAAAAGCAGAATGAAGGATATAATCTCTTTCATCCTGCCTTACGTAATTATTTGTTATTTTGGTCTGTTCCGTTCATATCGTTGTTATTGTCGTTCATATCATTGTTGTTATCATTCACATCGTTGTTGTCGTTTTGATCAACAGGCCCATTGTCATCTACTGGATTATTGTCATTGTTCGTGTTACATGCTGTCAGTAATGACATTGCCAACAACGTCGCCCCAAATCTCATTACCCATTTCTTCTTCATGGATTACCCTCCTTCATGTATTGGTTTCAAGGTTATCTTGCCCCTTTTTTTTGAGACCATACAATAATTCTTACCATATGAAGGATTTTTCGGGATACCAGTAAATATGAAAGTATGATGCACTTATACATCTTACGTTATTTTATCGCAAATATGATTTCTGCCTCACAAGCAAGCTCTCCATCTACGGTAGCAACGCCCTTGCCTTTCCCTATCGGACCTTTTATACGAACAATCTCAACCTCTAATTTTAATTGATCGCCTGGTTTCACTTGCTTTTTAAAGCGACATTTATCAACACCTGCTAAAAAACCGAGCTTCCCCTTATTCTCTTCTTTTCCAAGAACGGCAATTGCTCCCACCTGTGCAAGTGCTTCTACAATTAACACACCTGGCATGACCGGATATTCTGGAAAATGCCCTTGAAAAAATGGCTCATTAATTGATACGTTTTTAATACCAACAACCCGCTTACCTTCTTCCATCTCTACTACTTTGTCAACTAACAAAAACGGGTAACGATGCGGAATCGTTTCTTTAATTTGTTCTATATCCATCATATGTATTTGCTCCTTTTCAAATAATTTATGTATGAAAATCTAACCGTATTTCCAATAGAAACAAAAGACTGTCCAGTAAAAAGCATTTCACAGCTGAAAGGGCTTTTCTGAGCAGTCTTTCTTTATTATTTTTCTTTCTTAACGATGTCAATGATATGCTGCCATGTTTCCTTTTCTAAAACATCTTGCGGGACACCTTCACCGATAACACCGTAACCAATCATTAAACCTGCAACAAGCGCTCCTACAGCAAGGAGAAGAACAACGATTATACGTAGCCATATTGGAAAAATTCGTCTTCTTAGCTTTTCAGTTTTTTGTTTTTCCTGTTTCTGCAGCTTTTTTTGCTGCTTACGCGTTTTGACATCTTCTTTTTCCTTGTTGGCAGTTTGAACCGCTTCCGTCTCTTTCGTCTGCTTCAGCGATTGTTCAGCAGTGCCTGTTTTCTCCAATTGCTTTGTTCCCATGGATTGTTTCTCCTTATTCTCTGCTTCATTCACAAGTTCATCACTTTATGGTATTAAAAACAATATAAAGCAACAACTTGCAATTCGTCAATAGGACGCTTGTCACGTCTATTCAATGAAAGCATCGTTAACGAAGCTGGTTAATTAGACCAAGCATCTGATCAGACATGGAAATGGTTCTTGCATTAAACTGATAGGAGCGTTGAGTTGAAATCAGGTCTGTCATCTGTTCAGCCATATTAACATTTGAACTCTCTAATACACCACTTTTAACAGAAGCAGTATTAGGACCGACTTCTTGTAGGATCTCTCCTAATGTATAATTTAATGCGTCCAAGTCAGGGAGTCTAAAGTTGTTATCACCAGTAGCTTCAAGCACCCGTGGGCGAATTGCTTGTACCATAGAAAGATTTCCTACCGCTTCCATTTGATTGCCTCTTCTAACCAATACTGCTCCATTTGATTCAATTGAAATTTCATCAAATCCAGTAGGAATTACGATGGGACCATTCTGCCCTAACACAGGGTTTCCATCCTTCGTAACAAGCATTACGGTTTGATTCGTCGCATCTGGACTAAGATAAAACGAACCATCGCGAGTATACCGCGTTTCCTGAACCCCATTCTCCGTTACTTGTATTTGAAACAAGTGGTTTTTCTCTAATAAAGCTACATCTAGTTCTCGACCAGTCTCTTGAATTGCTCCAGGCGATAAATCAATATTGATTGAACCTAGCCTTGCACCAGCACCGACACGAACACCATCAGGAGTAAGTCTTCCAGCCTCAAATGGTGGATTTTTAAGGTTATCAATTTGCTGAAACAATAAGGAAGAAAAATCTGCTTGCCGATTTTTATAGCCAGTCGTTTGACTATTTGCCATGTTATTTCCGATTAAATCTAATTTGCTTTGTAGCTGATTCATCGTTACAGCTGCTTGAATCATCGCACGTGACATGCTGTATCCTCCCGTCGTTTCTGTTCTTTTTAAAAGCCTAGATGGTTTGAATTAGCAGCTAGCTTAACCGATTCGACCAATCTCATTTACTGCCTTCCCCATACTCTCATCATATGCTTTTAACACCCGTTGATTCGTTTCAAACAAACGATACGATTCCATCATCTGTGTCATCATTTGTAATGAATCAACATTGGAACGTTCTAAGGCGCCTTGACGAATTTGGTATGTAACATTCGCAGGTATTGGTACAGCTTCCCCCTGGAATAAATCATTTCCTTCTTTCACGAGCTCATTTGTATCCGCAACATAGTTCAAGCCAAGTGGAATATTTTGCCCATTCACGTCTATTACGCCATCTGGGAGAACTGTGATTTCCATTCCATCCGTTTGAATGGGATTGCCATTTTGATCAAGCACATAATAACCATGGTTGGTTACTAAATACCCTTGACCATCTACTGTGAAATTACCATTTCTCGTTAAGCGTGTATCACCTGCTTCATTTTGAACCGTAAAAAAGACGCTTCCCGTTTCATCTGGCAGCTGGCCATTCATAATTGCTAGATCTGTCGTGACTCCTGTATCGCGGATATCTCCCTGACCATGATTCGGA
This sequence comes from Virgibacillus sp. LDC-1, assembly GCF_030137545.1. Taxonomy (GTDB): domain Bacteria; phylum Bacillota; class Bacilli; order Bacillales; family Amphibacillaceae; genus LDC-1. The sequence goes on along the minus strand of NZ_JARUVL010000001.1, from coordinate 19,154 downwards.
ACCATTTCCTGAAGGTAAACACCCGTATTAAGTGGTCCGAGTGGTTGCTGTGTGGATATATTCATTCCATACTTTACTGGAAGCTCTTTTGTTCCCATTTTTTGCATAAGCAGCTCAGGAAAAGCTCTTAATGTCGTTTGATCTGCTTTATAGCCAGGTGTATTCACGTTGGATATGTTATTCGATAATGCCTCTTGCTGTCTTTGTTGGGCGATCATTCCACTTGCAGCAGTATAAAATCCTCTTAACAATCCAAGCCCTCCTCATTAAACGTAAAGACGTTTTGTTTATTATACGATACTTCTCCGCTCAATTTTGTCAATGTTTTCGAGCATCATACCTGTTCCTTTTGCAACACAATTCATTGGTTCTTCTGCAATAAATACAGGTACCTTTAGCTCTTCTGCTAATAATTGGTCAATTCCATGAATTAGTGCACCACCACCGGTTAAGATAACTCCACGGTCAATAATATCTGCAGACAACTCTGGTGGTGTTCTTTCTAATACTAACTTAGCAGCTTGTACAATTAAATATACAGATTCACGAAGTGCTTCTTCAATTTCATCCGAATGAATCGTAATGGTACGTGGTAAGCCTGTCACCATGTCTCTTCCCCGAATATCCATTGACTCATGACGTGAGCCTTGAAAAACAGTTGCTACATTTATTTTAATATCCTCAGCTGTTCTTTCCCCAATTAACAATTTATATTGCTTCTTTATGTAGCTAAGAATTTCGATGTCGAACTTATCACCAGCCATTTTAATGGACTCTGATGTTACGATGTCACCCATTGAAAGAACAGCAACATCTGTTGTTCCACCACCGATATCAACAACCATATTTCCGCTTGGTTGGAAGATTTCCATCCCTGCTCCAATAGCAGCTACCTTTGGTTCTTCTTCCAAATATACTTTTTTACCACCGGATTTTTCGGCTGCTTCCTTAATTGCTTTCTGCTCTACCTTTGTAATGTTAGTCGGGCAGCAAATGAGCATTCTAGGCTTTGATAAAAAGCCACGTACATTGATTTTATTTATAAAATGCTTTAGCATTGCTTCTGTCACATCAAAATCCGCAATAACCCCATCTTTTAACGGGCGAATTGCTTCAATGTTTCCTGGTGTACGCCCCACCATGCGGCGTGCGGCTTCTCCTACCTCAAGCACCCGGCCAGTTGTGCGATCCATTGCAACCACTGCTGGTTCATTTAAAACGATGCCTTTTCCTTTCACATGAATTAAAACGTTGGCAGTTCCAAGGTCAATTCCAATATCCCGAGAAAACATGAACAAGATCCTCCTAGCATGATTATCTATCTTGCATCTGTCCGAAAACACAATGCTACTATTATAATATTTTACCACAAACTTCTCCATATAACTGCAAAAATAGGAAAATAGATGCATTATTTTTAAATTAATTCAATCTATATTCTAAATTTGCATCATTTCAGCTTATATTTTAGAACAATTCGTCGATTAACTTTTTTTACCTGTCACATCTATCATAAAGAAAAACACAGCCTGGAACACGATTGGCTGTGTTTTGCATTGTCTACGGAAAACAAATGATGGATGTCACTCCCTACTTAAAGTCGTTATTATTCAGAAACAAAATATTAATTCCTAGAGATTACCCAATCGGTTCAACATCCTTCCTTTTTCCGGTATCAATTTTATATTTTTTTCTGGTGGCTTCTCCGCCTCTTAAATGCCGTATAGACTTGTGGTATTCCAAAATATCCTTCACTTTTAGGGCAAGCTCTGGATTTATTTCTGGTAGCCGCTCCGTTAAATCTTTATGGACGGTACTCTTGGAAACACCAAATTCCTTTGCGATCATACGGACGGTTTTCCTCGTCTCCACGACATGTTCTCCAATCCTGATCGTCCTTTCCTTGATGTAATCGTGCACACCGTTCGCCTCCCTATGTTGATATATCCGAGGTGTGGGTCGAGACAAGGTGATCCAAAAACATAAAACTCGCTTACGTTTTTGATTTATCACTTGCTTGCTTCTAGAACAAATGATGGTGGCTGTCAAAGAGCGTATCAAATATACGAGATTATAATCGAGATATGTAAGGAAGGAGCTTTTTATACGTACGACAGATAGCAATGATTTCAACCGAAATTTAGCGTTTTACAGCTGCTCCATACCGCATTCCTACAAGCTGCTTCTATTCGTTAACTAGTTAAGTTTACTTATAGAGCCACACAAGCGCTCACCCCAGATGTTTCTGAATGCTTGGTTTGTAACATTTTATTACATGACGACAGCGTTTATGATTAAATTTACTGCTTTGCTTATGTGGACAAGAACTTTATTTCGTAAAACCATTCCGAAAACAAAATTAAAAACCATGCTTGCTAAACTACAAGCATGGTCCTTAATTTTTTTATGGAAAGGGTTCAACCTACAAAATAGCACGATACCAATTTTTAACTTGTAAATAATTTGCTAACTACAATGATTCAATCAATCAAATGTACCCATATCTGGGTCGCGGTTGATTACATCACCGGTTGGGACACTTGTCAAAATTAATACAAACGATAACATAGAAGCCAAAATCAACTTGTTAACATTTTTCATTTTATCCCTCCTAAGCATTTTTTTTACAATTAAGATTATAAAAGGTTGAACCCTTGAACCTAATTTCAATGGAGTTATTCTGGATGGTGATTCTTTTGTATGTGGATGGGGGCTATACTTGTATGGATAGTCCCCCGATGCTGAAATGGATTAATCATTAATTCGTTTGAGTGCATTAAGTGGAAGTCTGCTGAAGAAATAATCACTACGTTTCACAATAAAGAAATCATAGGATTGAAGTAGTATATTTTTATCCTGTTTTGCTACACCTAGGTAGTACATTTGAAAAGGACTTTTAATCGGTAATTTTTCCAGTATTGCGATAGCTTGATTATAGTTTCCTTTTGCAATTTCGATATGCGCTTGTTCACTCTTATCCTCTGTCGTAACTCCTTCAACTCGTTTAAATTGCGCTGAGATAAATGGAATATTTCGTTGAATGATTCGATGTTGAAGCTTTTTATTGTTCGTCCTTTTCGATAGCTTTAGCGCTTCATTAAGATGGTACATCCCTTGATGGTACGTATCAAACGTATAGGTAAGGCCAAGACTAAGATGTAAATTTGCTATGGTGTCTTCATTTTTAGTTTGATTAATTGCTCGAAACGCATACTTTCTTGCCATGATTAGTTCATTGCGAACCCAGTAGTAAACAAACAGATATTGATACAGTCGTAAATTTATGCAGTTAAGAAAAAAGGTATCCTTAATTCGTTCAAACAAGCCATGCTGCATGTCTAAAAAATTACCAATCTTACCAAATTGCTTCATATCATGATATAGTGCTACCTTCGTCAACTCAATAATACAAACTAGCTCCGGATCATTCGTTTTGATAGCATTCAATTGCTCAATCATCTTAATGGGAGATTGTTTTTTCTTACGCCTATTAATTGTAAGCTGATATACGTGTGCCCACTGACGATTTTGTATATCTTCTGAAGCTAGATTCTTAATGATTAGAATTTCTAATTCCTCATAAAAACCATTGATGTATAAAAATTCTAATCCTTTTCGCTGAATCTCTTTTGAATCGGACTCCAAACAAATCTTTTTTGTTAAATCAATGGCAACTTGTTCATTATGCTCCTGTGCTAAAATCGTCATAATTTGTCCCAAAGATAATTCTATTGAATTGACCAATGACGTGATGAACGTTGGTTTTACTTTTTCATTTACACGTTTCACTGCAAAATTCCTTTCTTATATGGCTAGTTTATAGAAAAGTTATCCTGTCAATGCGATTTCTTTACAATGAACCGCTTTTCTGCAGCTAATCATTTGAAGCAAAGTTCTGAAGAGAATCTTGCATGTTTATTTATACAAGTATTTTGTAGAAATATTGCATTTCCTATCAATTTATGTCCCTACTTCATTGGTTATAAATATATTAACACGAATATTCGCAAAAACAAGGATTATCGTTCGACATATTTTGCAATATTATGGAAATTAATTTTGTGTTTCGCATCATATCAAGGCTTTTGATGTTCCTTGTTTTTGTATAAATTGTAAAAAATACCATGAAGAACAGCTTAAATCTCTATGATTTAAGCTGTTCTTCTATCTTATGATGCATCATTTGATGTATCTTCTTCTGGTTGGTTTGTTGGATCAGAAGTATTTTCCTTTTGCTTCCCGTTTGGGGTCGTTTCACCATTTTCTTCTGTATTCGTTTCTTGTTGCTCATTCGCCTGATCGTTTTTTTCGCTTTCTTCAGTCGCTTCATCCGTTACATTTTCGGCTTCTGCACTATCAAGCTTGCTAACTGGTTGATTAAAATACGTTTCTGGATTTACTACTTTACCAGCTTTTCTTAATTCGAAATGAACATGGTTGCCATTATCCTTACCAAAGATATTTTTTCCTGCAACACCTAGTAAATCGCCCTGCTTTACCTTTTGCCCTGCTTTTACTTTCACACCGTCTAAGCTAGCATAATACGTCATTACTTCACTTCCATGCTCTAATACGACGACATTTCCAAGAAGTGGATCCTCTTTTACTTCCATTACGGTTCCACTTAGTGATGCAGTAACATCGAATGGATCTCCATTTGCTGCTGCAAGATCTACTCCAGTGCTTTGATAATAGCGACTGTTATGGAGGATTAATGCATTGACTTGATCCTCCTGATCCGCACTGTAGTCAAAAAATTTAGTTACAATTTCTGCTTCAGTTTCCTTCGTTACAGGCATCTTAATGACTTCCTGCTGATCAAGCACGGCTTCTGCATCTTCATCATAAGGACTTGGTGTGTAATTGTCACTAATATCCTTATCGTCTCCTGCTTCTGGGATTTGATTATCTAAGTTTTGATACCAGATAACAACAGACAGAAGTAGTGCAGCTATAACCAAGTACACAGCGGGAAAAAACCATTTTTTGCGAAAAAGTTGTCTCCACTTATTTTTTGGAGTGTTGTTTTCCTCTTTCATAAGATCATCACCTCAACAACCATTCTGATCAGAAAAAGGAAAAACTATACATTTTTATACAACTTTTTTCACTATTTACGAATTTTTTTATAGAAATGAAGCATATTAACAGGATATTCTTCACAATCAAATGAAACGAATAGGTTAATAGATCGTACAAAAAATGTCACTTGGTGAGATGAAATTCCTAATTAGTGATAAACATGAATACTGAAGTGTACCCGCAGACTAAATACTACTTGACTACTAATGCAGGAGCTGTTTCATTCACTGTGCTAATTTCTACACCTTGAAAATAGTATGACAATATTTCTTTGTATGTTTTTCCTTCTTTAGCCATCCCATTTGCTCCATATTGACTCATTCCAATACCATGACCATAACCTTTTGTCGTAAAAACGAGATGGTTACTTTTTTGTTCAATGGAAAAGTCACTTGATTGAAGCTTTAATTTTTCTCGAATATCCCTTCCAGTAAAGCTTTTGTCTCCTAACGTAACTTCTTTTACTCGCTTTCCTTCCGTCCTCGAAATTTGAATAGATTTATTATTTAATTGTGATAAATTTGTTTGCAGCACCCCTTCTACTTCATCAATCGTAAAGGTTTTTTGATCTAAATATTTTGGTGATTTTTTATCCCACGGACTTTTCACACTTCGCAAATATGGTAGTTTATTTTGCCAATAATCCTCCGAGTTTTCTGTATAACCATTGCTAGTTGAGAAAAACGCTGGAAATATTGGTGCATTTTCATAAGTTAAAATCTCTCCCTCGGTATCTACAACCGCTTGATTAATTTTACTCATTTTCTCGTTATATTCATTTTTCCACTTTTTTCTTAAATCCATTTCACTGCTATATACTTGATCGCTCACTGTATCCGTAACAAACGCATCCGGATTATCATTCTGGTGTATCATGCGATAGACAATAAACGTTCTTGCAGCTAGCACTTGCGCTTTTAATGCTTCCATTTCAAAATCGGCTGGCATTTCTGAGGCTACCACTCGTGCCACATAGGTTTCTAGTGGGACTTTTTCAATTTCCTCTGATTCTGATCGCATAACAGTAACAGAAACTGCAGAATTATTGGGCAATGTCACAATACCTTCCTTCTCACTCTGATCATTAACAGTGGTTACTTTATTGTTCTCTGATACAAATGGGGTAACAATTAGTGTGGGAATAACTAGAATGACAGAAAATAAAAAAGCGACTCCTAGTATACCGGGAAGCTTCCAAGATGTACCTTCATTTCCTGAACCAAATTTGCTTTTCATTTTTGAACTGGTTATTTTTCTTTTTTGGGTGGTGTACGGTTTCTTTTTATTCCCTTTTGATGCTGTTCGTTGTTTCCATTTCTTTGCTGTTACATTGTTGCGTATTTTCACAGATTGGGTACCCTCCTATCTTTGGACATGTCTAGTAAAGCTAGCAAATGTTGTACTTCTAGTATTCCTACTATTAAACGTATACAAAATACGAATACAATAGAACCTTATTTTTTTAAAAAAATAATGTAAAGGGAATCTTTTAAGTGAGGGGCATACTTCCTGTTGCATAAGAAATAAAATGAGGCACGAGAAATGAAGTATGAAAGATATCGGTCTCCAAAATAAAAAAAGACAGATCTACGTATGGTCCTTTGATCTGTCTTCGTTCATCCCTCCTATTATAATTTAAAGGGAAACTACTACATTATTGGCTTGCAATCGTAATTTTAGGAGATGTCTTTGTTGTGTTATTCCCCTCGTATAAATGACAGGCGACAAAGTGGTCTTGTTCAACCTCTTTCCACGACGGCTTTGTTAAACTACATACCTCCATTGCCATCGGACAGCGCGTTCGGAACACACATCCGCTTGGCGGGTCTATCGGACTTGGCAACTCCCCATTTAAAATAATCCGCTCTCTTCTTTCTTCCACATCTGGATCTGGGATTGGAATTGCGGATAAAAGTGCCCTTGTATATGGGTGTAATGGATTATCATAGAGCTTACTGCTTTCGGTCAGCTCTACCATATCCCCTAAATACATAACACCGATGCGATCGGAAATTTGCTTTACCATCGATAAATCATGGGCAATAAATAGAAATGTAAGGCCTTTTTCTTCTTGTAGCTCCTTCAGAAGATTCACTACCTGTGCTTGAACAGAGACATCTAATGCGGATATCGGCTCATCAGCAATTATAAATTCTGGATTCAAGGCAAGTGCGCGTGCAATCCCTATTCGTTGTCGTTGGCCTCCGCTAAATTCATGTGGATAGCGATTGGCATGATCTCGATTCAGACCAACCTCTTCCAGCAGTTCATAAACACGTTCAAGCTGCTCCTTTTTACTTTGGAACAATTGATGAACCTCCATCGGCTCAGAAATAATCTCTCGAACGGTCGAGCGGGGATTTAAAGAGGCATATGGATCTTGAAATATCATTTGCATGCTGCGATAAAATCGAAAACGTTCTTTTTCATTTAGCCCGTGCACATCTTCTCCTTTAAAAAAGACTTCGCCATCCGTGCTTTCGTACAATCCTAGAATGGTTCTGCCAATCGTTGATTTTCCACAGCCAGATTCACCAACAAGTCCAAACGTTTCTCCTTTTTTTACATAGAAGGAAACACCATTTACAGCCTTTAGAATACGTCCCTTCCCTATTTCAAAATGTTTCTTTAAATCATTCACCTGTAATATTTTTTCCATTACGCTCTACGCTCCTCTATTGTCGACCAATAACGCCTTGCAACACAAAGCTCTTGTTCATATAGTGTTCCAGCTAAAGGAGTAATTTCTATGCCCTTCCCTGTTTGTGGAGAATGTACCATTTCCCCGTTTCCGAGATAAATCCCTACGTGATGTACATTGCCTTTTCCTTCGTTATGAGCAAAAAACAAAAGATCTCCACTTCGCAATTGGTCTAATGGCACCGCTTCTCCGTGAATTGCCTGATCTGAAGCATCTCGACTGATTTGGTAGCCATTTGCTTTATAAGCTGCATACGCTAAACCGGAACAATCATAGCCAAATGAGCTCATCCCACCCCAAAAATATTCAAGGCCGATAAACATCGTTGCAGCTAGAGCAATTGCTTGTCCAGATCTTTGCTTCATTCCATCTCTTGTATTTACGATATAGACATCACTCTTTAATAAAAATGCACTTCCTTCAGGTGTTTTAACTTTTATCCTCGCTTCTTCATCAAAAATAACCGGCAAGGCTGTTAAAAAACTGAGCGAAAAAATGCGATTGCCGGAGTGTTCCTCTAACCAAGCCGTTTTCGTTTTCACTACTGCGGTTTGTTCTCGTTGCCAATCTGCTTTCATTACTTTTTTTAATTGTACGATTGGGACCCAGCCAGGATAGCCGTAATCATCCTTGCTTGATGGCTGGGATGGAATAACGATACGTGCCCAACCCGCTTTTATTTCTCGAACCAGCACATATTCGCCGAATAGCAATTGGGTTTGAACGCGGTTTTCATCACATAAGGCTAGCTTGTCATGATAAGATAATGTCTTTACCCATTGCACAATATTCGTTGGATTCTCTAACCCTAGCTTATCCATATCTCTTGCCGACTGTGGAGATGTCCAAACTGTAGCTACTTGAACCGAGGTTACCCACAGCTCTTCTTGTAGCGAATCAAACGTTTGTTTATACACGCTAGCACTCCTCGTATAGTATGGTTAGGCGTTTTTATCCGCCTATTGTTTCAAATGTTCTCTAAGCTATTACTTCTGACTACAGGCGGATGCTTTCCACGGGCATGGCTTGCGTCTCCTCGGAAGAAACCCGCTTCCCTAGTGTCTCAAATCTCATGCTTTTCCGATTGGAGTCACCACCTTGATGCAAGTAAACCTCTAAGCGTCCATGCTCCTTTCATTGCACTCCTGGTGTAATCAATAACGTTTTTGAGGTGCTATCAAGTGTTGCTTCAACACCTAAAGGAATAGCTATATTTGGTGTGCAATGACCTATTTTAAAGCCTGTTACTACCGGACACGCTATTTTTTGAAAGTAGTGGTCAAATACCTCTTCTAATGTGAGGGATGGAGAAGCTTTTGGAGATGAATCGGCAAAATCGGCCACAGCTACCCCTGCTAGCTTGGAGAGTTTTCCAGCTAAGCGCAGCTGGTTGAGCATGGAATCGATCCGATATGGCGCCTCGCCAATATCCTCTATTAAAAGGATTTTATCCTTTGTATCGATCTCAAAAGACGTTCCAAGTGTGCTCGTCAAAAGGGAAAGGTTGCCACCAACAAGCTGTCCTCGCGCTGTTCCAGGAACAAGCACGTGAAGTGGAGAAATCTCCTCTGTATAACGTATTTCCATCGGTGCAAATAATTGATCCAACATAGCGAATGATTTCGAGTCAAAATCAGGTTTTGCGATATCTGACTCGATCATCGGACCATGAAATGTAACTAATTCTGCTTGCTTATGAATAGCAGTGTGTAAGTATGTAATATCACTATAGCCCCATATAATTTTTGGGTTGTCACGTAGTAATGCATAGTCAATACGATCAGCGATTCTTCCTGTTCCATAGCCTCCTCTTGCAAAAAAAATTGCTTTTATCGTTTTATCTGCAATCATCGTATTCAGATCATCTAAACGTTCTTCATCTGTTCCCGCTAAATAGCCATATACGGTAGAAACATAATTTCCTAGCTTGACCTTTAGTCCCTTTTTTTCTAGCAATGGAATTGCCTGATACAGCTTTTCCATGTTTGGTGGACTTGCAGGAGCAAGTACGCCAATCGTATCTCCAACTTGTAAACGATCTGGATAAATCATATCAAGCAAGCTCATCCCTTCCGTACGGATAAAAGTGATGCTGGGACAAAAGATTTTTTATGATTGACTCAGTTACCCTATTCGCCCCAGCATTTGTATCCTAATTAATTTTGTTTATCGGCATACTTTAAATCAAAATAGCCAACTGGATGACGTAAAATGCCCGAAACGCCTTCTGCTTCTAAAACAACTGTATTGTAATAACGAATTGGCATAATAATCATTTCTTCGGCTAGCATTTTTTCTGCCTCATACATATATTCCCAACGTTTTTCTTCATCCGACTCTGTTTTTCCTTTTGCAATTAGCTCATCGTATGCTTTACTAGAGAATCCCGTACGATTCATATAAGAGTCTGTTATAAAGCTTTCTAAAAAGTTAATTGGATCACTATAGTCATTAATGAAAGAGCTCCGCGAAAACTGCAGTTCCAATGCTTTTTGTGCTTCAGAGAACACATTCCATTCCTGATTTTCTAAAGATACCTCGACCCCAAGTGTTTCCTTATACATATTTTGTAGCTCTTCTGCTACTGCTTTATTCGTATCACTTGTATTATAGGAAAGCGTTATTGGTGGAAGCTTCTCATAGCCTTCCTCCTTCATTCCTTCCTCCAGTAATTGCTTTGCCTTCTCGGCATCAAATGTAACTAAATCCCCGTTTTTTTCACGGAAATCCTTTCCATCTGGCCCTTTAAACCCTGGAGAAACAAAGCCAAATGCAGGCTCCACACCATTTTTTACGACATACTCCGCAATATTCTCTCGATTGACAGCATATGCAAACGCCTTTCGGATCTTTTTATTTTGAAATGGTTCTTCTTTTACATTAAATCGATAAAATTCCAGTCCACCATAATCTCCAATAAATACATTCTCACCGTCAATCAGTTGGTCAGAAAGCTCTGCTGGAATACTTGCGGTATCAAGATCTCCACTTTCAAACATTTGATACTGCGTATTCGAATCATTTACCATCGCAAAATGAACTTTATCAAGCTTTACTGCACCTTTATCCCAATATTGATCGTTCTTAGCAAAAACCATTTCCACATCATGGTCCCACGATTCTAACTTAAATGGTCCATTTGATACAAAGGTATCTGCCTCCGCATGCCAATCTGGCGTTTCTGCAGCAACTTTATGGTTAATAGGAAAGAACGCTGGATTTGTTAGCAAATCCGGGAAAAATCCTGTTGGGGCTGTTAAAACAACCTCTAATGTCTTGTCGTCCTTTGCCGTTACTTTCACATCATCAGCTTTGCCTTCTCCATTGTTAAATGCTTCTGCTCCTTCAATAAAGTATCCGAGAAAAGCTGCTTCAGAAGCATTAGCTGGATCAAGCATATATTTCCAAGCAAACTCAAAATCCTTTGCCACGACAGGATCGCCATTCGACCATTTAGCATCCTCTCTAATCGTGAAGGTATATGTTTTTCCATCTTCTGAAACATCAATTTTTTCCGCTGTGGCGGGTTCTGCAACATGGTCCTTATTCAGCCGAGTTAAACCTTCCATTAAATTATTCAACGGATCCCAAGATACTGCATCAAATCCAATCGAAGGGTCTAATGATTTCGGTTCTGTTCCATTATTTAGCTTTAAAATCTTTTCTGTACTTTCCTTTGCATCTTTACCTTCTTCATCATTTGGCTCTTTACCTGCATCCTTTGTTGCGGTACAACCGACTAGTACAAAAACTGCGAACACGGTCATTAAAAAAACCAGAAACTTCTTCACTGTATTTCCCCCTTTGTTCATTTTATTTCCTCCATATTCTTAAAACTTTATTGCTACTTGCGAGCTACTCACTATTTTATCGGCAGAGTAGCTTGCAATTGCTTTGCCCGTTCATCCTGCAACCAGCACGCTACATGGTGAGAATCAGTTATGTTGGTTTGAACAGGATAAACTTTATTACACACCTTCATTGCAAAAGGACAACGCGCATAAAATGAGCAGCCCTTTGGAGGTGAGAATAAATCAGGTGGTGTACCATCAATCGGTGTTAGTTTTTCGCCATCTAGATCCAGGCGAGGAACAGATTTTAAGAGTCCTTTTGTATAGGGATGCTGTGGACGATAAAAAATATCTCTTTTCTCTCCCATTTCAATGATCTTCCCTGCATACATGACTGCAATTCGATCAGCTATATTCGCAACAACCCCAAGATCATGCGTAATTAAAATAATGGAAACACCTGTCACCTTTTGGATTTTCTCGAAAAGCTCTAAAATCTGTGCTTGAATGGTTACGTCAAGTGCGGTTGTTGGTTCATCCGCAATGAGTAGCTCTGGTTCACAGATAAGTGCCATTGCAATCACAATTCGTTGACGCATTCCACCACTAAATTGGTGAGGATATTGCTTTAATCTCTCTGCCGGATTAGAAATTCCAACTAATTCCATCATTTCAATCGCTTTTCTTTTTGCTTTGTCAGGAGACACCTTATGATGCTCTCTGAGCCCTTCCATTAGCTGTGAGCCAATGGTTAAGGTCGGATTTAACGCAGTCATCGGATCCTGAAAAATCATTGATATATCAACACCGCGAATCGAACGCATTTTCTTCTCTGTCTCATGCATTAAATCCTTGCCTTTAAAGCGAATCGAACCTTTATCAATTTTCCCTGGTGGATTTGGAATAAGTCGCATAATCGCATTGGATGTGACACTTTTTCCGCAGCCTGACTCTCCTACAATTGCTAGCGTTTCTCCTTGTTTTAATGAAAATGTGACTCCACGCACTGCTTTGACTGTTCCACCATATGTAGAAAATGTGACGTGTAGATCTTCAACTTCAAGAATATTTGTCATCTATACACCTACTTCCTCAGCTTCGGATCGAGTGCATCCTGTAGTCCATCACCTAGTACGTTAAAGGCAAACATCGTAAAGGAAATAAAAAAGGCAGGAAAAAATAACGTCCACCAATTTCCTGATAATATGGCCCCTAGTGAATCATTTGCCATCGTTCCCCAGCTTGCATATGGGGATTGAATTCCAAGTCCTAAAAAGCTTAAAAATGCTTCTGCAAATATTGCCGATGGTACGGTCAACGTCATTTGTACAATTATCGGCCCCATCGAATTTGGAAGTAAATTACGCCGAATAATACGTGATGTCTTCGTACCAAATGACCTAGAGGCAAGCACAAACTCATAGTTTTTTATTTGTAGTACTTGCCCGCGAACAATTCGCGCCATTCCAACCCATCCGGTTACGGTCAGCGCAACAATAATCGTCGTTAAGCTCGGTCCTAATACTACTAAAAGCAAAATAACGACTAACAAGTACGGAAGTCCATATAATATTTCAATAATGCGCATCATCACATTATCTGTACGTCCACCCTTATAGCCCGCAATTCCTCCATAAATAATACCAATCGACACATCAATTAATGCTGCCATTAATCCAACAAACAATGATATCCGTGCACCAAACCACGTACGTGTAAATACATCACGTCCATGGGAATCTGTGCCAAACCAATGGGATGCAGATGGTTCCTGATATTGATTGGGCAAATCTGATTTATTCACTTCATAAGGAGATAAAATCGGTCCAAAGATAGCTAAAAAGATTAAGATGATTAAAAAAACGAGACCTGTCATTGCTAGTTTATTTTTACGTAGTCGTTTCCATGCATCATTCCAATAGGATAAAGAAGGACGAGCAACCTTCTCTGCTTGCGCTTTATCTGACTGTTCCCATTCAAACCAATCATCGGGAATGTTCGTAGAGGAGGGCATGATGGAATCCTTTGAGGTATATTTCATACTATTCACCCTCCTTTTGATGTACCTTTATACGCGGGTCCAATATGCCATAAGCAATATCAACTAGAAATAACATCATAATTAAGAAGACGCTATAAAACACCGTTGTTCCCATGATTACTGGATAATCTCGATGATTAATGCTTTCTACAAAATACTTTCCCATCCCTGGGATCGCAAATATTTGCTCAATAACAAATGTACCTGTCAATATACCTGCTAATAAGGTTCCCATAATGGTTACTACTGGCATGAGCGCATTACGTAAGGCATGCTTGAAAATTATTTTCCATGGTGATAATCCTTTTGCACGCGCCATCTTGATGTAATCCTGGGTGAGCACTTCTAGCATCGTGGACCTCGTTAGTCTGGCGATAATCGCCATCGGACCTGTTGCCAATGCTAGTACAGGAAGAACCATATGCTTTGGACTAGACCATGTGGCTACTGGGAACCATTCCGCATTTACGGCTAGCTGTTGAATTAATAGCGTAGCTAAAATAAAGTTCGGAATTGATATTCCAAATACAGCAACTCCCATTGCTAGATAATCAACGAAGCCATTATGTCGGAGAGCTGCAATAACACCTAGAATAATCCCTGATATAACAGCAACGATGATCGTTATAAGTCCTAATTCAAATGAAATGGGAAAGCCCCTCCCTAATAAATCATTTACCGTTTGATTCGGTTGTTTAATAGAAGGACCAAAATCAAATAGAATAACCGATTTTATATATTGGAAGTATTGAATATAGTAAGGTTCGTCCAGATTATAAAATTTTTCCAGATTTGCTTGTACTGTTTCGTTCGATGACTGGTCACTATTAAAAGGTGAGCCGGGAATAGAAATCATTAAAACAAACGTAAGTGTCACGATAATCCATAGTGTAATACACATAATCAATAATCTTTTTAATATATAGCGCAGCACATAACCCTCTCCTGTATCATTATCTTTCTAACATTCCAAAATCTATTTAGTTAGCAAACGCTTTCATTTTTGGTTATATGTAAATAATCATAGATTTCTCTGCCAATCAATTGGATTGTATTCCGCGCAACGAGATCATCCATATCCTTTGATAGTACAGAGGCAATTAATTGACGTTTCCCTACATAAAAAATACCTATATCATGGTTAATTCCTTGAACATTTCCTGTTTTATGAGCAATTTCCCAATCTTTTTGTCCTCCAAAGTAAGAAGGCTCTGGAGAAGCTAGGCGGCCTGGAAGTCCATCTTGAATTTGCTGCTTTTTTAATATCGCAATCATTTGCTCACATGCATGCGCAGAAATCACTTTGCCTAAGGCTAGTTTTTTTAACATGGCATTCATTTCTGCTGCTGTAATCGTATTATTTCCTTTCCTAACTGCAGGTACAATCATTAGCTTGTTGTAAAACTTACTTTGAATAAACTCATATTCGACCATTCGTTGTTGAATATGAGGCTCTCCTAGAAGATCAATAAGCATGTTGGTAGCAGTATTATCACTCTGAATAATCATTAACATCATGACATCGTATATCGGTAGCTTGATACCTGGCGTCATATACTGGAGTACACCAGCACCACCTACTTGATCTGCCTGTTTCAGCTGTAGTTCATCATCTAATGAAAGATCACCATTATGAGACGCATGAAAAACAGCCATCATAATCGGAACTTTAATCACACTTGCTGCATAAAATGGTTCGTTCGCATTCCAATACCAACGTTCGTTTCGGTCAAGGTCTTCTAGGACTATCCCCCACTTGCCATTCGTATTCTCAATAATATGTTGGATACGGGCGGTTAGCTTCTTCATTCGATACATATCAACTCCTTATAAATATGTACTTCTCACGATGAAAATGTAGCGTTTAAAGCTAGTTCTACCATTACAAGCATGGCCTGATACGCTTCCAATATATCCTTTGCCTCAAAGCGAACGATTGTTGTTCCAGCTTCTAAGATTGTACCTGGCATGAGACTGGCCCATTCTGCCTGTCCATAATTGTTAAATTCAATTTTTATGACCGGTTTTTCCGGTGGAGCAAGTGGATCGACTTTGTTCCGTCTATCTAAAGCATGCTGTACACGTTTTGATAATAATTCACCAGCTTTTTGGGGCGTTAAGCTTTTAACCGCAGACCTCGATATCGTTTCCTTTACCGTTGCAGTCGTTACATTAGGGATCAATTCCTCTGCCTCTTTAACTGCTTGATCATCTCCTGCTACCATTAATATTGGAACTTCAAAATACCCAGCTACATAGGCATTTAATCCCAACTCACCAACTGGTTGGTCGTTTATGTAAAAATTCCGTACAGCATGGATCATTGAATGCGACATAACACCAAACTGTCCAGCGCGAGCATGGTAACCAATAAATAGTGCTCCATCATAGGAAGCATCTAAGCCTTGCATCATGGATAAAGGCTTCCCCTCACCAGTAATTAACAATGCCTCAGGATGTAAGGCATCAATTAACAAGTTGTTCATTTTAGAATGGCTATCATTCACAACAATTTCACTACAACCACTTTGCATTGCTGCCTCGATAACATAATTCGTTTCATCGGTCATAATCTTTCGAGCGCGGTTGTAATTATGCTTTTCAGCGAGTACAAATGTATGGTCGGGCAATCCAGTAATTCCTTCCATATCAACAGAAAGATATAATTTCAAGATGATTCACCCTTTATAAATTATTTATAATTTTCATTTAATTTTAGCATAACCTTAAATAAAATAAAAGATGCATTTTTACATATTAAATCCTCTTCACATACAAAAAAGCCCCAATGAATAGATATTCACTATTCATTGGGGCTCACTTCATGAGAATAATAGAAAGATAGCCGGTTATTTTGCAGTTTCTAAATCTGCCTCAGTTGTAGGAGTTACGACATCTCCACTTTCATCAACACGTTCAATATCTGCTCCGAGCGCAGCTAGCTTGCCAGCAAGATCAACATATCCTCGATCTAGATGCTTCAATTCTGTTACTCTTGTAAAGTTCTCAGCAGCTAGACCAGCTAAAATCAACGCAGCGGCAGCACGCAAATCGGTTGCTGCAACCTCAGCACCTTGTAGATTTGAAGGACCTTCAATAATGACACTTCGCCCCTCAATTTTCATCTTCGCATTCATCCGGCGAAACTCTTCAACATGCATAAAGCGATTTTCAAACACGGTTTCTGTTATGACACTCGTTCCTTCCGCACATAACATTAATGCCATCATTTGCGATTGCATGTCAGTAGGAAACCCTGGATGTGGTAATGTTTTGATATCCGTAGCTTGGAGCTTTTCTGGTCCGATCACGCGAATACCATTTTTTTCTTCCACTATCGTTACATTCATTTCTTGAAGCTTTGAAATAACAGGACGCAAATGCTCACTCACCGCATTTTCAATTAAAATATCTCCTTGAGAAATAGCTGCAGCCACCATAAAGGTACCTGCCTCTACTCGATCAGGTATGATATTGTGTTCCACGCCCTGAAGTTTTTCTACACCTTCGATGCGAATAGTTTCTGTTCCTGCACCGACAACCTTTGCCCCCATCTTATTTAAGTAGTTGGCAAGGTCAACTATTTCAGGTTCTTTTGCACAGTTTTCAATGATGGTTTTGCCCTTTGCTAATGCTGCCGCCATCATAATGTTTTCCGTTGCGCCAACACTAGGCATATCAAGGTAAATTTTTGCACCCTTTAAGCGACCATTAACATGCGCTTCTACAAAGCCATTCCCTACATGGACCTCTGCTCCCATTGCTTCAAAACCTTTTAAATGAAGATCAATTGGGCGAGAACCAATTGCACAGCCTCCAGGCATAGCAACCTTTGCGTGTCCATAACGGGCTAATAGTGGTCCCATCACAAGCACGGAAGCACGCATTTTTCGTACATATTCAAAAGGAGCTTCTGTCTTCAATTCAGTTGAAGCATCAACCGTTACCGTATTATTACTAAAATGTACATTTGCATTCATATTTCGTAGTACTTCATTGATTGTATATACATCTGCCAAGACAGGAACATCATAAATAACGCTTTTTCCTTCACTTGCAATAAGACTGGCTGCAATAACAGGTAATACTGCATTTTTTGCACCTTCAACCTTTACAGTGCCCCTTAATTGCTGTCCGCCTCTTACGATGATTTTTTCCATATTTCAAATCTCCTTCAGATCCATTTTCATAATATTAATATTCATTTATTAAGATAGGTGTTCCAATGGTGAATGTGACGTCACCTTGCTTATCTATTTCAGTAACGATTTGTACATTCATTGGCTTATTATGTATGATAAGCCGCTCTTCCCATAATGGTGTATACCCGTAAATAATTTTTTTATGCATCGTTTTTACTAGATTATCAGTCTGTGTAGAAACATGTCGTAATTTAAGTTTTTTTGCTAGATTATCTGATAAATAACCAATATCCATTATAGCATTAGGTTTAGTTGTCAGACAAGTAAATATTTCCCGTTTCTCTGTGAAATATTGTTCGGTAACTTGTTGTTTAATTTTTTGATATTCAGACTGTGTAGGTGGATCCCAACCGGAACCCTTTATTACGATTGAAAAAGATGCACGATACTGTTTGTTTTTAGGTAAAACAGCATTATAGGATACGATAATTCCAGACGTTTTATGGATGTCTCTTGAAGCATATTTTATACTGTTTTCATCTTCTTCTCGTAAAACGGAGTCTTTATGCTTCCAATCTTCCAGCAGCTGTTCAATTCTTGAACGTTCCGCGTTTTCCTTTATCGTGATCTCCCATGTTTCTATCAAATCTCCTTCACTCGTAATAATCGATGCTAATTGGACGAGTTCATCCTTTTTGATACTAGATGCGAACACGTTATTGGATAATAAATAGATTAGTACAGAGATAATAATAACCTTTCTCATAAAAAAACCCCCTTCACCATACGCTTTTATAAGTATGATCAAAGGGGAATTCATATATACATAGTTTAAGAGAATACTAGATATTTAGAATGATGTATTAGAATAGATACATCAAATCTCTGGACCACTGCATAAATTCTAAGAAAAACCGACTAACACCAGCACCAATTATTATCGCGAGGAACAATAAAAAGATTTTCGCCTCAGCTGCATGGCCTTTACGAATAATAGGCTCAAAATTAATGCTTTGCATTATTCTCCACGTAATAAAAATAAATATAAGGTGTGAAATCATACTAATAATAGCTAACTGTCCAATTGAAAACATATAATCCTCCTATTTGCTAATACTAATGTTACTCTGCCATGCTTTGCAATGGTTGTCAACGGAAAGTTCACCTCTTCTTTCTCCTTTGGTTATTCCGAACGACAATTCCAGTCAATACATCCTAGTTTTCTTATTTCCCGGGAAATATCGACATATATTGCTTTTTTGTCTTCTCAAAAAAGTAACTATCCGCCCGTAAAACGGGCGGTTTTAGTTTCGCCCTATAAGGGCACTTTACCAACGAGGCCCCTAAAGGGGCTTCGAAATTGACCGTCAACCGTTTATATTCCTATCTATTTTTTA